>JAFZPH010000022.1 GCA_017550405.1 Bacteroidales bacterium
ACCACCATCACCGTGGGCGGCGTGAACGGCAAGGTGAAGATTGAAGTGGTCGACATGAACGGCCGCACCGTTGCCTCCGAGACCCTCGAGTGCAACAGCGACTGCGTCAAGACCATGGAAGTCGACAAACTCGCCCAGGGTACCTACTTCGTCCGCATCAGCGGCGAACAGGTGAACATGGTCAGGAAACTGATCGTGAGGTAATCTCCCCAACTAGTCAAACTAGTAAGACTAGAAAAACTAGTTTCTCAAAAGGGGGCGGCGCTGCGCCGCCCCTTTTTTCATTTTTGCTACAATAAATCTCCCTTTGCCGCGTTTATTTAAATTATGACACGTCAACAGCATCGCACACAAATCATCCAGGCCTGCCTCGAACTGCAGCGGCATCAGGCCGCTATCGCCAAGCAGGAGATGGACTCTGCCCAGCAGCAGAGCAATGACTACGGGGCCAATGTCGACCGCTACGACTCCTACCGCACCAAGATGATGCGTTCGCGCGACATGTACGCCAAACAGCTGGCCAATGCCAATGCTGGCATCCGTGTGCTGCAGGGGCTTCTCGACCACAGTCCCTTCGACAGGGCCGACCATGGTGCCATCGTCATTACCGACAGGCAGCGTTTCTTCCTCAGTATCGGTGCTGGAAAATTCTTGGTCCCCTTCCACAACCCCGAAGCCCAGCCCCAGGAGGTTTTCTTCGCCATCAGTGCCCAGACCCCCATCTACATGGCGCTGAAAGGCAAAAGTGTCGGCGACACCATCACCTTCAACGGCGTGACGCAAACCATCATTGATATATTGTAATTATTAACATCATAAAAACCATTGTCATTATGATTAATATTATCCAAATCGTAGGTGCCTTTCTGGTTCTCTTTGCCATTATCGACATCACGGGGTCCATCCCCATCTTTCTCTCCCTCAAACACAGCGGCAACAAGTTCCATCCCCTCTACGCGGCACTCATCTCGCTGCTGATTTTCGTCATCTTCTTCTTCCTGGGCGATGCCGCGCTGAAACTGTTCGGTGTCGACATCGAGTCGTTTGCCGTCGCAGGCTCCATCGTCTTGTTCATCATGGCTTTCGAGATGATTCTGGGAGTGGAAATCTTCAAGAACGACGCCTCCAGCGGGGGCTCCACGGTTGTCCCTATCGCCTTTCCCCTTATAGCGGGTCCGGGAGCTTTGACCACCATCATCTCGCTCCGTGCGGAGTACGACGATGTGAACATCCTCATCGCCTTGCTCATCAACATTGTTATCGACTACCTGGTGCTGCGCTATATCGACCGTCTGGAGAGGCTGCTTGGCGGCACGCTCATCTCTATCCTCCGCAAATTCTTCGGTGTCATCCTGCTAGCCATCGGCGTGAAGCTGTTCACCACGAACCTCGGCAGCCTTATCCACAGCCTGAACCTGTGAATTGAGAGTTGAGAATTGAGAATTGAGAGCATCGTTGAATCGTTGATACGTTTATATGTTGATACGTTTATACGGTTCGCAACATATCAACATAAAACATATCAACATATCAACACCTTCTCAATTCTAAATTCAAAAAAAAGCGTATCTTTGTAGCCTGAAAACAATCGTACTTTATTCAAACAACACATTAATTAAAAATACTTTACATTAATATGAAATCTCCCATGATTATTGCAAGAAGACTTGTCGCCATCGCCATGCTACTCTTTATAGGCATCGGTTCAGCCTCGGCATACGACATTTCGGTGACCACCGCCGGGAAGAGACTCTACTATAATGTCGACAACGACAATCACACTGCCGTGGTTACCTATTACGGCGACTCGAACAACTACTGGCCTACCAACCGCCAGCCTTCCGACAGTCTTTTCATCCCTTCCACCATCACCTACCAGGGGACGACCTACGTGGTCAAGGCCATCGGCGACCACGCTTTCTCCAACTGCACCCGCATCAAGGATGTCATTGTAGGCGATTCCATCACTTCCATCGGCGACTATGCCTTCCAGTATTGCTCGCTTATCCGCAGCGTCACCCTGGCCTCCTCGGGCATCACCAGCATCGGCACAAGTGCCTTCGAGTCGTGCATTGCACTCAAGAAGATTTCTTTGCCACAGACCCTTACCTCGCTGGGTGAAGGTGTCTTTGCTGTCTGCCGCCAGCTGGACTCCATCGTCCTCCCCAACACGGTGACCCTACTCCCCAACCACCTCTTCTATGCTTGCAACAGTCTCATGACCCTCACCATACCCACTTCGCTCACCAGCATTGGCGACTTCACGTTCCGCGAGTGCAACCGTCTGCGCACCATCGACCTCCCAAACTCGGTGACCCATATCGGCAACTCGGCCTTTGTTGAGTGTTCCAACCTGCAGTACATCTATCTGCCCGAGAGTCTCGACACCATCAAGGCCTATACCTTCCGCAACTGCACCCGTCTCACCCATGTGCGTATTCCCGCCTCGGTCTACCGCATCGAGAGCAACGCTTTTGCCAACGCCACCAGCCTGAACGACATTGTTGTCCTCAACACCCAGCCGCCCACGCTGGGCAACAACACTTTCCTTGATGTGGACCGCACAATCAGCGTCCATATCCCCTGCGGTTCCTACGACCAATATTCCACTGCCGAGGGGTGGAACGAATTCACCCATCTGATTGAATACCCCGGCTACAAACTCCAGTACTACGCTGCCGACACCTCCATGGGCACTGTCGAAGTGATTGTCGAGCCTACCTGCACCGACTCCACGGCCGTGGTGCGTGCCGTCCCCTTCCGCAACCACCAGTTCACCCACTGGAATGACGGCGACACCACCAACCCCCGCACGGTGGATGTCACTGTCGACTCCATTCTTATCGCTCACTTCATCTACGTCGAACCCATCGGCATCGACCCCGTCCACACTTCCGAAGCCACTGTCACCTCGCTGCCCGGCATGATCCAGATTGCCGGTGCCGAAGGACTTGATATCCACATCTTCGACATCGCCGGTCGCCTGTGCAGCTCCATCCGTTTCGCTGCCAATCCCCAACGTATTGTGGTCGACCGTCCCGGTGTCTATCTCGTTCAGATTGCCGGACACCCGGCACGCAAGGTAGTGGTACTCCCCGCCCGATAACAAACCCTTTGTCGTCGACACCCCTTATGAAGATTGCTGTACTCCTGCCCTGCTACAACGAAGTCTCCACCATTGCCAAAGTGGTGACCGATTTCCGTGCTGCACTGCCCGAGGCCGACATCTACGTCTACGACAACAACTCCACCGACGGCACCGCCCAGACGGCCCTGCAGGCGGGTGCCATTGTGCGCCACGAACCCATGCAGGGCAAAGGCAACGTGATACGCCGCATGTTCCGCGAGGTGGAGGCCGACTGCTACCTGATGGCCGACGGCGATGATACCTATCCCGCCGAACAAGCCCGCCAGATGGTAACACCGGTATTGGAAGAGCATGTCGACATGGTGATAGGCGACCGGCTTTCCTCCACCTACTTCAACGAGAACAAACGTCCCTTCCACAACGGTGGCAACCGCGTAGTGCGCTGGCTGATCCGCCGTTTCTGGCATACCGACATCCACGACATCATGACCGGCTACCGTGCCTTCAGCCGTGCCTTTGTCAAGAACTTCCCCGTTATGTCGGGCAATTTCGAAATCGAGACCGAGATGACCATCCATGCCCTCGACCGCCGTTTCCTTCTGCGCGAGGTGCCCGTGGCCTACCGCGACCGCCCGCAGGGCAGCGTGTCGAAACTCAACACCTTCTCCGACGGCATCAGCGTTCTCAAGACCATCGTCCTCCTTTACAAAGAGTACCGCCCGCTGCGTTTCTTCTCGTGGCTGGCCGCATTCCTCTCCCTTGCCGGAGTGCTGTTGCTCATCCCCGTTCTGGTCGAGTACTTCCATACGGGGCTGGTACCTCGATTCCCCACACTCATCGTCTCCATGTTCCTCCTGCTGGCGGCATTGCTGTCGCTCTTCACAGGCCTCTGTCTTGACGTTATCGTCACCAAAGACCGCAAGAACTACGAGCTCCGCCTACTCCGGCAAGGAGACAGCCAACACCTCGCGACATGAAACGTCCGTGGATAAAATATCCCGTTGTCTTCGCTGCACTGATTGCAGCCTATCTGCTTTTTGCCCTTGTTGCCAACCTGCTTCCCAACGCCCCCATCATCCGCCATACGGCACGCACCCTTGCCAAGGACGACCTGCAGAGCGACTTCTGGTTTGTCTACTCTTGCCGTCCGGCCTACTATCTCGACAACTTCACCGACGCCCTCATCCTCAACCAAGCCTGCAACGGTGGCAGCGACCACTTGCTCACCAGCATGATGCTCAATCCCCGGTGTGACGACGGCCAAAGCCAGTGCTCCAGCCTAAAAAGCTTCATCTCCGGCGACACCACCCTGCACACCGTCCACTATGGCCGCTACTGGCATGGCAGCACCTTCCTTATGCGTTTCCTGCTCTCCTTTTGGGACTACCCCTCGCTGCGTATCCTGTTCTATCTTATCTCCTCCGTCCTGCTGGCATGGGTTGCTGCAGCCCTTTTCCTCCGTGTAGGCAAAGCCGTGGCGCTTTTCTTCGCCCTGTCGCTGGCCTTTGTCAACTGTTTCATGATGCAAAACTCCATCCAGTTCCTGCCCGTGCTGCTTATCGCACTGGCTGCCACACTGTGGGTGGCTTACCGCGTTCAGCGGCCGGAGCAGATGGTCCTGCTGCTCTTCGTCAGCGGCTCGCTGACCGCCTTCTTTGACCTCCTCACCTGTCCCGTCATGACGTGGGGGCTCCCACTGGGCGTCTATCTGATGAAACAGCACCGCCACCCCGACGGCAGCTCATGGCTCCGGCAACTGGGAACATGGACTGTGGCATCGATGATGTGGGCCGTGGGTTATGGTGCCACATGGGTTGCCAAATGGGGCATCGCCACCATCCTGACCGGCGAGAACGTCATCCGTGACGGCGCCAGCCAGTTCGCCATCCGTGCCGGGGCCACTATCGACTACTCACGGATTGATGCCGTCACCAACAATCTCTCGCTTATCCCTTGGGACTACGTGATCTGGATTATTATCCTGATGGGGATTTTACTACTTTGGCGCTTCAACCGCAAAGGGTCAGGCACCGCGCTGCTCTGTCTGCTCACTGCTGTACCCCCTCTGCTATGGTACCTGGTCACTGCCGACCACTCCTACCTCCACAACTGGTTCACCTACCGCAGCCTCTCGGTATGCCTGATGGCTATATTCTTTGCCCTCACTGCCCTGGTGGACTGGCAACGCATCAAGCAATTAAGAATTAAACATTAAGCATTGACGGCAAGCTATTTTTCAATTTTCACTTTTCAATTCTCAATTCCTCCCTGTGATATTCAGCAGCCACATATTCCTCCTCTATTTCCTGCCACTCTTTCTTGTGGTCTACTTCCTTGTCCCGTCCAAGGGACGCAACCTGGTGTTGCTGCTTGCCTCCATCGTGTTCTACGCCTGGGGGGCACCCGATTTCATCCTCATCCTGCTGGCCTCCACCGTTGCCAACTGCTATCTGGTCAAGGCCATGCACCGCACCGACCGACCCGCCGCCAAGCGGCTGCTCTGCGCCAGTGCCATCCTCATCAGTCTCGGCCTGCTGGCCTACTTCAAATACGCCAACTTCTTTGTCGACAACGCCAACGCCCTGCTCTCTGCCCTCGGTCTCGGCACCATGACGTGGACAAAGGTGCTGCTGCCCATCGGCATCAGTTTCTTCACTTTCCAGTCCATCACCTACGTCGTCGACACCTATCGTGGCGTCAACACCCCCATGCAGCGGCTTACCGACTATGTGGTATACATCATCATGTTCCCGCAGCTCATCGCCGGCCCCATCGTGCGCTATACCGACATCGCCGACCAAATCACCGCCCGTCGCCGCCTGCGTTGGGACGAATGTCTGCAAGGCTTCTACCGCTTCGTCATCGGACTGAGCAAGAAAGTACTCATCGCCGATGTCATCGGGCGTACCGTCGACGTGGCGTTGGGTGGCGACCTTGCCGCCATGGACACCGGCACCGCCTGGGTCACTATCACCGCCTACACCATGCAGCTCTACTTCGACTTTTCCGGCTACAGCGACATGGCCATCGGTCTCGGCCGCATCATGGGTTTCCGCTTCCCCGAGAACTTCGACAACCCCTACAACTCGGCCAGCATCACCGAGTTCTGGCGTCGCTGGCACATCACCCTCGGAGCCTTCATGCGCAATTACCTCTATATCCCCCTGGGCGGCAACCGCCACGGCACCGCACGCACCTATTTCAACCTCTGGGTGGTCTTCCTCCTCAGCGGCCTGTGGCACGGCGCCAGCTGGAACTTCGTCCTGTGGGGAGCCTATCATGGCTTCTTTCTCGTAGTGGAGCGCATCCTGTCCCGCCACATCCCCCTGTTCGACACCAAACGTCGTCATCCCCTCTTCGTACTGCCCACCTTCATTATCCTACTTGTCGGCTGGGCCATCTTCCGCATCGAAGACCTCCCCTCCTGCTGGCTTTTCATCCAACGGCTCTTCGCCTTCGACAAGCCAATTTTCAATTCTCAATGCTCAATTTTCAATTCTCAATTCTACGTCACCCTCGTCGTGGCACTCCTCTTCGCCTTCTGCAAGCTATTTTTCAATTCTCAATTCTCGATTCTCAATTCTCACTACAGTCCCAAGGCGCATATTCCCGTGTGGCTCGTAGCCTGCCTGCTCTTCTTTTTCTGCCTCGGCGCACTGACCGCCACCGATTTCAGTCCTTTCATCTATTTCCGATTCTGACACCATGCGCAACACGCCCAAGATACTCTGCCTCGTGACCCTCGGTCTCCTCCTGCTCACCATTTTGCAGGGAGCCACCTCCTTCATCAAGGTAAAACCCCTTAAAGGTGTTTACGTCGGAGCCGGGAAACCGCAGTTCACTCCTGCCGCCTTCTTGTCGGGCGAATGGCAGAAAGCCACCGACCAATACCTCAAAGAACACCATGGCTTCCGCGAACCCGCCATCCGTCTCTACAACCAATATCTCTGGTCGGCCTACCACCGTTCCACCAACCCCAGCTCCGTTGTTGTAGGGAAAGACAATTACCTCTTCGAGCCATGGTTTGTAGACGAATACTACACCGGCTGCCTCCACCACTACCACCCCGACAGCATCCCGGACTATGAGAAACCCAATATCTTCTACCGCCGCATGAGCCGCCTGGCCAAACTCCAGGCCATCCTCGAAGAGCAGGGGGTACATCTCTTCCTCGCCCTCCTGCCCGGCAAGGAACGCATCTACCCCCAATACTTGCCTGACCGGGGAGCAAAAGCCCACGGCGACCGTCTCAGGGGTCACCACCGCGCCTACGACTACTACTGCAACTCCCTCTACGATTTCCGCCGCATAGATCTCTGCCATTGCTTCGACAGCCTCAACGGCCACACCCCCTACCTCCTCTTCACCAAGACCGGCACACACTGGAGCAACATAGCCAGCATCTATGCCTTCGACTCCGTCATGCGCTACATGCAGACCTTCGGCCCTGCCATCCGTCCCGTCACCCTCGGCCAGCCCTATTACGGCTCCACCCGCGAGCCGGACGCCGACCTCGACGACCTCCTCAACAAAACCTTCCGCATCCCCTCCGAGCGCAACCAATACGTCGATGTCACGCTTGCCGAACCTGCTCCCGAGCGCAACCCATCCCTAGTGGTCATCGGCGACTCCTTCTTCTGGAACATTCTCTACAACTTCCCCATACAGGAACTCTTCTCCGATTTCCGCTACTGGTACTACTTCAGCACCATCTACTACGACCCCGCCCACGACAACGTCGCCGACATCGACCTGGTGGAGGAGTTGCTCCGCACCGACTACGTCATGCTCTCCTACTGCACCGTGCAGCTCTACAACTGCGGCAACGGCTTTATCAACCGCGCCCTCCTCGAACTCTGCTACGACCCCGACGAGATACAGGCCGTCCGAGACAGCCTAAGCCGTACCGCCTTGGGTGATAACATCGACTCGCAAAAAGCCATTGACGAACTTATCGACCAAAACTTGGAGCAGTACTTCCCCGCCTTGGCCGAAAGCCATCCCACAAAGCGTTGCTCCCGACTCTCCGCCGTCGCCACCAAACGCCCCTGACCCCAGTCATTCCATCCAACTTTGCTGCCCATACAAGAAAATGTTTTCTTCGGTCGTTCTATGGGGCCACTCCAATGATGAACACGTTAAACCCACATCTGCCATTAGGAAACCGAAAGCTCCTACGGAGTATCTTTGGCAAGGGGTAATATGTTGTCTATTAAGCGAAAACTCCTACGGAGTGACTGCCGAATCGTGCAATGCATGGGGAATCGCCCTGCCCCGGAGGGGCTTTCGTTTAATAGCATATCACGTTGTTGTACAGATATATTCTCCGTAGGAGATTTCGAATAGGTATATTGCAATGACCGATTTGGGTTAAACCCAAATCTGCCAATAGTCCGTCTTTTCCTTTTTTCTGGTCTGTCTTTCAGCTGTAGACCTGTACAGTGTACGCTGTATCGTCCTCATCTCTTCATTCGTTTTTCATTCTTTGGACGCTCATTGTCCGTCAGGATAACAGACAACGAACGGACATCCTTTATTTAACAATGCCGCATTGATACAACGATGATACATAAGGTTCTGTTTTATGTGTACGTGAACAACATAGAGAAGAGTAAAGCGAGGCTGGAGCGGAAGATAAAGGCGGTGCTGGCGGAAAAAGCGAGAGGCATCACAGGGAACAGCGATATAACTGCCTTGGCTCCATAAAACAAAAAAAGAGAGTACCTTTTGGGGCATCCCCCCCCGAAAAAAACGAAAAAAAGTTTGTATATTGTTTTTTTTTTTTATATTTGCATATCTGCTTACCAAATAATATCATTCACTCAACAAAGCCAACACCATGAAACACAAATCAATATACCTAATAATTCTTTTCAGCACAATAGTGCTGAAAGTGTATTCACAGGTTTCACCTACCGTACGTATCATTCCTTTGGGCGACAACCAATGCATCACATACAATCCGCATGGAAATTATTTGTTCGACAATTCCCCTGTCATAAAAACATGCAAAGGGAACACCGTCACATACGAAGCCGTTGGACAAAACCTAACCTCCTATACATGGACTGTAACTGGTGGCAGCTTACAACTATCACAAAACAATCAGCAATGTACCGTGACCTGGGGAAACGACGACCATGGCAGCATCGAGGTGACATGCACTACAAGTTCGGAGGAGACTTGCGCCGACAGGCTGAATGTATACATAGAGGACAAGCCTACATGTCGCTCCATTTCAACACCGGCCTATTACATTAACCCGATCAACCCAAGCGAAAAGATTATTCATGTCTGCCTTGGAGACAGTCTGATATTCACCGACAACAGCGTCTCGCCCTCTTCACCCATAGTAAGCTACTACTGGGCATCGCCATGGGGTACCTCAGCAAACAGGACATACTCATTTTCCGCACAATCCATCGGCAGTGACTTCGAACTAGTCCATAGGATATATAACGAATGCGGATGCTATGATGAAGAAACCATTTCTATCATTGTAGACGAAGCCTGTCCGCTTGAATTGAGCTGCTATGGAACTGTTTGCGCCCACTCTTCGGCCGATTACTTTGTCAATTCTCCGACCTGTTCCTCATACCACTGGGACGTTGACGGCGGAACCATCATTGATGGACAAAACACACAGCATATAAAAGTCCTTTGGGGTGCTCCTGAGACTGGATACGGCACTATTACTTTAGATGCAACCCCTTGTCAATGCAGCTGCAAGGCAATCAAATCGGTCAGAATCCCTGTCATCTCCGAAAACGTCCCGATTAAAGGACCGGACATCATCTGTAATAACTCTATCGAGTCGTTCTCGCTGCCCCTTTGGGGTGGGACAGGGTATCACTGGACGGTGTCGCCGGAAAACAACGCAAGCATCATCCAAGCGGACTCAACCAATGAAATCCTGCTGAGAACATCGCAAACGGGAACATACACAATTACAGCTACATACAAATGCGATTTCATACATTGCGGACCATATACTGCAACGAAGACCATCACGGTTAAAGATAATTTGGAAATCACATCGCCCCAAACTGACATTGTTTGTGAAGGAGAAGACGCCACGTTCACCACAAACTCTACTACTGCCAGCTCCTGGTCTATCTTTAAAAACAATATACCTGTACACCAGCCATCTTCCCCGTCCGTTGAACTCATATTTGCATTCAGCGACGAAGGGTTTTATACTATAAAAGCCACCAACACCGACTTTTGCAACACAGCCGAGATGACGATTGAAGTGGCTCCAATTCCTCCGCAGCCTACAAATATCAATGGGCCGCACGAAATCTGCCCCAATAGTTCGGAATATTATACAGCCGAGGCGCTCAGTTCCGACTATTACATCCTATGGGAATGGCACAACGGGGGTACCGACCCCGTCACCTGCACCGGCGAGCGGGTGATGATTACATTTGGTAGCGAAGCCAGCGACATCAACGTCTACCAGGTGGACAAGCGTACAGGCTGCCACTCGGAAGCGGCAGTACTGCACACCTACCTTTTCAACTTCGGCACATGGCCATACAGCAGCCCCATCAAGATGTGCGAGGGGCAGACAAAAAACCTCAACCAGCTGACGCTGCATCCCGATGTCCCCGTGCTATATAAATGGACTATCGACCCCACCCAAGCCCTCACGGTGGTAGGCGACCACCTGCAGCCGCACATCACATTGATGGCCAACTACTGCGACCCCGAGGTGAACACCGCCACTTTACGGTTGGATTGGACTGCATGCAAAGTAGATCATGTGAATATCGCCACCGTCATCCTCGGCGAAATAGACCCGCCTGCCATCCAGAATGGCGTGTACTGCAGAAGTATCTCCTCCGAACTCACACTTGCCGACGAAGAGGACCTATTGAATGCCGACAAGCAGCAGTCGTACTGGGAAGTGGAGGGTGTCGGCACCGTCTCAGGCATCCCCGGCCATGTTGTATTCCCCACTACCGGCGTCTACAACATCACCCTGCATTATGTGTCACGCTTTGGCTGCACGGTCACCTCTTCCACCCAAGTGAATGTGGGAACCTTCCCCACTGTCGACATGGCCTTTGCCGATGGACAGATTTGCGTCACCGCCCACACTTTTCAGCCCGTCACCTATACATGGTCTTCCAGTGTGCGGTCCCAAAGTTGCGTCCCCATCCCAACAGATGGACCGATAAGCTGCACTGTTTGCTTGGAGAACGGGTGCTGCACCATCCTCAACTACATCCCCCCTCCTCAGCCTTGTATCAATGCCTCTGGAATAGAGAACGTTCGGACTCGTTGCTATAACATTGTGGATGTGACTCTGAACCCCAATGTAATGCTTCCGGCCACGCTCACATTCTATTGTGGCAACATTGCATTAATAAACACCGTGCAGCTAGACGACTACACCTGCACGCTGTTACTTCCCTCCCCTGGCATTACTAAAATGCACCTCGAATGGTCCGACATAAACGGTGATTATTGCGAAGACTACCCCTACACCCCTACACCCTCAAGCGACTGGCTCAATTTCAGCATTACGGGTGACTGCTCTGGCAATATCATCATCCACGACAATTCGAGCTACGTTTCCACACCGCCAGTCCGCGACGTTACCGTCACATACCCCGGGGGCACGCCTATCGCCACCCAATTCACCACCGACCCCACGTTGGTAATTCCGGCATACGCCTCCTCCACAACCGAAATACCATTCCAGATACATATACAATTCGACAACAGCACTACCTGCGCCCTCGATTACAATCGTACTCTCGGTCCCAATCCAATGATAAGAGGACTCACTATCCCCAGCACGATGTGCGCAAACACCCCTGCCATCTTCACAGCCGATGCCATAGGCTCTGGATTGGAATACAAATGGAATTTTGGAGACGACTCCTACAACTACGGGAACAATATCTATCACACCTATGGTACTACACCTCATAATTGCTTCCTTCAAGTAACCGATGACCACGGATGCATAAAAAACAGAGATTTTTCAGTCACAGTGGTGGGAAACAACATAGTACGCCGACTATCAAATAGTGACCCTATCGCAAATTGTCCCTCTGACCCATTAGGGTTATTGTATACGGATGATCACTTTCCACAACAGTATCTTATCCCCAGTAATCAATTCCACTGGACTCCCCAGGTCACCTTTCCCACCCCGTCACCACAGACTTACCAACAACGATTCAACGTATACCAAGGCGGGGACTTCCGTGTGCTGGAGGTCGATCCAAATACAGGCTGCAAAGGCGAGGCCACGCTCAATGTCAAATACCCGAACGAAATACCCACCTTTATTGTCTGCAAAGACACGTATTGCCAAGGCGAACAGGCACTGGCCATCGGCAACGCTGGCCCGCAATACCAATACCAATGGGAACTGCACGACCAGAGCGATGCCATCATCGGCAGTTCGACAGATGCCAACTACCGTTTCACCGTTCCGACGGGTACCACCTGCACTCTATTCCTGACCGTACGGGAAGGGAACTGCACCGACCCCGAAGCCCCGATAAGCAAGACCATAAATATCAACTCGCTACCCCCAGCTCCTGTTATCCAATACAACGGTAACCCCTGCATCACGGAAGGCCCCGTGGAATTGAATGCGGCGGTCAATCCTTCCTACCGCCTTCTTTGGAGCAATGGCAATATCGGGTTCACCACCCAATACCTTACCGACGGACCCGCCAGTGCTTACTATATCGATAACAATGGATGCCATTCGCCTTTGGGAGTTATCAATATACCCAAAGCCCCCGACTTCGACGGGGTGCTGACCGGGTGCTATCCTATCTGCATAGAAAGCACCGATGCCGCAACAGCCGTATACCAGCTGGGATGCGATGTCGGCGTTGATTGGGAATGGCAACTGGAGGGGAACACCATCAAGAATGGCACGGTTCCCAGCCCTCCAGCCTCCATCCGTCTTCCCTTGCCCTCTTCGGGCAATTACAATCTCTTTGTGGAAGACTATGGCGAAGGGTGTACCGCGCGCTCGCCCACGCTCCAGCTCACTCCCGTCGACTGCGTCTCCGGCAGCGGCGGGTTCATCCCGAGCGAGCACAGGATTGACTGTAGCAAAATACTACTGGGATGCACTCCAAATGGATGCGAGGTGGAATACAGTGGCTCGGTATACCTGTGCAATCTGTCGCAATCCACAATCAACTTATCCAACATAGGCAGCAATCCCTTGCTCCCAACCACGTGGTCACCCTCCACGCCTATCCCCATTGCTGCGGGCAACTGCATTACACTGAGCTTCTCCTTCACCTACGATTTCACCACCCCGACGGCAGTGCAGTTCACCCTCTTCGACGACCTGGGAGCCCCTGTCGGTTCCTTTGCCGTAGAGTTGCTCGACGCCTACGACTGTCTCTCTCCCGGCGACTGCGACCCAAGTATGCCCATTAGGGTCACCCCTTATCCCAACCTAATCCATCCAGGCGATATGGCCTACTTCTCGCTAAGTTGCGCCCCTGTGACTGGCATGACCATCATGAAGGTGTGGTGCGACGGTCCAGGCGAGGTGGTGTCGGGCACTGGCGGTACCAGTTATTCCGGCACATGGATGATTGACTTGAACCGGCTCTCGCAAATGGCATTTGACGAAGAAGAGATTTGTTTCTATGTGTTGTATTGCATTGATGGGGAAAAACCTTGTGTGACGAAGACCTGCTATAATGCCAATAACCTATATGACGAATGTGACGTGAGCCCCCGGGGCATGAGCAACGACAAGAAAGGTGGAAGCGAACTGAGCGAAGGTATGGCCAACGCCGGCACAAGATACAGGCTCCATCCCAACCCTGCCACAGGAAAGGTTTGTGTGGTGGATGCCACAACGGGAGATAAAGCCGCGGAGGTGGAATCGGTGACGGTGTTGTCGCTACTGGGGCAGACCATGCAGCACTATCCTTATGGCCAGGTAATGCTTGATGTCTCTTCGCTGCCACAAGGCAGCTATATGGTGAAGGTAAACGGTACCGACGGCACCGTGGAGCATCTGAAACTTGTAAAAATCCATTAACCAGAAATATGTAATCATTTAATAAACAGGAGGTGTATCATGACTTTCAAACAAATAAAATCAATCGGCACCCTTGTACTACTGTGCATGCTAACCAACACCGTAATCGCCCAAAGATCAGAATTCCGGTGGGCACAATATATAATGGGGTACTTCGACGCAGCATTACGAGACCGAGCAGAAATAGTGGTTGACAGCGATGGGAATACCTATATAGCCACGCCAACCTATCAATGGGATATGTGGCGTGACTACAGCTACGTGGACGAAGCCTACGACAACGACAGTTGCGCATGCGAGAGAAATCAAATCATTGCGAAACTGGACACGGCGGGCAATCCTGTATGGGTCAAATCGCTAAGAACCAATTTAATGAGTGGCAGTGGCAGCTATAGACCAGCATGGATGGCCTTCGATAATCTCTATCTTAGGGATAGCCTACTATATTTCACTGTAAGTTTCTTTGGCGATAATAACAAGTTCAATACCTGCCGAGAGTACATTTGGTTTTTTGACACATTATATATCGACCCCATGATTCGAGATTATAGGACAAATAATTACCATCTGCCCGACAGCCTGCAAGGATTCCCTTTTAATGCCTATAACCACTCAGCTTTTTCAGCATCTGTGATCATGGACTTGGATGGAAATGTGATTGAACGCCATCCCTATTGGTGCTCGTTACGTGCGATGAGTCATTCCCCAGGAAGACCCAGCATCTATACTCATTTTTGTACTCTTGCTACGGGTAAGGGAGCTCCTTCTATTATGGATTCACAGAAGAATACGCACCTCTTTTTCCCATTATCCATTGCTACTAGCGACGAATATTTGACATATCTGGAATCCAGCCTAATAACGGAAAATGATAGCGTGGTAATATGGTTGCCGCCCGTCACAGACCGGGATGATTCATTGAGTTTATGGGTCCATATTATCATCGATTCGAACCAGCATATCACCAGTGTGCGACGCATGGTGCAGGATGTCGACCGGCCGTTAAGCCAGACTATTGACCCGCTCGGCTATAAATGGATGTGGGTGGATTTTGATATAAAAGGTATTTCTGTCGATGAGGAAGACAATATCTATCTGACCGCCAACTGTATCGCCCCCTTTTGGGATTGGCGTCAACGTTGGCTAAACGGAATTCAATACCAAGACTCTACAGGGGAATTACACCCATATCCATATAAACCTCTCATTGAATTTCCCTACCATATCTTCCTCGACTCAGTGCATTATATCACCGTCGAAAACCTTGCCCACTCGTCATGCACTCCCATCATTATCAAATACGACCCAGAAGGTAACATACTATGGTGCAACCAGCTATACGAAGAGTATGAAGACACCATCAAAGTTGTAGAGATTGGAACCCTTGAAGGGGCACCCCTCATTGACTCCTCTTACGTCTATGTCCGGCAAGAGCAAATGAATTTGTATTACGGTATATATGATTATTACCGAATCCCCCTCCCACCGACAGCCCAATGGATAGAAGACACGTTATTACCCAAATACTATTACCTTGACTCGGCTCACACCCAAAGACTAATGCTGCCCGAAATAGACGAACCCGACTCAATGTATTATCATTATATGCTTAATTACAATTTCGGTGGAGACTCTGGATATTGGACGTACCGAACTATTTACAATTCCCCCTACTTTATCGCATACGACAGAGCCACCGGCGAGGCTGTCAAAGCAGTCTACCCTTTACAGGATCGGTTTGAAACCGACAAGACTACATATACCCGAAGCTATAGTCTTGCCTCGAATGTCAAACCAGAGATATACCGTGATGGAAAAATCCTGATGGTTACTCAATTAAACTACGCTAATCGCAGTCCCAGACACAGTTGGAGAGACCAAATGTATTTATTAGATAACCGTTTGATAGAAGTGGATGTCAACACCAACCATACCGAAACGATTGATTCAACACTGTATTTGTATTTGGGAAATTATAACATTAACGGACTTAGCGACGACGGTCGATTTATATGTGAAACGACTAAACCTGCAGGAGGGACTCCACCCACTACGATACCGCCTAATGTAGAGAGTTCCGCACCTATTTTGTTCAGTTATTATCTGCCCGAATACGACAAACGGCGGCTGGAGCCATGCCCACCCGTGGAGAACACCGCCCTCACCTATCGCAACGACTTCACCGCCGAGCTGACATGGCGACACGATTCGGCACACTACACCTATCAGGTGGCGCAACTCACCGCCGACGGCACAGAAACCCCACCCGACAGCGCGGCATGGGAAGAGGCTTTCGTGACCGAGACGGCAGACACTGCATTGACGCTGACGTTAGACACCTGCGTATGGCTGCGTGTGCGCGGCATCTGCAGCGAGGACAATCCCGGTCTCTGGAGCGAGGCGGTGATGGCCTGCCCGCAAGTGGGCACCACACCCGCACAACCCACCCCCGGCATCATACTAATGCCAAACCCCTCGAACGATGCCGTGGTGGTGGCCGACTCGTGGTCGGAGACACCCAGACACGATGTAAAGGAGGTGCAGGTGATCTCACCCCTTGGACACACAGTGCTATACACGAAAGGAAGCGCCCGCTTCAACGTGAGCAGCCTGCCCGCCGCCACCTACTTTGTGAAGGTGGTCACACGGCACGGCACTTACCTGCAGAAACTGGTGGTGGAATAGAATATGTTTATGGATGTTGATATGGTGCGAGCCGTATAAACGTATCAACGTATCAACGTTCTTAACGCATTCATACCACACGCATATTCAATATTCGGTGATTTCGGTGAACTGGCGCCAGCCCACGGCCTGATGGTAGGCCTCGTAGGTGGCCATGGGCACCCGCACGGGGATGTCGAGGTCGACTTGGTCGAAGGATGACTCGTCGAGCTTGGGCGGCTCGGGGTTCTGGGAGACAATGTACTCAATGCGTTTGCAGCCGGCAAAAGCCCCTTCGCCAATCTCTTTGACGGTGGCGGGGAGGGTGAGGCGCGTGATGCGGTCGCAGCCGGCAAAGGCGAAATAGCGGATGGCGGTGACGGTGTAGAGGGTGGTGTCGTCATCGTCGGGGTTGGCATTGCGCCCGCGTGAACGGTCGGGGGTGACTACATCGGGAATGACAAGCTGGCCGGAGGGCTTGCGGAAACCTTTCCAAGGTTCCTCTTCGCTATTGCCGGGGTAGGTAACCTCGACGGTGGGGCCGTTCTTACCACCTGTGGAGGTGATGTAGAAGTAGAGGGTGTTGCCGCCAATCTTCTTGGCGAAGTCGTACTCCTGTGCCATCAGACAGACGGGAAACAGGAGCATCATAATCATTGATGTCTTTTTCATGCATTAATTAACGTTTATGTCGGAAAAATATTGTATTTTTGCAATCCGAATTCTAATTTCTTAAATCATGGACACAAAAGAGATTGAAGCACGCGTAGCCAAGGCACGCGAGTTGCACGACAAAGGAATGAACTGCTGCCAGGCGGTGGTGATGGCATACGCCGACAAGCTACCCATAGCGGCGGAAGAGGCAATGAAGATGGCCTCCCCCTTCGGACGCGGGATTTCAGGGCTGCGAGAGACCTGCGGCTGCGTGACAGGCATGGCCATGGTGTGCGGGCTGTGCGACCAGACGATGATGGTGAAAGGGCTGGGCAACCGTTTCCGCGAGGAGAACGGGGAGCTGAACTGCTATAAGCTGCTGCAACTGCAGGGCAAGGACCACTCGTGCAACGACCTGGTGGCCTGCGCCGCCCGCCTGCTGGGGGAGACTTTGTAGGAAGTTGAAAATTGAAAATTGAAAATTGAAAGATGCTGCCGCATCTGGTTATTTTACAATTATCATCTTTTAATTTCACCCATAATTTGGAATGTAAAGAATTCATTAATTCGTTAATTCTTTAATTCATGAGTCTTGATGCGCCAAGGACTAACACATTAACACATTCAAGCATTAACACATTCAATAGTTATGAAAAGAATTTTATTACTGATTGCTGCGATGGCGGCATGGTGCTGCAGCGCCCAAACACTGAAGACCCCTTGGGCGGAGAAGGTGGACAAGGCGATGCCACACCCCGAATACCCGCGCCCCATTATGCAGCGCAGCCAGTGGCTGTGCCTGAACGGGCAGTGGGACTATGCCGTGAAGGACAAGGGATGCTCCGAACCTGCCCGCTGGGACGGGAAAATCACGGTGCCGTTCTGCATCGAGTCGCAGCTGTCGGGGGTGCAGAAGTCTCTGACCGAAAAGGAGGAGCTGTGGTATCACCGCGAGTTCACTGTCCCGGCAAGATGGAAAGGGCAGCATGTGATGCTCAATTTCGGCGCAGTGGATTGGCAGGCCGACGTGTATGTGAACGACATCCACATCGGGTGCCACAAAGGGGGATACACGTCCTTCGGGTTCGACATCACCCCATATCTGACCCCCAAAGGGAGCCAGAAACTGGTGGTGCGTGTGTTTGACCCCACCAACAAAGGCTACCAGCCTGTGGGCAAGCAGACGCTCAACCCGCACTCGATATGGTACACCGCCGTGAGCGGCATCTGGCAGACGGTGTGGCTGGAGCCTGTGGCGGAGAACCATCTGACGCGCATAACTCCTGTGGCCGACGTGGAGCACAACACCCTTGAACTGACGCTGAGCAGCAGCGGAGGCAACGACGGGAGCATCGTGGAGGCCACACTGACCGACGGCAACCGAGCCGTGGCGCAAGCCAAGGGGATGCCCAACGGCACCCTGCGCCTGTCGGTGCCCGACGCCAAGCTTTGGAGCCCTGAGCGGCCATTCCTCTACGGGCTGCGCCTGGTGGTGCGGAAAGGGGGCAAGGTGGTGGACGAGGTGAAATCGTATGCCGCCATGCGTACTATCGGCACCGGCAAAGACCCTGACAACGGATTCCTGCGCATGCAGCTGAACAGGAAAAACTATTTCCAATACGGCCCGCTGGACCAGGGGTGGTATCCCGACGGCCTCTACACCGCCGCGACAGAGGAGGCCATGCGCTACGACCTGCAGGTGACAAAGCAGCTGGGCTTTAACATGATTAGGAAACACGTGAAGGTGGAACCAGACCGATGGTACTATCTGTGCGACAGTTTGGGTCTGCTTGTATGGCAGGATATGCCTAGCGGCGACTATGGCAACCAATGGGAGCCATATACGTACAACGGTGGCACCGACAGACAACGTTCATCCGCTTCGGCCGAGAACTACTACAACGAGTGGCGGGAGATTGTGGAGCAATGCGGCCAACACCCCTGCGTGGTGGTGTGGGTCCCCTTCAACGAGGGCTGGGGACAGTTCGAGACCGAGAAGGTGGCGGCCTTCACCAAGGCACTCGACCCCTCGCGGCTGGTGAATCCCGCCAGCGGGGGCAACCACCGCGCCTGCGGCGACATCTTCGACATGCACCACTACCCACAGCCGACCATGCCGCTAAGCGACCCCGGACGAGTGAATGTGCTGGGGGAATATGGGGGCATCGGACTGCCCCTGCCCGGACACCTATGGAAGGAGGACCAGAATTGGGGCTATGTGAAATTCCAGAACCGCAGGGAGGTGACGGATGAATATATAAAGTATGCCAAGGAGTTGAAGGAACTGGTGAAGCAAGGCTACAGCGCGGCAGTGTATACCCAGACCACCGACGTGGAGAGCGAGGTGAACGGTCTGCTGACCTACGACCGTAGGGAGCTGAAGGTTGTGGCTGAGGAGGTTTGCCGGGCCAACAGAGAAGTAATAGCAATCGTAAACAACAACAAGGATATGGAGACATACACACTTACCAACAAGAATGGGATGACCGCCCGCGTGACAAACTACGGCGGTCGCATCATGTCGCTGCTCGTGCCCGACCGCAACGGAAAGATGCAGGACGTGGTATTGGGTTTTGACCAAAAGGAGGACTACCTGCGAGAGAACCACTTGAGTGATTTCGGCGCAGCCATAGGGCGCTACGCCAACCGCATTGGCAACGGCCGCATCACGTTGGACGGGACACCCATCCAACTGCCCCAAAACAACGGTCCGCACTGTCTGCACGGCGGCCCCACGGGGTGGCAGTATCAACTGTTTGACGTGGTCAGTGTGACGGATAACTCAATCGTGTTGGAACTCACCAGCCCGCATGGCGACAACAACTTCCCTGGCACGGTACACGTGAGGATGGTTTACACCCTGACCGACGACAACACGCTGGACATCCAGTACACAGCCACCACCGATGCTCCCACAGTCATCAACATGACCAACCACAGCTACTGGAACCTGAATGGGGACGGGAATACCACCACCCTGAACCACTTGCTGACAATCGATGCCGACCGCTACATGCCAATAGACGCAACATTCCTGCCGCTTGGAAGACTTGACAAAGTGGAGGGCACCCCCTTTGATTTCAGGACGGCAAAGGCCATCGGTCGCGACATCGCGCTTGACAACGAGCAACTGCGCAACGGCAAGGGCTACGACCACAACTGGGTGCTGAACACCCGTGGCAACATCGAGAAGCCCTGCGCACGGTTGGAAAGCCCCACCACGGGCATTGTGATGGAGGTGTTCACCACCGAACCGGGCATGCAGGTGTACACGGGCAATTTCCTCGACGGGACTGTAAAGGGCAAAGGCGGCATAGCCTATCAACAGCGGAGCGCCGTCTGTCTGGAGACACAGAAATACCCCGACAGCCCCAACCACAACTGGCCTGAGTCTTCTGCCAGGCTCAATCCCGGCGAGCAATACCAAAGCCGCACGTGCTACCGATTCTCGACGGCAGCCCGTTGACATAGAGTATCTAATGCCCCGGCATGCCGGGGCTCTCCCCACCGTATATCCTACTCTATCAACTTTGGTATACTATTAAGCCCAAACCGGTCATTTGGGTTTATGACAGATTAGTATTTGTTTCGAACAGACAACCTTAATGTCAGAATTATATAGAGCCCACCACAAGTACCCCAGCACAGTTAGTCTGACTGCACATGGCAACACTAATCCGTCAGACAAGCAACATGTTGATAAACCCACTTGGGTCGTTCAATCTCGGCTCGATGTTGTCTGCTTCCCGGCTTGTTTTCCATTATCATTTCGAGTAACGATGCTATAACGATACTATAACAATGCAGGATTGAACGGCCCCTCTCCGTGGCGAGGGGGAATCGTTGCCGCTCCACGGCGCAGGGCGGATAGGCAGAACAAGGATATGGGGCAGGGCTAATCCCCGTGGGTTGCACGATTCGGCAATTACTACGGAGTTTTCGGTTTCCTAATGACCGATTTGGGTTGAAAAGTCGACCTGATGACTGATTAAAAAGAAAGCAGTCCCCCGGCGGGAGGGACTGCCTCACAAAATCTACATATGAAGTTATTCTGCCAGAGCAAGGTATTTATCAACCTCGTTCCATTCAGGGCTTTCGGGATAGTTGTCCTTAATCTGCTGGAAAGCTTTGGCGGCAGCCTGCTTGTTGTCCATCTGGAGATAGAGCATGCCGGCTTTCCAAAGAGCCACAGGGGCGACAGTATAGTTGTCGGAGCTTGAAGCAACGGCTTTCTCATAGTATTTCACGGCATCGGCATTGTTGCCCTTCTCGGCGTAAGCGTCGCCAATCAGCATCTGGGAGAGTGCGGAGGTGAAGAGGTCTTTTCCTTTGTAAGACTTCAGGTACTCGATGGCCTCGTCGTACTTGCCGAGGTTGAGCTGGCAAATGCCGGCATAGTATTTGGCGAGGTTGCCGGACTTGGTGCAGCCATACTCGTCGATTACCTCTGCGAAGCCCATGAAATCGTCACTGCCGTTGAGAGCCTTCTCGAAATCGCCTTCGTTGAACCACTGCTCGGCTGCGAACATATCCTCGGCAGCACGCACCTGGCGGGGCTGGGCTACCAGGGCAATGTATGCCCAAATGGCCAAGGCCACGACAACGATGGCACCACCGACGATGGAAAGGGTCTTTTTGTTCTTTTTGATGTACTGTTCGGTTTTGGCAATAATGCCGCTAACCTCTAAGTTTTTCTCTTCGTTATTCTCTTTCATTATATCTTATTTTTGATTTTTCGAAAGTGCAAAATTAGTCATTTTTTTTCATTGGGACGAAATATTTTTTATTATTGGATGGTTTTTGTTGGGAAGATTATTTTTTAACATTTCGCAATAGGTTATATTTCAATACCTTGTCCAAGTGCAATAGATTTTCCTTCAAAAAAAAAAGTTTGAATTGCTTTTTTTATTTATCTTTGCAAATTGGATTTTTATATATAGAATACCGAAAAAATTGAGATTATGAATACGAAGATAAAGTATTTAGGCATGGAACTGAACAGCCCCATCATTGCGGGCAGTTGCGGTCTCACTGCCTCAATTGACAACCTTTGCAAACTTGAGGAATGTGGTGCAGGGGCAGTTGTTCTGAAGTCAATTTTCGAGGAACAGATAATATATGACATCAAGCGCAACACCCATATCCACGCCCCGGTAGGCAACTACGGCGACAGCTATGAATACATAGCCCAGCACGTGGCTGATGACTCAGTGTCGAAATATTTCTCGCTGATTAAAGAGGCCAAATCGAAACTTAAAATCCCCATCATCGGCAGCATCAACTGTTTCTCGCACGAGAACTGGATTACCTATGCCAAGCAATTTCAGGATTCGGGGTGCGACGCACTTGAGCTGAATATGGCCATCATGCCTTTCGACACCTCGCTGTCGGCTGATGACGTTGAGCGCACTTTCAGCAATATCATCCAATCATTGCGCAAATCCATCTCCATTCCCATCAGCATCAAAGTGGGTTCTTACTTCACCGACCTGGCCAAGTTCATGCAACAGCTGTCGTGGTCGGGCATTCAGGGCATCACCATGTTCAACAAGTCACTTCAGGTGGATATCGACATCGACGAGGAAGCCCTGCGCAACGCCGACTCCCTTACCCATCCGGGTGAGATATACAACACCATCCGCTGGACAGCCATCCTGAGCAAGAAACTGCGCTGCGACCTGTGTGCCACCACGGGCGTGAGCAACGCCCACGATGTGGTAAAGCTGCTGCTTGCCGGTGCCACCGCCGTACAGATTGCCTCGTGCCTCTACCGAAACGGCATCGAATATGTCAAGGAGCTGAACGCCGGCCTTCAGGCCTGGATGGGGCAGAAAGGATATGAGAATATCGACCAATTCCGCGGTAAACTGGCTTTGAAACAAAGCGACAAGGCCAGCATGCTCATGCGTACACAATTCATGAACTATTTCGCCGACATTAAATAATACCATTGAGTTTCAAGAGCGACGCATTGTAGAGAAGGAAAAACTCTTAATACATCCGCAACGAACAATAACAGAATTAATCAAAAGTAAAAACAGTACAACATGGACAACACACAAGAAAAGAATGTGAGCTTTTTCCGTTTCGAGGATCTTCGCATCTACGCCAAAGCCACAGATTACAGCACATGGATTATCAACAACATCGGTCATCCCGAAAACGACATGCAGCGCAATCTGGTTAACTCTTTTTGCCACTCCTCCTACGACATCGCACTGAATATCGCAGAAGGCTCTTCGCGCAACAAGAATCAGTTTGAGCACTATCTCAAGATTTCAAAATCTGCCATCCGCGAATGCATTGTCTACACTGCCATCGCTTTCAACACTGGCCTCTTCGACGAAGACAAATGCAATCAGTCGCGCGAATTCCTTATGGAACTCACCCGCATGATTGGTGCTTTAATCATCTCTCTGCAGCGCGGAAGCTCCCGCCGCCACGAAGAATATGACAGCGACACCACTACCGACGATACCACAAGCGACATCGACAATATCGACACCAACTTCTAACACTCATTCATTCTCTCCTCCCCTTCCGAAGCTATTACATGTATCCCATATTAGAGCACTTACACTTTACTGAGACCGGCAATTTCTTCCTGATTGCCGGTCCTTGTGTCATTGAGGACGAAACCACACCTTTCCTCATCGCCGAGCGGTTGGTTGAAATCACCGAAAGGCTGGGCATCCCCTATGCGTTCAAAGCGTCATACCGCAAAGCCAACCGCTCCCGTATCGACTCCTTCACAGGCATCGGCGACCAAGCAGGGCTTGACATACTCAAAGCCATACACGACCGTTTTGGCATCCCCGTAGTCACAGACATCCACTCGGAACAGGAAGCCGCAGCAGCGGCTCCCTATGTTGATGTGCTGCAGATTCCCGCTTTCCTCTGTCGCCAAACCTCGCTGCTTGAGGCCGCCGCTCAGACGGGTCGCTGCGTCAATGTAAAGAAAGGCCAGTTCCTTTCGCCCGAAGCCATGACACATGCCGTGGAGAAAATCACACACTTCGGCAACCACAACATCATGCTCACCGAACGCGGCACCACCTTTGGCTATCAAGACCTCGTCGTGGACTTCCGCGGCATCCCCATCATGCAGAAAAACCGTGTGCCTGTGGTGGTGGACATCACCCACTCCCTCCAGCGTCCCAACCAGACATCAGGTGTGACTGGCGGCAATCCCGAGATGATAGAAACCATCGGACGGGCAGCGGTTGCTGTCGGCTGCGACGGCATTTTCATGGAGACCCACCCCAACCCCGCCGTGGCCAAATCCGACGGCGCCAACATGCTGCGGCTTGACCTGGCAGAAGACCTGCTCAGCACCCTATTACGCATACACCGTGCAGCCCACATGCAATAATTATTCCACGCCAACTCCCATTATCCCAATCACAACCCATGCTACTTAATTTAGAAAAGCCCATCGTATTCTTCGACCTCGAAACTACAGGCGTTAACGTAGGCACCGACCATATCGTCGAGATATGCCTCTTGAAAGTCAACCCCGACCAGTCCACTGAACAATTAGTACACCGTGTACGACCGGTGGATGCTGACGGCAAGACCATCCACATCCCCGAGTTCACCACTGCCATTCACGGCATCAGCGATGCCGACGTGGCCGACAAACCCAGCTTCACCCAACTTGCACCCGAAATAGCCTCTTTCATCGGCGATGCCGACCTGGCAGGCTATAATTCCAACAAGTTCGATGTCCCCCTGCTGGTGGAAGAATTCCTGCGTGCAGGGCTCAAATTCGACCTCAAATCCCGACGGCTCATCGACGTGCAAAACATCTTCCACAAGATGGAACAGCGCACCCTCAAGGCCGCTTATCGCTTCTACTGTGGCAAAAACCTCGACCATGCCCACTCCGCCGATGCCGACACCATGGCCACCTACGAAGTGCTCATGGCCCAGCTGGACCGCTATCAAGACAGTGAATACACGGCTCCCGACGGCTCCGTCAGCAAACCCATTGTCAACGACATTGAACAACTGAGCCAATTCACTTGCAATAGCCAATGGGCCGACCTCGTAGGACATATAGGTTACGACAAGCAGCACCGCGAAATATTCAACTTTGGCAAACACAAAGGGAAAACGCTCGAATCAGTTTTCAACGTCGAGCCTGCATACTACGACTGGATGATGAAGGCCGACTTCCCCCTCTCCACCAAAGAGTGCATCACCGAAGTGTGGAAACGTCGGCAGGACAAGAAGATGCAAGACCTTAAACTGCATTTCACCTCCAAGTTCTAACAACATACCGGCGCTCTTCTCCCCCATACATACTGCAATAGATGCCTTCCCACCTGAAATGCATATCCATTCCGGGTACGGGGTGTGGCATCCTTATTACCGTCTTCCTATCGACAAATACAGAATAAAAAAACCTCCGTTTCACAACGGAGGCTAAAACAAAAGCGTATGAAAAAAAATATTATTACTGTGTTCTATTTTTGTTTCAGGAAATCCTGTACCTGATCGGAAGGGAGCACGGTCTCTTCAAAGGTGTAAGCATTGGTTTTGGGAGAGCGGACCATACGGATCACTTTGGCATAACTCTTTCCCGTAGCGGTTTTCAGGGTTGCAACAACTTTCTTTGCCATAGTTATCTATCTCCTATTATTTGATTTCTTTATGAACAGTCATTTTCTTCAAGTACGGGTTGTACTTTTTCAACTCCAAACGTTCGGGAGTGTTCTTTTTATTCTTGGTGGTGACGTAGCGGCTCATACCGGGGACACCGCTATTCTTTTGCTCGGTGCATTCGAGAATGACTTGCACTCTTGCGTCTTTGTTTTTCTTTGCCATTGTTATACTCTTATTTTGAAACGACCATTTACAGGTTTTTATTCATCTTTGCCGTGATCAGATAGTGGAGAAAAGAGCATCAACAATTCACCATTCTCTTCTCAAAAGCGACTGCAAAGATACTACTTTTTTTTGAATTATAAACGAATTGTTTTAAAAAATCAGCACAATTTCAACTAGTACTATAATAATCAGCAATATACAATCAAACTTTTTCTAATCTATAGGCAACTGCGAACACTCAACAATGTCTCGGAGAGGTCTGAAAAACGGGATTTTGAGCCATTTTAGCCAACAAAAAGACGATAAACAAGGCTTTTTCCGTGCATCAATCTGACACTCTATTCATTAGCATACGTACCAGCATACTCGTCCTCCTCATGCGAGTAGTCAAAATCGTCAACCGTCGGCAGGACAGCAGTGGTGTCTTTCTTAACATACTCCCAACCTCGCGGGGGACGCTTGCAGTTGCTCACGCTGCCCTGTATATAGGCGATTTCCTCCTCGGTGAGGTCCTTGTCGCCGGGTATGAAACGCTGGCGCCAGAAAGGGAAATCCTCGGCCAATTCGCCCGAATAATAGAAGTCGAACCCGATGGCTCCAAAAGTGTAAGTCTGCCCATGGATTTTGATATGGCTGCCACCACACACCGGGTTAGGCTTAGGCACCGACTGGGCAAATCCCACATTGAAGAGCGTAAAAAGAATGTCAGGACGATTGCTGATATCATACCCTGCACGTTTCCACTGCAGCATGGTTTGATGCAGAATGCAGGCAGTATACAGGTAGGAGTAGAGATGATTCCTGTAGTCAACCAGACGGTTGTACCGTTCGTCCTCCTGTGCTTTGCCCTCGACAGGATAATCCAACAAGTGCTCATACCTTGGCCCCATGTAGAACGGCGACGAAGGGTCTTTCAAGTGATCCTCGATAGCCTTTGCAGTTGAAATCTTGATACCGTTTACACCATACGAAAACTGCGACTGCACGCTCAACACCTTCACCGGACCGAGATACTTCTTGAAATTCTCGCGGTTGGTATTGAAAAGCCTTATCTGCTCGCCAATGAGGCATCCCACAATGAGGCGGGGTTCCACGCCGGTAAGACGACCGACTTCATAAATCAGTGCCTTGTCACGCACAATCGCATCCTTCAGTGCAGGCCACTCTGGGCCGTCCATCCACGGGATAACATTGGTGGTATGAAGTTGGGGATGGCGGTTCATTACTTGTTCCACCTCTCTCAGGAGACTGTTGTACTCGGAGAGGTCGTTGATATAGATACTCGATGCCGCAATCATCCGGTCTACAAGCATGGGGTCATGTCCATATTGTGCGGCGGTGGTGATAAGCTGCGCATTGGTGGGAAAAAACTTACTGAACACCGCCAGTTTAAGATACTGCCTCATCCAGCGCTGCTGCACCTGCTCCGGGGTATACTGGTCATCGTTCAGCGACTCCATCTCGTCCACCGAAAGCATGTAGCGCGAATTGCTGTCCACTGCACCCCTATTATTGGTGAGCCCGAGCTGATAAACAGCCCAGGCTCCTATAATCATAAATCCAGCAAGAGCAAAAAGCCCGACCACAATGTCGAAAATCTTTCGCCCAACGCTTCGTCTGCGCCAACTACTCAGAGCTATGCCAAGTTTCGAAGCCATTCTACTTTCTCAAAGAGTGTAACATCCATCAGTACAAAGACGATTGCACCGGCAAGGTATCCCAAAAGGGCTTTGATGGTGATATTCTTAAGGTACCAGATGAAGTCGATTTTTTCCATGCCCATAACAGCCACACCGGCGGCAGAGCCAATGATGAGAAGGCTTCCACCTGTTCCGGCACAGTAGGCGAGGAACTCCCAGAAGGGATGGTTCACGTCGAAGATGGCGCCGTCAGTGATGGGATACATACCCATAACGGCGGCCACCAGCGGCACATTGTCCACCACAGAAGAGAGAACACCGATAATGAGGTCGATGATAAAGAAGCCCACCGGCTCGTTCCCCATTTTCATGCTAAGGAAAGTGTTGTCAAGTCCCGAAGCGAGGCTGGCAAGGATGCCTGCATCCTTAAGACATGCAACAGCCATGAGAATGCCAAGGAAGAAGAGGATGGTAGGAACATCGATATGCTCCAGTGTGGAGACTGCTGTAGGCAGTTTATGGCCGTCCTTTTCATATTTACGGCTTACAATTTCGGTGGTCACCCAAAGTACACCAAGGCCGAAGAGCATGCCAAGATAGGGAGGCAGATGGGTGATGGTCTTGAAAATGGGGACAAAGATGAGTGCAGCGATACCCATGATAAGAATCAGGCGGCGGAGGTGCACAGGCACATCCACTCCGCTCTGCTCACTTTCGGGTCTTGTAATGTCGCCCTTGAGTGTGGCACCCACAACGAGGACAGGCACTGCCATGCACACGAGCGAAGCCACCAGCGTTTTCACCATGATATTAATAGTGGTCACCTGCCCGCCAATCCAAAGCATGATGGTGGTCACGTCGCCGATGGGGCTCCATGCACCGCCCGCGTTGGCAGCCAGGATAACCATACCCGCAAAGAGCCACCGCTCCTTCTTGTCGGCGATGAGTTTGCTGAGCAGTGCGCACATGACAATGGCAGTGGTCATGTTGTCGAGCAATGCCGAGAGGAAGAAGGTGAGGATGCTCAGTTCCCAGAGGAGTTTCTTCTTATTGGTGGTGACAATCTTGTCGGTAATGATACGGAAACCTTGATAGTCTTCGATGAGGGTCACGATGGTCATTGCGCCAAGCAGGAAAAAGACGATTTCGGCTGTCTCACCCAGATTATCAATCAAATTGTCCGTTATGAAAAAACGCCACTCTGCTTCGTTCAGTTCAGGCTGGAAGATTCCGTGGCAGAAAGAGAAGACAGCCCACAGAGCCGTACCCAACAGAAGGGCTGTAGCCGTCTTGTTCACCTTTAGAGGGTGTTCCAAAGCTATACAAGTATAGCCTAATATAAACAAAGAGATTAATACTACTACCATAGCGTATAAGTTTTTTGAAGTTATTATTTGCTATCTTCTTTTCTGTTGCTGTTTCTGCATCTCCTCGGTCATGCGCTGCATCTCCTCAAGGCGCTTCTGGAAGCTGCTTTTCTTCTGGGGAGTGTTTTTATGCTTGGCATCGTAAGCAGCCATGCGGGCACGCACTTTCTTCTCGCTGGTGAAACGGCGGATGAGCACCATCTGCAGCATGGTGATGGTCAGCGAGCAGAAATAATAGAGGTTCAGTCCTGCCGCCATGCTGTTGAACATAAAGAGCATCATGAACGGCATGAAATACATCACAAACTTCATGCCAGGCATACCGGCATTCATATTCTGACCCTTCATTGTGTACCAAGTGTAGAAGAACTGCATGCCGAACATCAACAGGCAGAACAGCGACACGTGGTCACCATAGAGCGGGATATTGAAACCGAGGTCAAGGATGCTGTCGTAGGTGGACAAGTCGTTGCACCAGAGGAAAGGCTTCTGACGCAGCTCAATAGCCACAGGATAGAACATGAACATAGCCGTCAGAATGGGCATCTGGATGAGCACAGGCAGACAGCCCGCCAAAGGACTATAGCCTGCTTTCTTCTGCAGCTTGGACATCTCCTGCTGCTTCTGCATGGCCTGCTCGGGATTGGGGTATTTCTTGTTCAAGGCATCCATCTCAGGCTTGAGGATACGCATGATGGCAGAACCCTGATACGATTTGAACGTAAGGGGGAAGAGCACCAAGCGCAGCAGGATGGTGAAGACGATGATGATGATACCATAGTTCCAGTTGAAAGTCTCCAGGAAGTTGAACACCGGGATAATGAGATAACGGCTTACGAACTTGGAGAAGATCCACCAACCCAGCGGGAGCATCTTCTCGAATCCGCGATGCATCGCGTGGAGGTCGCGATACTTGGTGGGACCGAAATAGAAGTGCATACCCATGGAGCAGTCGCGCTCGCTGTTATAGGTGAGGCCGATGGTGCTGCTCATGTCGCACAGATAGTTGGCATCCTTGTTGCTCTTGTCGGTAGTCTGGGAGAGGTATGCGTTCTCGAAGGTGCTGTCTGCCACTAGGATGGCGCAGAAGAACTGCTGCTTGAAAGCCACCCACTCCACTGCCGTCTTGACATTCTTGTCGTCGTCGCGACCGCGTCCCACATCATCCACATCGTCCTTGGCGGCCTTGTAGTAGATGCTCGAATAGAACTTCTCGGGGTCCTTGTTGCGGTTCTTGCTGCCACGGCTGCTGGCATCCACCTTCTCCTGGCGGTTCATCTTGTTATGCCACTCAAAGTCCATATAGTCGGTGGCACGGACAATATTCTTCAGTCCATGGAAGTTAATCTCGAAATTGACATCGTACTCGTCACCGACCACGACATAATGGAACTCGACGTACTTGTCCTGGCTGAGGCCGTTGCTGTCGCCCACAAAAGCACGGAAACGCAAGTCGACAGCCTCGTTGGATGCAATCTCAAACACACTGTCACCCTTAATCTCAAGCAGTTTGTTGCCATATTCCCTATATGGCACAAACACCAGGTCCTTGGTATTGATAACCCTTGTATCCTCTGTGGAGAAGATGAGGTTCATATTGTCGTCGGCCGGGCTGATAAGCTGCAGCGGCAGGCTGTCGTAAGTGGTATACTCGCTCAGCACCACCTCGCGCACCTGGGCACCCATATTCGAAAGCGTCACCGACATCTTCTCGTTCTTCACGGTCACATTCAACGTGTCGCCAAAAGCGCTGCCGTTGAACACACCCATGTCTCCGCGCTGATGGCGCTGCAACTGACGCTGGGCGCTGGTGTCGCCCTGGGCGGCCAGACTGTCCAAATGAGACTTCACCGCAGCCACACTGTCGGCATACGCCACACTGTCCATATACGCCTGCCGAATCGAGTCGTTCACACGTTGACGCTCGGCAATCTCCTCTTTGCTGGGTGCAACCCACCACATATAGCCAACGAAAATGGCAAAAATCAATACAATTCCTACTATCGACTTTTTATTCATATCTTTTTAATATTCATTCAAATCCGTCAACAATAAGTCTCACGAACGGATTTGCAAAGTTACGATTATTTTCTCACACTTATATATAAAATAAAATATTTTTCACCAAAAGAGTCTTTTATTCAAAAGAAATGTGTAATTTTGTACTTTCAAAAAATAGCATACAATGAAGAGCAACAGATTCACTTTAGCACTCATTTTGTTGGCAGTTATGCCCATTTTGTTCTACGGCTGCAAGCAGGCGCAAACCCCTGAGGAACCCGCCTTCGACACCATTGCCCTCGAGCCTGAGCCCGAACCCGAGCCCGAACCCGAAATCATCGAGGCTCCCGAGCAGAAACCCGCTCCCCGCCCCGTAGTCCGCAAAGAGCCCCAGAAAGAGGAAGTCCTCTATATCTCCGGACATGGCGCCAACGGCCGCGTATGGGGGCATATCACCATGAAAGGCAACAAAGGCCGTGGCACCGTCACCGACGAGCACGAGAATGCACTCACCGTCACCTGCACCCGCCAGGGCGAAGAACTCATCTGCTACGACCAGAATAGCCGCCAGTACATTTTCCGTCTTTGACAAATCACCAATCCCTACGTAATAATGAAAACCATTAACGAACTCCAAACCCTCGCCACGCAAGTGCGTCGCGACATACTCCGAATGACCACCGCCGCCAAATCAGGCCACCCCGGTGGCTCGCTGGGCACTGCCGACTGGATGACCGCCATGCAGTTCAACATCCTCGACCAAGACCCTGCACAATTCACCATGGAGGGTACCGGCCAGGACATGCTCTTCGTGTCGCAAGGCCACATCACACCCGTCATATACAGCACCATGGCCCGCCGCGGTTTCTTCCCCGTCGATGAGCTGAAAACCTTCCGCGAGTTCGGCACCCGTCTGCAGGGGCACCCCTCCACCGAACACGGCCTCCCCGGCATCCGCATGGCCAGCGGTTCGCTCGGCCAGGGCATGAGCGTCGGCATCGGCGCCGCACTGGGCAAGAAAATGACCGGCGACAACCATCTCGTCTACACCCTCCACGGCGACGGCGAGCTTCAGGAAGGGCAAATCTGGGAAGCCGTCATGTTTGCCGGTGCCAAGCATGTCGACAACCTTATCTCAACCATCGACTACAACCACCAGCAAATCGACGGCACCACACAGCAGGTCATGGACCTCGGCGACCTCAAAGCCAAATTCGAGGCGTTTATGTGGACCGTTGTTGTCATCTCCAACGGAAACGACATGCAACAAGTGCTGGACGGCATGGCAAAAGCCAAGTCCCTCACCGGCCAAGGCAAACCCGTCTGCGTCATCCTCACCACCGAGATGGGCTACGGCGTCGACTTCATGCAGGGCATCAACAAATACCACGGCTCCGTCCTCTCCGCCGACGACCTGCCTCGCGCCCTTGCACAGCTGCCCGAGACCGAACTCGGCGACTTCTAATCCGTCTCCTCCCCTCTCCCATCCGCAATATGGGGAGAGAGAATGCACCTATTTCATCAATAGGTCATTCCATCAGGCATAGAACAACACCCCGCAGGAGCTGCAATCAACCGCCAACCTCGTGCGGGGTTTTTGTATACACGGGAGCGTATACAGGACAACATCAACAAAAGACTCGCCGATGGCTCCGCCACGCAAGTCGCCAACAGGTGCGATGGGTCATTGGACAGCCGGCAAAGGCTGAGCAGCAACCGTCTCAGCATAAGCAAGAAACAGATTCAACCCACCACAATCGCATTTATTTCTTTAACACAGGGCGACAATATTTTCACGGTATGGCCGATTTTTCGTATCTTTGCAGCCGTAATCTCCGACAATGAAGACACACAGACTGCTCATAGTATTGACGTTATTGGCAATAGGAGCCTGTTGCTCCCCTGCCCGCGCCCAGCAACAAGCCGAGAAAAACCGCCTGCTCATCATTCTCGACTGCTCGCAGAGCATGTGGGACCGCTGGCAGAGCGACTCCAAAATCAAAGTCACCCAGCACGTACTGCTGCGTTTCCTCGACAGCATCCAGGGCCAGACCGACATGGAAGTGGCTCTGCGCGTCTTCGGTCACCTCAACAATGGCGACTTCGGCACCAGCCTTGAAGTGCCTTTCGAACAGGACAACTTCTACAAACTGCGCAGCAAAATCAAGACCCTCGTCCCCAACGGTGGCTGCACCGCCGCCTCAGCCCTCACCGGCGCCCTCAAGGACTTCCCAAGCAGCGACCATGTTCGCAACATCATCCTCATCATCACCGACGGTCTTGACGAGTGCGACGGTAACATCTGCGACGTGGCCCGCCAGGTGAACGAAAGCGGCACCGTGGTGCAGACCTTCATCATCGGCATCGGCAACCCCGACAACTTCAAGCACCAGCTCGACTGTGCCGGCCGCTTCACCCTCCTCTCCGACGAAGAACGCTTCGACGAAACCCTCTACGAAGTCATCCTCCTCTCCGACCAGAAAGCGCGCGTCACCCTCGCCCTGCTCGATGCCGACAATCGCCTCTACGAAACCGATGTGCCCGTCACCTTCCACGACAGCCGCACCCACGCCCTCCGCTATTCCACCATCTATCACTACGGCACCGAAGACCCTGTCGACACGCTTGACATCGACCCCCTCGTCAACTACGACATCACCCTTTTCACCAAGCCGCCCATCCGTCTCGCCGACCGCCACTTCAAGCCCGGCCGCCACACCCCCCTGGCCATTCCCGCCCCGCAAGGCAGCCTTATGCTCCACTTCGGCAAGCAACGCACCGCCTTCCAAGTGCCTGTCTACACCATGCTCGTGCGCCGGAGCGGCGACCCGGCCATCCTCGCCACCCAACCCCTCGGCACCACAGCCAACTATCTGGCCGGCAGCTACGACATCGAGGTGCTCACCCTCCCCGTCACCCGCATCGAGAAAATACAGCTGCAAAGCGGCTCCAGTTCCGACCTCGAGCTCCCCCTGCCCGGCCAGCTGGCTTTCGACAAGCCGCAGGAGCCCACACTCGGCAGCATCTTCGTGCGCAAAGCCAACGGTCTGCAATGGGTCTGCGACCTCGACCCCTCCTCGCCCACCGAGCGCATCGTCCTCATGCCAGGCGACTACGAGCTCATCCTCCGCCCACTGAAAAACCCCTCGTCGGGAGCCGTCCGCTCCGCCCATTTCACCATCCGCTCCGCCCTGCAGACCGGTCTCAAGGCCTCCGACCTCCGCTAACCATCACCCGCTGCCTCACGTCAACAACACGTCCTCCACCCCGTCCAACTATCGCGGAGAGGGAGCAAGGCCGTTCAATCTAGGCTCCATTCAGCTTCATTGCAGCATCGTTCTCCGTTATACTGACGGACAACGATGCTATAACGAACCTGTAAGGATGCATGATTGAAGGACGCAACTGCGGTCCCGAGGAAACGGGACAGGGACAAAAAAAAGTTGCGCCGTACAATGTACGACGCAACCCCTATGAAAAATTACATTAAATCTCTTCTCTCTCAAAACACTAGTTGTTGGTACCACCGCCAAGGTGCTCCCAGTTATCCTCGAAATGTCCGGGGGTGAATCTCACCACATGTCTGTGGTAGCGGCCCAGCCAGCTGCAATAGTAGTAGGCGCAGGACTCTTCGGGCAGGAAATAATGGATGTGGGTCTCGCCGGCGTAAATCTGGCCACCGCAGTGGGGGCAGATAGCATACGGGTCTTTCGAATCAAGGTTTACCACAGTGGTGGGTACAGCCTCTTCGTTGTTGTCCTTGTTGCAGGAGCTGATAGTGGCGCTGGCAACCACCACCAATAAGACCATCAGTGCAGACAGGAATAATCTCTTCTTAGTCATCGTTATTGTATTTTTATTGTTTTACTATTCTGTTGTTCTCAACTATATAATATTGAATCAAAGACCATTGCCCTGTTATGGAACAACAATCTGTCTTTTATTCAACAATGCAAAGATACGCATTTTTTTTTAATTGGCTAATTTTTTTCGTTTTTTTTCTTGTTGAGGGGTCAATAAGGGTCGCGGGTGTAGCGTGAGCCGAGCAGGTTGAACTGGAGGCAGAGCCCTGCGTTGAGATATTTGAAGTCTTTGACACTGGCCTGCAGTCGCAGGTGTCGCCACAGCAAGGCTTCCATCCCGAGCAGGAATTCATTGCCCGTGTATTCGGCCATGAGTCTGCCTTGGGGGAAGAAGGCGGGACTGAAGGTGACACCGCCCACGATGCCATTCCATTTGGCGTTATAGCCCCGGTAGAAGCGACGGTAGGCCAGGGTGACACCCACTTCGTTGCCACTGAAGGAGAAGTGCTTGGTGGCCGCGATATAGGCGTTGAGGAAGTAGAGCTGCACATTTGTTCGTTTGGGATTGAAGGCCGAGGTGCCGATGTCGTTGCAGCCTATGGCGATGGCGGGGACATACCTGCCTTCCGCCACGGGCCGTATTTTGACCGAGGCATAGCGGTCTTTGCTCCACTTGGTGATTTCGTCGCCTTGCATGGAGCGGATGCGCTCGGTGCAGGTGTAGCTCAGCTCCAGCCAACGGAAGGGGGTGAGGGCGAGGTAGTAGTCGAAGGTATTGTATTTCTTTCCGTTGTATATGAAACCCGTGTCGGGCATCATGTGTTGGTTGAGGTAATGGCCGCCGATGAGGGCGTCTCCCTCGTGGTGCATCTCGGCGGAGGGGATGTGTATCAGGCCCGAGGTGCCTGTATATTGCTGGGCGCGGAGGGCTGAGGGGAGCAGCGCGGCGACCGCGACAGCCAGTAGCAGGGTGTGGCGTTTCATTCTGTTACGGTGTTTGAGGATTCTATGAAATCGGGTTGCATGGTGTGGCTGCCCCATTGCAGCAGGTCGCGGCTGAACCAGCCGTCACGCTCGTTCTCTTCGGGGTCGGTGTTGTACATTCGGTTGGTATACTGCTGGTACATGATGCTATAGGAGATCCTGAAGTTGGATGCGGGACGGAAATTGACTGCCCGGTGTTTGCGATGATAGGGGGGCAGCATGGCCACGAAGCGGAAGCCGCCGTCGAAGCCTGTGACGTTGTTCCACCGTCCGTAAAGCGAGGCTGTTGTATGGTTGAAGTGGCGCATAGCCTCCACCTCGCAGCCGAAGTCCTGGTAGACATAGCGCCCTGCCACGGCGCGGAGCTGGGCGTTCCAGCGCGACAGATAGATGTCGCCGCCGGCATTCCATGCAAAGCGGTTGAGGGGACTGATATACCACGAGGGGGACATGGTCAGCACGCCGACCCAACCTGCCTGGCCTTCGAGGGCCAGCCAGCGGGTGAGGGGCAGGAAGGCCTTGAGGTCGACACCATAGCGCTGCAGGCTGAAGAGTCCTGCACTGGCCTTGAGGTAGACGGGACCAAGGCGGAGCTGCTTGCTGACATCGAGAATATTGAGGTAGACGTACTTGTATGTAGAGCCATAGGTGTTGACGATGGGGATGTAGACCTGCCCCACCAGCTGCCAGTGGTTGCCCATATCCCACTTGAAGCCGGGAGTGAGATGGATAAGGAGGTCGTACTGGCGGCTGTAGTTGATGTCACGGAAATTGAAATCGAGACCGGAGAAGATGTCCAGGCCTGGCGCCGACGATTGGGCGCGGACGTGGGCAGGGCTCAGCGAGGCGAGCATGACCACGAGCAGCGCCACAAGGCAGGAGCGTCGGCAGAAGATGTTGCGTTGGGTCATAGTGTCAAAATGTTTACTTGTACCAAAATGCAAAAATACATAAAAAAAACGGATTAACAACAGTGTGCCGCCAAATTCATCGGAAAAAGATGATGCCCCGAAAGCATTTGGACATCCTCCGGAACATATAAGTGTGTGGGTTATGGCTCGTTCAGACCAGCGACAGGTTTTCACGTCCGTCGACGGCGCTGAAAAAGGACGCTTGCGGCAATGAAAATAACTTCATGGTATACTTTTTTTACAATAATTACGTTATAGAAATATATAGAAAACCTGCCTGCAATACGGCAGGAAGGTTTTTGTTATCGACAGTTGAACGTAAATCCTTTTGAATGATGAAGAAGATACTCTTTGCAGCAGTCATTGCATTATGCCTTTATGGTTGCGGGCACACCCGCCAAGGGCTAAGTTTCAATCCCCACGACGGAGTGGAAGGAGAGTTGACCATGCCCGACGGGGAGGTGGTGAAATACACGGCCTACGAACACCTCTACTATGTGAGAAATGTGGAGGATACCGCCTACCAGTATCTGAATGTGTATGTGCCGGAAGGGGCCACCAAGACCACCCCTATCCTGCTGCGCACCTACATCGGGGGCTATATGGCGGCCAAGGCCCGCAAGCCCCAAGCAGGCGACGCCACAGGGCGTGCGCTGAAGGAGGGCTATGTGGTGGTGATTCCCGGCTCGCGGGGACGCAACTCGATGCAGGACAACGTTTATACCGGCCGTGCCCCCAAGGGACTGCTTGACCTGAAGGCCGCCATCCGCTATCTGCGGCTGTTTGACCGCACGATGCCCGGCAACGCCGAACGTATCATCATCGACGGCACCAGCGCGGGAGGAGCCATGTCGGCCCTGGTGGGTGTCACGGGCAACCATCACGCCTACGACGCGATGATGTCCGACATGGGTGCCGCAAAGGAGTCGGACGACGTGTATGCAGCCGTTTGCTTCTGCCCTATCACCGACTTGGAACATGCCGACATGGCGTATGAATGGCTCTTCAACAGCACGTCGAGCCGCCAACGGTCGGCCCAGCTGCTGCCCATCAGCAACCAGTTGAAGGAGCAGTTTCCCAACTATATCAACGACTTGAAGCTGAAAGACTGGGACGGCAAAGAGGTGACGGCGGACAATTATATGGACCTGCTGCGAAGGGAGTTGATCCGCTCGGCGCAGACAGCAAAGAACGCCGGCGCAGACATCAGCGACACGCTGGGCTTTTCGTTCAGCCAGGAGACTATGGGAGGCATGCCCCCCATCAACGGCGGCAAGAATCAGGTACTGCCCATGATGCAGGCACCTCAACCGCAAAGAGGCGAGTATGTCATTGGGCTTGACATCCAGCGGTACCTGAACTATGTGGCAGGAACCCAGCCACTGAAAACCGCCCCCGCTTTCGACACAAAGGGAGTGCTGGGCCAGTCGGCCTCGGGCGAGAACGAGCTGTTCGGCGGCAAGGACGGCAGCAGCACGAACTTCACCGTATACAGCGCTTACAAAAACGGCAAAGACCTGCCCAAGGAGGTGGTGGATAATGTGTATCTGATGAATCCGATGAACTTTATCGTTGTTACGGACAGTGAGGGCGGCAAGGGCAAGAAGACCGAGAATCATTCTGTGGCCCAGCACTGGTACATCCGCCACGGCGCTCGCGACCGCGACACGGGGTTCCCGGTGCCGCTGAACTTGGCGTTGAAGCTGAACGAGGCTGGATGCGATGTGAACTTTCTTTTTGCATGGAATCGCGGCCACAGCGGCGACTATGCGCTGGACGAGCTGTTCAGCTGGATGAAAAGCATTTTGTAACAGACATGATTATTCGACTATGGCATTCGATTTCAAGAAAGAATACAAGGAGTTTTACATGCCCGCCCGCAAACCGGCATTGGTGACGGTGCCGCCGATGAACTATGTGGCGGTGCGCGGCAAGGGAGACCCCAACCAAGAGGGGAGTGAGTACAAGCGGAGCATCGACCTGCTGTATGGTATAGCCTATACTATCAAAATGAGCAAGTTGGGCGACCATCGCATAGAGGGCTACTTCGATTATGTGGTGCCGCCGCTGGAGGGGCTTTGGTGGACGGATGCGGGTCGGTTTGACTACACCGACAAGGATGCGCTACAGTTTATCTCAATGATACGGTTGCCGGACTTTGTGACACGAATGGAATTTGACTGGGCTGTGACAGAAGCCACACGGAAGAAGAAAATTGACTATTCGGCGGTGGAGTTTCTCACTTACGACGAGGGGCTTTGTGTACAATGCATGCACGTGGGGCCTTACGACGGCGAGCCGGACACCATTGCTGCCATGGAGGCTTTTGCCACCAGTTGCGGCCATCGCACAGCGTTGAGTCCTACACGCCACCACCACGAAATCTATTTGAGCGACCCTCGTAAGACCGTCCCGGAAAAGCTGAAGACAGCAATAAGGATACCGGTATCAGAGTTGTCGGAGTAACTAAAATAATTGGAGAAACCAGAACAATTATTACTATGAATAACTACGAGACCGATAGAATACTGCTGCGCCCGTGGAGGGAGAACGATGCCGAGGCGCTGTTCAAGTACGCCTCCGACCCTGAAGTGGGGCCGCGGGCAGGATGGCCGCCACACAAATGCGTGGAGGAGAGCCTTCGAATCATCCGCACAATATTCAGCGGTGAGGGGATGTGGGCCGTGGAATGGAAAGAGACAGAAGAGGCCATCGGGTGCGCCGGGTATCTGCCTGCGTCGTCCTCTAACCTGAAGATTGAGGCCAACCAATGCGAGGTGGGCTACTGGATTGCCCGCCCCTATTGGGGAATGGGTATTTGCACGGAGGCTCTTGGGTTGGTCGTTGACCATTGTTTCGGGGTGAAAGGGTTCAGCACCCTATGGGGCACCTATTTCCCCAGCAATCCCGCCTCTGGTCGTGTGATGGAGAAATGCGGTTTCACGGACACTGGACGGGAGACGCTTTGCCCCAACCTCGAAGTCGGTTCCGACCAGCCTGTGAGGGTGATGCGAAAAGATAATGACAGACTTATACAGAAAAGAAGATGAAGAAATCATTCGGACAATCACATATTACGATTGATAGATAAAGGCATGGACAACAAGGACTTTATACGGCAGGATAACAACTATAGGATGTTGAAGGCGTTCCAGAAAGCGGAATGCGTCTACGACGTCACCTATTATTTTGCCAATAAGTTCTTGCAGAAGGGCGACCGTACCATTGACCAGATGGTGCAGGCGGCGAGAAGCGGCAAACAGAACCTGGCAGAGGGCAACATCGACGGGGTAACCTCCAAAGAGATGGAGATAAAACTCACCAATGTCAATCGCGCCTCGCTGCACGAGCTGCTGCTTGACTATGAGGACTACCTGCGGGTGCGCGGGCTGGAGCAGTGGCCATACAACGACCCGCGCTGTGTGCAGACACGCGAGTTCTGCAAGCGGCACCTCGACTCGGCGGTGTACCGCGAGAAGATAAAAGAGCGTTCCGACGAGACCATTGCCAATATCGCCATCACGCTGATACACCAGTGTGACGTGCTGATAAAAGGCCTGATAGAATGGCAGAAGAAGAACTTCCTTGAGAACGGAGGAATAAAAGAAGAGATGTACAGGGCGAGGAAAGCCTATAGAGATAACAATGGGTATTATGGGTCTAATGGGCAGAATGGGTCTAATGGGCAATTTGGGAAACGATAATCATCCCGCCCATTAAACCCATTAAACCCATAAAACCCATTACCCCCATCAAAAGAAAACAATAACAAAAAACTAGAATACAATGACTCACTACGAAATCAAATCAAGCAAAGAGTTGCGCGCCGGTATGGGCGAAGGCCTTGTTGAGGCTGGCCGCAAGAACGAGAATGTCGTCGCGCTGAGCGCCGACGTAAAAGGCAGCGTCAAGATGGACGGCTTCGCCAAGGAGTTCCCCGAGCGCTTCATCCAGTGCGGCATCGCCGAGGCCAACATGGTCGGCATCGCCGCCGGTCTGAGCCTCTGCGGCAAGGTGCCCTTCATAGGTGGCTTCGCCGAGTTCGTTACCGGCCGCGTCTACGACCAGATACGCCAGGTGGTTTGCTACTCGAACAAGAACGTCAAGATCTGCGGTTCGCACGCCGGCATTTCCCTTGGCGAGGACGGTGCCACGCACCAGACCATGGAGGACATCGCCTTGATGAAGGTGCTGCCCAACATGACCGTACTGGTGCCCGCCGACTTCAACCAGGCCAAGGCCGCCACGCTGGCCGCCGCCGAGCACGTCGGCCCTGTCTACCTGCGCCTCGGCCGCAGCAAGATGCCCTGCTTCCTGCCTGAAGACCAGAAGTTCGAGATTGGCAAAGCCCAGCTGCTGAGCGAGGGCACGGACGTGACCCTCTTCGCCTGCGGCCACCTTGTGTGGGAAGCCCTGCAGGCCGCCGAAATGCTCGAAAAGGTCGGCATCAGCTGCGAAGTCATCAACATCCACACCATCAAGCCGCTCGACGTGGAGGCCATCGTGGCTTCCGCCAAGAAGACCGGCGCTGTCGTCACCTGCGAGGAGCACCTCTTCAACGGCGGCCTCGGCGACAGCGTGGCCCAGACCCTCGCCCTCCACTGCCCCACGCCCATGGAGTACGTGGCCGTGGACGACAAGTTCGGCGAGAGCGGCACCCCCGACGAGATGCTCACCAACTACCACCTCCGCGCCGCCGACATCATGGCCAAGGTCTATGCCGTCCTGCAGCGCAAGCCCGGTGCCCCCAAGCAGCGCTACTGCCAGAGCTGCGGCATGCCCCTCACCGACGATGTCGTCAGCGACAATCCCGACTACTGCAAGTACTGCTTCGCCGATGGCAAATTCACGCAGGACTGCACCATGGAGCAGATGATAGACTTCTGCGTCCAGTTCGTGGACGAGTTCAACAAGAACACCGGCCAGCACCTTACTGCCGACGAGTACCGCGAGCAACTCCGCCAGTACTTCCCGCAGCTCAAGCGCTGGCAGAAGAAATAACCCCAGGGCAACATTGGGGTGCGGCGGCAAGCCGCACCCCAACAAACCCCGCCAAGAAATTGATACATACAATATAAAAGGTATATGAAAAATGAAGAATACGCCGATAGTATGCCTATTCCTCTTCCCTTTCATTGCCAGGGCACAAAGTGTTTACACCCCTTACCGTGAGTATATTTACCAAGTGCAATATCGCGATTCCTCAGATACAAATGAATTCTACCTCAGTATGTGGACAACGGACAGCACATGGGAGGCCGATGCCTCGCAACGGCAGCTTTTCTACGCCTACCACAACTGGCACAACGGCAAATCGCATCAGGTATTAAACAAGGACAGCCTTGCCGCCGCATGGCCATATCGACAGAACATTGAAAGCACAGGTTTTATCGAGAATGAGAATCAGATATGGCTGCACCCGCCACGTTGGAGCACGCTCTCCATACTTGAGTATTTCCCCTTTCCGGAGATAAAACGTCCGGCCAAATGTGGAAGCAAATACCGCCGGGCTTTCTTTGGCCATGCCAATTTCCTCGACAAGACGATACTACTCTTATACCGGATGAAAGTCACATGTGGAGAATATGTCATTGTACAGGGTGTCGCAAAACACAAAGGCGAAGAGTGGAGAACCGTCACCCAATGGGATGACAACCTTGGGCTAACCCGTCTCAGATGCGAGATAGTGCCTTATACGAACACCTTTATCAACCTTCAATTAGTGGACATTGTAGAACACCGATAAATCCATTTCTGCCACAACCCACCACTGCCCCATCCATCCGAAAGAGCAACAAAACATACAATAATACAACACACAAGATATGGGCGATTTCTTCATAGATTATTTCCGCAACCTGCGGACGCGCAACATGATGAATGGCTGCATCCATTCTTGTCCCGAGTTGATGGATTGCATCCATCAACTGGGCTTCCTGCCGCTATTGGACAGCGGCATCCCCGGCTTCTGTGCCGAGGAGATGATGGCTCCGGAGTGCCGCTTCACCCGTTTCAACGATGGTACGTGGGAATGGCCGCTATGGGAGTGGAAAAGTGCCGTCGTGACCGAAGGACGGTGCGTCTATGGCAAATTCTTCGCTGGAAAGGCAGGCTTCGTCAGTCAAGACTGGTGGCCCGACCTCTACAACTGGCGCCGCAGCCAGCATCCTGTCCCCGAGGCCGACAGTATCGAGGGCATCATCCTCACGACCCTGCTCGAACACGGCAGCATGATTGCCCGCGACCTGCGGGCCGCCTGCAACCTCACAGGCCAAAATATGCGAAGCAAGTTCGACTCCATCATCTGCCGCATGCAGATGGGCTGCCTCATCGTCACCGAGGACTTTGTCTACCCTACCGACAAACACGGACGGGAGTACGGCTTCGGCTGGTCGCTGCTCACCACTCCCGAGCGACTGCTTGGACTCGATGCCTGCCAGTGCAACCGCACACCCGAGGAGTCGTTCCGCCGCATGTACGACCACCTCGCCAACCTGCATCCTCACGCCACCGAAAAGCAGATAAAGAAACTACTCAAGTGACCGATAATTGCAACACCAAGTAGAAAAAGGAGCTCAAAAACATTTCTCTCCGCCTACAATAAATACTAGCAATTCTCGTTAGCAGAGAAGTATGACTGACAATCACAGGGTGAAATCCCTTCAAAAAAAGCGGAAACAATCAAACAATACAGATAAGACCAACAATTAATTAATCGCCCTCCAGCCAATATGAAACATTCAGTTTTCGCCCTCCTCGCCGCCGCCATTTTGGGACGTTTTAACCCCAATACAGGCAATCCAGACAAAAAGCAGGATTCCAAGCCTGCCCGACAAACCGAGATGAAGGCCTTCAATGTCCAAAAGGAATTTGAGGCGAACGGCTTCACCTTTTTCACCGAAAACCTTATCCTCTGCAGTGGTGACACCACCGTCAACAACGCCATGACCATTGGCTGGGGTTCCATAGGCAACTATCTTGGCCACAACCGTCCTGCCATCACCGTCTATGTGGCTCCCGCCCGTTACACCTACGAGTTCATGGAACGCTTCCCCCGTTTCACCATCATGCACTTCTCCGACCCCAAGATTGCCAAGTATCTTGGCTCGCACAGTGGCCGCGACGGCGACAAGGCTGCCGCCCTGGGACTCCACGTCGCTTACACGGAGCATGGCACTCCCTATTATACCGAGGCCGACCTTGTCATTGAGTGCGAAACCATGACCGCATGGCACCAAACCCCGACCGATTTCCGCAGCGACACGCCCAAGAAGTGGTACTCCGACTTCAGCGCCGGTGTCCATGCCATCTACATTGGCGAAGTCATCGGAGCCTGGAAACGATAACCCCTACCCAACCCTACTGCAATGAACATTTCCGTCTTTTGTGGAGCCACCCTCCCCAATAACATCCACTTCACCCAAGCCGCCACCCGGCTAGGTCATCTTCTAGCCTCTGCAGGTCACACACTCCTCTATGGTGGCAGCAACCTTGGCCTTATGGGCAACGTCAGCGGCGCAGCGTTGGAGAAGGGAGGGCGCGTCGTCGGCGTCATCCCCACGTTCTTTTCCGAGGAAATCATCCTCTCCCAGCCAGTCAGCGAACTGGTGCGTGTCGACTCTATTGCCGAGCGCAAGGAATACCTCCTCTCCCACAGCGATGCCTTCATCGCCCTCCCCGGCGGCATCGGCACTCTCGACGAAGCCCTCGAAGTCATGGTCATGAACCAACTGCAGATAGCCGACGGCAGAAGAGTGTTGGACGGCAGTTATCGCACCAAGCCCATGATACTCCTCAACCTCGACGGCTACTACAACCCCTTCCTTGCCCAGCTCCGCCGCGCCCAGGACGAAGGTCTCCTGCGCAGCGAGGCCGGCCTAATGGCGGTAGAGTCGGTAGATGAGTGTCAGAGTATTCTGAATAATCTGAGTACTCCGAGTAATCAGAGTACTCCGAAAAATCAGAACTAAGCCATGCCCCACTTACTTAGCAAAAGCAAATACATCCGCGGCCTCCAGTGCGACCGCGCGCTGTGGCTCGATGTCTTCAATCCCCGCCTCGCCCGCTACACCGCCGAGCAGATGCGCCGCTTCGACCATGGACGAGAGTTTGAATATGCTTTTAAGGAAACCTTTCCCAATGGCATTGATATCAGCGCCGAACTCCACCGCAACGTCGACGCTTACCCCGCCCGTACCGCCGAGCTGCTGGAAAAAGAAGACAATGTAGACCTTTTCGAGGCTGGCTTCCTCTACGACGACGTGCTGGTGCTGGCCGACGTAGTCCACAAGAACCCCGATGGCTCCCTCGACATCTACGAGGTCAAATCCGGCTCCACGCTCAGCGAGACATACAAAAGGGATGCCGCTTTGCAGCACTACGTCATCGCCCACTGCCGCGAGGTAAACAAGTTCTGTGTGGTGTATAATGGGATGTCTGACTTATCCGATAAGTCCGACTATTTCAAGGTCGTTGACCTTACCGAGGAACTGGCTGCCCAGCACGACGAGATAGCCCGCAACATCGCTGCCATGAAGGACATCCTACAACACGGCGAGCCCGCCACCCCCACAGGCCAGCACTGCCTCGAGCCTTACGCCTGCCCTTATCAGCACTATTGCGCCCAGGGCATCCGCCAAATGTCGCTCTTCTGAATCACCGCCACAGACTGGCCACGGCCTCGTCATAGCGGCACAGCGACCCGCTCTTCATAATAGCCTTGTATTGTTTCTTGTCTGGCAACACCGTCTGATACTCCCAGAAGGCATGCAGCCGTGCCAAAATCTGGCTGTCGCCCTGCAATGCCGACACGGCATGGGCATATATCCTCGCATGCATTTCGCGCACCACAGCCAGTGGTTCCTGACCCGACAGCATCCACGGTCTGGCCAACAACCCCCGTCCAATCATCACCCCTTTCAGGTTTGGCCACCGCAGCATCACCGAGTGGACATCTTCCCTCGAGAGCAGATCGCCATTATACACTACCCGCTGGGTACAAGCTTCCATAAACGCACCGAAAGCCTCACTGTCTGGCGCACCCTTATATTGTTGTCGCCCGATGCGGGGATGCATCGTCACATGCTCCAGCGGCAACGCATTCAACAAAGGCATCAGCCGCAGGCACTCGCCAGCATCCTCCTGACCAAGTCGCATCTTCACCGAAAATAGCACCTCGCCACGCTGCCTCATCTCTTCTGCCATGCCCGCCAAACGTTCCTCTTGCACCAGCAATCCGCACCCCCTGCCAGCCTTCACCTGCATGGGGAAAGGGCATCCCATGTTCAAGTCTATCCTATTCCAGCCTGCCGCCTGCACAGCGTCGCACAGCCGGGCAAACTCATCCCTGTCCCGGGCGATAACCTGCGGCACCGTGGCCACGCCCTCGTTGCGCCGGAAATCAATGTCGCGCAAATCCTTCCTACGTACCTCGCTGCCCTCCAACCGCACAAAGGGGGTATAATATTCATCCACCCCTCCTGCCACCTCGCTATGCGCACGCCTGTATTCACAGTCGGTATAACCTTGCAGCGGGGCAAAGGCAACGTATGGCTTCACGGTTTCAGGCATCAGAACGAGTAACGCACATGCAGCAGCACCTGCCAAGCCGAGAGGAGGTCGCTGTACACATTCCACTTGGGTTTGCTGAAGGTATACACTCCGTTCTTATACTCCAGAACGGTCTGGCTGGCGAGTTGCTTATAGGTCCCCCACTCGCTGTTGAGCAAGTTGGCCACATTGTTGATGTCGGCACCCACCTCCAGTGTGGTCCGGCGACCGTTCACATCGAAATAAAACTCCTGACACACCTTCAGGTCAAGGCGGTTGTGCCACGGAGTCAGCAGGGCGCCGCGCAGGGCATATTCACCCCTGTGACGGCTCAGATAAGCATCGTTGGCAATAAACTCGCCGTAGTCGGCACGGTTCTCCACACTGCTGAATGGCATCCCCTCCAGCTCCTTTTCGGTAGGCACGTACAGCAGACGCGAAGCGTTGATACCGCCCACATTGTTCATCAGATACGAACAGCGTGCATAGCCATTGCCGTTCATCATCCCGATGTTATACCCTTCGTAGAACAGACCCAGCCGTGTTGCCGTGCGACGGCCTTCGAACAATGTATAGTTGGCCGATGCAATCAGCCTGTGCGGCGCCACATAGGCAGTGAAACCCAGCTCAGGACTGTTGTCGCCGTCCACCGTACTGGTCTGCGACAACGTATAAACAGCATCGCCGCCGCCATCCGACACCGACAGCGAGGAGCTGTAGGTATAGGCAGCCATCACGTCCAGTCCAAAGCCGAAATGTTTCTCCAGCTGTGCCACCACCGACAGGTAACGGCCGTGCAATCCATCGACGTTGTGGAGCCGATAGCCCGACATGCCATTGGCCACGCTCTCCTGTTGGTAGGCCACGCGTCCACGCGGCTCGCCGGGCAGGTGCAGCGAATCGGCTGGCACGTAGCCAAGCGTGGTCGACACCACCTCGTTGTAGTTGTACGACAGAATGCCTTCCACGGTACCTTTCACGCCCCAAGGCAGTTTGACATCCACCGCCAGCGAGCTCTTCCAGCTGGTGGGCATCTTCAGGTTCTTGTCCAGAATCACCGGACTCGAGGGCAGTGCCATGCTCCCACCGCCGGGCACACTGTTTACAATCTCCTCGCGGCTGGGGCTGAACGGCACGACAGGGTTCTGGGTCTGCGTGTTGGCCACATATTGGTACAACATGACATTAGAGTTGGAAATGGCATTCACAAACCACACATTGGGTATGCGACCAGTGAAAAGACCCGTGCCGCCGCGCAGCACCACCTTGCGGTTGCGGGTCACATCCCAGTTGAACCCCACACGGGGCGATACATTCACCTGCAGGCGAGGCATGTCGCCGGGATTCAACCCTTCGAAGGTGCTGCCGGGATGGTCGGCCACAAACTGCGCAAAACCGGCATGGTAGTTGTCGTTGGCAAAGCGGATGACAGGCACCTCCAGTCGCAGACCCGCCGTCAACTTAAAATAGCGGCTGAACTCCATCTCGTCCTGGGCATATAGCGAGGGCTGGAGATAATTGAACACATACTCGGGCAGGGCCATGCGGTTCTCCTGATTGGCAAAGGCCACCATGAAAAGCACCGGGTCGCGCTTGTTGACAAAGCTGTCCCACGAGTCGAACACATACCATCCCGCACCGCCGGGCATATACACATTGCGTATATTGCTGTGCTCGAACTGCACGCCGGCCAACACATTGTGTATGCCAGAGCTATAAGTCAACTCATCTGTCACATTGAACGTACTGACACTGTTGGCGGTCATATAGGTGAAGGGGTCCAGTCCGAAGGTGGTATAGGAGGCATACTTGCGGCTGCCGTCGGCAGCGGTGTAGGGCTCAAGAATGTCCACTGTGGGGAACAGGTCGCCGTAATGGCTGCGCGGCTCGTTTTGATACGACCAGGTGACACGCAGATTGTTGTTCCCCTTGCCGCCCCACAGACGGCTGTCCAACTCCGCCGCCACCGACGTGAAATCCTGATTCTTATAGAAACGTGCCGACTCGAACATCATCGAATAGTCCGACAGACGCCCCTCGGAATACCGGTTGAACGAAAACCGCTCGCCGTTGACCAAGAAGGCCGTGTTCGTGCCGCCAATGGTGCTCATCGAGTTCGACGCATCCACTGTGGTGGTGTGCGTATGGCTGAACCTGACATTGAATCTGTTGTTGCTGTTCACAATCCAGTCCAGACGGGCAAGGACGCGATAGTCGGAGGCATCGACCGAATAGTTCTGATACCGACCGGGGTCATACCCGTATTCATTCATCAGATAGTTCCTGATACTGTCCATGCGGTCCACTGTGGGACGATTGTAGCCGTTGCCGCCCCAGGCGGCATTGCTGTCGGCACGTGCCTGTGCCGATGCCCCGGGCACTTTCTCGGGCGTATACTCCGCATTCAGGAAGAAGAACAGCTTGTCCTTGACAATGGGTCCGCTCAACGTAAAGCCCGCAACATTGTTCAGCGTATTGCTCTGCGGCAGGGCAACGTCCCCTAGTCGACGCCCCCTCAGCCAGCTGCTGTTGTAATAATCATACAGCGAGGCATGCCACTCGTTGCCGCCCTGCTTGGTGACCATATTGATGGCACCACCCTTAAATCCGCTGTGCCTCACATCGAAGGGGGTGATACTGACCGAAATCTGGTCGATGGCGTCGAGCGACAGCGGATTGCCCCCGGCAGGAAGGCTGGAGCCTATGCCGAAAGCGTTGTTGAACGAGGCGCCGTCCACCGTCACCGACGAACCGCGGTAGTCGCCCCCGCCCACCATGAACCCATTGGGGGTGCTGATGCTTTGCGGTGTGAGCCGCATGACGTCGTACAGGCTGCGACTGGCGGTAGGAGTAGCCATGAGGACGGCATTAGATATATTCGTCGAGGCACCCGAGTTCTGCACATTCATATTGGAATGCGTGGCTTGGTCCACAACCACTATCTCGTCCAATGCCGTGCTTGTCATTTTCAGCTCAAACTCCAGCTCCACACGGTCGCCCAGCGGAGCAGTCACATCACTCATCACCACCGTACGATAGCCCATCAACTCAGCCCTTACCGTGTAAGGACCGCCGGCCACTACACCGTTGATACGGTAACGCCCCATGGCATTGGTGATGCCGTGGTACTGCATACCCGTGGGCACATATACCGCCGTGACGATGGCGTCGGCCAACGGACCGTTCGCGTCGCTTACACTGCCCACAATAGACGATGTGGTGGTCTGAGCCCCTGCGGGCAACGAAATCAATAATCCCACAAAGAGTGCCAAAATGGCTCCTACTCTACTTTTCATAACGATACTAATACAACAATAAACGTTTATAAAACACTATATAACAGTTAATTACTTATACTGCCCATATTATGAGCAAGGTACAAAGGTACAAAAAATAAACTACACCACCGAAAGCGATTCGGGAATTAACTATTATTAAAAATCTTTTGCAATTCTCAGCACAACGCTGTTCCTTCGTTCGTACTTGGATTCTTCATGCTACGTTACAGGTTCGTTTTCCGTTATTGTAACGGAAAACGAACCTGTAACGATCCTTGATCGAGCGGATATTGAACGACGTTAGTGTGACAAAAAAAACGTCATCGAAGTCGCGCTCCGATGACGTTGTAGATGATATGCCGCGATGCGACACCGGCAGCAACCGTGTTATCGGTTGCCGCCGGTGTTCTGGAACGCACCGTTTCCCGACCCTCTTAGGTGTTACCGCACACGGATGCGGCCTTCTGGCCGCAAATACTGGTCACCGATTATAAAATCAAGATAGTCATTAAGATAGACCGACAATGCTTTAGTGTGGCTACACACATCGGCATCGATGACCCGAACGCCGTTGAACACATGACCGTTGCCGTGGTGGAGAAGGATATAGTCTGTGCCTGCCACACGATAGGTGCGTTTGGGCTTGAGTGGTTCGTAGCGGCGTTTCTTGGCATTCCACACCTGCACGTTGCATACACGCCGTTTGCCCTCCACACGGAGAAGATAGCCGTTTTTGCCGGTGACCACAGGGCTATTTACAGTAGGGTCAATCTCGTAGGTAAGGCCGGAAACATACAGGAACCCACCACCGAGTGAAGGCCAATGGCGGCAGCCCATCTCCAACGCATCAAGCAGAGCTTGGCCTGTCATTTCGACAAGACATAATTTGTTCCAGTATGGCGCCACCGCCAAGAAGTCGCCAACAGTCAGGTCGCCCTGCAGAAGGTCGGCACGCATACCTCCGCGATTCATCACCGCAATGTCGGCTTTTGCTACCGCGCGAAAGGCATCGGTGAAGTAATTGCCCAGCGTGCAGTCGGCAAAACTGTCGTTGGCATCGACGCGCCTCAAGGCAACGGCACTGTGTCCATCCCAGGAATGGGCTTTTTTTTCAAATTCCTGGCGGATGACAGCCAGCGTGTCGTCTACGGCAGTGGCACTTGCGGCTGATGCAGCAACGGCATCGCGGGGAATAAGGTCACTGTTTATGTCGCCGTTGGCGTTGATCACCACCCTTCCGAATGAGCGGAAATAAGCCCCCGACGAGGTCCAGAGGACGGCTTTGCCAAGGCGGTTGTAGAGGATGGTGTGGGGAATGACGCTGTGCGAATGTCCGTCAAGCACTGCATCTATGCCCGAGGTGCTTGCCACAAGGTGTGGCATGTCGTCAATGCCTACATGGGCCAAAAGAATGACATAGTCGGCCCCATCCTGCCGCGCTTCATCGACGCGGCATTGCAACAGCGAGTCGAGTGCGGTGGGATAGAAAGTGTAAAGCCATCGGCAAAGGCTGCCTCGGAAGAAAGTGGGCGTGGACAAGGCAGGGACATGAGGGGTTGTGAGCCCGATAAAAGCCACTTTGCGGTTGCCATAGCAGCGTATGTCATAGCCGGGATAGATGGAGCGGTTCTGGCCGATACAGGAGAAATTGCAGCACAGAACCTTGGCGGTCAGTTGGCCGACACGCTGTTGCAGCGTCTGAAGGCCGAAATCGAACTCGTGATTGCCCAATGTGACATAGTCGTAACCCACAGCATTCATCAGCCGCACAAGGTAACTACCCGAGGAAACGGTACCATAGGGTATGCCGGAAAGGAAGTCGCCGCACGAAACGAGGGCGACATGTGGCGTGAGTTGCCGCATCTGGTCGCGAAGGTTGGCCATGAGCGGATAGCCCTCGACGGCTCCGTGAACATCATTGTCGTAGAGGATTACTATGTCGGACGAATCAACGGGCAGCGACTGCGCCACGGCGCTACCGGCAGCAAGAAAGGCTGCAAGAAGAATAATACGGAGATGGAATGGTATTTGTTTTTTCAACATAATGGCTCTGACAGCGTTAGCGCAGGCGGATGCGGCCTTGCGGCTTAGCATACTGCTCGCCTACCACGCCTTTGAGGTTTTTGCGTACATAGGTTTCGAGTGCCTGCAGGTAGACACAGACGTTTTTGTTGATTATCTTGGCATCGGCAAATACATGGCCGTCGCCGTGTTTGAGAAGGGTATAGTCGTTGCCAACCACGCGGTAACGGCCACGGGGGTTGAGGCTGACATAACGTTTCTTGGCATTGTCCCACACACTCACATTCTTCACCCTGCGGGCACCGGCCACGCGGACAAACAGATGCGACAGCCTATCAATAGACGGGGAAGGCTATCTCGCGTTCGATGACTTGGTAAGCCACGTTGTTGCGATAGATGGTCTGGCGCACCCAGTTGTCGTCCTCGTCGTACTCGAAGACGTAGCTGTGCTTCCAGTTGAGGTGCTCGTCGTAGTTGAACGAGGAGAGCTCGATGAGGTTGTCGTGGTCGTCGTAGTAATAGGTGGTGAGGGCCACGAGGAAATCGTCGGCATCATAGAAACGCCACTCGATGCGGTTGCCGTGGCTGTCGTACTTGTAGAGGTAGCGCTGCATCAGCTCGCCGTCGCGGTCGTAGAATTCCATCTCGGTGTTGTTGCCGGCGTCGTCGTATTTGTAGACGCGCTTCTCGGTCATGGTGCCGTCGGGGGCAAAGCTCTGCTCTTCGACAAGGCGGTTGTTCTCATAGCGCGAGGTCTCTTTCTTGGTCATGTGGTCGCCCATAAAGACGGTGCGCTCGATGCGGTTGCCGTTCTTATCGTTGAGATAGGCGGTGCGGCCGGTGAGCTCCTTGGCGCGATTGTACTCGTTCCAACCCAAGGCATAGCCGTGGACGTCGAAGTAGTAGGAATACCAGGTGTATTCGCCGTCCTTGGTGCGGTATTTGTCCTGGAAATTGCCGCGTTTGTCGAAAGTGATGGAATCAATACAGACGAGCTGACGGCCACCGTTGCGGCCACCGTGGATGTCGTAGGTGTATTCTATCACATAGACGGCATTTCCGTTGATGCCCATCTCCTGACGGGACGATTTGCGGGGTTTATTGCCGGCAAAAGCACTGCCAGCGACCAGCAATACCAACGATAAAACAATGTATTTCTTCATGTTACGAATTATTATACAATATAAAAGTCGTTGCAAAGATACAAATTTTTCTTCACATAAAACGTGCTTGTTTATAAATTATTGCGTGGGACAGCCTTTTTCTTATATTATATCGCCCCAAAAGGGGCTTCAGGGTCATGTCAGATGGGTATTAGTTTCAAGCAGAGGGCATGTTGCGATGAGGTGAAGTATAGAATTGTATTGCTTGTTATCCGATAAAAAAGAAGGCGCAACCGATGTTGTGCCTCCTTTGCAGCATCTGTGCGGATAAACGGACTCGAACCGTTACGGCTTTCGCCACTAGATCCTAAGTCTAGCGCGGCTACCAATTACGCCATATCCGCATGGTTTACATTGTTTTGCCTTGTTTTCACGTGGATGAAACAAAGTGCAAAGATACACTTTTTTTTCGAATTGGGTGTTTTTTTTGTGGCGCTTTGGCCTAATATTTCTTATTTGTCACTGTATATGAGCATTGCCTTTGGTGCCTGAGAGGGCTGGCTACGACAGCAGCAATGCCGGAAGCTTTGCGACGAGGTCTTCGTCAGCGGGAAGCCATTGGACGGTTTGAAGTGTTTCGGCAGTAAGCCATCGGGCATCGAGATGCTCTATGAGGGTGTAGTGGCTGGTGGCGAGGTGGCAGAGGTAGCAGTGCATCGTGAGGTGGAAGTCGGGGTAGTCGTACTCAACGGTGGAGAGGTAACGGTCTACCACGATGTCAGTGTCCATCTCTTCGTGCAGTTCGCGGATGAGGGCTTGGGCGTGGCTCTCGCCGGGTTGTAGTTTGCCGCCAGGAAACTCCCACCACCCTTTCCATTGGCCGTAGCCCCGCTGGGTGGCCAGTATGCTTTGGTTGTGTTTTATTACGGCGGCGACGACTTCTATGTGTTTTAGCATGACGTGATGGATTAGATACTATTATCGAAGATTGAAGAGCTGAAGCAGTGTCGGACTGCAACGATGTTGTGTGTAGGGCTGAAAAGAATGAAAAAAGGGTGTCCTTAACTCTTGGGACACCCTTTCACATATAATCTTATCTATTATGAAACACTTTCTACTGGATGTCGTTTTTGTCGATAGGCTGAGCAAGCAGGCCTGTGAAGTTGTTTGCAGAGTCGAACTCCATACGGGTGTATTTGATTTTATTGCCTAAGCCACGGACTTTCTGACTGATGACCACATAGGTGTAGGGCTTGGGTTTCTTGCCGTCGATGCGCCATTTCGAGTCGTATGTATATACAATCATACGCTCAATCTTGTAGCTCTCGCCTTTGTATTTCTGCTCAAGGTATTTCACGATGGCGGCGGTGTAATGGTTTTTGTCCAGCACTTTGCCGGTCATCATGTGAGCATCGGAGGCGACGTCGTAGACTTCTTCCATTTCAACACCTTGACGGTTGATGTAGTAAGCCACTACCAGACCGGGGACACGGTTGACCCATTCGGGTCCTTCCACCACTTTGGAGGGAGGGCAGATCTTGCTGAAGTGGCCAGTGATAGCAGAGGTGGTGTCGATGCTAATGATTTCGGGGACATCCTCAACAGGGTTGGGTCGTTTGCCACCCTTGTTGCTTTTGAGGTTGCGCAGGTGCTCGTCGGCCACATCGTCGTCGGGGTTGTTGAGGGTGTAGAATTCACGTTTTACGGCATCGGGGTCGGGGGCGTTGCTTTTCTGCAGGCGTCCGCGGGGGTCAAAAATAAGCTCGTTGTCGTCATATCCCACACCGGTCTTGACAATCATCATACGGTAGTAGACATCACCGTCCATCTGCTCGACATAGTCGATGGAGCGAATGCGGTAGCCGGGATAATTGTCGACAAAATAGCGGTTCATGGCAGTGGGGCAGTCTTCCTGTTTGGTGGGGAAGGTGCTGTATTGCCAGTCGCCGTTGTGGGTGAAGTATGCACGACCGTTCTGTCCATCGTAGACGAACTCTGCCACATACTGTCCCGGTGAACGATACCAGGTTTTCACCTTGTAGGAGTCATATTTTCTGTCCAAAGAGTTGAGGACAGATTTGGGAACCTGTGTCTCTTTAATCTTGGTCTGCGCCATTGTCATCAACGGCAGGACAAGAAGGAGCAAAAGAACAATCTTTTTCATTTATCCAAATAATTTTGCCAACAGAAACGTGGTACTTGTTTATTTATTGCCTCAAAAGTTAAAAAAATATTTTCCGATACGGGTAATCTGTTATGTGATATGATGTTGACGATAAATATTTTTTCTGCTTCTATTTAAATAGTACGTCTTTGCGGTCGGGGCTGATGGACACGGCCAGAACGTTTACACCTGTAGCCTTTTCCAGTTCCTGGAGATAGTTGCGCAGGTTTTGGGGCAGAGCGTTGTACTCGGTGATGCCTTCCAGACTTTGCTTCCATCCGGGGAAAGAACGGAGTTGGGGTTTGATTTCCACCTCGTTGAATTCGAATGGGATTTCGTCGACAATGTTGCCTTCGATGCTGTAGTTGACACACATCTTGATTTCGTCGAAGTCATTCATTACATCGGGCTTGGTGACAAAGAGGTCGGTGACACCGTTCAACATGCATGCATAGCGCAATGCAGGGATATCAATCCAGCCGCAGCGGCGGGGACGTCCTGTAGTGGCGCCGTATTCATGTCCGATGTCGCAGAGTTTATGCCCAGTCTCGTCGAAGAGCTCTGTGGGGAAAGGACCTGCGCCGACACGGGTGCAATAGGCTTTGCTGATACCCATCACGCGGCCAATGCGTGAAGGGGCGACACCGAGGCCGGAGCAGACACCTGCCGTAATGGTACTGGAAGAGGTGACGAAGGGGTAAGAACCGAAATCGATGTCGAGCATAGAGCCTTGGGCCCCTTCGGCCAGGACTTTCTTGCCCTCGTCGAGACACTTGTTGATAAAGTACTCGCTGTTGATAAGCTTGAACTTCTTGAGGAGCTCGAGTGAGTTAAGCCACTTCTTCTCGTACTCGTCAATGGCCAGTCCGTCGATGGTGAAGGAGGCGATGTCGAAATTGAGCGTATGAGCAGTCTGGAGGTGTTGACATTTGAGCAACTCATATTTCTCGCGGAAGTCGACAGCCATGATGTCGCCGATACGGAGTCCACTGCGGGCAATCTTGTCGGTGTAAGCCGGCCCGATGCCTTTCAGGGTCGAGCCGATCTTGGCATTGCCTTTGGCCTGTTCGTTGGCAGCGTCGAGTAAGCGATGCGAGGGAAGGATCAGATGAGCCTTTTTGGAGATGAAAAGGTTCTTGGTGGCATCGATATTCTTCTGCATGAGGGCTTCCACCTCGTGTTTGAAGATATTGGGCTCAATCAGGACCCCGTTGCCGATGATGTTCAGCTTAGAGGCATGAAAGATGCCGGATGGGATGATGTGAAGAATGTGCTTCGTGCCATTGAATTCTATGGTGTGGCCTGCATTGGGGCCTCCTTGGAAACGTGCAATTACATCATAATCGGGAGTGAGGACATCGACAATCTTGCCTTTACCCTCATCGCCCCATTGGAGACCGAGCAGTACGTCTACTTTGCTCATAGTAATGTGACTTATTTTAGTTTTGTTATTTCATTATCGTATGCAAAGATACGAGTATTTTTTGAATTGGAGAAATATTTTTGTTGGCGGTGTACCTCTCCAGTCTGATTATGTGTTTGTTAATGACTTGTTTTGTTCGGACGGGAGTGCCGTAAGCGTTGTTGCAGTGTGTCGGTAGAAGGTTTTTTTATTCCTTTTCGCGTGTATGTTTGAACCATTCGATAAATTCAGGCAGGTCGTCGAGGGGTCGGAATCCGGATTTGAATGGCTCTTTTGGCATGGGGCACAGTTCCAGATACCCGATGATTGTAGTGCAGTCGAATTCGCCAATCAGTGCTTCGACTGTGACGTAAACGCCTACCAACAGGTCATCGTCCTCCAGTTGGTCGCGCCGGGGGCTGATGCCACCAGGCAGGTCAGGCAGGGCGATGCGAAGACCTATGATTTCGGGCTCTTCCTCGTTCTCCAGCTGCATGAAGGCCATTTTGGATGTCTCGAAGGTGTAGCGGTCGAACAGCACTTTGAGGTTCTTGCCTTTGGGTTGATGGAACGGCACGACCTCCCACCAATCGACATCGGGTGCGTTGTCGGTCAGGTCGACCACATAACGGAACAAGTCGAAGTCGCCGTCGGCACTAATGGTCAGGGTACGCCCCTGTGCGGTCTGTTCGCCTATTTCAAAAGTTAGCCCTTCGCAGTAGGCGTTGAGTTGGTGCTGCATCTCGTCCAGCAGCTGTTGACGTGCGGCCTCGTCGAGGTCGTTGAGCATGGTGAGCCGTTCACTGTTGGCTACAAACCAGTTCCAAAATAATTCGGGATGTGTGTCCATAATGATTGATGGGAAGGTTAAATGATAATTGCTTCTTTTTCGAGGGTGACACCAAATCGGTTTTTGATGTCTTCGGTGATGGCATTAGCCAGTGCCACAACTTCAGAGCCTGTGCAGCCTCCCCGATTGACCAGCACCAAGGCCTGTTTCTCGTACACGCCGCAGTGTCCCATACTCCGGCCTTTCCAGCCGGCATGCTCTATCAGCCATCCTGCGGCCAGTTTGTAGCCGTCGTCTGTGGAGTATGCCACGATGTCGGGATAATCGGCTTTAAGCCTCTCGTAGTGTTGGGTTGTGACGATAGGGTTCTTGAAGAAACTGCCTGCACTGCCTGTCTCTTCGGGACGCGGTAGTTTGCTCCATCGCACTTTGGCGATAGTGTCAGCCAGCTGTCTTGCGGTGGGCTTGTCGATACCTTCGGCAGAAAGAGCGTCGGAAAGGGCTTTGTAGTGGAGGTCAGGTGTGAAAGTGGAGTGGAGACGGAAGGTTACTGACCATACGAGGTAGCGTCTTTTGAGCGTCTCTTTGAAAACACTGTTTCTGTAACCAAAGCAGCACTCTTCGTTGGAGAACGTCCGCTCTTGGCCTGTGGCAAGATCAATGGCCAGGACGGTGTGGACAATGTCTTTGGCTTCAATGCCGTAAGCGCCCACGTTCTGCACAGGTGCTGCCCCGACGGTGCCTGGAATGGCCGCCAGGTTTTCTGTACCGTGCCATCCCTGGGCAATGCAATGCTGCACGAATCCATCCCAGTTCTCACCTGCGGCGGCTTCCACTATCAGGTCGCCTGATGCAGGATCTGTCTCAACAAGACGGATGCCTTTGTTTTCAGGATGGAGTATTGTGCCATGGTAGTGACCGGTGAATACGATATTGCTTCCACCACCCAAGACAAAGAAAGGGGCTTCGCGTAGCGTACCGCTCTTGATGATGTCCAGCAGCTCTTGCTTGTCGTTGACGACAAGGTACCTGTCGGCGGTGGCGGGAATGGCAAAGGTATTGTAAATCATTGTAAGTGTGTTTCGGTTAAAAGACGTATCCGATGTTCATATACAACCCGACGCGACGTGTGAAGTTGTTCCAGTTCACATCCAGCGACAAGGGGCCGATAGGACTGTTATATGCTGTGCGCAGAGCTAATCCATAGTTGAAATGGTGGCCGTTGAAGGATGGCTCGGGCCAGTCCGACGTGTATAATACATTTGACATCAGATACAAGAATAGTTTCGAGGCGAGCTGGTAACGGATATCCAAACGGGCGATGGCGGCAAGGTCGTCGACGTGTATCGTCCTTACCAAGCCTATAAAGGCCAGCTGATGGTCAAGGAAACGGCCGGGAACAGTGCCGCCTATTATATTGTCGTACCAGCCTGAGTTTTTACCGAGTATCATACGGGCATTCACCTGTGGGATGAAGGTCAGTTTGGGCGTAGCCGATAAGAAAGTCTGGGCGGAGACATTCACGTCGAGGAATCCGAGGTCCCATTGGTTGAAGAGATACCTGTTGTCGATATGCCAGCCCAGGTCGGCGTGGCAGTACCATCCACGTGTGGCGAAATAGGCATTGTCGAGATTGTCGAAGACACTATGGAAGAACGCCCCAAAGAAACCGCGTGAAAGGTCGAAGTGGAATATGCCGTCATACAACACATTGGTTAGCGAGAAGCCGCTTTGATTGGAGTAAAGGTCTTCGTCCAATCCAAAGGCGAAGGTGAAGTCGCGCAGATGAAACTCGGAAAGGTAGAGGCTGAAATTATGATGGTTCACACGCCAAACCGTGAAGGAACCAGTGTCGAGCGAGCCGAGGCTCATGGTGCTGTTATGGTAGCGGTAGGCAAGGTTCACATCGCCAAGTCCCATATTGCACCACGACACCTTTCCGCCTATACGTATGTTGTAATTGAGGTTTGCATCCAGAGCCAGTTTGAATCCGGAGAGTTTCTGCTCATTGATACCCAGATGAAGCAACAAGGCGGCTTTCTCCTGGGTATCGTATCTGAATCCGAGGGAGATGAGGTGGGGCTCTGCCAGCTCGAAGGTGATGATTAGCTTGTAGGGGTCGTGTGAAAGGGCATCGGCTACTTGTTCTTTGTCGGGATATATGTTGTATGTAATGCTGGAGTAAGCCTCTGTCCCCATCAGTATGCCAATAGCGTCCTTAATGTCATTGAGGGTGGTGAGTGTGCCGTCCTTCAGACCGCCTTTGCTGATGAGCCAGTGCGCATCGGACGGTAACACGCCTTTGTACAGCACGTTGGTAAGCCAAATGGTGTCGGTTGGTGCTATAGCCTTTACACGGGGAGCTTTCAGCTCTTTATGGCAAGGGCCGTAAGCCTCTAAGCTCTTTTTTAGCTGCATCAGCTCATTGTGGTGAGACTTGGCACATTCGTAGCCCCGCATTACCATGGTGTCAATAGCGCTTTTCGAGAAACTGAGCATGTTGTATCCTGTGATGTCGGGGTGCATGTATATGTCGCATAGCTGGCGGTTCTCGTTGCGATTGTTCTGCACTGCGATGCTGAGGTATTGTGAGAGCTGCTGAGGCAGAGATTTCATATCTTCGGGGCTTGTCCTCAGCTCTTCATTCAGCTCTATGCCTATGACATAGTCCGCACCCATATTCAGGCAAAGGTCTACGGGGAAATTATTCACCAGTCCTCCGTCGGCCAACAGCTGGCCGTTCCACTCTACGGGCGAGAATACTCCGGGGATGGCCATACTTGAGCGGATGGCTTTAGGGAAAGAACCATGGTCGAGGATGACGGAGTCGCCTGTCAAAATGTTGGTGGCGACGCAGCAGAATGGGATGGGCAGCTGGCGGAAGTCGATGGAATCGTTGTAGCCTATGCTTAGTTGACTGAACAGGTTAATGAGACTGGAACCATTGATGACCCCGCCGGGCAAGGTGGAGAGGATGTTGAATGATTTCTCTTCGAAGTCGCCTGCTCCGAAAGGGACGGAAAAGAGATAGGTGCTGCGGCGGGCTCGGATAGCGGAGGATTGATAGTAACGGTCGACATTGTTGCTCATATAGAGTGACCAGTCCATGTCGGCAATCAACTGCGCCATCTCGTCGGGGGTGTAGCCTAAAGAGTAGAGTCCCCCGATGATGGAGCCCATGCTTGTCCCTGCCACACAGTCAATGGGGATGCCTATTTCCTCAATGTATTTGAGGACTCCGATATGGGCGGCTCCTTTGGCTCCTCCGCCACTCAGGGCAAGCCCTACATTTGGACGCCCAGACGTGGAGGCAATGGGCTGTTGTGCCAAGGCAGTGGTCAGGCACACGAGCATCAAGGCGAGTCCGGTGAGGATTTTTTTCATGACGGAAGAGCTGTTTACTTATTGTTTGACAAGCCGGATTGTGCGAGTGTCGGTTCGGGATAGGATGGAGAGTAGGTAGATGCCGGGGGCAAGGTCGTGCATATCAATGACGGAGGTGGCTTGGTTCAGTTTGCAGCTCCGCAGGCGGCGACCGTTCATATCGTAGAGCACGGCATCGAAATAATGGGCAGGACCCTCTACGACAATGGTGGCCTGGGTAGTGGCGGGATTGGGGTAAACGGTGATTTGCGTGTTGTGTTCCGGGAATTGGAAGTTGATGCCTGTGGTAGTATCTGTCTGTGTGGTATCCTGGGGTATGGTATCGTTGATGACCGTGTCGGCAGGGCATTGACGCAGCCAGAAGTCGATGGTGTCGTACACCACCATTTTCACGGCATCGCGGATGATGGCGGCAGCTGTCTCATCCAATCCGGGATTGTAGGAAATGAGAAGCGGCGACTTGCGGAAGATGAGCGTGTAGAACGAGCATGCGGCGGCATAGCTGCCTGCAAGGGAGGGGTGGCTGCCATCGCCGGAATAGAGCTGGATATCGCGGTGATAGGTGCGAAGATGTCGCCACACACGCCCTACGGGGCAGACAGAGGCGTCGTAGGTGCGTCCCATATACATGTAGCGTTCGTACAGCAGGCTGTCCATGCCTTCATAGGTACCGAGGGGAGGATATTCCACCGCATTCCGCTGGTCGCCGTTCTCCCGTCCCCAGGTCATATAGAGCATGGCTTCGCCGTTCTCGTTGCACGCATATACCGAGTCAATAAGCTGTTGGGCGTAGGGGAAGCATTCCTGCTCCACTTGAAACAGGGGGAACGAGGGCAGCTGGCTCTGTTCCTGCAGCACCACAATGTCCCATCCCCCTTCACGTATCAAGTCCATCGAATGGTTGGAGCAGTGTTGCTGGAATGTGCAGCCACCTGGGGTGTTGCTTTCGTATTCCACACGGTCGCCTGCGCTCTCGGCAACACTATCCACTAACAAAGGAAGATTGTTGACCTCGGTGTAGCTGTTGCCGATAAAAAGCACTCTGCGATTGTCACCCTGAGACCATCCAGTCAGGCTAAGGCAAAGCAGGGCTTGGAACAGCAGAATCTTGATAATGCTATGGTGGCAATGGTTTTTCATCATGGTGTTGTTGTTAGTTTATTGTATGATAGTCCCCGAAGGCCCGCGTTCTTTACGGGGCTTGCGTTCGGGTGGAATATATCCGGGTACGAACACTTTGCGTTGCGAGAGGAGCAGCAAGCCCGAGAGTACAGCTCCCAGCAGGTCGCTGACGGTGCAGCTGCACCATACACCCGACAGTCCGTCACCACCCAGACGCATATATAGCATGGGCACCAGGTACATCATGGGGATTAGGAAGATGACCTGGCGCGAAAGGCTGGTGACAATGGCTATCCATGGTTTGTCGATGGACTGGAAGAATTGCGAGTTGGTGATGGTGAAGCCGATGAGAGGCGCCATCACAAGCAGGTAGCGCATGGCGGGGATGGAGATGGAGATAAGCTGTTCGTTGTCGCTCATCATCATCACCAGCAGGCGGGGGATAATCAATGCCAAAAGCATCCCTACAACTCCAATCCCGACATTCCATTTCATCGACAACATGTAGACATGCTTCAACCGGAGGTTATTTCCGGCGCCATAGTTGTATCCTGCTATGGGCTGCATTCCCTGGCAGATGCCCAGCAGTATCATCACTACCAGCATCGCCACACGGTTCACCACACCGTATGCACTGACGGCCAAGTCACCGCCATAGTGTATCAGCTGCGAGTTGAGCAGTGCCACCACGGCACATGCCGCCACGTTCATAGAGAAGGGGCTGATGCCGATGGCAAGGATATTCTTGACAATATACATCTTGGGCTCCCAGCAGTGGCGTTTGAAGCGGATGAACGATTTCGGGTTGAGGAAATGCATCACTGCCAATCCTGCCGAGAAGGCCATGGCGATGGTCGTTGCCCAGGCACCGCCACGGATACCCCAGCCCAACCCTACGATGAACAGGGCGTCGAGGGCTATGTTCAGCAGTGCACCGCTGACTTGTATCCACATCGATTTAGAAGCGTATCCCGAGGCACGTATCAATCCTGACAGGTTGAAAGTGAGCGTAGTGAGGAACATACCGGGAAGTACGATGTCCAGATATTCTTGAGCGAGTGAGATGGTGGTGGCTGAGGCGCCAAACATGGAGAGGATGGGTCTCATGAACAGGTAGCCGGCCGTCAGGAACAGTGCACCGAAGAAGAAGGTGAGGTGTACGCTGTTGCCCAGAATCTTTTCTGCCCAGCGGACATCTTTCCGCCCCAAGACGATGCTCATACGTGCCGAGGCACCGGCTCCCACCAGCGACCCGAAGGCATGGATGATGTTCATGATGGGGAGGGTGATGGCCAAAGCGGCAAGGATTAAGGGACCGTTCTCGGCATGCCCCAGAAATATGCTGTCGACCAGATTGTATACCGTGGCAATAATCTGTGTCACCACAGCGGGCAAGGCATATTTCCACAGCAAGGAACGGATGCTCCTTGTTCCCAGTTCTTTGGTGGTGTCTATCGCCTCACTGCTCATGAAGGATTCTGTTTTATCTTGTTTCTAAGTGCCGCGAAAGCGTTGTAAGCCACAAATCCTCCAGCCAGCTCAATGGAACGCTCGTCGACCATCAGGTCGGGACGGTGCAGATTGCTGTATGGGGTGCCGGGGATATGGATGCCTATACGGTAGTAGCAGGCAGGTATCTTCTGTGCAAAGAAGGCGAAGTCCTCTGCCGTCATGCGCAGGTCGAGCCATTCCACCTGTTCTGCTCCCAGGAAGGCGACACCGTTGTCATGCACCTGTTGGGTGCAGGCATCGTCGTTGATGACGGGAGGATAGCCGTAGTCGATGAACAGGTCGCATTCTCCGCCCATGCTCTCGGCTATGCCGCAGCTTATCTTCCGTATCTTCTCGTGGCAGTCGAGCCGCCATTGTGGGTCGAAGGTGCGGATAATGCCCTCCATCTTCACCTCGTCGGGAATGATATTGGTGCGTCCTTCGCCTATGAACTTGCCGAAACTCAGCACTGTGGGCATCATGGGTGCGGCGTTGCGGCTCACTATTTGCTGCAAGGCCACCACGATGTGCGAGGCGATAAGGATGGGGTCTACACTCATGTGTGGAGTAGCTCCGTGTCCCCCTTTGCCTTTGATAGTCCAGTACAGCTCATCGGTCGAGGCCATATAGCGGCCTTTCTTCATGCCGATACGGCCGTAGTCCATTTCGGGCAGGCAATGGAACGAATAGATTTCGTTGGGCATCACCTTGTCAAACAGACCGTCGTCCATCATCATGCGGGCACCCCCGGGGTACATTTCCTCCGAAGGCTCGAAGATAAGCATGATGCTTCCCTCCAGTTCTTCCCTTATGCTGCAAAGGATTTTGGCGGCACAAAGCAGCGAGCTGGTGTGCATGTCGTGGCCGCAGGCGTGCATCACACCAGGGTTCTCCGAGGCAAAGGGCAGCCCTGTTACTTCGGTGAGAGGAAGCGCATCATAGTCGGCGCGAAGGGCCACGCAGTAGCCGTCGGGGTTCTTGCCTCCGCGTATCATCGCCATCACGCCCGTCTTGCCGATGCCTGTCTTGGGTTCCAGCTCCATCTCTTTCAGCCTCTCGGCCACGAAAGCCATCGTGCCGAACTCTTGCTGGCTCAGCTCCGGGTGCCGGTGCAGATGGCGCCGCCAGCCTACAGCTTCTTCTTTGTAGTCGCTGGCTAGGTGCTTGATGGTGTCGATGATATTCTCCATGTCTTCTCTATGTTGGATGTTCGGCAAGCCTTTATGTTAAAGGCTTTTTGTAATGGCAATGTTAGTGTTTACACCTTCAATGATTTCGATAGTGGTTCCGTTCTCAACTGTGGGCAACAGTTGCAGGCGGGTGCAGAGGGTCTCGGAGCAGATATAGTCCATGTGGCGTTTCACCGCCTCATCCCATTCGCCGCTTTGCAGATCGATGGTGATGCGGTCGGTCACGTCGAAGCCTTCCTTGCGGATATTCTGGATGCGGTTCACCAGTTCGCGGGCAATGCCTTCGGCTTTCAGCTCGTCGCTCACGGTGATGTCGAGGGCAACAGTCAGGCTGCCGTCGTTGGCCACCACCCAGCCGGGGATGTCCTGTGTGGCAATCTCCACATCGCTGAGCAGTATTTCCACAGGTTGTCCCTCGACGGTCAGCTCGCAGCGGCCGGCGGCCTCGAGGGCGTTGATCTGCTGCTGGGTGAAGTCTTGTATCTGGGCACTGATGGCCTTCATGATTTTACCATATCGGGGACCCAGGGTCTTGAAGTTCGGTTTGATGCGCTTGACAAGGATGTCGTTGTCGGGAGCAAGGAACTCAATCTCTTTGATGTTTAACTCAGAGCAGATGAGGTGTTGCACACGCTCCACCTGTTGGCGGAAAGCCTCGCTCTGCACGGGCAGCATTATCTTGGCCAAGGGCTGGCGTACACGCAGGTTGCTCTTCTTGCGGAGCGAGAGTCCCATGGAGCAGATGCGCTGTGCCAGTTGCATGCGTTCCTCAAGGGCTTTGTCAATCATCTCTTCGTGTACCTTGGGGAATGCCACATGGTGTACCGACTCGGCAGCGATACGGTGGGTGACGTTGTTCAGGTCTTGGAACATGCGCTCGCTGAAGAAGGGGGCGATAGGCGACATCAGGCGGGCCAGTGTTTCGAGGCAGGTATAGAGTGTCTGGTAGGCCGAAATCTTGTCCTCTGTCATATCTCCCTTCCAGAAACGGCGGCGGCAAAGACGCACATACCAGTTGCTCAGGTTGGCATCGACAAACTCCTGGATAGCGCGTCCGGCCTTGGTGGGCTCATAGTCGTCAAAGGCGTCGTCCACGGTCTTTACCAGGGTGTTCAGCTCGCTCAGTATCCAGCGGTCAATCTCCGGGCGTTTCTCAATGGGCAGGTCTGCCTCTTTGTACTCAAAGCCGTCGATATTGGCGTAAAGGGCAAAGAAGCTGTAGGTGTTGTAAAGGGTGCCGAACAGCTTGCGACGTACCTCGTCGACACCCTCTATGTCGAACTTCAGGTTGTCCCAAGGCTGGCTGTTGGTAATCATATACCAGCGGGTGGCGTCGGGGCCCTGCTTGCTCAGTGTCTCGAAGGGGTCCACACCGTTGCCCAAACGCTTGGACATCTTGTTACCGTTCTTGTCCAGCACCAGGCCGTTGCTGATGACGTTCTTGAATGCCACGCTGTCGAAACACATGGTGGCAATGGCATGCAGGGTGTAGAACCAACCGCGGGTCTGGTCTACGCCCTCGGCAATGAAGTCTGCCGGGAACTGGCTTTCTTTCAGCTCCTCTCCCATGTAATGTATTTGTGCATAGGGCATGGCACCGCTGTCAAACCAAACGTCGATCAAGTCGGGCTCGCGCATCATCTTCCTGCCAGTGGGCGACACCAGCACCACATCGTCGATGTAAGGTCTGTGCAGGTCGAACGACTCTTTTCGGTAGGGGTTGTCTTTCATGAAACCGGCCTCCACAGCCTTGTCAATCTCTCTGCGCAGCTCCTCTATACTGCCGATGCAAATCTCCTCCTTGCCGTCTTCGGTGCGCCAAATGGGCAGTGGGGTGCCCCAGTAGCGGCTGCGGCTCAGGTTCCAGTCCACTATGTTCTCCAGCCAGTTGCCAAAACGGCCAGTGCCGGTGGCTTCGGGCTTCCAGTTGATGGTCTTGTTCAGCTCTATCATGCGGTCGCGCATGGCTGTAGAACGAATAAACCAGCTGTCCAACGGGTAGTACAGCACGGGCTTGTCCGTACGCCAGCAATGGGGATAGCTGTGGGTGTGTTTCTCGCTCTTGAACAGTTTGCCCTGCTCTTTCAGCATAATCACCAGCTCCACATCCAGGCTCATGTCCTTCTCGCCCTTGGTGGGGTCGTAGGCGTTCTTCACAAACTTGGCGGCATACTGGCCATAGGTCGTCGTGTCCACATTCCCCTTCACCCATTCAGGGTCAAGGTCTTCCAGAGCCCAGAACTTGCCGGTGCGGTCCACCATGGGCGCCTGCTTGCCGTCGCGGTCGTACATCAGCAAGTCGGCAATGCCGGCCTTCTTGGCCACTCGGGCGTCGTCGGCACCAAAAGTGGGGGCGATATGGACGATACCCGTACCGTCTTCGGTGGTCACGTAGTCACCCAAAATAATGCGGAAAGCCTCGCCTTCTTTGGCGGTACGGTGGGTCTGTTCAGCAGCATTCACCACGGTGGGCTTCACCCAGGGGATAAGCTGCTCGTAGGCCAACCCCTCCAAGGCGGTGCCCTTGCACTCGGCAATCACATGTCCGTGCAGCAGTTTCGACTTCTCGTCGGGTTCGCCTTCGGTAAAGAAGTTGCCGAACAGGGGTTTGGCCAGTATGATATTGCATGCCTCGCCGCTGTAGGGATGGGTGGTCTCCACCAGCACATAGTCGATGGTAGGTCCCACGCACAATGCAGTGTTCGAGGGCAGTGTCCACGGAGTGGTGGTCCAAGCAATGGCATAAGTGGGAACACCCGCCTTGCCCGACAAGCCCGATAAGTCTGACAAAATCCTGAACATGGCCACGCAGGTGGTGTCCTTCACATCGCGGTAGCAGCCGGGCAGATTCAGCTCATGGCTCGACAGACCGGTGCCGGCGGCGGGACTGAAAGGCTGGATAGTGTAGCCTTTATACAGCAGTCCCTTGTCGTAAAGCATTTTCAGCAGGAACCAAAGGGTCTCGATATACTCGTTCTCGAAAGTGATGTACGGGTGTTTCAGGTCCACCCAGTAGCCCATCTGTTTGGTCAGCTCGTCCCACAGGTCTTTGTACTGCAGCACCTCGGTGCGGCAGGCATGGTTGTAGTCGTCCACGCTTATCTTCTTGCCGATATCCTCCTTGGTGATGCCCAGCTTCTTCTCCACGCCCAGCTCCACAGGCAGCCCGTGGGTGTCCCAGCCAGCCTTGCGGTCCACGAAATAACCCTTCTGCGCTTTGTAGCGGCAGAACACGTCTTTAATCGTGCGGGCCATCACATGGTGGATGCCCGGTTTCCCGTTGGCCGATGGAGGGCCGTCGTAGAATACGAACGAGGGATGCCCCTCGGCAAGCTGCTGTCCTTTCTCAAAAGTCTCGTTCTCTTCCCAAAACTTGCGAATCTCCTCGCCAATCTGGGTCATGTTTAGCTGTTTGTACTCTTTATAACTCATTTGACCTATATATGTGTTTTTCTTTCGTTGTTATTATGCACATTAATAACCCTTTGCGCCAAATCGGCACAAAGAATCCAATCTGCAAAGATACGAAAAAATATTATATTCTGCCCAAAAAACCTTGCACTTCGTTTTTCAAACGTTTGATTTAGCCCAAATCTGTCAACAGGGAAAACGATGGTTTCAATGGAGATTTCAACCCAAATCGGTCATTTGGGTTGATGTATACTCGAAATAGACTATTCCACTGCAAGCTTCTTAGCGGCGATGGCTCAAGGGCGTGGGGACAAAAAAAGCCACACACTGCGTGTCGGCAGTGCGTGGCTTTATTGGATGAATAATAAGGTGTTGTTAGCGGATGAGGAAGGAGAACTTGGAGAAGTTCTTCAGCGCGATGCCGGTGCCGCGTGCCACGGCGCGCAGGGGGTCTTCGGCGATATGAACCTGCAGTTTGGTCTTGGAAGAGATGCGCTGGTCGAGGCCGCGGAGCAGCGAGCCGCCGCCGGCCAGATAGATGCCGGTGCGGTATATATCGGCAGCCAGCTCAGGCGGGGTGGCCGAGAGGGTGTCGAGGATGGCCTGCTCGATGCGGGCGATGGATTTGTCGAGGGCGTGGGCAATCTCTTTGTAGTTGACGGAGATTTCCTTGGGCAGTCCGGTGAGGAGGTCGCGGCCAAGGGTGGGATAGTCCTCAGGGGGTTCGTCGAGCTCGCTCACAGCGGCACCGACTTTGATTTTCACCTGCTCGGCGGTACGTTCGCCGATGACCATGTTGTGCTGTTTGCGCATGTATTCAACGACGTTCTCGTTGAACTCGTCGCCGGCAACGCGGATGGAGTTGTTGCAGACGATGCCGCCCAGGGAGATGACGGCGATTTCGGCGGTGCCGCCTCCGATGTCGACAATCATGTGGCCTTCGGGTTCAAGGACGTCGATGCCGATACCTATGGCTGCTGCCATGGGTTCATGGATCATGCGGATTTCCTTGGCTCCGGCCTGTTCGGCACTTTCACGCACGGCGCGTTCCTCGACATTGGTGATGCCCGAGGGGATGCAGATGACCATGCGCAGCGAAGGAGGCATGAAAGAGCGGTTGATGTTGGTCATGCCGATAAGCTCGCGGATGAGGTGCTGAGCCATCTCGAAGTCGGCGATGACGCCGCCGCGCAGCGGGCGGACGGTTTCGATGTTTTTGTTGTCGGTCTTACCGGCCATCATCTGGGCACGCTTACCCACGGCGATGATGCGGTTGTTGTTACGGTCGACGGCCACGATGGAGGGTTCGTCGACAACGACTTGGTCGTTGTGGATGACAATGGAGTTGGCAGTGCCAAGGTCCATTGCTACCTCTTTGTTAAAGAATGAAAATAAACCCATTTATACTATTCTGTTTTTTTCTTGTTTATGACGATGTGTGATTATACGCAAAAAGGGTGAAAAAGTTTCATTTAGTGTTTGAAATGCCTGTAGCCTGTGATGGCCATGCCCATGTGGTTTTTCTCGCAGTAGTCGATGGAGTCCTGGTCGTGGATGGAGCCGCCGGGGTGTGCCACGGCGGTGATGCCGGCTTGGTGGGCAATCTCGACGCAGTCGGCAAAGGGGAAGAAGGCGTCGCTGGCCATGACAGCGCCGTTGAGGTCGAAGCCGAAGGACTGGGCTTTGGCAATGGCTTGGCGCAGGGCGTCGACGCGCGAGGTCTGGCCGGTGCCACTGGCACAGAGCTGTCCGTTTTTGGCCAGCACGATGGCGTTGCTTTTGGTGTGCTTGACGAGGATGGTGGCAAAGGCGAGGTCGGCGGCCTGCTGTGGGGTGATGGGAGTGGAGGTGACGCTCTTGGCCATGTCGGCGGCGGTGGGGACAACGGTGTCGCGGTCCTGCACAAGGATGCCGTCGAGGGCATTGCGGAACACCTGCGGACTCATCTTGAAGGCGTTGCGCTTGAGGATGATGCGGTTCTTCTTGCCACGAAGCACAGCGAGTGCATCGTCGTCGTAGTCGGGGGCGATGCAGACTTCGAAGAAGATTTTGTGCATCTCTTCTGCCACCTCTTTGGTGATGGTGCGGTTGGTGACCAGCACGCCGCCGAAAGCGGAGACGGGGTCGCCGGCCAATGCGTCGGTCCAGGCCTGGAGCAGGGTGGGACGCGTGGCGAGGCCGCAGGCGTTGTTGTGCTTGAGGATGGCGAAAGTGGTGTCGGCGTAGTCGTCGATCAGTGCGCAGGCAGCGTCGATGTCGCCGATATTGTTATAGGAAATCTCTTTGCCGTTGAGCTTGGTGAAGCAGGCGTCGAGGTCGCCGTAGTAGCAGCCTTTCTGGTGGGGGTTCTCGCCATAGCGCAGGGGGTAGGCCCGGGAACTGCTGAGTTTGAAGGCAGGTATCTGCTCCTGCTGGTTGAAGTAGTTGAAGATAGCGGTGTCGTAGTGAGAGCTGACGTTGAAGGCATAGGCGGCGAAGTGGCGGCGTTGTTCGAGGGTAGTGGCGCCGTCCTGCTCGGTGTAGAGCTGGAGGAACTCGGCGTAGTGGTTGACAGCGGGTACGATGACTACATCCTTGAAGTTCTTGGCAGCGGCACGGATAAGGGAGATACCACCGATGTCAATCTTCTCAATGATGTCCTGCTCGGGTGCGCCGGAGGCCACTGTGGCTTCGAAGGGGTAGAGGTCGACGATGACGAGGTCGATTTCAGGGATTTCGTACTGCGCCAGCTGTTCACCGTCGGAGAACATGTCGCGACGGCTGAGGATGCCGCCGAAGACTTTGGGGTGGAGGGTTTTGACACGGCCTCCGAGGATGGAGGGATAGCCGGTGAGAGACTCGACGGCAATAGGCTCAATGCCGAGCTCTTGGATGAATTTCTGTGTACCGCCGGTGGAATAGATGGTGACGCCTTGGCGGTCGAGGGCTTTGACGATGTCTTCAAGACCGTCTTTGTAGTAGACGGAGATGAGGGCTGATTTTATTTTTTTAGGTTCCATTATTATTGTTTTTATGTCCTAAGTATCTATATAACATACTGACAATACATCGCTTACGCGATATATTGCATAGTTGCATGCAAAATGCAAATATACATTATTTTTCTCAATTGGGCAAAATCTTTTTTGGAAGCCCTCTTTGGCTGTAAAAAGAAAGAACGCTGCAAGGGTTGACTTGCAGCGTTCTTTGTAGGTGTGCGGCTTGCGCCGTGAATCCTGTAGGCTTTTTATTCAACCACCTGAAGTGTGATATGGTTGTTGCCTGCTAAGCCATAGTCAGAACTGTGCCCGTCATTGAGTGCGTTATAGGTATTTTGTGTGCACAGGACGGTTAATGAGGCGTTCGTGGCAGTGTTGCCGAAGATGTCAAATTTGTCCCACCAGTCAATGATGGTACTCAGTTCGATTCCGGAAAGATCAAGTGTGCCGGACAAGTTTTCGCAGTAACTAAACATGCTGGTGGCATCGTTCAGGGCAGAAGATGTGGTAGCACCTGAAAGGTTCAGCGTCTGGACGCCGCAGCGACTAAACATTCCTGTCATGGTTGTGACAGACTGAAGGTTGAAGTTTGAAAGGTCTAAGCTCTCAAGGCTTTGACAGAAGGTAAACATGTACGACATGTTAGTCACATTTGCAGTGTTGAAACTTGAAATATCCAAACTTGTGAGGTTGGCGCAACCACCGAACATGTTGGACATTGTAGTTACATTTGCAGTGTTGAAGCCTGTGCCAAAATCAATTTGTTCTACATTGCCGCCAAAGGTCTCAAAGAACATATAAGCGCAATCGGGATTGGCGTACATTTGGGCAGCGGGGGTGTAGACAATCATTGTAGTGTTTTCAATGGTGTAGTAGATGGGGGTAGTGCCGGTTGAGAGGAGACCGTTGGTGCTGGCGGGGCGAGTGCTTTTGTACTCGAACACTAGATTTCTCAACTCGTGATGGCTCATCATAACACTCGAAAAGGCTTCTCCGTCGACCAACTGGGCGGGGGCAAGGAAGGAGAGGTTGCTGAGGCTGGTGGGATAATAGGTGTTGCGGACAATGGTGATGGGATTGTCGGCATCTTCGAAATGCTTGCGGCAGTAGCTGTGGTCGGTGGCTTCGATGTCAAAGGTCATGTTGTTGTAGTCGCCGGCAGGCAGGTAGATGTAGAAGGTGAGGCCGTTGCTGCAGTCCATGCCCTGCTCGCCGCAGTTGAGGGTCAGCTTGTGGCCGCCGTTGGCGGTGCAGCTCAGCTGCGGGTCTCCGTTGTTGTAGTTGACTGCGAAGTCGCCGCAGATGTTGTTGTTGGGGGTGGTGAGCTCAATGCGGGCGATGGTCTTGTTCACGGCAGGGAGATTGAGTTGCAGTACGCCGCAGAGGTTTTTGAACACCAGGTTGCTGGTGGTGGAGTAGGCATACATGGGTGCGGTGAAGTGGGTGCCGTTGGAGCAGGTCTGCTCGGCGGGGAGGGTGATGCTCTCAGAACCCGAAGCGATGCCGGCAGGGTAGATGGCGTAGTAGGGGCCACCGAAGGGGGTGGCGTCGCCAGTGAAGTCGGCAGTGGTGTAGTCGCCGGTGGGGACGGCTTGGAGGGTGTAGGAGACACCTTGGTCATAGATGGCCACTTGGTCGCCGGATTCCCATACCACCATGCCTTCGTTGGTGGCATTGTCGATTTGGATGGAGGTCTTGCTGTCGATGGAGGCTTTTTCGATTGAGCCGGTGAACAGCACTTTGCCGCCTTCTTCTTTCTGGCAAGAGGCGAGCGAGAACAATGCCACGATGGACATGAATATGGCGGTGCGATAGAAATACTTTTTCATCTTGCTGCGGTTTTTAAGAATCAACTAAATCTGTGTCCAATACCGTCGCCCATATTGTAGCTGTCGTTGCCGGTGGGGTTGGTGAATGCATCGTCTGTTGTGGTTGACACTTCGAAGCCGCGTTCCACCCGGGTGTCCAGGATTTCCATTTCGGGAGAGTTGTACTCTCTTTTCTTGTTGTACATTTGTGTTTTTGATTAATAAATAATATGGTGTTTAATTTTAATGATGAGCGTGTGTGCAATCTTGTTCTTATGATTCCCCGAACTCGATGCCGAGGCCTTTGGCTGTGTGAACCAGCTGGCCGTTGGGGTCGACGAGGTTCTGGGCGCGGACGGCCTCCTCGAGAGGCACGGCGACGATGTCGGGGTGGCGGTAGGCGACCATCTGGCCATAGTTGCCGTTGATGACCTCCTCCATGGCGCGGACACCGAACTGGGAGGCCAAAATGCGGTCGAAGGCGACGGGAGTGCCACCGCGCTGCAGGTGGCCTAGGATGGTGCAACGGATGTCGTGCTCCACTCCGGCGGCTTTGAGGTCGGCAGCCAATTGGTGGCCGATGCCCCCCAGGCGTATGTGCTGGTAGCCCACTTCGCTGCTTTCAGCGCCTACGGTGGTGCCGCCCTTAGGCTTGGCCCCTTCGGCCACCACGATAATGCAGTAGCCGTGGCGTTTGTTGTAGCGCTGCTCTATCTTCTCCTTTATCTTGTCGATATTGTATGGGATTTCGGGGATAATGCAGATGTCGGCACCGCCGGCGATGGCACAGTGCAGGGCTATCCAGCCTGCATCGCGGCCCATCACCTCCATGATGAAGACACGGTTGTGGCTGGCGGCGGTGGTCACCAGCTTGTCGATGGCCTCGGTGCATATCTGCACGGCGGTCTGGAAGCCGAAGGTGTAGTCAGTGGAGGAGAGGTCGTTGTCAATGGTCTTCGGCACACCCACGATATTGAGGCCTTTCTGCGCCAGTCCCAGGGAGATGCGCTGGGAGCCATCGCCTCCGATGTTGATAACAGCGTCGACACCGAGGTATCGCAGCTTGCGTATCATCTCGTCGCTGCGGTCGACGGTGGTCCAAGATCCGTCCTGCTGGCGCACAGGCCAAGCAAAGGGACCGCCTTTGTTGGTGGTGCCAAGGATGGTGCCTCCCTGTATCTGGAGGCCGTCGACGGCTTTCTCGTTCAGTTCGACAATCTCGGTGGGCTCGCGCAGCACACCGTTGAAGGACTCGATGCAGCCTATCACCTCCCAGTCTTTCTCTTGGGAGGCCCGTTTTACGATGCCGCGGATGACGGCGTTGAGACCGGGGCAATCGCCGCCCCCGGTCAGTACCATTACTCTTTTCAGTGCCATATAGCGTTATTATTTAATAAATAATGGGTTACGAGGAGTTTCGTTCCTCGTTTGGCACTGCAAAAATACGCATTTTTTTCGATTGAATGAGTTTTATCATCCTCTTGCGGGAAGAGCGGATTGTTACGGTTTGAAAAAAAAAGTGTATCTTTGCTTTGTTGTAGTCTCCTGCCCAAAACGTGGCGCGAGGCTGTATAGAAATGATTATTATTGAGTTGGAACATAGAAACACACTATAGATATGAAACTGAAATTCATGGGTGCCGCCAGGGAAGTGACCGGCAGCAAGCACCTTATCACAACTAAAAAGGGATTGAATATTTTGCTCGACTGCGGCATGTACCAAGGCAAAGGACTGGAGACCGACGCCATGAACCGCGACCTCGGCTTCGACCCAGCCGAGATTGACTACCTGATTCTGTCGCATGCCCATATCGACCATTCGGGTTTGATTCCCTATATCTATAAGGAGGGGTTCCGCGGCACGGTGCTATGCACTCCCGCCACACGCGACCTCTGCGCCATTATGCTGGCCGATGCCGGACGAATCCAGGAGGCCGATACCCACACGTTCAACAAGAAACGCAAGAACCAGAATCTGCCCGAAGTGGAACCCATCTACACCGAGAAGGATGCACAAGAGTGCATGAGCTGCTTTATCAGCGTGCCTTATCACAAGCAGTTCAATATCGAGGGGGAGGTGACCGTGGAGTTTTTCGATGCAGGTCATATCCTCGGCAGCAGTTGCGTGTATCTTGAAATCCAGGACGGCCGTCGCACCATCAAGCTGGGATTCACTGGCGACATTGGCCGTTACAACAAACGTATCTTGAAGGATCCCGAACCTTTCCCGCAAGTGGATTACTTAATCATGGAGTCCACCTATGGCGACCGCCTGCATACGACTATCGAGGATGCCGAGCAGGAGCTGCTGATGGCGGTGCTGGACACCTGCACCAAGAAGAAAGGCAAGCTCATCATTCCCTCCTTCGCCGTGGGACGTGCACAGGAAATCATCTATGCCCTCGACCGCCTCGAGACGGCCGACCTGCTGCCCGACATCGATGTGTTCGTCGACAGCCCCCTGAGTGTCTCGGCCACCAACATCATGCGCCTCCATACCGAATGCTTCGGCCCTTCCATCCTCAGATACATGAAGAAAGACCCCGACCCCTTTGGGTTCGACCGTCTGCAGTATATCCAGTCAGTCGAGGCCTCAAAGGCTTTGAATGTCCGTCACAAGCCCTGCGTCATCATCTCCGCCTCGGGCATGATGGAAGCTGGCCGTGTGAAGCACCACCTCGCCAATCATATCGACGACCCAACAACAACCATACTTTGTGTGGGATACTGCGAACCCAAGACCCTTGGGGCACGCATCATGAGGGGCGACAAGAACGTCTCCATCTTCGGCCACATTTATGAGGTGCGTGCCGAACTGCGCCGCATCGAGTCCCTCTCCGGTCATGGCGACTATAGCGAGATGATCAACTACATCGGATGCCAGGAGAAGCGCCGTCTGAAGAAAATCTTCCTCGTTCATGGCGAGGCCGCCACACAGGAGCATTTCCGCGAAACCCTCAACGAATTGGGCTGGAAACGCGTGGAAATCCCCGAGTTCCGCCAAGAGGTGGAGCTGTAAAGTAAAGGCATCCCATGAACCAGGATAATCAAAACACCCCAACGCCCAAGAGTACTCAGAATAATCAGAGTAATCGGAGTTTTCAGAGTTCTCAGATTACTCAGAGTACTCCGATTACTCAGAATAATCAGAGTACTCAGAGTTCTCAGAGCTCTCCGACCTCCCCTATCACCTTCCTCCCACAGCATGGCCATTACCGAAACCTTCGGGTCTATCAAGTCACCGAGATGGTCTATGATATCACCTACTATTTCACACAACACTACCTGTCTAAAGGCGACCGCACTGTGGACCAGATGGTTCAGGCCGCTCGCAGCGGCAAACAGAATATAGCGGAGGGCAACCAAGCCGCCGCCACATCAAGCGAGACGGAAATCAAACTAACCAATGTGGCCAAAGCCAGTCTGGAAGAACTGCTCGACGACTACGAAGACTACCTCAGGGTACGAAACATGCATCAGTGGGGGCCTCTTCATCCTCGCTATGAAAGGATGCGACAATATGCGCGTAGCGAGGAAATCAAGAAAGAGTATGCTGCCACCATACAGCGCATGAACGACGAAGAGATAGCCAACCTTTGCATCACGCTCATCCATCAGGCGATATACATGCTTCACAAGTTGCTGGTCACGATGCAAACCCGTTTCGTGAAAGAGGGTGGCATAAAAGAACGCATGTACCATAGCCGTACAAACTACCGAAACAACCAATAAATTCAACCATCTCAGAATCATCCGAATAATCAGATTCCTCCAACTTACCCACTACCAACCAACTAATAATTATCTTCCCAATTCAAAAAAAAGCAGTATCTTTGCAAAACTTTTTAAGCAATTCACAATAAGGATTATTCCGTTGTGAAAACTACCAAGGGGGCTAAGGAAGCAATCCTCCGTCGCCTTTTATTAAGAAGTGTAGTCAAACACACTCTCTCTCAAAGGACATGGTCGACCATCCCGACAAACCTCTGATTATTCAGAACACTCCGAATACTCCGAATCACAAGCCGCCTTTCATGAATTGCTTAAAAAGAGGACATTGACACTTATGACAAACACCAACCCCTCTTCATGATCTGCTCCTCCGTCAGTTGTGAATTGCTTAAAAAGAGGACATTGACACTTATGACAAACACCAGACTACGAAGAATTTGAAAACCTCATGAGTTGTGAATTGCTTAAAAAGAGGACATTGACACTTATGACAAACACCTTCAGAGCCTGCCACATGCGTACGATGGCGTTGTGAATTGCTTAAAAAGAGGACATTGACACTTATGACAAACACCATTGCAGTTGTCCGCTCCCCGTGATGGTCAGTTGTGAATTGCTTAAAAAGAGGACATTGACACTTATGACAAACACCTTAACTCAAGCTGTTCAGCTCTCATAGAAGGTTGTGAATTGCTTAAAAAGAGGACATTGACACTTATGACAAACACCCACATTACAGATTGGATATCCTGGATTGTGTTGTGAATTGCTTAAAAAGAGGACATTGACACTTATGACAAACACCTCAGCGATGTAAACCCAAATGTCACTTGCGTTGTGA
>JAFZPH010000023.1 GCA_017550405.1 Bacteroidales bacterium
GGTTGCTCCCCAGCAGAGCCCGCTATGCTTCAGAATGCGGGGGCAAAAATACTAAATATTTTTTATACGACCAAACGGTCATACAAAATATCAGCCTGCAATTTGACTATTAGAACAAAAAATGCATTTTTTAGCCTGCAATTTGACTATTACGCCGGAAAGTTATTCTAAAAACGAAAGAGGATGACATTGTGTGCCATCCTCTTTCATTCATACATTATGATTACTTATTTCTCGTAATCTATAGGTGCTTCTGCTGCGATGGGTAAATCATGCTCGTCGTCTATAGGCTCTCCGTGTTCGAAGATATATTCGGGAGCAATGTCTATAGTTCCGTTGCACCATTCAAGCGTGTCAGAGATATGGAATTGTTGTAACGTATTTTTGTCTTTCAGCGGTGCGAAGACAGGGTAACTATCAACAATAGTGGCAAAGTCAAACAAACGGGATTCCCCATTATTGAAAGAGACAAGCATTCTGAAATCGTTCAGATACTTTGCTTCAGTTATTTCAAGAAACATCTGTTCTTTCATCTTAATGGTTCTATTTTGTTTGGGTTTTGTCCCATTGATGCCTGCTTCCAAGCTTCCATTTTCTCTTCTCTGTGTAAGTCAAGCCATTCTAATACCATTCGCAGTGCACGTTCTGACATTTCACCCCGTACCTTTCCATTCATGATTTCCACAGATATTTTGTCTTGCTGATAATAGGCATGGAAATGTGGAGGGTTGTGATCAATGAAGCGTATCACTATGCTAATTCCAAAGAATTCTGATATTGTTGGCATACGTATACTTTCTTACTTCGCATCGCGGCCGGCGCGGATGGCCTTGATGTTGGTCTCGACAACGGCGTCGCCCTTGCGGCCAAAGATGGCCTTGATGGCTTTCTCCAGTTCGTCGAACTCAATCTCAAGGTAGGGAGCAGCGGCACCCAGCAGCACCATGTTGCCGCGGGCGTTGAGCTCTTTGGCAATGGCGTTGGCGTTGAAGCTGACGCATTTCTTCAGCTTGGCCAGCTCGGCATTGACCTTCTCGATGTCGGGATAGTTCTTGATGTTGATGAAGGGGTCGCTGTTGGTGATGACCACGCCGTCGGGGGCGAGGAAAGGCAGATAGCGCAGAGCCTCCATAGGCTCGGAGCTGAGGATGATGTCGGCCTTGCCTTCGGGAATCACGTCGGCGAAGATGGGGTCGCTGCTGATGCGGAGGTGGCTGAACACACTGCCGCCACGCTGCGACATACCGTGGATTTCGCTCTGCTTGACATTCATGCCCAGGTTAAGGGCTGCGTCGCTGATGATTTTGGCTACGGAGACGATACCGTCACCGCCTACGCCACAAAGTATGATGTCTTTCTTCATTTTTGTATCTCTTTTTTATCGGAGTACTCTGAATACACTGAGTACTCCGATTATTCTAACTATTTATTTCTTGGCGGCAATGCGCTTTTTGTTCTCAACGATGCAGACGCGCTGCGGGATGATGACGCTGACGCCGTCGTAGGCAATCTCCTCTTCAAGAATCTTGACAAACTCGTCGTGGTTCTTGGGGAGAGGTACGATATGGCGGATGTGGTCGGGGTCGACACCGAGGCCCTTGCAGATGTTGAAGAGCTTCATGTTGGCGCTCGAGGGCTGGCCACCGGTCATAGCGGTGATGTCGTTGTCGAGAATCATCACGATGACGTTAGCTTTCTCGTTGACGCAGTCGAGCAGACCGGTCATGCCGCTGTGGCCGAAAGTGCCGTCACCAATAACTGCCACGGAGGGGAAGATGCCCATCTCGGCGGCACCCTTGGCCATGGTGATGGATGCACCCATGCAGACGGTGGTGTTGAGGGCACCCATGTTGAAGCCGAGGGTGTAGCAACCGATGTCGCCAAACACGCGGCCGTGCTCGTATTTCTTCATCACTTCGACGAGGGCTTCGTAGCTGTCGATATGGGGGCAGCCGACGCACAGGGCGGGAGGACGGTTGGTGACCACCTCGGGCACTGCGGGACCGTTGGCAACATCCATGCCGAGGGCCTTGGCCACCTTCTCGGCGTTCAGTTCGCCGTCGCGGCGGATAACCTCGTCCAGGCGGCCGTGCACAGGTTTGCCCTTGCCCAGGCAACCTTTAATCTGTTCCTCGACGAAGGGCTGGCCGTCTTCGAGCACCAGAATCTCGTCGCACTCGTCATACAGCTTGCTGAGCATGGCGGTGGGCAGGGGATACTGGGTAATCTTCACCACGGGATAGGGGCATTTGCCGCCGGGGAAATTCTCCAGCAGGTAGTTGTAGGCGATGCCAGTGGTGACGATACCGCGGCTCTTGTCGGTGCCGGGGATATACTGGTTGAAACCGCTATTCTCGGAGGATTCCTCGAACTTGGGCTGTTTGTCAATCAGGTCGCGATACAGCACCTTGGCATTGGCGGGCAGAAGGACGAAGGTCTTGGGGTCGGTGGGGTAGTTGATGGGGTTCTGGGGCAGCGGCTCGCGGCGCTCGACACCGGCGCGGCTGTGGGCCAGACGGGTGGGGATACGCATGAGGATGGGGGTACCCATCTTCTCGCTCAGCTCGTAGCCGAAGAAGACCATGTCGTAGGCTTCCTGCTGGTTGCTGGGCTCGAGCATGGGGATCATGGCCCAGTGGCCATAGAAGCGGCTGTCCTGCTCGTCCTGCGAGGAGAACATCGAGGGGTCGTCGGCCACAACAATGATGACACCCTTGGTGCCGATGATGGAGGCATTCATGAAGGGGTCGCCGCAGACATTCAGACCCACATGCTTCATGCAGGTCATGGCGCGTTTGCCGGCGTAGGCAACGCCGATAGAGGCCTCGAGGGCGGTCTTCTCGTTGGCACACCAGTTGGCACGGATGCCTTTCTGGGCAGCCTCTTTGGACTTAATCACATATTCGGTAATCTGCGTGGAGGGGGTGCCAGGGTAGCTGTTGATGGCACTGCCGCCAGCATCGATAAAGGCTTGGGCAATTGCCTCGTCGCCTAAAAGGAGTAACTTCGACATATCCAATATTTTAATTATTAATGTATTACTTTTTGAATTTGCAAAGATAGGGAAAATAATTGATATAGACAAATTTATTTTCCACCCCAACCTGCAAACACCTGATTCAAAGTCACTAACGCACCATCCCTCGAAACAAGGAGAAGTCCCTGCCATCATGGCAAGGACTTCCTATGCGTTGGGGGCAGCAAAAGTGACAACCTAAATCAGCAAATCAAAACCTAAATCAGCAAATCACACCATTAACTATAAACGCTATATCAACGATACTTCAACGATACATCAACGATATTTCAACGATACAATATCGTCGAACTAACGTTATACTATCGTTATAGTATCGAAGAAAAAATGGAGTTAGGGGTGCGGAAGGGATAAAAAAGGGAGGAAGGTTAGTGGGTGGTGGGATGGGGTTGGTTGCTGAGGGAGTCGAGCCAGTTGGCAAGACTCTCCAGCACCGTGTTGTCGGGGGCTTGGCCGAGGGTGGCGTATTCGTCCACTGCACCCGTTTGGCACAGCTGTCCCAGATGGTTGATGTCCTTCAACTGCACAATGCTGCATTTCACCCTGTTTTTCTTACACGCACGCTTTATTGCAGACAGGTTAGCCTCCGCCAGCACTTGGCAGTCCTTCTCGCCGCCTATGGCCAAGAGAGGACACCGCATCTTGGCGATATAGTCGGCAGGATTCAATGTCAGGAAGGTCCGCAGCCACGGTGTTGCCACCGACACTGCCCAGCCATAGCATTCTGTATTCGTCAGTCCGCACTGCTGCTTCTGCTCCTTGGTGAGGCCGGCGGAGTGCTGTTTGAACAGCGGGCGGAAGGCCATGTTCAAGGTCTTGACAGTATCCATCCCCTGCCCCAAAGACAGCGTGTCGCACACTGCAAACAAATCCCTCATACATGCCAGCCGCCGGTCGATAAGGCTGTCCGCCACACCCTGCAGGCGGAATAGTGCCTCGTTTTGTTGAAGCAGTATTGTTTTGCCGTCGGCACCGGCGCCGCCCAGCATTGCCACCCCGGCCACCTCGGCACGTCGTGCCGCCACAATGGCAGCCACAGTGGCGCCCTCGCTGTGTCCGAAGAGGAAGATATGCTGAGGGTCGAAAAGCTCTGGTTTCATCAATAGGTAATCCAACTGGTACTCCACATCCTTTGCAAAGTCGAGCGTGGTGGCATGGACTATATCGCCTGTCGATTCCCCGACACCCCTGTCGTCGCAGCGCAGCACGGCATAGCCCCGAGCCGACAGGTATTCTGCTATCACCTTGAAAGGCTTGTGTCCCATCAGTTCCTCGTCGCGGTTTTGGGCTCCCGACCCGGTGATGAGAATCACGGCAGGCACCTGTCCCTCCACACCGTCGGGCAAGGTCAATGTTCCTGCAATCCGCATAGTGTCGCGCGTTACCACACTCACGATATTAAAGGAAACATCCTGTTCGGTGAAGGTCTGCGCCTGCAGTCCTCCCACAGCCAGCATCCATGCTAGCACCATGAGCCAACGCTTTATCTCCATCGGATGGTCTCTATCAGGTGATTAATGTCTTCCTGCAGGTAATCCAGCACCGGGGCCAGCGAGTCGTTGTTCGGCGTGCAGTCGATATAGAGGGCACCGCCAAGGAAATGCCTGTTGCTGTCCGTCACCCAAAACTGGTAGGTGCTTGCCACGTTCTGCCCCTTGAGGTGGTAGGTGGTACCTGACAGCCTGTGCTCGCGGTCCATAAACCTGTTCTCGTCAATCCCCGACGAGTAGGAGAAATGTGCTTCGACAAACTTATAGGAGGTATCCACCCTTGCACGGAGTTCCTGCGGACCGTTCATGGCCTTGTAGGTCATGAACACGTAGCCCTTGTACTGCGGGTAGGTGATGGTGAACCACTTGTCGCGCGGCAGGTTCTTTTTCCACTCCACAGTGGCCAGGTTGCTCATCTCGAACGTGAAGGGCAGTGCCGCCGTGTCGCATACAGCGTACTTGTGTGGCGGCATATCGATACGCAGGTAAGCCTGCGGTTTGGGGGTCTCGCCGCTGTCGCCGCAAGCCGCCAGCATTGCTGCCGCTCCGGCAATCGTCAGCATCCAAAAAAGGACTCTTCTATTCATCATACTTACTTAAAAGAATTAGTTACTTCAAAATAAACCAACATGGCCGCATGCGGGGGCACCACATCAGCAGCCCCACGTCGTACATATCGATATGCACATTATACTTTGCGTTGCCCAACTGAGACCTCCACCGCAACTCGCGGGCGTGATGCCTATGTGGACGGCACACCACTTTCACGGTGTCCATCACCTGCTCCCCAGTAGCGGGGTCGACACCCGCTTCCAGCACCGCCTCGTCCTCGTCGTAGCTCACTATCTTCATCCCGTAATGGTCGCGCATCTTGTACACCAACTGGTGATACTTGCGGTCGCACCTTGGGGCAAGCCTCACCATCTCCGCCGCTTCAGCAGAAAGCCCCTCGCACATACGGTTTTGCAACTCCTTCCCCACACCCGCGAAAAGTACCTTCCTGTACATCTCAAACACCATCGGGGAGTGCACACGGTATTGCGTGTCAGCCATTATCCAGTACTCCAATCTTGTCATATCAGGATGCAAAGATACGATTTTTTAAAAAAAATTCGTATCTTTGCAATGAAAAAAAAGACACTACTTATGGATAACAACTTGAAAAAGAAGATAGACGACATCGTAGCCGAAATCTCTGCCATCACCGACCTCACCCACAAAGTCTCCATCCTCGAGTACATGGAGCAGCAATCCTCCTACATGCTTTGGCAATTGCAGGACGAAATCCACATCGACTACGACTCGCAGAACGTCTAAACCCTCCCGACCGTGAAAAAGTTCCTCATTCCCCTCCTCTTCGCGGTCTCGCTGCTGACCCTCGGCGGCTGCACTGGTGGCTATTCTTTCACCGGCGCCTCCATCCCTGCCGAGGCCAAAACCATCTCCATCACCCAGTTCCCCAACTACGCCTCCACTGTCAACCCGCAGCTGAGCCAGAAGCTCTACGACGGCCTCCAGCAGATGTTCTCCTCGCAAACCAGTCTCAACGTCACCTCCGATGACGGCGACCTCCAAATCACGGGCGAGATTACCGACTACAGCACCCGAGCTTCCTCCATCGGCAGCGACGACAACGTGGCCACCAACCGGTTCACCATCACCATCAAGGTCTCCTTCACCAACCGTTTCGACTCCAAGGCCGACTTTGAGCAGACCTTCTCGCGTTTCAAAGACTACGCTGCTTCGCGCGACTTCTCCAGTGTCGAGCAGTCGCTAACCGATGAAATCGTCACCGAGCTATGCGAAGACATTTTCAACAAGTCCGTAGTGAACTGGTAGTAGGCTGGCTGCTGGCAGCCATCGCCACCCTCGTCTACCTCCTCACCCTCGAACCCTCGGTCAGTTTCTGGGACAGCGGCGAGTTTATTGCCGTCTCCTACCTCCTGCAGGTAGGCCATCCTCCTGGAGCCCCCTTCTACCAACTGCTTGCCCACGCCTTCTCGTGGTTCGCACCGTCGCCCATGCTGGTGGCCCGCTGCTGCAACGCCCTCTCCGCCGTCAGCGGAGGCCTCACCGTCATGTTCCTTTTCTGGACCATACTCCTCCTCTCCCCTGCCGACAAACCCAAACCCTTCGTCGCGGCCGCCGTGGGTGCACTCTGCTATCTCTTCTGCGACACCGCATGGTTCTCCGCCGTCGAGAGTGAGGTCTACAGCCTGGCCATGCTCATCGCTTCCGTCATCCTATGGGCGATACTGCGGTGGTACCGCTGCACCGACCCCCGCCAGGCACCCCGCTGGCTCTGCCTCATCGCACTCCTCCTCGGCTTGGGCTTCTGCACCCATCTCCTCACCCTCCTCACCGCTCCCGTGCTTCTGCTGCTGTTCATCTTCAAGGTGGCGAAAGAGCGCAAGGAACAACTCGACAAAGGGAAAGGAAAGGTCCCCTTCAAGTCGCAAAACCTCCATTCCCTGCTCCGCATAAGCCCCTTTCTCATCCTGTTCTTCCTCATCGGCCTCACCCCCTATCTCATCATCCCCATCCGCGCTGCCGCCGGAACACCTATCAACGAAGGCCACCCCTCCACCTATGCCGACTTCAAGACCTACATCACCCGCGAGCAATACGAGAAAGCCCCCCTATACCCCCGCATGTGGCGGCACCACAAAAACGACGCCCTTTACGCCTCCGACTGGAGCGGCGGCGACACCACCCTTGTGGGCAACCTGCGCTACTACGGCTCGTACCAGCTCACCTATATGTATCTGCGCTACCTGATGTGGAACTTCGCCGGACGCTACAACGACCGCCAGGGCTACGGTTCGCCCCAGAACGGGCAATTCATCACAGGCATCCCACCCATCGACCGCCTGCTTGTAGGCACCGGCGCCCGTCCGCCCGACAGCCTCCACACCCGCGGCCACAACACCTATTTCCTCCTTCCTCTGCTCCTCGGCCTCATTGGTGCCTATGTCCTTCTTTCGCGACGTCGTGCCTTCTGGACAGTTTTCACGCTCTTCCTCATGGGTGGTGTCATTCTCTCCCTCTACCTCAACCACCCCACTTACGAACCTCGCGAGCGCGACTACGCCTACATCCTCAGCTTCTATGCCTTCTGCATCTTCATCGCCTTCGGCGTGCAATGGCTAGTGGACAAAGCCGGCAAGGTAACTGGCAAAGCACGTCGCCCGCTGACGTGCGTCACCTGCCTTGTTGTGTTTGCGGTACCCGCCCTCATGGCATTCCAGAACTGGGACGACCACGACCGCAGCCACCGCTACATCGCCCACGACACCGGAGCCAATATCCTCCACTCCTGCGACTGGCACCCGCAGGGCACCGTCCTCTTTACTTATGGCGACAACGACACCTTCCCACTCTGGTACCTGCAGGCAGTTGAAGGAACGCGCCTCGACATCCGCGTCGAGAATATCGGCCTCATGGGCCGCCAACGCTTTGCCGAGCTCTTTGAAGAAAGCGTCGAGCTGTCCCGACCCATCTACTTCACCCACTACGCCTACGACCATTTCCGCCGATTCTACCCCGGACGGCTGCAGCTCGAAGGCAACGCCTACCGCCTCATGCCGCACCCCTGCGACAGCGTGGCCACCGCACCGTTCCTCCGCCACCTCGACAGCATGGAGTGGCACCCCGTGCAACACGTCTATGTCGATGAAACAGGTTGCAAATTCATTGAGCAATACTGGCGCGACGTGCTGTTGCTCGCCCAGAACCTCATCGCCCAAGGCGAGGACTCCGCCGCACGCCATGCCCTCGGCACCACCCTCGGCCACCTCCCCGTCGACGTCCTACAGGACCCCCGACTCGTCTACGACATCGCCCAAGCCTGTCTTGCCGCTGGCGACACCGCCGCACACCGCTCCCTGTCGGTATACCTCCGCGCCACGCTGGCCGAGCAGCTCGACTACTACCACACCATGTCGAGCGCCCGCCAAGCCACCATGCCCTACACCCTTGCTCCCCGCGAAGAATTGATGCACCAACTCACAACAGAACTATAAATCATCAACAACAAATTCAAAATCATTTATCATGAAGAAAGCAATAAAAATCATCCTGATTGTCTTAGTCTCAATCATCCTTGCCCTGACCGTAATTGTATGGTGTCTGTGGGGCGGAGAAATACGGACACTCTCATCACTGAAACAAGTGGACGGCAACCCCTACCTCTATGCCATGGAGTACAAAGCCTCGTATGACCTCGACGAAATCATTGAACGCGATGTAGACCAAAACGCCGAACTGCTCAACTACGTCACCGCCAAGATAGGCAAAGGTATCCCCATCAAAGGGAAGAGCGCACAGGTGGCCGACGAAAACGGCAAGCTGGAGACATTCAACTGCACCAGTTTCCAGGTCAAGAACGCAACAGACAAAGGATTCCTTTATGGTCGCAACTACGATTATTTCGCCAACCCCACCCTGGTCACCATCTCCCGTCCAAAGAACGGCTATGCCTCCATGGCGGCAAGCGACATGTCCCACTTCGGCTACAATCTGGAATCCCTGCCCACCTCCTTCACCAAAAAGCTCATGTGCTTAGCCGCCATCTATGCCCCGGTCGACGGTATAAACGAGAAAGGCCTCTGCACCTCCATCATGGCACTCCCCCACCAACCAGCCAACCAAAACAGCGGCAAACACTCCGTGGGGACAAGCATCATCATGCGCCTGTGGCTTGACCGCTGCGCCACAGTGGACGAAGCCCTGAACCTGCTGGCAACCGTAGACCTGCGTCACGACTCCATTGTCGGTTCGGGATACCACTACATGGTAGCCGACGCCTCCGGCGACTGCGCCATCATCGAGTTCGACAAAGAAGACGGGTGGAAAACACTCGTGCTGCGCAAACCTTCCGACCAGCAGTACATGCTCGTCACCAACCACCTGCTCTCGCCCAAATACCGCACCGACACCCCCGACCCCGCAGTGGGCAACCCCAACAGCAAGAGCTGGTGGCGCTACGAGACTGCCGATAACTATCTGAAAGCCCTCGGCGGCGTCCTCACACCCGACCAAGCACAAGAATGCCTCAACATGGTGCATTGGGACCATTTGGTACTCCCCAACGGCAAGGTGGAAGTAACCCAACACTCGAATATCTACGACCAACAGATGCTCTCTCTTCGCCTGCGCATGTGGAATGAATTGGACAAATCCCACTTCTTCCAACTTTAAAAACAATCAAGCGCGACACAATAATGAAATCCTATCCGCGTTATAGGAAATAAAAAAGGAAACAAACAAAATATCACACATCATGAAAAAGTTATCTTTTATCCTGCTGGCCTTCGTCGCCATGTTGACATGCGGCTGTGAGAAAGACCCCACCGACACTCCCGGTGGCAACAACCCCTCCGTCCCCACCATCGACATCAAGCCTTATCTCGGCACCTACCTCATGACAAGGCACACCGACCTCATCTTCACCGTGGCCGGAATCAACATACCCATCGACCGCGACCTGGATGTTGAGACCATCACCATAAAGAAAGACCCTGCCCAGGAGTACGGAGTCATCATGTCCAGCTCGGACGGCATGTATCTGCGAGGCATCATCGACACTATAGGTCTTCACCTGCAGAACGATACCATCAAGTTCGACATCGACACCCTGAATGTGAAGGCCTCGCTGAGGGCGACCCTTACACACCCTGTGATTTCGGCTCCGGTGAACGGCGTGATGGATTGGACAAGCACAGCAAGCGGGACAGCCAGTGCCGTCGTCCCGATAGTGGGAACCATCACAGGAACCATCACGGGCAATATGCATTACCGCACAGCGTTGAGATAACAACAAACAAAAAAAGCAGACTTTCAAGTCTGCTTTTTTGTTTCCCGAGGGTGGGAGGTGGGGCTCGAACCCACGACCTCCAGATCCACAATCTGGCGCTCTAACCAGCTGAACTACGCCCACCGTGCTGATTCGGAAATCGGCTGCAAAATTACTACTTTTTTCTGACATGACAAAATTTAATTTGAAAAAAAGTTGTATCTTTGCCTTATGATATCTAAGAAGAAACTGAAGGAACTGTCTGTATATAAGCAACAAAAACACTGCAAAGAAGCAGGAGTTTTTGTTGTCGAAGGGGTGAAGATGTGCCACGAGGCAATGGCTGCAAAAGCCTCCATAAAGGTGGTCTGCGCCACAAAATCGTGGCTTGAACAGCACCCTAATCTGCCTTCAATCGCAGAAGTATATGAAGTAGAAGAAGATAACCTATCGCGACTCAGTCACATGACCACCCCCAACGAGGTGTGGATGCTGGTGGAGCGCGACCTTCCCGCCATTCCCGAGGGGCAGCCCCTCGTCCTAGCCCTCGACCGCCTGCAGGACCCCGGCAACCTCGGCACCATCATCCGCACCGCCGACTGGTTCGGTGTGCGGCGCATCGTCTGCAGTCCCGACTCGGTATCTTGCTTCAATCCCAAAGTGGTGCAGAGCACCATGGGGAGCCTGTTCCGCACCTCCGTCAGCTATACCGACCTGCACGAATACCTTAACAACTGCAGTAAACCCGTCTTCGGAGCGCTTCTCGACGGCCAGAGCATCTGGAGCCCTCAAACGCCCCTGCAACTTCCCGCAGAAGGGGCAGTGCTGGTGGTCGGCAACGAGAGCCGCGGTATCAGTCCCGAGGTGCAGGCATGCATCACCCATCGGGTGTCCATCCCCAACGTGGGAGGCACGGCAGAATCGCTCAACGCCAGTGTGGCTTGCGCCATCCTCATGGCACAACTCATCCACGGCTGAAGCCACGAGCCCACATCGTTGGGCTATCAATCAACAAAACAGACTATATTCAGCGCCCCACAATCAGTTTGGCGACATTCCCGTCGACATGGACGAAATAGGTCCCTGCCGGCCATGAATCAACGCAGATACGTGTTTCGGTCTGTCTAATGCACTGGCTGAGCATCGTTCGCCCCATCATGTCGGTCACCACCATGCGGCACCCTTCAGGCCGGCTGGGGAGCGAGAGCGTCACCCACCCCTTGGCGGGATTGGGGCTGAGACGGAAAGGCTGTATACCGAGTATGTCGTTTACGGAAGCTGGTGTACGCAAAGCGAGGCTGAAGTCGGGAATGCCATACCCCATCTCGTCAGTAGGACTGGCAGCCAGCGACCCCCAGGCACGCACCGAGTCGCACAGCTGGCCGGGCGTCAATGCAGGGAAACGCTGCATCAGGCAGGCCATCATCCCCGCCATGATGGGGCATGAGAGGGAGGTGCCATTGGTGTACCTGAAAAGACCGTCGGGGCTGGCGGAGAGAACCCTCTCGCCCATTGCCATCATATCGGGTTTGCGGTGACCCGTGGCTGTCGGACCGTGGGCACTGAAGCGGGCATGCAATCCCGCGCTGTCGACAGCCCCCACTGTCAGCACCTGCGGCACATCGGCAGGGACATTGAGATGCTGGGGAAGAGCTTCCCCATCGTTACCGGCTGAATTGACCACAAGCAAACCGCGCGTAGCGGCCACGGCCGCACCGCGCGAGATAGGTGCAGTGGCTCCGTCAAGGTCGGCAAGGGTATAGCTGAAAGTGCTGTCGTCGTAATTGAAATAGCCAAGCGAAGTACTTATCACATCTGCCCCAAGGCTGTCGAGATATTCCACTGCCGCCACCCAGTTGTACTCCTCGAGGGGTGTTTCGGTCAACGGATTCTCTGTGCGGCACAGCACGTACGAGGCCTTGGGAGCCGTGCCCACATACAGGCCGGGGACATACGCCGCCATGGTAGAGAGCACATGCGTGCCGTGGGAGTGCATCGTGAAGACATTGTTCTCGTTGGCCCATACAAAGTCGCGGGTGGCCAAAAGCCTGCCTCCGGAACGCATCGGAGCAAAGATAGCCGTCGTGTCCACACCGGGGAAACCGCAATCGCACACGCCTATTATGACACCCTGTCCTTGGAAGCCCGCAGCATGGAGCGCCCTGCCTCTCAGCTGTTCGATTTGGACATACGCCCCCGCGTAATATTCATAGCTGAAAGGTTGGGGCGAACGAAAACGGTGATGCTCGTAGCCGTAATTGGAAACCTCGGTGTCGGGCAGCGACACACTGCTGTTGTCGCACAAGATAACGGTATCCACAAAAGGGAACGGAGCGAAATCGTCCATATCCACCTTCCCAAGTGAGAAAACCACCACCCCGTTGAGCCACTTGGAGCGGTTCTGTACCGTGAAGCCCGCCTGCCGCAGCGATGCAATATAGCTTGGGTTGACAGGGAGGTCGAGACTATCCACAGCGATGCCGAAACGCTGGCGGCGTTCCAACGCCCGGGACGAAAGAAAGCGCTCCGGACTATCAATACGGAAAGGGGAACCATCTTTGTCAGTGAAAGCGACCCAGTATTTATACATCTGCTGGCCATGCAGCATGGCCCCTCCAATCAACAAGAACAGAGCAAAGGCCAGGGAACGTCTTTTCATAAATTGAGACGGAAATTATAGTACCACAATTCGCATGCCCCCGAGGGATTCAGCTCCACATACATGCCTATCGACCCATCGGGCAGAAGGGTCATGGATGAGTAGACAGATGGACCCGGACAGAGCAGGATGGGATCCTGCCATGTGCGGCCCTCGTCGTAGCTGACAAAAAGGCTCACATCTTCGCGCTTCATAGAGTTGTTGATAGAGTGCAGCAGCATGCTCTTGTCGCCAACACGATAGCGCAGCAGCTCGCCGTTGCATGAAGTGACGGACATTTCAAGCCAATAGCCTTGCTTGCCCCATGAGTGGCCGCCATCGGTGGAGATATTGTAGCCGCGCGGCCCATGTTGACGGACGCTCATCAGCACCGACCCATCTTCACGCTCTATGAGTTTGGCCTCGTTGCCACCGACAAAAGCGCGGTCAGAGACCTGCCACGTATAGCCGTTGTCGTCGGAATAGATGACGAAATTGTCGGCAACGGTCACTGCACTGGAGAGTGAAGCCACAAAAAGCACCCTACCGGCATGCGGACCCTTGGCGAGACGGAGGCCGTTGCCACTGGTGACAAAGGCTCCATTGTATTCCTTGCAGAGGGGGTTCAGTGCTTTGCTGCCCCAAACGATTGAGGTGATGTCCTGTGGCTGCGACCATGTGATACCGTTGTCCTTGCTGCGGCAGACAAAGATGCGGATGGGGTTCTGTTCTGTCGATTGGAAGAAACCGTTATGCCCGGCAAAAAGACATAGCACATCGCCGTTGACACAGGTCACGAGCGCGGGGTCGCCATAGCCGCGGTCCTTGCCTGTTCCGCGGGCGATAGTGACGGGCTCCGACCAAGAGCGGCCGTTGTCGGTGCTGCGACGGCACACCACATCGATGTCTTGCGGGAGGTCGCTCTCGATGTGCTTGCGCTTGTCGTTCACCGCCAGCAACGAACCGTCGGGCATGGTGCAAATGGCGGGAATCCGATAGTTGGTGGAGCCATAGTCACCAGGGGCAAACAGCCGCTTCATGTATAGTTCCGACACCCCGTCCATCACCATCTCCTCAGCAGGGGTCAGTTTCGCCAGAAAACCGCCACCGGGAGCCAGATGCACCAGCAGGGGGCCTGAGAATCGTTTCATCTCTCTTCTGCTATAGTCGCTACCCTTACGGTGGGCATTCTTTCCATCGGAATAGAGTTCGACATTGTATTTCGAAGCCTTGCCCGAGGCGGCAATCAGGCGGGGAATATCCACAGTAATGTCGCGTTCGGTCCAGTTGGTGATGCCGCCCACATACCAAGTGTCGCCCTTGCGACGGGCGGTGACGATATATTCGCCCACCTCGCCTTGCAACACGATGGTCTCATCCCACACCGTGGGGAGGGACGCCACAAAACGGGTGTAGTCGGGTTCCTTCTCGTAATTGGTGGGGGAATCGCAAAGCATATTCAGCGGCGATTCCAGCACCACATAGAGCGCCAGCTGGTGGCAACGGGTGCCTTGGCTCATGGGCTCACTCCAGCAGGGGCTGTAGCATCCTTTTGCGGCGTTGTGCATGGCACCCTGGGTGTAGTCCATTGGGCCTGCTGCCTGGCGGATGAAAGGAATCTCGGTGTCGTACTGCACCTGATTCCATGTGGCGGGAGCCCATTTCAACTGCTCCAGTCCTGCCACCCCCTCAAAGTTGAGCACATTGGGATAAGTGCGGTTGAGTCCCGCGGGCTTGAAAGCACCGTGGAAGTCGACCAGCAGGTGATACTTGGCACACATATTGGCGGCACGCCCGTAGAACTGGGTGACAATCTGGTCGTCGCGATCCATGAAATCAATCTTGAAGCCCTTGATGCCCATCTCGCTGTAGTGCTGGCACACATGCTCCATATCGCGGTCGAAAGCGTAATAACCCGCCCAAAGTATCAGCCCCACGTTGCGTTCCTTGGCATACTGAGTCAACATAGGCAAGTCGATGTCCGGCACTACTTGGAAAAGGTCGGCCTTACCGTTCACCGCCCAACCCTCGTCGAGAATGACATATTCAATGCCGTTTCGGGAGGCGAAATCAATATAATACTTGTAAGTATCGTTGTTGATGCCTGCTTTGAAGTTCACGCCGGCGAGATTCCAATTGTTCCACCAGTCCCAAGCCACCTTGCCGGGCTTAATCCAGCTGAGGTCTTGTACCTTGCAAGGCTCGCCCAAAAGGTAGCTCAGGTTATTCATGGCCAGGTCGGCACTGCTCTTGGCCACCATGGCGATGCGCCAAGGCAGGACGGAGAGTTTGTCCACCTTGGCAATATAGTCCTCGCGTTCCTTCACGAGCATCTGCAGGTTGTTGTGGCCGCCCTGTTCAAGGGTCTTGGGATAGCGGGCATGCTCGCCCTCCAACCGTACCCCTGCTGGGGTGTCGCCAGCCGGAGCGGTGTGGACTCCTAAGTACAGACCCGGATAGTCTATCAGTGTCGACTCTGTGAGGCATACCTTCACCCCATGCGAAGCATGTATCAGCAAGGGGAGGAAGCAAAGCCTCCGCGTGTCCATCTTGGAGAGCGGCAGAGTGACGTAGAGGTTCTCGAACGATGAGGAGAACTGGATGTCGTGGTTGTTCTCATCGAAGTTAATCACATAAGGCACCGTGGCATCATAGTCACCGGCAAAGTTGTACTCCACCTTTTCGAAGCGCACATTGCAGGGCTTCACTATCTGGTAGCGGTAGGCAATGCCCTCATTGTATGCACGGAAAACGAGATTGAGGTCTTTCCCTATCTGTAATGTCAACTGGTTGCAATGGTTGCGCATGGTTGCCTGACGAGTGAAAGGCGATGCCACCGTCTCGTCAATCACGCTAGTGGATGATTTGGTCACCGGCATGGCACCCGTAACGGACTTGCCGTATTCACGATTCAGACCCAAGTGCGAAGGCAACATAATCGTCACCCCGTTGTATACAATGTCGTAGGTGATTTCATTCTCGGCGGTAGCAACAATATGGCTGACCAGCTTACCGTCGGGCGACTTTAAAGTAAACTGCTGTTCCTTGGCATGAGACTGAAAGCCCATGCAGCAAAGCAGCACGCCCAAAATACAATATTGCAGAATATGTTTCATGTTTTTTTTCTTTTCTTAGTTCTCTGAGTAATCGGAGTATTCTGAATACTCTGAGTATTCTGAACAATGCGATTACTCTGAGGCTCTGTATTATTCTATCATTTCACTCTCCTGGCTCCATTGCCAATCACTACCGGGATGACCTTGCACCCCACTCCGAAGCGAGCCTTGTAGCTCTTCTGCACAGTCGACAGGAAAGCCTCACAGCGGTCGTCACGCACCAGATTGATGGTGCATCCCCCGAAGCCTCCGCCCATGACGCGGGCGCCAGTGACACCGCAACGGCGGGCCTCTTCGACTAAGAAGTCCAACTCTGCACAGCTCACCTCGTAATCTTTGCTCAAGCCTTCGTGGGTAAGATACATCTGTCTGCCCACCTCCTCATAGTCATTCCTCTTCAAAGCCTCACACACGGCAAGCACCCGGTCCTCCTCGCCCAGCACATAACGTGCCCTGCGGTAGTCCTCGTCGGTAATGTCTGCTCGCAAAGCTTCCAACTGTTCCCATGAGCAGTCGCGTAGGGTCTCCACCCCTGCCCTTGCCGCCACCCGTTCGCAGCTGTTGCGACGGTCGTTGTAGGGGGAGCCGACAAGCTCGTGCCGTACGCAGCTGTTCACTACCACCAGACTGTAGTCTTCGGGCTGCCAGGGGAAATATTCATACTCACCACTGCGACAGTCAAGACGTACCAGACTGCCCTCGCGACCATGCAGCGAGATGAACTGGTCCATAATGCCACACTTGGTACCCACATACTTGTGTTCGGTCTGCTGACCAACACGTGCCAGCTCCATACGGTCGAGTCCGCCACCGTACAATTCATTCAAAGCAAAGGCAAAACAACTCTCAAGCGCCGCCGAAGAACTCATGCCCGCACCCAAGGGGACATCCCCTCCGTACACGGCATCGAACCCTCCGACCTTCACGCCACGGGCCATCATCTCGCGTACCACCCCATAGACATAACGGAAGTGCACCGTCTCAGGTCCTTCCTGGTCGTCTATGGCAAATTCACACTCCATGCCCAAATCCACTGCATACAGATTCACCATGTCTGTCCCATTAGGGCGAATCCATGCCATCAAACACTGCTCGACGGCACCGGGGAAGACATAGCCGCCGTTGTAATCGGTATGCTCCCCGATAAGATTAATGCGTCCGGGAGCCGCATAACAGGCACCTCCTTCACAGCCGAAACGCTGCTCGAAATGACGTAACAATACCTTGCTGTCCATAATAACTGATATATTTCACTTTGCAAAGATACAAAAAAAATATCAGATAGTGTGTTTTCAACATACGGGCAGGCACAAAACCGTATCATTTACACCCAAACACAATTAAGCAGGCAAATCGGCGTTATGAAGTTATGCGCTATAAAAACATACTCTTCGATTTCGACGGCACCCTTGCCGACACCCGCGAAGGCATCATCCGCACCGTGCAGGGTACGCTACAGCACATGTCGCTGCCCATGGCCGACCCTGCCGCCGTAGCCAAGACCATCGGCCTGCCCCTTACCGAGTGCTTCCGCACTGCCACCGCCGTACCCGACAGCCGCGTGGATGAGGCCGCCGCCATTTACCGCGACATCTTCCCCTCTTTGGCACTCGACCACATCACCCTCTTCCCCGGCGTGCTCGAAACCCTCGCGCTACTGCGGGACAACGGAACGGTGATGGCCATCGTCTCCTCCCGCCACCACATGTCGCTCGACCCATTGATGACGAGTTTGGGGGTGGCAAACTACATCCCGCTGAGCCATGCCTACGGCGAAGACGAAAACCTGCATCCCAAACCCGCACCCGACCTCGCCTTGAAAGCCCTTTCGTCCCTCGGGATTGAAGCCGACCTGACCCTTGTAGTAGGCGATACCGTCTACGACCTGCTGATGGGGAACGCCGCTGGATGCCACACCTGTGGCGTCACCTACGGCAACCAAAGCCGCGAACAGCTCCTTACAGCATATCCCACCCACTTGATAGACCGCTTTTCCGACCTCCTTGAACTCCAATAAACCAAGATGCAGTATCTATTTTCTTGATAGGTGAAATATTTTTCGTAATTTTGCAGCCGATTCTGCGGGACTTCCCCGCAGGTAATTATAAATAAATCAGGGGTATTCTTGAATTGCCTTGTGCAGTCCTCTGCCCAAAACCAGAGGAAACCCCCTTTAACAAAACAAGAGAACATGCAACAAACCACATCCTCCGTCAAGGACTCCGCCATCATCTATTCCGGTGGTCTCGACTCCACCACGTTGCTCTATGAGGAGCAACAGCGAATAGCCTTGGCCATCACTTTCGACTATGGTAACAATCACGCCCAGCGCGAGATAGCCTGCGCCCGTCACCACTGCCGCCAGCTAGGCATCGAACATCTGGTTGTAGACCTATCTTTCTTCAAAGGTAACATCCTGTCGTCCCTCACCGCCGGTGCCGACGCCATCCCCGACGGCGACTACAACGACGGGAATATGCACTCCACTGTGGTGCCTTTCCGTAACGGCATCATGCTCTCCGTGGCTTGCGGTATAGCCGAGAGCCGCGGCCTGACCCATGTGTTTATCGCCAACCACGGGGGCGACCACGCCATCTATCCCGACTGCCGTCCCGCCTTTGTCAAGGCGATGAATACCGCCATGCAGGCCGGCACCTACTACGGCGTGACACTCGAGGCTCCCTACACCAACCTGACGAAGGCCGACATCGTAAGGCGCGGCACGGCCATGGGCATCGACTACGCCACCACCTACTCGTGCTACAAAGGCAAAGAACAGCATTGCGGCACCTGCGGCACCTGTCGCGAAAGGCAGGAAGCCTTCGCCGAGGCCGGTATCCCCGACCCCACCACGTATCAATCCAAAATATGAAGTGTTGAATGTGTGAATCAGATTTACGAATCAACGAGTTAACACATTAACGAATTAAGTAAGAATGTACTACATCAAGAAAACCATAGAGATTTCGGGTGCCCACCAGCTTGAGCTGGACTACCCGAGCAAATGCACCTCGCTGCACGGCCACAACTGGACCATCACAGTCTACTGCAAGTCGGAGGAGCTGGACCGCAACGGCATGATTATCGACTTCTCCGAGATTAAGCGACTCATCGCCGACCCCCTGGACCACCAAGTGCTGAACAACGTACTGCCTAACAACCCTACCGCCGAGAACCTGGCACGCTGGTGCTGCGAACGGGTACCTTTCTGCTACCGTGTCGACGTGCAGGAGAGCACTGGCAACCTGGCCATCTACGAACGTAGCACCTCCTCGGATGAAAAAAGGAAAGACTGACCATGCGGGTGAATGAGCTGTTCTATTCGCTACAGGGCGAAGGATACCACACGGGGACTGCCGCCATCTTCATCCGTCTGTCGGGATGCAACCTCCACTGCCCTTTCTGCGACACCCTCCACGAGAGCGGCACAGAGATGAGCGAGGAGCAGATTGTAGAACAAGTGGCCGCCTGGCCGTCGCCGTGGGTGGTGGTAACCGGAGGAGAACCCTCTCTCAGCCTCACCCCCTCCTTGGTGGAGGCGCTGCATCAAATAGGAAAGAAGGTGGCCGTGGAGACCAATGGCACCCGCCCGCTGCCGAACAATGTGGACTGGGTCACCCTTTCGCCCAAAGACCTCTTCCTCGGCACACAGGCCAGGGTGACCCTCCGCCGTGCGGACGAGTTAAAGGTAGTGTTTGACGGTGTGCACGAACCTGACACTTACAGCGACATCGACGTCCGATACCGTTTCCTCCAACCCTGCGACACGGGGGACCCCGACCGCAACAGGACTATCGTGCAACAGACAGTGGAGTATATCAAGGCTCACCCTGAATGGAGACTGTCGCTCCAGACACACAAGCTGCTGAATATCCCCTAACGGCGACGTACCACCCGTGGCAACAAGGCTGGCGGACACCGAAACAGAAAAAGAATGCCGGGCACAAGCGTGTCCGGCATCTGTTTATGTGTGATATGCGGCCTGTTACTTGAAGGCGTTCTCGGAAAGGCCTTTTCCGCCAATCTTCAAATCCTCCATATAGGAAGGCACTTCGCGACCCAAATACTTGTCGACATACAGCTTGGCAAGATACTGTCCAAGCATGAAGCCGTGGCCACGGAGACCGGTGCAGAGGCCCACTTCGGGGTCGATGATGTAGCGCGGCTCGGTGTAGCGTCCTGCCCAGACGGCAAGGAATCCGACTTCACGAAGGTTGGGTATCCATTCGGCAAAGACTTCGGAGACTATCTCGAGGAACTCCTTGCTGTTGTACTTGATGTTCTGACGGGCTTCGTAGGCATCGGTGTCGGGGCTGGCGCAGCCGATAATCTGGCCGGTATGTCCCCACTGCTGTCCATAGACGGCACTGAAGCCTTTGTAGTGTCGACGGTCGATAACCATGTCGAGCGGACCGCCGTTGGGCCCCATCATGGGCAGACGGCGGGTGATGAAGGCCTGGTGCTTGACAGGATAGAGGCCGGTGTCGAGGTCGAGCTGGTCGATGAATTTCTCGGCACCCCATCCCATGGCATTGACAAAATGGTCGCAAGTATACTCAATATACCGACCCTCGTGGTTGCGCACCAATGCGACATAGTGTCCTCCGACGCGCTGCACATGCAGCAGCTCGCAGTCCTCGTAGTAGGTGCCACCTTGCTGCACGCCTATCCAGCGTATGTAGTCAATCACTCTACCCGGTGTTGCCTGCCAGCAGTCGCGGGTGATGAGGGCGTGGCTGTAGGTGTCGCGGCTGTCGTCCCACAGGGGCGAAATCTCCTTCTTGAAGTCTTTGCGCTCCACCATGTAGGCATCGCTCCAAGCGCGGGAGGCATCCAGCGAGCGGTATGTGGCGTCGTCGTGAACCAGATTGACATAATGCGTAGTGCGGTAGTTGATGTTATGCTCCGCCTGCATCTTCTTGAAGATTTCATGGTTGTGGACGGCAATGTCGGCAATGTCGGGATTTGAGAACGCCGGACGGCCGCCGCCGATGCAACGCCAGGAGGCTCCGCGGCTGTAGTTGATCATCACCGGCTTCTTGCCTGCCTCGGCAAAGTAGCGGAACAGGGCGCTGCCTGCAATGCCGCCACCGGCTATCAGCACCTCCACCTGTTCCTTCTTCACACCATTGGACTGGGGATATACAAAGGCCTCGGTGGTGCCGGGGGTGTAGAGGTCGGAGAGGGTCACCTGGTTCGACAGGGGCGCACGGGGCGTGGCGTCACCCACCAACTCTATGCCATAGGAGCGGAGTATCTGGCGGGCACGGGGGATACAGCGTTTGCCACGGCAGGGACCCATGCCGAGACGGGTGATATGTTTCAGCTCGTCCACCGAGATGGTCTTGCGGTTGCCAATCACACGCAACACGCGGTCGAGCTTGATGTCCTCGCAATGGCACACGTAGGTCTCGCTCTCGACGGGACGGAGGGGTTTCAATGCCAGTGGCTCGGGGTAATTCTCCTTGACGATAAAACCTTTGATGTCGGTAATTGCACCCGCGCTCTGCACCACCTTCACACGTGCCAGATTGGTCTTGTTGGGTTTCTTCACTATCTTCTCAATCACACCCTCGCCAACCTTCTGTCCGTTGTTGTCCACCAAGAACACCTCGGCGCCTTCCTTCACCTCGTATTCGATAGGCAGGAAGCAGATGTTCTTCTGCTGGTCGTAGCCGAAGATGGCCAGACCGGGACACGAGGTGACGCACTGCATACAGCCTATGCACTTGTCGTAGTCCACCGATGGGGTGCTGCTGGTGGTGGGTTTGGTGATGGCTCCCTGCGGGCAGGAGAAGCTGCAGGGGTTGCAGGCAAATCCATAGAGGCAGTCCAGTTGCACAAAAGGCTTCACGGCCATACGCTCTGGCGTGGGCAGTGCCGGTTTCTCCAGTATGCGGACAGGATGCTGCTGCGAGTCGATATACTGGCGCGAGATGTCCAGATACTCGTCGTAGTTGAAGCGGACGCCGATAGCCTGAGCCACCTCGTAAGCCACCTGACGGCCACGGAGCACCGCACTGGTACCTTCGCCGATGCGGATGGCATCGCCTGCACCATAGGTATTGAAACCGAATACCTCGCGGCCTTTCACCAGCAGCTGGTTGTCGGGGATAAGTCCTGTGCAGATATTGATGATGTCGATGTCGTCGATAATCTGTTCCGTGCCGGGGATGGCCTTGAAGTTCTCGCACTTGGCGATAACGGCTCCGGTGATGCCGGTATAGTCGGCATTGGGGATGGCACGCACCAGGGTGTAACCCGTCATGATGGGGATACCCAGACGGCGCACACGGTTGGCCTGCACGGGGAAACCGCCCTCACGGGGCATCGCCTCGATAATGGCCTTGATAGTGGCACCCGCCTGCATGCCCTGGTAGGAGGTGAGGTAGCCGATATTGCCGGCACCCACAGTGAGGACACGCTTGCCCAGCAGGGTGTGCTCCTGATTCATCATCTTCTGGAAGACGGCGGCGGTGTAGACACCCGGCACGTCGTCATTCTCGAACGTGGGCATAAAAGGCACGGCACCTGTAGCCACGACCAGATGTTCGGCGTCGACATACGACACCTCGCCCGTGACAATATTCTTGATAGCCACACGGCCGCCTTCAAGCAAATCCCACACCGTATTGTTGAGCAGGATACCCTCTTGGCTGTCGCCTGCAAGGGTCTTGGCAATATCGAAACCGCGCATGCCGCCGAATTTCTTCTCCTTCTCGAAGAAGAAGAACTGGTGGGTCTGCATATTGAACTGGCCACCGATACGGCTATTGTTGTCAATCACCAGATTGCTGATGCCGAAAGCATTCAACTGCTCGCGGCAGGCCAAGCCTGCAGGACCGGCACCGATGATGGCCACCTGTGTCTTATATATCTTCACCTCGCGGGGTTGATGGTCGCGCATTTCGGGCCACTCGTCCTCGTGTGCAGTCACCGAGCGAACCTCTTTCACACCGTCCACAGGGGTGATGCAGATGCGGCGCACCTGTCCGTCGACAAGCATCTCGCAGGCGCCGCACTTACCGATGCCGCAATTCAGGCTGCGGTTGCGCCCGTCGATACTGTGACTGTGTACAGGGTAGCCCGCCTGATGGAGGGCTGTTGCTATCGTATAGCCTTTCGGCGCCTTCACAGCGGTGCCGTTATAAAGGAATTCAACCGTCTCGCACTGCGGGATGTCAAGAATAGGATGTGATTGGATTTTATACATAATGTTCCGTTTTTAGGATAAATCGGATGCAAAATTACTTGTTTTTTTTCAATCACTGATAAAAAAAACGCTAATAAGAAAAAAATTAGTAAATTTGCAACCCGAAATGAAACATCTTTTTATCATAAACCCCTGCGCTGGCAAAGAAGATTCCACATCTGCCATCACCCAAAAAGTGGAGGCTTACGCCTCCTCGCACCCCGATTTCGACTACCAGTTATACGTAACCCAATGCCCCGGCGATGCCACCCGTTGGGTAAGCCAGTGGTGCAACGAACACCCCGCCCAAGAAGCCCGCTTCTACGCCTGCGGCGGCGACGGCACGCTGAACGAAGTGGTCAGTGGCGCCATCGGCCACACCTCCGTCCAGGTCAGTTGCTACGCCTCGGGCAGTGGCAACGACTACATCAAATACTACGGCACACTGGAAGACTTCAACGACCTGGAACGCCTCGTGAACGGCACTCCCCATGCGGTGGACGTAATGAAAGTGAACAACCGTTACAGCATCAACATCTGCAACTTCGGCTTCGACGCCATGGTGTGCAAGGTAGGCAACGACGTGCGTCGCAAACCCATCATCGGCGGCAAGCACTCCTACACCACCGGCATCATCCGCAGCATCTTCACCTCGCGCAGCAACTATGTCCGCATGACCGTCGACGGCCAGCCCTTCTTCGACGGCCACATGCTCCTCTGCACCCTTGGCAACGGCCGCTACAACGGCGGCAAATACATGTGCGCCCCCCTCTCCAAGAACGACGACGGCCTGCTCGAAGTCAACCTCTTCAAACGCATGTCGCTCATCAAATTCGCCTCCCTCATCGACGACTACAGCCGCGGCACCCATATCAACCGTCCCGACGTCAAACGCCTTATGCTCTACCGCCAGGCAACCACCGTCGAGATGGCAAGCCCCGACCCCTTCTGGCTGGTCATCGACGGCGAGATGCTCCACAGCAACCGCTACCGCGTGGAAAACCTCCACCACGCCGTCACCTTCGTTTCCCCAACTTCCCATTAAGGATACATTACAAACACGCAGTCCTTGCCATGTGACAAGGGCTGCGTAAAGGACTGCAGATTGAGAATTCTTATTCCTTATTGCGACGGAGTGCAACTCCAACGCAAAGCACCGATTATCCGCACAGTCGGGATTTTAACCCAAATCGGTCATCAGGAAACCGAAAACGCCTAAGGTACGGAGCAACTGCCGAATCGTGCAAAGCATGGGGAATCGCCCTGCCCCGTAGGGGCTTTCGTTTAATAACATATCACGTTGTTGTACAGATATATTCTCCGGAGATTTCGCATAGGTATATTCCAGTGACCGATTTGGGTTAATAGTTATCCCGAACAGGGCGCACAGAAGACCCCACGTAGCGAGTGTTGCATTCTGTCCAGTGAAAATTGTAACTTGAGAATATTGCGCTGAACGCGTTGCTTTCAAAACAGGGCGTGGATGACCAATAGAGACCGCTTTCGCTTACATCGTGAACTTCTGTACCCAATCTGAATCCCGCCGCAGGTAAGAACAACGCACCAGCAGCCTCCATCTGCGCCCACTGAGGGAGGGTGAAACTATTGTGTGACCAATCATCATCACTCTCATCTGTTTCCCCCACCATGAATGAACATCCAGCGGGTAATACCCAACTGTCGGGCAAGACTATCACCCCGCCTATGCCGTCCACATTGCCTACGCCATACTGATGATGATTGAGCATATACTCCCATTCGGACTGCGAGAGGGTGCGCCACGTATTGGGCTGGCCTCCGCCATTGCTGATAACATTCGTACCCCAGTCCACGAAGGTCTGGTAATCGTTCATGTCTTCGGGAAAAAGCATAGGATTGATACCTGTTCCCCAGCCGAAGAGGTCTATCCACTTGGGGTAGGTTCCATCATAATAACACCTATACATTTGATCATAACCCATATACTCGTACTGTTCTGGAGAAAAACGCCAAATATTGAAGGCGTTGGAGTATTGCAGGTTGCCTTGCGAGAAGCGGACTTGGTGCCCTTGGTCGTCAATAGTGAAGAGGCCGGGCAGGGTTCCCGCATTGGAGGCGAAAGTGAGGCTGTTATCCCGTAACGTAATAGTGGTTATCTTGCCCCGCTGAATGTTGACACTGTGGCCAGCGGTAACAGTCTTGGTACACACTTTGCCGTCACTGCTGTATATCCTTATCCGCATACCAGCACCATAGGTATGGACGGGCAAGAAGATATAGAAGTCCTTCTGGTTGGCAATGCTTTGAACCGTACGGCAAGTCATCATGGTGGTCTTCGTCCCGTGTCCAGAGTATTTCAGCACAGGCTCTCCACTATTGTAATAGACTTTGTAGTCACCTGTCACCTCAATGTCACCTGTCACCTCAATAGCCGTGACACTCACCCCACTCTTCTGCAAACGCATTCGCAGCACCCCGCAGAGGTTCTTAAAGTTCAGATTAGTGCCGTTGCTCTCCGCATACATAGGAAAGCCCGTCAGTGAGCCGTCTTCAGTCACCTGCACATCAGGCAACTCAACCGAGTCAGCACAAATAGATGCCGAGGCAGGATAGACTGCACGGTAAGGTGCTTCGCCCGCATCTTCACTGACTGCGTTGAACGTAATTCTGCCACCGTCATGCAAAGTTGCCTGATACACACACCATTCATTGGTACCATACACCATAATCTGGTCGCCCGACATCCACTGCATGGTGCCGTTGGTGAAGGCCGTCTTGCACTCGTCGTCCTGGCAATCCTCAAGCGTGGCAGTGAAAGAGGTGGCAACCACCTTGTCCTTCTGACAAGAGGTGAAAGTTAAAACCAATAAGGCCAACATGGCCGATATAGCTAATACTGATTTCTTCATAAGGCTAATCATTTTTAGTTATCCCGAACTGCTGCGGATTAGCCGAAGATTTCGTCGCCGTATCCGTCGCCCTCAGTGAGACCATCACCAGCCTCGCTGCCGGTGGTGAGGCTGCCCGTGAAACCCTTTTCCACGCGGACGTCAATTATTTCTACCTGCGGGGTCTCATACTCCTGTTTGTTCAATTTCTTCATGATTGTATTGTTTTAGTGATTATTATTGTTGTTTAACTGATATACATCAAGACAAAGTACTTCCCTTCCCACCTGTAACGGGAACCAATGGGACACAAAAGGAGAGCCCCGGCACACAGGCTGAACGCCCGCACCTTAAACGGCGCGGACAATCCCGTGAAAAGGTCAGAAACGAATTATATTTCAATGTATTACAATTATAATACGCCATCGGCAATTGTCATTAACCGATTACAAAAATACAAATTTTTTTTTATTTTTCATTTTTTTGTCCCATACAGCCAGCATGGCGAAAAATGCCGACCGTGTTCAGTGGCTCTTCCTCCAGTCGTTAGTCCGTATATATTCCTTATTTCTTCCTTTCCGGAAGGAAGAAATAAGGAAGAACAGCGGTGGAGAGGTACATGAAGGAGCGAACCAAGGGCTGTGCGAATGGGGTTCGGTGGAGAGTCAGGAAGGGAATCGGCCGACGGAGCCGCCTTGCTGTGGCATGTTGTATCATCGGCGTCTTTCGGTATTGACATTACCGGCTCAAATTACCTGCCGCCATAAGTCCGGATGACCGGCTTGGAACCTCCACCACGCCGTCACCTTCGTCTCACCGGCCTAAAACCAACACGGATTCAACCCGAGTGTGAAATTCAAATACTCGAAAGGGTTCCGTTACATCCCTTCCGGTCTCCTGACCATTTCCATAAGACCCTCTAGCGTCCTTCAATATCCGATTCTTACCATATCGTAACAGGCTCGTTACCCGACATGGTATAGGATAACGATGCTGTATCGAACGGAGAACGATGCAATATTGAACGAACTTACTACGTCCGGGAGGACTGTGAGGCTAGACTTTGCTTTTGCGGACGGCAAAGAGGACGGCGAGGGTGCTGAGGGTCATGACCATGGCTGTGGTGAGGAGGAAGTCGATGCCGCGCATGGCTACGGGGAAGGCATTGACAACGAAGTTGCTGCCCATCTTGACGACGCCCCATTGCTGCTGCACAAAACAGACGACGAAGCCTAGCAGCAGTCCCGCCGCCACACCCATGGCGACGATAAGCACCCCCTCGATACGGAAGATGCGGCGCACCTGCCGCGCGGGCATGCCCATGCTGCGGAGGGTGGCGATGTCGTGCCGCTTGTCCATCATGAGGAGGGAGAGGGAGGCCACGAGGTTGAGGGTGGAGATGAGGACGATGAGGGCAAGGATGAGATAGATGCCCAGCCGCTCGCTGCGGAAGACCTTGTAGTAGATGGGCTGCTGCTCGAAACGGTCCAGCACGCGGTAGCCGTCGCCCAGCAGCGCGGCAACGGCGGTTTTAACTTTGGAGACCCTTGCTCCGGGTTGCAAGGCGATGGCCAGCGTGGTGCATTCGTCGTCGGCATAGTCCATCAGCTGGCGGACAAAGTCGATGTCGGTGACCACGTAGCGGTTGTCGATGTCCTGCTGGATGTAGAAGTTGCCGCCGGGCAAGGCGTAGCCGGTGTTGAAGGCTTCGTCCATAGTGAGGCCGAGGGCCACGCCTCGTTTGGGGATATGGATGGCAACGGGGATGTTGGACACGTCGCGAACGCCGAGGTTGTAGTAGACCTCCGCACCCATAAGGAGGTAATGCACCGTGGTGAGCATGGTGTCGCCCTCGTCGTCGGGGGCGGCGACGGTGTCGGTGAAGCGGTAGATGCCTTCGTACAGGAGGGTGTCGAGGCCGGTGATGAGGTGGTAGTTGCCGTCCACCCCGCGCAGGGAGACGATGGCCTCGTTATGACGATAGGTCATCCAGGCGTTCTCCTCCGCGATCTGCGACACGGTGGCCACACCGTCGATGCGGCAGAGGGCATCGTAGTCGATGTCGTGCAGATGGAGTGTCTTGCCCTGGGCGGGCTGCACCACCAGTTCGGGGTCGAAGGAGTTGAAAAGGGTCTGCGTCACCTGGCCGATGCCGTTGTATACGCTGAGCACGATGATGAGGGCGGCGGTGCTGACAGCAATACCGATAAGTGAAATCCAGGAGATAATGTTGATGACCGTCCGCTGCTTGCGAGAGAAAAAGTAGCGGCGGGCGATGAGCGAGCTGAGAGAAAAGAGCTTCGAGCTTTGGTTGGACATACCTCCTGCCTCTTGGGTCTTGGTGCTTACTGTTTCAGGAGGTTGTCGATGCGTTCGGCCATGTCGAGGGAGTCGTCGAGGAAATAGTCGAGCTGCGGAATGATGCGCAGCTGCTTGCCCTCGCGCAGCCCAAGACGTCGGCGGATGTCGGCGCTGTGGGTGAGGATGGCGTCGATGATGCCTTGTTTGGTGGCGGGCTCCTCTTGACGGTCGCGATAGGCGGGTATGGTGCCTATGGGCATGATGCTGACGTAGACACGGGCGATGGAGAGGTCGGGGGTGATGCGGACGCCGGTGACGGTGATGAGCGAGTTGCCGAGGACGGGCTTCATCTCGCGGAGGAAGATGTCGCCGAGATCCTGCTGTATGAGGCGGGAGATTTTATTCTGTCGGGTAGACTGCATGATTATTAAATTGAGAATTGAAAATTGAAAAATGGGAATGCGCTACGGCGTCTAGCCAATTTTCAATTTTCAATTTGGGATTATCAACTCTTACCAGCGCCAGCCTACACGGACGGGAATAAAGACAGTGCCCTGGACAAGGGTGATGCCTGTTTCGACAAAGAGGCTGTGGTAATTGCGCTCCATCTGCATGAGGGCGTGGTCGTAGAACCAGTTGAGACCGGCATATACTTCGAGGTAGGGGCTGATGGTGTTGCCGTAGTTGTTGGGGTTCATGAGGAAGCTGCCACCCACGCGGGCACCAACCATGGGAGCCCAGATGTCGCCGACGGGACGGAAGTCCATGTCGATAAACAGGGCGGCGAGGTTGCTACTCTTGTCGAAACGTGCAGGGCGCATAGGAGCACACATACTGTAACCAAGACCACCGCCAAGGAAGAAGTCCTGACTGATATTGACGCCGGCCATGACGTTGAGGCCTGCACCTTCTTCCCAAGCATTGAGGTTATAGCCCGTGCCCTTGATGTCGGGACCGGTGGCTTCGGTGGTGGGTTTGCCATAGTTGCCTACATTGTGGAGATAGCCTGCCTCCACCTTGAGCATGAATTCGACATTGGGTTTTTCCTGAGCATACTGAGCCGAGGCTACGCCTGCGGTCAGGAGCATAACTATCAGCAAAAGAGATTTATTGTTTTTCATTGTACTATAATTTGCGATTGCAAAGATAAGAAATTATTTTTGATTAACACGATATATGTTCCGGCGGAGAGGTTGTGGCTAATGTTGTCACCATCGTTTAAGTTACACAACTCCAATATCTTTCTCCCCATCGTGTCGTAGATTTGGACATCGATTTTTTTGTCATACCCGCCCAAGTCGATGCGGAAAGAGGAAGTTGAGGGGTTGGGGTAGATATTGAAAGAGGGGGTGCCGGAGGGGGAGTCGACGCGCATGAGGGGGATGATGTTGGTGTCGCAGACGGCGAGGGTGTACTGTCCGGGGAGAAGACGGTAGGAGAAATAGCCGGTGGTGATGGAGCTGCTGGAGGTGCGGCGGTTTGAGGCGCGCTGCCAAGGGCTATGGCTGTCGGGGCGGTAGAGGAGCCAGATTGAATCCAACGTGTAGGAACGGTCGTAGAATCCCAAGTCGATATTGGATGCGCCGCTGCTGCCGTTGCTTCCCATGTTGTAGAGGAAGCGTCCGGTGGCAGAGCAGTGTATGCTTCCGGTCACCTGCCAGTAGCGGTCGGCCATGCGGACAATGCCGGAGACGGTGTCGCCATCGGGGTGGGCGAAATGGTGTCCGATATGGACCCACGAGGGAGTGGAGGGGGCTTCGGGCACGTTCACCTTGCAGAAGGCGTGGGGCATGTCGACAACGCCTTTGCGAACAAGGAGTGCGGTGTCGTCGGAGCAGGCATCGGAAAGGTCGTGGTCGAAATCGACAATGGCAAACGATGCATGGAAAGGGAGAGAAAGGGTATGCTCGCTAAGGGGACCGGCGACGGTGAGCCACTCTTTGTGGCGCATGGAGCGGTCGGCAGAAAAGAAGGTGACAGGCACGCGGGAGGTGCGAGGATAGCGGTCGGTGCCCTTGAGATGCTGGCGAAGGGTGACGTGATGGTCGTTGCCATTGATACCGAGATCGAGAGAGAAGTCGACAAAGCCGGGATTGAAGACATGGAAGTCGAAGAAGTCGGTGAGGTCGAGGCCGCTGTAGAGGCTGAGGCTGTCGCGGAGACCGGCGGCATCGATATTGCCGAAGGCGCAAGAAGAGAAGAGGCGGTGCATGGAGGCGGTGAAAAGGCTGTCGCCCATCAAACCGCGGAGCGAATGCCATACGAGAGCACCCTTGTTGTAGGTGGTGGTGCCATAGGTAATGCGTTCGGGCATGCCGGAGAGGGCACGGTAGCCATCGTCGGAGAGATGGGCATTGAGCAAGACATTGACGAGGTTTTTCTGATAGTAGTCGTCGGCCCAGGCCTTGCCGTAGGCGGCTTGGGCTGCCACCTCCTCGCAGAAAGAGGCACCGCCCTCGTTAATCCACATGTCGCCTACGGTGGTGCAGGTGACGAGATTGCCAAACCAGGCATGACCGAGTTCGTGGCACATGGTCATCTGGCAGGGAGAGTCGGTGCTGGCGGCGCATTCGGCCACGAGACCTATATTTGAGACATGCTCCATAGAGCCCATCGGGGTGGTGATGTAACCGATACGTTCCCAACGGTAGGGCCCGAAGGCGCGCTCGTAGGCGGGAACAACATCGTCGAGGATGTCGAATGCATGCCGGACGGTTGCACTGTCGTGTACGACAATGGAGCCGATGATGGCAGGATAGGTGCCGTACTCACCTTGATACTCGCGTTCAATCACCTGCCAAGGAGCTGAAGAGATGGAGACGAGGTAGGTGGGCGTGGGCTGGTTGATGGTCCAAGTGCTGGAGTTTGTGCCGTCGGGGGCTGTGGTCTCGCTCTGGCGGATACCGCTACAGATGGCGCGCCAGCCCGGTTGGGATGTGACGGTGATGGTATAGCTGGCCTTGTCGTACATGTTGTCGCGACAGGGGAACCAGGCTCGACCGAAGGCATGGGGATATTCGCGGAAAGCCACACCGAGGTTGTAATAGATATTGTTGTCCATGTGCAGGCCACCCCATCCGTAATGCTCTACATAGCCGTTGCTGACATAGGGCACAGAGAGCGTATGGGTGTCGCCGGGCTGACCGCCGGAGACGTAGACTCTGAGCAAGCGCTCGTCGGGGTCGTAGCTGAAACCACGGGTGACGGTGCCGTCGAGGGAGACGGGACGGACAGTGTCGCAGATAAGGTCGAAAGAAACGGCATTGCATGGTTTGGTAAGCACAAACTGAATGTCAGCTACACCACGCATTTGTTTTTGGACAGTGGCACCAAGGTCGATAGTAAGATTGTAGTGCAAAACATCGATGGAATCGGCCGAAGGCAGCTGCGCAAAAGCCCAGTTTGAGGCGGTTGCCAAGAGCGCGAGAAACAGCACGAGCGATTTTTTTTTCATAAGAGTATGATATTAAATGTCAATAGCTAACATGGACTGAGCCATGCTCAAAATGCAAAGATACGAAAAAAATATTTTGTGTGAATGAAAAAATGTTTGTACTTTTGCAAAGTGATATCAAAATAATATCACATTACAAAAGCACATAAAGTTAAACAATAAACAATTAGATATTATGGAAACAAAAGAATTTATTCGTCCGATGAAAGCCTGGAACAATGGTTTTCTGCACTTATGCATTAACTTTGCCTTGCTTGTGGCAACCATTTTTATTACTGTGTTGCTTGTGGGAAATAGGCACGACGGACTTGGTGCAACCGCTTGCAGTGTGGGCAGCATACTGTGGGTGCTGCATCTTATCGGTTTCATGATTATCCAGCCGAACATTGCCCGTGTGTTGATATTCTTCGGAAAGTACCGCGGCACGGTGACGGACAACGGTTTCTTCTGGGTGAACCCATTCTATAGCACCCGCAAACTGTCGCTGAGGGCACGCAACATGGATGTGGCACCCATCAAGGTGAACGACAAGAACGGCAACCCGATTATGATCGGATTGGTGTTGGTGTGGAAAATAAAGAACACCTACAAGGCATGCTTCGACATTGAGGTTGGCAGTACCACCACGGTGGACAAGAACGGGAACAAGACCACCCACGACAACGGCTACGACAATTTCGTGAACGTGCAGAGCGATGCCGCATTGCGCAAGGTGGCCGGCATGTATGCCTACGACAACATCGACCACCACAGCGAGGAGCTGACCCTGCGCAGCGGCGGCGAGGAGATTAACGACCGTCTGGAAAAAGAGCTCCGCAGCCGACTGGACATCGCCGGTATCGAAGTGGTGGAAGCCCGCATCAACTATCTGGCCTACGCCGCCGAGATTGCCAGCGTGATGCTGCGCCGTCAGCAGGCGGACGCTATCATCTCTGCCCGTGAGAAGATTGTGGAGGGTGCCGTGAGCATGGTGGACTTGGCACTGAAGAAACTCTCCGCCGACGGAATTGTAGAGCTGGACGAGGAGCGCAAGGCCGCCATGGTGAGCAACCTGCTGGTGGTGCTCTGCGCCGACGAGAGCGCCAGCCCTGTTATCAATACCGGCACCCTGTATAATTGATCGGTATGAAGACACTAATGAAACACACATGGAAGTTCTATGCCTTGATATGGCTGATGTATTTGGTAGGACTGTATGGGATGGATTGGGTTGCGGAACATGCCAATGTTGGTTATACGATACGACCCATAATATGGTATCCTATTGAGGCAATAGTTTTCACTGCCATCTGGTGGCTTATCGAGGAGAAACCATTTAAAAAGAAAAAATGAAAAAGAGTTTTGCACTGAGGGTTGATGCCGAGGTTTACGAGGCCATCGAAAAGTGGGCTGCGGACGAGTTCCGCAGCACCAACGGGCAGATAGAATGGATTCTGTCCGACGCCCTCAAACGTGCCAAACGCACCCCGAAAAAGAAAAACACACAACAATAGGAAGAACAACAATGAAACGTTTTGTTTTAGTCACTATGGCGATAGCGGCCATGATAGCCCTTGGCTCTAAGTCATCAGCGCAGCAGCTGTTCGAAGGCGTAGCCACTTTCAGCTCATCAGCCACGATGGCGGGTGGGGCGACCCCTTCTGCCGCCATCAGCACCTATTATTACAGGGGCAATGACCTATTTGTCGACATGCCGCAGAACAAGCTGCGCACCCTCTACCTTGCCAAGGAGAAGAAGCAATACACCATCAACGCCATGATGGGGAAACCCATCCTGATGTCCAACGGTATAGACCCGGACACGATGGATATACCGTTGTTCGACATTTCCGACGAGATGGAGACTGTTGACGGCCACGCATGCCTGAAGGTGCAATACGAGAATGAGAACGAGGCCATCAGCATCAACTCGACAGTGTGGTTGGACACCACCTACCACATCCCCTTCCACTACGGCATGAACGAGGAGGTGCCTTGGGGCTTGCCCGTGCGGGAGGAGATGACTATGACCATGAAGGGCTCACAGCCCATGAAGATAGTGAACAGGCTGGTCTCCGTGACTGCCGGCAAGGTGGACGACACCTTTTTCGCCATCCCCGACGAACAGGGAATGGTGCACCTGAGCATGGGTGCAGACGGGCAGCCCATGTTCAGCGGCGACACCACCGGGATGATGCAGGCTCCCCACTCGGCACTGATTGAGGAGGTGGACTCCGCTGGGTTCCGCAGTGCCATTGCCCACGGACGCACTGTCTGCATGATGACGGCCACATGGTGCGGTCCCTGCAGGCTGCTGTATCCACGCCTGGAGAATGTCAGCAAACAGGTAGGCAAGGATTACCGTTTTATCAAAGTGGACATTGACAAGTGCCGGACGATTGCAAAGGAATACAACACGCTGACCATCCCCGTGGTCATCCTCTTCGAGAACGGGAAAGAGCTGCGCCGCATCACCTCGGCAGCATATAGCGAGGAGGACATCTTGAAGTTTGTCACAGAATAGTAATAATAATCATGGAACGTCGTAGAATCATCGGAATTGTATTGCTGGCACTGGCAGGAGCGGCCTGCTTGATGTCGGTTGTTTGGAACCTCATCAGAATGCCGGAAGGCGCAGATGCCCGAATCCGCATAGTAGTCTTTATGCTGGCGGAAATGGCACTATTGGTCCCGTCGGTATGGGCTTTTACCCATCCCGACTCCAAGCCGCTATTGAAAGGGAAGGACCAGACATCCATGCAGCCTCTCATCGACCCTACAGGCTACCGCTACATTACGCTGGGTTTGGCAGCACTGACCCTCATCTTAATAATCAACATCGAGGTTTTCAAAAACACAGGATGGGACCCGTTTGGAAGTATGACTTCCACTATTGCCATCCTCGCATTCTGTATTGTCGCGACAGTGCTGATGTTTTGGTCGATGTATAAGAGTATTCAGAAATAAGCATTATGGTAAATTGGGGTATTTGCCAAAGGATAGAGAGTGAAATTTAAAAAACAAGAATACAGGAAAATAATCCATTATTTCTAAATCTTTTCCACATGAAACGAAACATGATTTATTATGCACTGTTTGCTGTGCTTGCAACGATGGTAGTCAGCTGTCACAAAGACCCACCAATTACAGACACTCCAACTGAAGGAGGTTACTCAGACACGACAGAGATGTGGCCCGTAAAGAAGATTAGCCGCATTGTCCACTGCGTGGGTACATTAGACTACCTGACCTACGACTTCGTTTGGGATGGCGACTTGCTGAAAGAAATCAGTTGCACGATGTATGACGGAACGTCACTTGGCCGCACCATTCTTGAATATGAAGGCGGCCGCTTAGCGAGTGTCTATCCCTGCGATGGCGCGGGTAGGGTCTACACCGATGGCACGATGCATTACCACTATGGCGAAGACGGGCGACTAAAGCGTCAAACCTTCATGCTACCAATGAGGGCAACGGGGAACCTATGCCCACAAACCTATGACGAGATTGTACCATGTGAGCTGGTCTATTCTTACTCAGACAACGGTTGTGTGTCGACTGTGCATGCCAACAAGACCAAGGACGACGGTAGTGTGGAGACCAGCTCCTATCTATTCGAATGGAACGGTGGCAACGTCACCTCCATAACATGTGATGGACAATCTCTCATCAACAACATGCAGTACGACAACAATCCTAACCCAATGCATTTCCCAATGGGGATGGAGACCATGTGCATAACAAATATGATATTCGAGGGAGTGCTTGGCAACAGCGTCCTGTTTCTCGGTTATGCCTCTTGCTGGTGCGAGAATAATATGACAACTCTGGTATCGGGCAATGGTCAATGTTCTTACACTTATGATGCTGAGGGATTCCCAACATCAAAAACAATCACCATAGGCGGAGAAAACACCGTTTATCAGTTTACTTACAAACCAGATAGAAAATGCAAATAATGGAGCAACGCAGAACCATAGGATACATCTTATTGGCACTGGCTGCCGTCGTCTGCCTAGTGTCGAACGTGTGGTTTATCATCAAGATGCCGATGGGAGGTGAGAAGGTATCGCACTTGATATTCAGGACACTGCCCGAGGTGATTGCATTGTTGGCAGTGGTGTATACCTTTGTCCGGCCAGGAAAAACAATGAATCTGAAACTTGACATCCGCGAGCGGCGAATAAAGAAAGACGAGCATGACGCCATCGACCCCTACGGCTACAGTTACATTATGATGGGTGCCATGAGCGTGTGTGTAACATTAATCTTTGCCGTTGACATCATGGATAAACTTGGTGTGCCACTGTTCGACAGGATTCCCGCTGGATGGTGTATCGTTGTATTGAGTGTCTTGACGGTTGCTGTGGTGATGTGGATGTCGGTGAAAATAGCAATGGCTAAAAGGAGTGCAAATAACAGTTAACCTACCATGAAAGAACGTAATAAATCCATCTTCCGCATATTGCTTTTTGCTTCGGCGGGCATACTGCTGGCTCAGACGGTGCTGCTGGCTGTGCTGGGAAATGATAGGGAGATGCGTATCGTGCTACCAGTTATCATCTTCTTCTCAGGACTGATAACGGGTGGAATGATTGCCTTTTTCACCCTTAATCCACAATACAACAGGAACTATACTTTCCACCGGCGTGACGGTCGCTGGCGTTGGGAGCGTATCACCTATGGCCCCGACCCTAATGGGTTGCGCTATATCGCATCTGGGACTGGTGCACTGATGATAGCCCTGCTCTTTGCGGTTATCTCGTCCTCTGTGCTGTGGCCCCAAGTAGTAAACGAGATAGTGATAGCCATTGCAGTTGTCGTCCTATTGTTAGCCTTCTGTGCCATTTACTACATAATAGAAAACAAACTACGCAATCAACTATGAATAGAAAACATTTCCTTGACAACATCCGCTGGGTGACAGTGCTTCTGGTACTGCTATACCATGTGGTCTATTTTTACAACAACAAGGGTGTCTTTGGAGGCATAGGCGGTTGGGTGGACGACCCCAAGGCCCAGCCGCAAGATGTGGTGATGTACCTCCTATATCCATGGTTTATGATGCTGCTCTTTCTGGTGGCAGGCATCAGCAGCCGATATGCTTTGGGGAAGAGCGCTACTGGGCAATGGTTTAAGAAGCGCACCCGCCAACTGCTTGTCCCTGCCACGATAGGCCTGTTTGTCTTCCAATGGATGACAGGCTATTTCAACACCCAGATAGCCGGTGTGGCGCAGGGCATCCCCAATCAGATTGCCTCCATCCCTGCCGGTCCTATCCGTTATATGGCATGTGCTTTCTCAGGCATCGGCCCGCTGTGGTTTATCCAAGAGCTGTGGGTGTTCTGCTTGCTGCTGATTATTATTATCGCCATTGAGCGCGACCGCCTGTACAATGCCGTTGGCCGTCTGCTGCAGTCCACGCGAGGCTGGTCCAAGCCCTGCCGTTTGGCGCTCCTGCTGATGGTCGGTTTCCTCCTTATTTGGGCAGGGGCACAGGGCTCCATCCCCCACCCTGCCGAACACAGCGCCCAAGGACTTTGGAACCTCTACCGCCCGGCGGCCTATTTCGTCCCCTTCCTCATGGGATACTATCTCTTCTCGCGCGACAACGTGCAGCGTTTCCTGTCACGCTATGCTTACTGGCTGCTTGTGCCGGCGGTTGCTGCGGGTGTGGCACTAACCCTTGCCACTTGGGGCGAGGACAACACCGCACCGCTCTATCTGATGCACTGGAGCACCAACCTCTTTGCCTGGCTGGCCATCCTTGCCATGCTGGCCTGCTTCAAGGCCTTGGCCGACCGCACCACGCCTTTTGCCTCCTACATGACCCGCAGCAGCTATGGCATTTACATTGTCCACTACCTTATCATCGCCGCCCTCGGCTATATGCTCAAGCTCTACACCCCCTTGCCCCCCGTGGCAGACTATCTTATCCTGCTGGTGGCAGTCTTCACCCTCTCCTCCATCCTCTACGAATTGCTACGTCGTATTCCCTTCGTCCGCTGGGCAGTATTAGGCATAGGCAAATCCAATCAGAATAATCAGAATAATCTGAGTACTCAGAATACTCAGAGTACTCCGACAAATCAGCAATAAATAATTAACAAACAATACCATGTCAGAAATCCTACGCATCGAAGGCCTAAGCAAGACCTTCACCCTGTCGCGCAAACAGCAACGTCTGGAGCGCACAAACCAACGCCGCAAGGTGGCGGTAGACGACCTGACCCTCACCGCCAACCGGGGCGAGATTTTCGGTCTCCTCGGGCCTAACGGTGCCGGCAAGACCACCACCCTCCGCATGCTTGCCACCCTTATCAAGCCCGACAAGGGCGACGCATGGGTGGACGAAAGCAGCATCGTCAGCCAGCCCGAAGAGGTCCGCGGCAAGATTGCTTTCCTCACCAGCGAACTGAAGCTGGAGGACTTCTTCACGCCCAACTATCTCTTCAACTTCTTCAGCGACCTGCACGGCGTAGACCCCTCCGCTGCAGCCGCCCGCAAGAAGGCACTCTTCGACCGCTTTGGCATCGACAAGTTTGCCGAAGTGAAGGTGGCCAACCTCTCCACCGGCATGAAGCAGAAGGTGAGCATTGTCATCTCGCTGGTTCACGACCCGGACATCATCATCTTCGACGAGCCCACCAACGGACTCGACGTCATCACCGCCCGCACCGTGACGGACTACCTGCAAGAGCTCCGCTCCGAAGGCAAGACCATCATCCTATCCACCCACATCTTCAGTCTGGTGGAACGCCTCTGCGACCGCGTGGGCATCATCATCGACGGCCGTCTGTCGGCCTGCGGCACCCTCGAAGAGGTCTGCAACGGCCTCACTATCGAAGACCGATTCTTTGAACTTTACAAAGCACAGAAAGGAGACGAAGAATGAAAAAGCGCAACAATACCTGGACAATCATCCGCAAGGAATTTGCCCGTTTCTTTGGCGACCGCCAGCTGGTGTTCACCACCGTCATCATGCCCGGTCTGCTCATCTATCTTATCTATAGCCTCATGGGGGTTGGCATCCGTAATATGGAGACCCACGGCGAGCAAGACGTGGTGACTGTCCGCGTGGAGAATATGCCCCAAAGCGTGGCACCCCTCCTCGCCTCGCTCGACAGCAGCATCGTCCTCGTGCAGCAACCCGTCAGCCAGGCCGACATCGATGCCCTGCAGGACAAGGAAATCAACGCCATAGCGATGCGATTCCCCGCCGACTTCGACGCTCTCGTGGCCAACTACGACCCCACCGTTGGACAGCCTGCACCCAACGTGGAGATTTACTACAACTCCGCCAACAACGCCTCCGACCGCGTGTTCACTATCATGCAGACGGCTCTCAACGCCTATGAGGACGGCATGGCCAACCGTTTCGACATCAACCGCGCCGATGAGGAAGGACAGACCTTCAACCAAGCCAGCGACGACCAAGTGGTGGGCGACATCCTCTCCAAGCTTCTCCCCATGCTCATCATCATGATGCTCTTCAGTGGCGTGATGGCCATAGCCCCCAGCAGCATCGCCGGTGAAAAAGAGCGCGGCACCATTGCCACCCTCCTCGTCACCCCCATGCGCCGCAATGAGCTTGCCCTTGGCAAGATTGTCTCTCTCAGCTGCATTGCCCTGCTTAGTGGCATCAGCAGTTTCGTCGGCATTGCCCTTTCGCTGCCCAACATGATTGCGGCAGGCGATGGCATCGACATCCCCTTCAACTACACCACCAGCGACTATGTCGCCCTGCTGTTGGTCATCTTTGCCTCGGTGCTGGTCATGGCCTCCGCCATCAACCTGCTCTCGGCTCTGGCCAAGGATGTGAAGAATGCCGGCACCATGATTACCCCATTCATGTTCATCATCATGCTGGCCGGACTGCTGCCCATGTTCCAGACCGAGACCGTACACAGCCTCGTCAACTACTTCATCCCCTTCTACAACTCCATCCAGACAATGGCCGACGTCTTCGCCCACTCGCTCAACTGGACCGCCCTGCTCATCACCCTTGGCTCCAACATCGTCTACACCGGCATAGCCATATGGGGGCTTACCCGCATGTTCAACAGCGAGAAGGTAATGTTCTCAAAATAATATCGGAACAATCGGAGTACTCCGAATACTCAGAGTACTCCGAACAAATAAAGAAACAATATCATGAAAAATGTCAAGCTTTATATCGCCATAGCCTACGGCCTCATCTGGGCCGCAGGCTTGGCCTTATATCTGTCGGGATTCATAGTTGCCTCCTATTCGGGTGCTGCCCCCTGGCTGGTATCCACCTGCATGTTCATTCCTTTGGTGACGACGCTCATCTGCCAGAAGTCTTCCAAGGAACCCCTACTACGGGGTATCGGCATCAGCTGGAAAATCAATCGCTGGTGGTTCTTCGGCTGGCTAACCTTCCCCATTGTCGCACTGCTCACGCTACTCTTCACCGACTGGATAAGCGGCATCGACACGCACACCGAAGTCATGCAGGCACTATGTGAGTCAATGCCCATCGGTCCTGCGGGAGCGTTGGCATTCACCCTGCTTTCGGGCATGTTGGCAGGCATCACCATCAATGCACTCTTTGCCTTCGGCGAGGAGGTGGGCTGGCGCGGATACCTGCTCAAGCAGTTCAAAGGGAAGTCGTTCCTCGGCACCTCCATCGTCATCGGCATCATCTGGGGACTGTGGCATGCACCGCTCATCCTCATGGGGCACAACTACCCGCAGCATCCCCAATGGGGTGTACTCTTGATGGTGGTGGTGTGCATCCTCATGAGCTTTATCATCCAGTATTTCTGCATCAAGAGTGGCTCCGTCATCGTGGCAGCAATCATGCACGGCACCTGCAACGCAGTGGCAGGCATAACGATGCTCTTTGTCGGACTTGACCGATTCAACGACCTCCTCGACGGTGCCTGTGGCCTTGCCGGCATGCTTGCCATGCTAGTGGTCGCCGTGGTCATCTTCCTCTTCGACCGCTACGTCACCCGCGAGCGCATCTGCACCTCGCCCCTCAATCTCGACACAATAAAAAAGGATCAGACTCGTTAAATACGGCATGAAACACACCCGACGAAACCTGTCGCTCACCCTGCTCGCCCTGTTGCTGCTGAGTTTTCTTGCCTCATGCAGCAACAAGGGTGTGCACATGCCCAAGCACCGCAAACGCCACCACTGCGACTGTCCTACTTTTGCCTACACGACACCGCAGCACTCCACAACCGAAGATGGAACAATCCTATATTGACAATTTCAAAAAAGGACTTGCAAAATACGTCCCCGCCGAAGCCGTCAACCCCCTCTTCGACTTCATGGCCGAGCATAAGGTGCACCTCCACATCACCCGCGAGCGCTTCTCGAAACTGGGCGACTACCGCTGGCCCCGACAAGGGCACCCCTTCAACGAAATCAGCGTCAACGGAAACCTCAATCCCTACCATTTCCTCCTGGTACTCCTGCACGAGATGGCCCACCTCGACACCTGGCTGCAATACAAAAACTCCATCCAGCCCCACGGCCATGAATGGCAAGCCGCCTATGCCCGACTGATAAACCAATACCTTGGGATATTCCCCACCGACATCGCCCTGCTAATGCAGCGCTATACCGCCCGTATTCCCCTCAGCCGCACCATTGAGAAACAGATTGACGCCCGAATGCGCCGCTATGACCCCGACTACACTCCCTCACAGGACATCACCCTTAACGACCTCACCCCGGGCACACGCTTCCACATAGCATCCCGTCCCGACCACCATTTTCAAGCCCTCGAGAAACGCCGCACCCGCTGGATATGCCTAAACCTAGCCGACGGAAAAAAATACCTTGTCAGCGGCACAGCCATCGTCGTGACGGAGTAAACATGTTTTAACTAAATCAGTCAATAAAATTTTCGCCCTCTTGGAACAGGGAGAGCACTTGGCCTACCTTTGTGTCAAGCGGCTGGGTGCCGTCAATCCAGTGGATTGGGATGCCTTGGCGTTCCATGCGGCGGAACCAGGTCATTTGCCGTTTGGCAAAGCGGCGGATGTCGGTGTAGAGGTCGCGGTACATGTCGTCGTAGCTGCACTGGCCACGGAGATATTGGGTGACGTGGCGGTATTCCAGTCCGTAACGCAACAGGCGTTCTTTTGGCACCCCGCTGTCGAGAAGGGCTTTCACCTCCTCTATCATGCCATTTTCAAGCCGCTGGCGAAGGCGGATGCCGATACGCTCGATGACCATGGCACGGGGAAAGCTGACGCCGATAATGACATGCTGCATGTCGGGCATGTGGGGATAGGCATCGGGGTGGAGGCGGTGGAACTCCTGAATCTCGAGGGCGCGAAGCAGTCGGTCGCGCGACTCGGTGTCGGTGTGGTTGTGCAGCTTGATGTATCCGGCCAGCCGGGCGGTGAGCTCCTCGTCGGTGTAGGCCTCCATGCGACGACGGAAGTCGGGGTCGACGGGGGCATCAGCCAGTTGGTAGCCCTTTACCACCGATTCAATATACATGCCCGTGCCCCCGCATAAGATGGGCTGGCGGTGGCGCGACACGATGTCGTTAAAGGCGTGGATAAAGTCGTTCTGGAACTGGTAGACGTTGTATTCGTAGCCCGCGTCGTGGATGTCGATGAGGTGATAGGGGATGTCGGTGCCGTGGATGTGGTAGTCGTCGAGATCCTTGCCCGAGCCTATGTCCATGCCACGGAACACCTGCCGTGAGTCGGCACTGATAATCTCACCGCCGAGCTGGTAAGCCAGTTCGGCGGCGAGACTTGTTTTGCCACATGCCGTGGGGCCTGTTATGGTGAGTAGTTTAGTCGTCGAGGAAATAGAGTTTGCCCTGCTGCTTGTCGAATTCGTATTCGCCGAAGTCGGCCAAGGCGGAACGGTTGATGATAAACTTATAATCGATACCCTTCACTACGATGACCTCGACATTCTGATGATGGTGCTGTCCAATCTGGATTTCCTTGAAGACGAGCTTGGCACGGTCGAGGATGTTGCCCTCGGGGTCGAAAGCGTGGTCGCGGTCGGGGAAGTCTTCCTTGTTGATACGGCGCTGGTAGAGCATGTTCATGGCCTCCTCCCAGGAGATGGCGATGGGCTCTTTGAAGCGCTCGTCGATGAGCATGGGCATCTGCATGCCGTTGATGATGGCTTGCACCTCGCCCTTCTGGGTGTTAATCATAGTGACGGGGATAGTGCCTTCGTCGTGGATGATGACAGCTACGTCGCGGTAATTGGTGTCGACAGGGGCGTTGACGAGGTCGATATAGGAGCCGTCCTCGTTTTGCTTGACAAGAGCAGTGTCGGAGGCCATATTGTTAACAATACGCTTGGAGACATAGTCGGAGCGAAGGACCAAAAACTCGATACGGCGGTTGAGCTGGTGTGCGGCTTCCTGATGTTCGGGAGTGGGAAGGTCGGCGATATAGTCGCAGTCGAGGGTGGTGCCTGCGGAGAAGATGAACGGTTTTCCGCCCACCTCAATGTAGACATCGCGGTCGAGGGTGCGCGGCACACGCTCGGCATAGCCCTTGGCCACCATGCGGTCGCGCTCGATGCCACGGCTGGCAAGGTAGTCGACCACGCTCTGCGCACGGCGCTGCGAGAGGGTGTCGTTGGTGAGACCGATGAAGGGACGGCAGTCGGTGTGGGCGCGGATTTCAACCACGACACTGGGGTTGTTGACCATCACAAGATAGAGGTCCATGAGGGAGTCCATGAACTCCTCTTTGAGATCCCACTTGGAGAGGTCGTAGCGGATTTCGGGCAGGACAACCGGCTGCTGGGGCACTGGCTCCATACGGAAATCATGCACAATGTCTTTGTCGACGGTGTATCCCATCGTACTCTCCGAACCCTCGAGGCTGAAGTAGTCAACCTTGGAGAGGTACATCTTGTAGACCACTTGTCCGCGGACCTGGCTGTTATTGAACTTGTAGAAACCTTTCTTGTCGGTGTAGGTCTCGGCTTCTGAACCGTCGGAACCCACAATTTTGATCTTACAGCCTTTGATGAGCTGCATGGATTTCTCGTCACGGACGGTACCCTCAATGGTATAAAGCAGCGGGGGCAGCTCGAACTTATAGAGGTTAAGAGTGGGAAGAGGGAGTTTCTTGCCCTTTTTGTCGGTATTCTTGTTGAGGGGGTCGTCGAACGGACGGTTGGAGGAGAAGTAGCCACGCTCGAGCATGGGATTGGCATCGCTTTCGGGGTAGTAGATGATGGACATCTCGTCGTAGGAGGAGTTGATGGGGACACCGAGGTTCTCGGGTTTGGAGCAGATACGCTTGCCGATGCGGGTTTTATAGATGTCGTAACCACCGATACCGGGGAGACCATTGGAGGAGAAGTAGAGGTTGGAATCGCCACGCAGGACGGGGAAGGCCTCACGACCGGGAGTGTTGACAATGGGACCCATGTTGACGGGCTTGCCGAAATCGTCGGCCAAAGAGGCACGCGAAGCTTTCCAAATATCGTAGTCACCCTCTCCACCCGGCATATCGGAGCAGAAATAGAGGGTCAGACCGTCGCTGGAGATGGCGGGGTACAGATAATTATACATGGTGTCACCAAGATTGATGGCAACAGGGGTTGCCCACTCGCCGGGAGCAACCTCTTCCTCTGCGGTCTTGCTCTCTTCCTCAGTGTCGGCATCCTTGCCCTTCTTGCCCTTGTCCTTCTTCTTAGTAGTAGTTTTGGTGGGGGACTTCTTGGCCTTGGTCTTCTTGGCAGCCTTCTTCTTGTCGGCGGCTACTGCCTTGGTCGAGGTGTAGATGGCGCAACCGTGGGTCTCGTGCTCAACGATTTTGCATCGTGAGAAATAGATGGTGGTGCCATCGGGGGAGAAGCAGGCCTCACCTTCGTTGCTGGTGGTGTTAATCTTGCTGCTATTGTCGTAAGGGGTGGGAGTATTGGTCCACTGCCCATTGCGGTCCTTGTAGACGGTATAGAGCGAGGAGTAATTCTGACCTGTCCACACGTCCTTGCCTTCCTCTTCGTCGGCGCCGTAGCGTGAGGAGGTGAAGACAAGTGTATTGGTGTCGTCACCCACGAAACGGAGCGACCAGTCGTTATACTCGGTGCTCCAGTCGGCCAGTTTGGTGATGATATGGCGGCTGCGCTCGGCTGCCCAACGTGTGACATCGATAAGCGATTTCTTTCGGGTCAGGCAAAGCTTGTCGCCGGGAACCAGTTCGAGGTATTTGTCGTAATAGCTGTCAGCCTCGTCGAACTTGCCGTTGAAACGGCACATCTCGGCCATATAGTAGTAGAGTTTGGGCTCCACGGTATAATAGCCTGCCTGGATAAGGCGGTGGTACGTGTGTTCGGCTTTGGGATAGTTGTACATCAGGCGGTAGCACTCGCCAATCTGAAAGTAGATACGGTTCTTTTCTGCCCTGTTGCTCGACACGCGGTCGTAGGCCTTCTGGTAGCTCTCCAATGCAAGGATGTACTGCTTGTCCTTGAACTGCTGGTCAGCCTGGGCGGCGACACTGTTCTGTGCCACGGCCATACCGGACCAAAGCAGGGCTATAGCCAATAGTGCGAAACCTTTTTTAATCGTTTTCATATATGAATGTTTGTTTTTTTACAATAACGCAATTACATTAATATTAGTACGTTGTGTCGAAAAATTATCGTACACAACACACCAAATTAATGTGCTAAATTACACATTTTTTTTGACATGGATAAAAAAAAGTGATTCTTTGTTGATTATCTTGGCTGCGGAAGTTCCACATCGGGGTAGATGAGGTAACGGTTGCGGATGGTTTTGAAACGGTCGAGGGAGGGTTGCCAAGTGGCACGGATTTCCTCTTCGGTAAGACTCTGCTCAATCTGCTTGCGGAGCTGGTCTGTCCCTGCCAACTTCTCGAAGAAGTTGGACTTGAGAAAGAACTTGCCTTTCGGCACCCGGTGATACATAGTGAGCAGATGGGAAAGTGTGATTGCACCGGCAGGGCAGTCGGCACTACGCAGGTTAAGTGTATCGGCTTTGTACGTGACTATCTCGAATGGCCAGGGAGTGCCGCGACCCACACCGCAGTTGGTACCTTCAAAGAGACAGAGACTGGGATAGAGGGCTATGGCGTGGGCGTTGCGCAGGTTGGGCGACGGCGGCACGGGCAACTCATATCCTATGCTGTCGCGCCGATAGCCCTGCATGGGGACAACGGTGAGGTTACATTCCCTGCCCCCTGCCAGCCAATGCTCGCCGTTTATCATACAGGCGTATTCGCCGATAGTCATGCCATAGACGATAGGCACAGGGTGCATCCCCACAAAGGAGCGGTAATGGGCAGTGTCCAGCACGGGGCCGTCGATGTAATGACCATTGGGGTTGGGGCGGTCGAGGACTATGAGCGGAATGCCTGATTCTGCGCACGCCTCCATCACATAGTGGAGGGTGGAGAGGTAGGTGTAGAAGCGGCAGCCCACATCCTGCAGGTCGAAGACGACTGCATCAAGGTCTTTCATCTGTTGGGGCGTAGGTTTCTTGTTCTTGCCGTAGAGAGAGATGATGGGAAGACCCGTCTGCGGGTCTTTGCTGTCGGACACTTTAGCCCCCGCCGCCGCTGTGCCGCGGAAGCCATGCTCTGGGCAGAATATCTTGGTGACCTTCACCCCCGCGCGGAGCAGGGTATCCACAAGGTGTGTCGTCCCCACCACCGAAGTCTGGTTTGCCACCACCGCCGTGCGACCCTTATAGCCGCCCTCGCGGAACATGAGCATCGAGGGAAACACCTCATGGTCCCACAGGTTCTCAGCACCTGTGGCAAAAGCTGAGTCTGGCGAAAGGGGTTCGTGCCCGGAATCCCTATCCTCACTGCTTTGTGCATGACAGGAAAAGAGCATCAGTTGCGACAGCATCGCAACAGCCAGCACCACACTATACGACAGTCTTTTCAATTCTCAACTCTTTCCCGTATGGCCGAAACCGCCTGCGCCTCGCTCGGTGTCCGACAACTCCTCCACTTGGATAATCTCAGCCTGCTCGTGGCGGGCGATAATCATCTGGGCAATGCGCTCGCCGTCGTTGATAACAAAGTCTTCCTGCGAGAGGTTGATGAGGATAACGCATATTTCACCTCGGTAATCGGCATCGATGGTGCCGGGCGAGTTGAGCACGGTAATGCCTTTCTTCAAGGCCAATCCGCTGCGGGGGCGCACCTGCGCCTCATAGCCTGCGGGCAGTTCCATGAAAAGACCTGTCTTCACCAAACCGCGCTCCATGGGTCGCAGCGTGACCGGCCCGTCGGGCAGGTATGCCCGCAAGTCCATCCCCGCCGATTGCGAGGTTTCGTACTTCGGCAGCGGATGGTGGCTGGTGTTTCTTATCTTGATTTGCATAAGGCAAGTTCTAACAATTAATGTGTTAACGTGTAAATGTACTAGTCCGACTTACGAATTAACACATTCACACATTAACGCATTCATACATTCTTCTTGGTCAACACCTCATCAATCATACCGTAGGCCTTGGCCTCTTCAGCGGTGAACCAGTGGTCGCGGTCGGAGTCTTTCTCCACCTGCTCGAAGGGCTGTCCGCTGTGTTTGGCGATAATCTCGTAGAGTTCCTTTTTCAGCTTGAGGATTTCGCGGACGGTAATCTCCATGTCCGTGGCCTGGCCGTCGGCGCCGCCCATGGGCTGGTGAATCATCACGCGGGCGTGGGGCAGGGCACAGCGCATCCCCTTCTCACCGGCACACAGCAACACACTGGCCATCGAGGCGGCAAGACCTGTGCAGATGGTGGCAATCTTGGGCTGGATATACTGCATGGTGTCGTAGATGCCCAGTCCTGCATACACCGAGCCTCCCGGCGAGTTGAGATAGATTTGGATATCCTTGGTGCTGTCCACGCTCTCGAGGAAGAGCAGCTGGGCTTGGATGACGTTGGCGGTATAGTCGTCGATGGCGGTGCCGAGGAAGATGATGCGGTCCATCATCAAACGGCTGAACACATCCATCTGGGCCACGTTCAGTTGGCGTTCCTCCACAATATAGGGGGTCAGTGAATTATTGATTGCCGAAGTGTACTTGGCGTATGTAGTACTGCTGATGCCACGATGCATGGTGGCGTACTTCTCAAATTCTGTCATAGCGTTGCGGTTTGTTACTTTTTTATGATGGCTATTTAACGCCAAAGCGGAAATAAAATTGCCCCGGCAATAAAAAAAACAGGCGGCATGTCACTTTTCGCCACAAAGATGGCTCTAATGGGGGCAGAAAAACATCAAAATTAATCATCAAACATCAACAACAATGAAAAAGTCATTTATCATCCTGTCCTTAGCAGCGTCGCTGACGGCTCTCGCCGCATTGACCTCCTGCGGCGGCAAAGACAACTCCAGCTACAAGGAAATGATTGCCGGCAAATGGGTAGTGAAGACCTATTACCATTGGTACCACGACTTCACCGACGAGAGTTTATCAACTGAAGGGACATTCACCCCGTTCGACACCAATTATATCGGTTACGACTCGGCCGAGTTCAACACCAACGGAACCATGCGGTGGCACATGAACGACCGCTACGTCAGCGGCGGCATGTTTAGCGACCCCTACATAAACTTTGAGTGGCGTATCAAGGGCGACTCGCTGTTTGTATCTCCTGACTGGGTGGCCGACAACATTGCGAAATACGCAATTAAGGAGCTCAACAGCGAGACCCTTGTTATTGAGCAATACCTCAACAACGAGCACCCCGAATACAGCCACCACCATTGGGAACAGATACACCGGTATACCTTCAGTCGTAGCAAAAAGTAAGAAGGCGAAGATATGCCCGCCTCTTACTTGCACCATCGAAACTTTGGATCAGTATGTGCTGCGGATAGGTTTAGAAGATAATAATGTGGTTATTTCACCCACCCCGAATATTTCAGGGTGGGTGTTTCGTTGATCCCAAATCGGTCATTAGGCCGACTTTTCAAACGGGATTACCGCTCTCTCGATTCACTTTTTACACTTATCCGACGGACACTCCGACCCCACCGCAGTGCCGGGAAGCCTCAGCGGACGGCACGCCACGACCCACTTGGGTCGTTCAATCCCGGCTCGATGCTGCATGCTTCCCGGCTAGTTATCCGTCATCATGTCGAGTAACGATGCTATAACAATACTATAAGGATGCAGGATTGAACGGCCCCTCTCCGTAGCGAGGGGAAATGGCCTCAACGGTCGAGGAGGCCGGGACGGCGTTGACGGGTACGCTCGATGGCCTGTTCCATGCGCCACTGCTCTATCTTGGCGTGGTTGCCGCTGAGCAGGACTTCGGGCACCTTCCATCCACGGAACTCGGGGGGACGTGTGTATTCGGGCGGTGCCACAAGGCCGTCCTGGAATGAGTCGCCCAAGGCGGACTGCTCGTCTCCGATGACGCCGGGAATAAGGCGGATCACCGTGTCGGCAATGACCGCAGCCGCCAGCTCTCCACCCGTCAGGACATAGTCGCCTATCGAAATCTCCATGGTGATGAAATGCTCCCTTATGCGCTCATCCACCCCTTTGTAGTGGCCGCAGAGTATCATCAGGTTTTCTTTCAGCGAGAGGGTGTTGGCCATGGGCTGCGAGAGCATCTCGCCATCGGGGGCGGTATAGATAACCTCGTCGTAGCTTCGCTGCGCCTTCAGCGCCTCGATGCAGTTGGCCAACGGCTCGACAGCCATCACCATGCCCGCACCGCCGCCGTAGGGGTAGTCGTCCACACTGCCGTAGCGTGAGAGGGAATAGTCGTGGAGGTCGTGGAAAACCACTTCCACAATGCCTTTCTTCTGGGCACGGCTGAGGATGGACTCCTCGAAAAACATGCTCATCATGTTGGGGAAGAGCGTAAGAATGTCCAGGCGCATATTATCGTATTCTGATGGTTCGTCCGGGTTTGAGCACCGAGGTCTCCTTGAGGCCGTTGAGCTGGCACAGCTTCTTGACGGTGGTGCCGTTGCGCTTGGCTATACGGCTGAGGGTGTCGCCCGTGCGGATTTTGTAGGTCTTACCACCGTCGCTGAAGTTACCCACCCTCGACTTGGGACTGTGGTTGGTATAACCGGGTTTGGCCACCTTGCGGAACGAATCCTTGGTAAGGCGGAGGGTAGGTTTGATCAGGTTATGCGATTCGCAGCTGATAACATCTTCGGGATTGATGGCGTTGCCGTTGTAGCGTATCTCGAAGTGCAGATGGCTGCCGCGCGAACGCCCTGTATTGCCGCAAAGGCCGATTTCCTCACCTGCCTTGACGCGGGTGCCGGGGGCTACATGGCGTTTGGAGAGGTGGGCATAATAGGTCTCGAGCCCGTTGTCGTGGCGGATGACGATGAGGTGGCCGTAGGAGCGGTTGTATTTCGAGAACCGCACCACACCGTCGAAAGCGGCATAGATGGGCTCGCCGGTAGGCATTGCCAAATCGAGACCATAGTGAAAACGACGGCGACGGGGTCCGAAATGCGAGGTGGGACGGGCATAGTCGGGTGTGGGAAAAACAAAGGATTTGCCGTGTTCGGCGTCGGTGAGTTTAAGCTCGATGGGCTCCATATCGGAGATGTCCATCTTGAGTGTATGCACCAGCGCGGAATCGCCCGCCATAAGGATGTCTTCCTCGCTGTCGGTACCGGGGTCGTCCTGCTGCGAGAGGGCGTAATGGGGTGTGACGATGCCCATACCCTCTTCGTCATCAGCCTCTTCGGGCGTACCCGGACGTTCCTTCTGGGCGTTCTTTTTGTCTATGACTTCATGATCCTTGTCCTGGGGGTTCTCGTCGAAAAAGTAGGGCTCTTGATAGGCAGGTATTGCGACCACGTCATCGGCCACATCCACCGTGTCGTTATCCACTTTCTTCTTCGGTTTTTTCAACCCGTAGGGCTCAGTGCGTACACCCGAGTACTCATCGCCCGGGTCGCTGGTTTTCACCAGTTTGTTATGCTTAATCTGCCCGCCTTGCGTATTGGCATACACACGGGGCTTGTTCTTGTTCTGCTTTGCATTAGGACGATTCTGCGCACTGGCCGAAATAGGTACAACTAGCAACAGAATCAGTGATATATAGTAAATGTATTTTTTCATAACGATTGTGCAAAGGTACGAAAAAAAATCAGAATCCTATAAATAAAAAATACTAAATAGCCTTACATTAACACATTTTCACCCTGTTACCCCTCCCCTATGCCACTGTGAAACGCTGTTGTAAGAACCCGTGCTGTTCCTCAATAATTAAAAGAAGAACAAGGAAATAGAAGCAACTACAGTTTTAGCAAAATGATGGAGGGGGTCAAAGCGCTACATCAACAGGCTGTACTGCCTACGCTGCAGGAGATAGTCTATCACCTGATTCACCAGCTCGTTGCGGGCTTGCTGGAGTAGAGTTTGTGCTTCGAGATAGTCTTTCATGCTGTTCATTCCAGCATCGAAATAGTTCTTCACCTCCGTGAAGTTTTCACTGGCCTGGTTTACTGCCCGGCGGCGTACGGATATGAGGCTGTAGGATTCATTCATCGCGCTCCACGACTGGAAAGTCTGCAGAACGAGTTTCTCCTGCAGGTCCCGACGGGTGTTCTCGGCTTTCTGGCGCATGAATTCTTCTTTGCGGAGGTTGTGGGCGGTCTCCCACCAGGCAGTGACAGGGATATTGAGTGTGGCAAAAACCAGTCCATTGGCCTGCATCTGGTCGTGGGTAAGATTGTTGTAGCCATAGGTGGCGCCCACAGCCACCTGCGGGAGCGTCTCGCCGATGGTCATGCGTTTTTGAAGGCGAGCCGCATCACAGCCGATTTTGAGCAGACGGCTTTCGTTACGGTGGGCAACGGCAGCGGCAAGGTCAACGTATGGGAGAGGAGCGGGAATGTCGGAATCATGCAGCGAGAGGGTGTCGAATGTGTAGCGGACGCTGTCGTACCCCACACCCATGTATTGGCACAAGGCGCGAGTGGCTAGTTCGAGGCCGTCGGCCAGCTGCATTCCTGCCACTTCGAGTTCGCTCTGCTTAATCTGCACTTTGAGCAGGTCGTTACGGCTGGTAACCCCGGCGACAACGGCAGCAGCGGCATCACGTTCCAAGGTGTCGAGCATGAGCTGTACTTGGCGCAGGGTTTTCTGTTTCTCATGGAGTGACACTATGTTCCAATAGAGTGTATAGACATTCATTTCCACCTCGTCGCGCGTCATGAGGAGCTGCAACTCGGCTGCCTGTACACCAAGTTTGGCCAGTTTGTTGCCATTGATGATGCGACCTCCGGCAAAGACAGGTTGCATGAGTGTGGTGTTGGCGAAATAGCCGTGGTCAAGCATCTGCAGCTGAGCATCGACGGAAATACGGTCGATAAACCAATTAACAAGCTCGGCCACATCAACGTCCAATCCTAGGTTGTCCAATGCCTGTTGCAGGCGTTGCTCGTTCTCATCTAAACTGATGGGGCGGCCATCGAAAGCAGCGGATACATTGATGTTGTCTTTGTTTTCCGAAGCGGTCACATCTATAAGGGGGTGATGGGCATGGAAGTAGCCTGCCATGACACTCAAAGAAGGGAAGTATTTGGTCAATGCGGCACGGCGTGTCTCGCGGGCAGCGGACAAGTCAAGCACTGCATTTTTCACAGCTGCCTGGTTGCGCAGGGCAAGTGCCACACAGCTGTCGGGATTGAGGTGGCTGACCGTAGTCGACGACAACTGCGACTGAGCATAAGCATGGACAGTGAAGGAGAGAATCAGTATTATTGTCAGTCTTTTCATTCGTGAATAATTGATTATTGCTATCGGGAGCAATGCACTTTTTTGCTTTTAGTTTTTAACTTTGGAATGATCGAAGAGTTTCCAGTAGGCCACGGGAAGCACTGTGACGATAAGGGCAATGGCACAGATTGTACCGAAACAGATGACGATGCCCATGGGCATCCATAGCGTGCTGCGATGGATAATCATGGGTATGACTCCCACAGCAGTGGTGGCACTGGTGAGGAAAATGGGCCTCATGCGGCGACAGCCGGCCTCGAAAGCCACCTCTTTGATGGGACGGTTTTCGGCACGCAGTTCCTCGGCATAGTCGAACATGACAATCGTGTTGCGCACATTGATGCCGATTAGGCTTACGATACCTATGATTGCCGTGAGACTGACATCAGCCCCGAATATCCACAGCCCTACAAATCCTCCGAGCAGGCACAGGCCTGTACCACAGAGCGACAGGAGTGTGAGACGTATCTTCTTGAAGTTGAACAGCAGGAAGAAAAAGACGATGGTGATGGCGGCAATCAGGCCTATGATGATACCATTCATGTTATCTTGATTGACAGCATCAAGACCGCCGTATGACATGGAAATACCCTCAGGCAGCATGTCGGAGAACTCGCCTTCGAGCCATGGACGCAATTTCTTCATCACAGTAGGCTGACTGCGGCCAAAACGGAGGTCAGCCCCTACGGTGGCACAGGGGATGCCATTGCGGTGTACTATCTGGGCGGGCTGCCAGTCGGGGCTGATGTAAGCCACCTGCCGCAAGGGTACCCACACTCCGGGGACCGCAGTAGGTACAAGGGTATTCTGTAGCATGTCGAAGTCCGACCCTATGTATGAAGTGACGCTGTCGTGCACGGTCTGCGGGGTTGATGCTCGGTCTATCTTCAGCGTGACTTGTAGCGGATAATCCTTTTCCCATACTGTAGTGACGGGCAACCCGTCGAAGAGTGTGGCAAGGTTTGCCGAGAGAACGGCCTTTGTGACACCCAGCCGCGAGGCCTCTTCAGGTTTCAGGTCAATGCGTACGGTAGGCAGACTGCCGTCCATGTCGTTGTGCACCCACACCAGGTCGTCGTGCGACTGCATGAAGCATTTCAGGGTGTCGGCATATTGCCGTAAAAGAGCCTGGTCTTCACCATATAGGTGCACCTCCACCGGGTTTTTCACACCCTGGTAGTCGAGTTGTTTGACCCGTATCACGGCATTGGGATAGGCATCGACGTAAGTGTCCTTATAGCGTTTGATTACTTGCTCGGTGACATCATAGTCCTTGGTGCGCACTATCATCTGTGCATAGTTCTTGGCGGGCATGTTGGGAGAATAAGCCGCCATGAAGCGGGGTGAGCTGCTGCCCACAAAAGTGGTCACCCCGACGATGTCCTTGTCTTGGCTGAGCACCTGCTCGAAGTCCTGGCACACCTTAGCCGTCTGCTGCAAGGAGGTGCCTGCGGGCAGATGTATCTCAACGGCAAAACTGTCACGCTCGGCCTTGGGCATAAGCTGCAATGGCAAGTGAAAGAAGAGCAGCACAGCCAAGCCCACAGAGAGGAATCCCGCTCCAATGGTTGGCCAAGGATGGCGGAAACAAAAACGCAGCAGTTTCTCATAGCCTGTTTCCAACCCGTTGAAGAAGCGGTTCTGTGTCCTTGTCAGCACATTCTCACGGTGACGCCTGTCGGGACTTATCATCCTCTGCTCAAGCCACGGGGTCAAGAGCATGGCCAAAGCCAAAGAAATGCCAAGGGAAATGCTGATGGTTGTGGGGAAGAACTTGACAAAGTCGGCCAACGGCCCCACCATGGTGAAGAGGAAGGGGAAGAAGATGGCACAGATAGAGACTGTGGCCACGATGAGCGACGGGAAAAATGTCTTGGCGCTGTGCACTGCGGCATGCCATGGGCGCTCGCCGTGACGCAGGTTGTCCATATAGCCGTCTATCATCACGATGCTGTCATCCACTATCATACCCAAGGTGACGATAAGCGCCGCCAGAGTGACGGTGTTCATCTCGTAGCCTATGATGTACATGACAGAGATGGTGATAGCTGTGGTAAGCGGAATCTCTATCGCAGGAATCAGTGCAGACGTGATAGGAAAGAGCATCAGCATGACGGCAATGACTACAAGAATGGCCGTCAGCAGGTCTTTAAGGAAAGACCAGATGCTGTCGTCCACCACTTTGGGGAGGTCGGTTATGCGGGTGAGAGACACCCCGTCAGGAAGTATGCGACGGAAGTCCTGAAGCACTACATCCACGTCTTCGCCAAACTTTACTATATTGTTGCCCGGACGCATCTCGATGCTCAGCACCAAGGCCTGGTTGCCGTTCTGAGTAATATAACTGGAAGGGGTTGCATAGCAGCGTTCTATGCGTGCCACGTCCTGCAGCCGGACAGCATGTCCCCAAGGGGAAGTGTATATCACCTGTTCGCCCAATTCTCGTTCGGACTGATAGGGGCTTGACACATGCAGGGGTACCTCCTCGCTGTCTCCCGTCAGTGTTCCTCCGATGCTGAGCAGCCCCTGACTGAAGAGCTGCGCTGTGACAGCCTGATAACTGATGCCGTATGAGGCAAGTTTTTCTTTATCCAAATAGACATCCAGTACCTCGTGCTGATCGCCGAAGGACTTGATATTGCCCACCGCCGGTACACTGCGCAGCCTTTTCTTGAGCATGTCCATGTAACTGTCCATCTCGCGGTAGGTCTTGTCGCGGGAGTCCAGCGACACCAACAGCGACGATGTGTTGCCAAAGTCATCCACCACCACCAGCGCCAGTACCCCGGCAGGAAGCTGGCTCTTGAAATCTTTTAACCCATGGCGTATCTTAGACCACACCTCTGTCTGGTTCATGACGCTGTAGTCCAACTCCACGTAGATATAGACAATGCCTTCCTTGGAGTAGCTATAGGTACGTTTCTTGTTCACCTCCTGGAAAGTGAAGAGGTACTCTTCAAGGGGTGTTGTCACCTGCTGTTCCACCTCCTCGCTGCTTGCTCCAGGATAGACCGCAGCGACAATGCCTTGACGGATGACAAATTCAGGAAACTCCTGCTTGTTCATCTTGTCCAAGCCATAGATGCCCAATATTACCAAAAGCCCGACTATCAAGAAGATGATTTTCGGGTTGGCCATCACCGTTTCTGTGATTCCTGTACGTTTCTTCATCGGGACATCCTGCAGGCTCTTTAATGTTGTCTTTCGATAGTCGGGACTACCGTCATTCCTTCCGACACCTTCAACATCCCGTCTACAATCACGGTGTCGCCTTCCTGCAGTCCATTGCTTATCAGCACACCGGTGCGCGTCAAATCGGCCACACTGATGGGTTGCCTACAGGCTTTCCCATTCTTGACAACCCACACGTAACGGCTGTCGTCGTTGGCCAATTGCACAGCTCTTCCAGGTAACTCAAAACCTTCGCCTGCCACTGTGGCAGGCAAACGGCAGCTGCACACCATGCCAGGCAACAGACCCTTGGGTATCCGCTGCAGACGGACTCGGAAATTATAGCTGTGGGCTACCACATCGGCGGTCACATCGCGTTCCGCCACAACTCCAGGTAAAGCCATGCCTGTGGAATCAGGCAGGGCACTGATATCCACTACCACCTTGCCGCCCATACCGATTTGGTTCACATCCACTTCGGGAATACTCATGCGCACATAAAGGCTTGATGTGTTCACGATGTTCAACACCGGAATACCCGGGGCAGCGTGTGTACCGCTCTCCACCAACACCCGCTCCACGGTGCCTCCAACGGGGGCGTAGAGACTGCAGTCGTCCAAGCGGTGCTTGGCTATATCGTAGGCGTTGCGGGCTTGGTTGTAGCGGGTCTGCACTTCCACCCATTTTATTTCGGGGAGGCTGCCTTTTTCATACACTTGTCTTGCTCTGGAATAACCGTCGCGGGCTTGCTCCATGGCTGCTTCAGCGGCTGCACAAGCATTGGCGGCGTCGCGACTGTCAATGGTGGCCAAAAGGTCACCGGCCTTGACATGCTGTCCGTCACGCACCAATATCGAGGCAATCCGGCCACCTATGCCAAAGCTGACAGGCGTGGTGGAGGCTTCTTCTACTGTGCCCACGTATGACCGGTGGCTCTGAACGGTACCGTTGTGGACAACCACTACGCCCACCCGCACTGACTGTGGGCCTTCCTCTTGCGTCTTGCCGGCACAGCCAAACAAAGTGGTGCTTACCACCAGCAGACAGGAGAGACAAAAGAATATATGATACCTATTCATCAAAGGTCGCGCATCTCCTGTTTCAGGAACTCAAGGGCTGACGCTGTGGGCTGTTTGCCTTCGGCCACGGTGGCGAAGATGGTGCCGGCCAAACGGGTCGGGTCGGCGTCGGCGGGGATGGTGATGGCCGCGGAATTGATGACGCCTATCATCTCGTCCTTCGCCTTGCGGACGCGTGCCCAGGCTTCGCTCGAGATATAGACCTGCTGGCTGAGGTTGTGTTCCCACTCGTCGCGGATGGTCTTGGTCATGACGCCCTGCAGCAGTTTGGTGTCCATGCCGGGCTGGTAGCAGCGGAGCACAAGGCTCTCAGGCGCTATGCGCTCCAGGAAGAGTGCCATGCGCTCGTAGGCTTGCAGCCGTATGGGGGTGACCAGTTTCACCGCTTCGCGGTGCTCGTCGACCCGCATCTGGAGCATCTGCATTTTCTGCTGGTTGTCGAAATACCGCTTGGTGATGCGGAAAAAGATGTACCCTGCCAGGGCCAGGGTTGCCAGAACTGCCACCAGGGCGCTGAGAAATGCTAAAAAGTAGATTTTCATTGTTGTTATTATTTCATATATAGTTTGCTCTTAAGTTGAACTCCTAAGTCAAGAAGTTTCTTTGACTGTTGGGAATTCGGAAGAATATTACACTTCCCGGTGTGTATCCAGAAAAAACCCTCTGTCCCCAAATCTTTAATATCAGGAGCATTGTTTGTCAACCACCATCGAAGCCACTCTGCCTTACCAATGACTTCTTCAATATTATTGCCTCCTGAGGCCGAGTGGGGTTCATAGTAATATATCTTATTAGAATACTCTATCACATAATCCCATCGTTTCGGAAACGGATGCTTAAGGTTTTTAGTTGCTTTTTCGAGATACACACTGCCCATTATCTTTGAAGAATTCTCATAGTCAATAAGATCCTTATTCTTATCTTTACTCTCCAAAGCCTGTAAACTTCTACAAAAGAATCCTGCCACCTCTGGTGTATTGGCAACTGCCGCCTCCAATGGAGAATGTGGCGATACTTTTTTTTGTTTCTGTTGTTTAGTCATAGTTCAGAACATTAGAAGACAGTACATCTGTCGCCCGAGTAGCAAATGATGTCATACCTCCCCATTCTCCAATAATAGGATCATCGCTCCACACATCAAGTGAAGTAATGTCTTTTGTATAAGAAAGGCCTTGCTGCTCTCGCTTACCAAGATAATATGTTCTTACGTCTTTGTCTAGTACACCCTCTAACATATTTGCTATGGGTTGGTTACCTTCGGTTCCCATCAATCTGTGCAAGGCACGATATTTTGCCTGCGCATCTTGAATGCCCTTTATCTTATTAAATGCCCAAGCAAAGTCAAGAAACAAAGGAGAATGTGTTGATATTATTACTTTGTATCCATGCTTTGGACCTTTGGAACCTTTCTCGCCTTGCATCAACTCAAGTATTTGTAACAATACATCCTGTATAGCCGACGGGTGCAAGCCCATTTCTGGTTCCTCTATCACTACATATTTATAGTAACGACTTCTTAAAACATTTTGCGGTGGACCCGTCAAACAATATACCCCCAGTAGTAATGGTGTAAACTCTCGTTGTCCGGCACTCCATACCATTGTGGGCAATTTTGATTCCCCAACCTTTAGTATCAATCTATAATCCTGACTTTCTTCGTCTAATTCTACTCTTGCGCCATGATAAATGCTGTTGTCAAAACGTTGTCGTACCAGACCCTTTAGACGTGTCTTCATCGGAAACAAAACAGTTTGCTGCCCAATACCATTTTGAATAAATCTTTGTATCGTATCGCCAAATATCCTGTTAACAAAAGGTGTATCATTATCATTGTACAAGCTGAAACCGCGTCCAGCCTTGTCTATTATGCTTGTTACTCTTTGGGCTGGAATATAGAATACCGTCTCAATAGCACTTACCTTGTCTACACTTGGGTCAAGAAATGCTTTAGTGAATGGAGTATTGTCGACTTCTATTGTTGTATCATCTTGCCACATAGTAGACATACCTGCTCCATAATACAAATTAAGAATGTTCTCAACCTTGCCAGTGCGGTAGTTACTCTTATTCAAAACGTCAATTATCGACTTGTAATCCAGTGCCAGTTTCATTGTCTCCAAAGCAATGGTTTTGCCACTTGCTTGAGGGCCTATAAGGATGGTAAGGTCACCGAATTCGATGTCGGCTTCACCTATAGGTCCAAGATTTCTAATTCTTAGATTCTTCATATTTTGTGTTCTTTTTTAATCTAACTTCAGCACAGCGAGGAAAGCGCTCTGCGGCACCTCCACGTTGCCCACCTGGCGCATACGTTTCTTGCCTTCTTTCTGCTTCTCGAGCAGCTTGCGCTTGCGGGTAATGTCGCCGCCGTAGCACTTGGCCGTGACGTCTTTGCGCACCTGCCGCACCGTCTCGCGGGCGATAATCTTGCTGCCTATGGCGGCCTGTATGGCCACGTCAAACTGCTGTCGGGGTATCAGTTCCTTCAATTTCTCGCACATGCGGCGCCCAATGGGGTAGGCGTTGTCGACATAGGTCAAGGTCGACAGGGCATCTACGGGGTCTCCGTTCAACAATATCTCGAGCTTGACGAGTTTCGAGGGCTGGAAACCGTTCAGGTAGTAGTCGAAGGAGGCGTAACCCTTCGAGATGCTCTTCAGCTTGTCGTAGAAATCGAATACCACTTCGCCCAAGGGGAGGTCGAATGTTATCTCGATGCGGTCGGTGGTGAGGTAGGTCTGGTTCTTGAGTATGCCGCGTTTGTCCATGCACAGCTTGATGACCGAGCCGATAAAGTCGGCCTTGGTGATAATCTGGGCGTGGATATAAGGCTCGTACACTTCGGCGATGTTGTTCGGCTCGGGCATGCCCGAGGGGTTGTAGACGTCCTTCTCCTCGCCGTTGGTCAGTTTCACCTTGTACTGCACGTTGGGCACGGTGGTGATGACGTCCATGTTGAACTCGCGTTCCAGCCGTTCCTGCACAATCTCCATGTGCAGCAGACCGAGGAATCCGCAGCGGAAGCCGAATCCCAAGGCCAGCGAGCTCTCCGGCTCGAACGTCAGCGACGCATCGTTGAGCTGCAACTTCTCAATCGAAGCCCGCAGTTCCTCGTAGTCGTCAGTATCCACTGGATAGACACCAGCGAAAACCATAGGTTTCACGGCCTCAAATCCTTCGATGGCCTTGTCGCAGGGACGCTCGACATGTGTGATAGTATCGCCCACACGCACCTCTTTCGAGGTTTTGATACCGCTGATGATATACCCCACGTCACCGGCTTTCAGTTCCTTGCGGGGCTCCATATTCAAGCGTAGCACACCAATCTCGTCGGCATGGTAGTCTTTTTCAGTGCTGACGAACATCACATGGTCGTTGGTGCGGATGGTGCCGTTCATGATGCGGAAATAGCTGATGATACCCCGGAAGGGATTGAAAACGGAGTCGAACACCAGCGCCTGCAACGGAGCATCGGGGTCGCCCTTGGGAGCCGGGAAGCGGTCAACGATGGCCCGTAGCACTTCGGGCACACCCATACCCGTCTTGGCGCTGCACGACAAAATCTCCTCGCGCTTGCAGCCCAAGAGGTCGATAATCTCGTCAGCGACTTCCTCGGGCATGGCGCTGTCGAGGTCTATCTTGTTCATCACGGGGATGATTTCCAAGTCATTCTCCAAGGCGAGATACAGGTTGGAGATGGTCTGTGCCTGGATGCCCTGCGTGGCGTCCACCACAAGCAGGGCTCCCTCACACGCGGCTATCGAACGGCTCACCTCATAGCTGAAGTCCACGTGGCCCGGGGTGTCGATAAGGTTCAACACAAAGTCCTTGCCTGCGTTGTCGCCGTCGCCATCGTAGTGGTAATTCATCTGTATGGCGTGGCTCTTGATGGTGATACCGCGTTCCTTCTCCAAATCCATGTCGTCCAGCACCTGGTCTTGCATGTCACGCTGCGACACCGTGGCGGTATACTCCAGAAGACGGTCGGCCAGGGTGCTCTTGCCGTGGTCGATGTGAGCTATGATACAAAAGTTGCGTATGTTGTTCATCGTTATCTAAGTGTTCTTATCGGCCCTACCAGCCTCCTCGGGCTTACAACCCTCGGCCACAGGCAGGATTAATCAAAAATGCAAATATACGCGTTTTTTTTGACATAAGCGGTTTCCAAGCGTAAAGAAACTTCTTATGGACTGATTTATAACCGCTGCCGATATCTTCAACGACGGTGTTCCTTCGCTGTCTCTCCATTTATAATACGGTTGTTCAATAGTAAAATACCATTGAACAACCGTTGAACATCAGCGCTGCTACCACCGAAGAATGCATAGCAGGCATAACATGCAGCTCCTTCGGAGCACGTTGCCATGTACCAGCAATCAAAGCTAGATGATCCAGCCGTTCCAGCCGGTGGTGTCGTAAATATTGAACTGGACATCCAAATGGTGTGTGATGCCCGCCGGGATGTTGTCCAACCCCATCTGTCGGAGTTCATACTGGGTACCGTCGGTGTGCAGCTGGAGCTGGTCTTCACCCAGATAGGGCGGGTGGAGGCCATAGCGAGTGCGTGCCTCGACCCACTCCCACACATCGCGGGCATGCTCCACGGTACGCTGGACAAAGAGGTCGTGAGTCCGCACATCGCCGCCGTCGACGGTGTTGAGTATGTCCGGTCGCAAATACCAATAGAACGAGCCGCCAATATAGTCGTTGGGATGGCGGTCATACATCTCCTGCTCAAACCTTGCCATCAGGTTTTGCATCCACTGCTGCCTCGGCGAGTAGAGCGAGCATTTTAGGGACAAGAGGGAGTCTTTCCTGAACCAGACATTCAGCAGATAGATGGCGGTGTCGGTCTGGCAAAGGTATGAGACTGTCCTGCCGGTGCCGTAAGTCGTGTCGCGGAACAGTGTGTAGCCATAGCGGGATATGTATTTCTCCATGTCTTTGTGAAAGCTTGGCGATTCGCGCTGTTGCCAGAGGGGTACGAGACTGTTGTACCAGTTGGTTGCCATTGGGGAAACATCTTCCTTGGTGCATGATACGGATAACATTACTGCACAGAAGGATGCAGCAAGCATAAATCGAGAAAACAGATTCTTCATATTTCACAAGTTTTAATTGATGATAATGCTCTTTATCATTACAACGCAAAGATGGTTGTTTTCTTACATCACTTAACAGCTTTTAACACAGATCGGCCATCGGGTTGAATAAGCCTGTAGTATCTTCAGTGTTGTATCATCGTTGTATCAAAGCGACATTTAATAAAAGCAGATGTCCGTTCGTTGTCAGTTACCCTGACGGATAACGAGCGGCCAAAGAATGAAAAACGAATGAAGAAAGAAGGACGTTACAGCGAACTCGGTACAGGTCTGCAGCTGGAAGACTGCCTGATGACCGGTTGGGGTTTTACATGCAGGAGCAGAGCGGGAGGCACTGTTCGACATGTAGCGATACAAAAAAATACCCCGTGCAGTTGTCCACACGAGGTATTTATGAAGAGACAGTTATTTCTATTTGAGGAATTTGAAGTTTTTGCCGAGATACTGGGCTTCATCGCCGAGGCCTTCCTCGATGCGCATGAGCTGGTTGTATTTGCAGATGCGGTCGGTACGGCTGGCAGAACCGGTCTTGATAAGGCCAGTGTTGAGAGCCACGACGAGGTCGGCAATGGTGGTGTCCTCGGTCTCGCCACTGCGGTGGGAGATGATGGAGGTGTAGCCGTTGCGGGTGGCAAGGCTGACAGCGTCGATGGTCTCGGAGAGGGTACCAATCTGGTTGAGTTTGACGAGGATGGAGTTGGCCACTTTGCGGTCGAGACCCATCTGGAGACGCTCGACGTTGGTGACAAAGAGGTCGTCGCCTACCAGCTGGCAGCGGTCGCCGATGGCATCGGTGAGGAGTTTCCAGCCGTCCCAGTCGTCTTCGGCCATACCGTCCTCGATGGAGATGACGGGGTACTGGTCGACCCAGCGTTTCCAGAAGTCAACCATCTCGGTGGCGTTGTATTTCTCGCCGGTGGACCAACGCATCTCGTAGAGGCCGGTTTCGGAGTTGTAGTACTCGGAGGCTGCTGCATCAAGACCGATGAAGATGTCTTCGCCGGGACGATAGCCAGCCTTCTCGATGGCCTGGCAGACCACCTGGATAGCTTCGTCGTTGGAGGCGAGGTTGGGGGCAAAACCACCTTCGTCGCCTACATTGGTGGACATGTTGCGAGCCTTAAGGACGGTACGGAGGTTGTGGAAAACCTCGGCACCCATGCGGAGGGCTTCGGTAAAGGTGGGGGCTCCGACGGGCATAATCATGAACTCCTGGAAGTCGATGCTGTTGTCGGCATGCGAACCGCCGTTGAGGATGTTCATCATGGGGATGGGGAGCATGTAGGCACCACAACCGCCAAGGTAACGGTAGAGTTGCTGGCCGGACTCCATGGCGGCGGCTTTAGCGCATGCCAGAGAGACTCCGAGGATGGCGTTGGCACCGAGACGGCTCTTGTTGGGAGTGCCGTCGAGTTCGATCATCTTCTGGTCGATTGCGCGCTGCTCTTCGACATACATGCCGCGGAGCTCTTCGTTAAGGACGTTGTTGACATTGTTGACGGCCTGAAGGACGCCTTTGCCCATGTAAATGGACTTGTCGTTGTCGCGAAGCTCGCAGGCTTCATGGACACCGGTGGAGGCTCCGGAGGGGACGGCGGCGCGGCCCATGGCGCCCTGCTCGGTAAATACTTCGACTTCGACTGTGGGGTTGCCGCGAGAGTCGAGGATCTGGCGGCCCCTGATTGCTATAATCTGTGACATAGATTTAGGTTTGTTTGATATAATTATTTACGTTGTTGACGTATTCGGAGATGCCCACCATGGTGAAATAAATGCACAGGACAGACAACCGAAAAAAGGAATGCAGAGATGAGCATCACCCCGCATTCCTTTATGATGAGTACCCGAACAATTATTCGGCCTTGGGAGCCTCTTCCACTGCGGGAGCTTCAACAGCGGGAGCCTCGGCAGTTTCGGCCTTCTTGGCACGACTGCGGCGAGTGGACTTGGCTTTCTTCTCAGCGATGGGCTTGAGCATGTTCTCATTGTAGTCGACAAGCTCGATGATGGCCATGGCGGAGTTGTCACCGTGACGGATGCCGGTCTTCAGGATGCGGGTGTAGCCACCGGGACGGTTAGCAATCTTCTGCGAGATTTCGCGGAAGAGCTCGTTGACGGCCTCTTTGCTGTGGAGGTAGCTGAAGACAACACGGCGGTTGTTGGTGGTGTCCTCTTTGGAGCGATTGATGATGGGCTCGACATATACTCGGAGTGCTTTGGCTTTGGCCAGCGTGGTCTCGATTCTCTTCTCAAGGATGAGAGAGGTGGCCATGTTGGAGAGCATAGCAACGCGATGTGCGTGGGTTCTTGACAGATGATTTATTTTACAACCGTGTCTCATTTCTATTATTCTTTATCTAATTTATACTTACTAATGTTCATGCCGAATTCGAGATTCTTCGAGGCGACGAGGTTCTCGAGCTCGGTAAGCGATTTCTTGCCGAAGTTTCTGAACTTCAAAAGGTCGGCTTTGTTGAAGGAGACCAAATCGCCCAAGGTCTCGACTTCAGCGGCCTTAAGGCAGTTGAGTGCACGGACGGAGAGGTCCATGTCGACCAGCTTGGTCTTAAGGAGCTGACGGGTGTAGGCGGTGCTTTCGTCGTATTCTTCCTGCACGGGCTTGGGCTCGGCTTCGAGGGTGATGCGCTCGTCACTGAAAAGCATGAAGTGCTGGATGAGAATGGTGGCTGCCTCTTTCAAAGCCTCTTTCGGATGTATGGAGCCGTCGGTCTGGATATCGAAAGTCAGTTTCTCGTAGTCAGTGCGCTGCTCAACACGGTAGTCGCTGACTTCATATTTGACGTTTTTGATAGGCGTATGGATAGAATCGACAGCAATGACACCGATGGGGTCGCCCGGCTTTTTATTCTCGTCGGCAGGGACATAGCCACGCCCTTTCTCGATGGTGAGCTCTATCTTGAGTTCAGTGGTCGTCTCCATGTGGCATATCTCAAGTTCGGGATTGAGAACCTGAAAACCATTGAGATGGCTGTTGAGGTCGCCGGCCTTGAAGACGGACTGACCCACAACGACAAACGATACCTTCTCGGAATCGAACTCTTCGATTTGGCGGCGGAAGCGGATTTGCTTCAACTTTAGGATGATATCGGTCATGTCCTCAACCACTCCGGGGAGGGAAGAGAATTCATGGTCGACTCCTTCAATGCGTACAGAGGTGATTGCAAACCCTTCGAGTGAAGAGAGCAGTACTCGGCGTAACGCATTGCCGATGGTGATGCCGTAGCCAGGCTCCAAAGGACGGAATTCGAAGACTCCACGGAAGTCGTCGGCCTCGAGCATAACCACCTTGTCGGGTTTCTGGAAAGATAATATTGCCATTTTTGAATGCTTTCTTATAAATGATTTCTATGACCCTGACTCGTAAAAACCGACTGCATGAAAGGGCAGCCAGCAACAAGCCCCGGGCGACGAAAACACTACTACTTGGAGTAGAGTTCGACAATGAGCTGTTCGTTGATAGTCTCGGGGATATCGCTACGCTCAGGATAGCTGATGAATTTACCGGTGAGACTGGCGCCGTCCCATTCGAGCCAAGCATAGTTGTTGGCACGAGAGGCGAGATTGTCGGTGATAATCTCCAGGGATTTGGAGCGCTCGCGGACGGAAATGACGTCACCAACTTTCAGTTCATAAGAGGGAATATTGACCACATTGCCGTTGACGGCGATGTGGCGGTGGGACACGAGCTGACGTGCCTGGGCCCGGCTGCAGGCGATGCCGAGACGATAGACAACATTGTCAAGACGTGATTCGATGAGTTTCATGAGCTCTTCACCGGTGATGCCGCCACGACGGGAAGCTTCGGCGTAGAGTTTGCGGAACTGGCGCTCGAGGATGCCATAGGTATACTTGGCTTTCTGTTTCTCCTGGAGCTGGATGCCATATTCGGACACCTTGCCGCGGCGACGGTTCTGACCGTGCATGCCAGGGGCATAAGGTTTCTTTTCGTAATACTTGTCGGGACCGTAAATCGGTTCGTGGAACTTTCTTGCAATTTTGGTTTTAGGACCTGTATATCTTGCCATTGTTTACAATTTTGAATATTGAATACTGGTTGGGGTTTGGATAGGGGTATAAATGCTGAATACCCTTCGAATTACACGCGACGGCGTTTAGGAGGACGGCATCCGTTGTGGGGAAGCGGAGTGACATCGACGATTTCGGTTACTTCAATGCCGCATCCATTGATTGCGCGGATAGCAGACTCACGTCCTGAACCAGGTCCTTTTACAAAGACTTTTACTTTTCTTAGGCCCAAATCATAAGCAACTTTACCGCAATCTTCCGCAGCCATCTGTGCAGCATACGGAGTGTTTTTCTTCGATCCGCGGAAGCCCATTTTTCCTGCAGACGACCAAGAAATCACTTGACCGGCATTATTTGTCAACGAAATAATCACGTTGTTGAAAGAAGCAAAGATACATGCTCTTCCAAGAGGTTCAACTTTTACGACTCTTTTTTTGGTCGGTTTTGAAGTTTTTGCCATAATTTTTAATTGTGCTTGATTCTACTTATTTTCCCCTGCTGCTCCAAGTTCGAATATCATCCACAGCAGGTTGCTACACTTTAACTATTTACTTGGTAGCTTTCTTTTTGTTAGCGATTGTTTTCTTCTTACCCTTACGAGTACGGGCGTTGTTTTTGGTGCTCTGACCACGGAGAGGAAGACCGAGACGGTGACGGATGCCGCGATAGCAGCCGATATCCATCAGTCGCTTGATGTTCATTTGCACTTCGGAACGAAGAGCGCCTTCCACTTTGTAGTCATCGTTGATGATGGTACGAAGGGTGTTCTGCTCATCGTCGGTCCAGTCCTGCACTTTCTTGTTCTCATCGATACCAGCCTTGGCCAGGATCTCGGATGCAAGGCTTCTTCCGATACCGTAGATATAGGTCAAACCTATAACGCCTCTTTTGTTTTTGGGTAAGTCAATACCTGCAATTCTTGCCATAAATTCTTTTTATTCTTTTTGTTAGTTAATCATCCTTGTCTTTGTTTGAACTTAGGATTCTTCTTGTTGATTACATAGACGACCCCGTGACGGCGAACCACCTTGCACTCGGGGGATCTTTTCTTTACAGAAACTCTTACTTTCATTTTTTATTGTATTAATCGATTAATTCTTTGGTGTATTTCACTGGTACTACAAACAAGGCTATTTGTGACGATAGGTGATACGGCCTTTGGTGAGGTCGTAAGGCGACATTTCGATGGAGACCTTGTCTCCAGGGAGAATCTTGATGTAGTGCATGCGCATCTTGCCGGAGATGTGGGCGATGATCTGATGCCCATTCTCCAATTCTACCCGGAACATGGCGTTTCCTAAGGATTCTGTGACTGTTCCGTCCAACTGTATGGAAGATTGTTTTGCCATTTACTTATCGTGCTATTTGTTGTTTTCAATGAAATCGAATGTGGTGAGAATGTCGGGGCCGTTGGCTCCAATGGCTACGGTGTGTTCAAAATGGGCGGCAGGTTTGCCGTCCTTGGTTCGGCAGGTCCAACCGTCTTCGCGCGAGAAGACAACATTCTTCGATCCCATGCAGACCATGGGTTCGACAGCGATAACCAACCCTTCCTTGAGGAGTGGGCCGGTTCCGGGAACACCGTAATTGGGGACATTAGGGCTCTCATGCATTTTGAAACCAACCCCGTGGCCGCAGAGTTCACGAACCACGGAATAGCCGTTTTTCTCGCAATGCTGCTGAACAGCGTGGCCAATGTCACCGACACGGTTGCCTGCTTTACATTTCTCCAATCCGATATACAGCGCTTCCTTGGTCACTTTAAGCAGTCGCTGCATTTCGGGTGAGGTTTCGCCGCAGGTGAAAGTGTATGCCGAATCAGATACATAACCGTTTAACTCGATAACACAATCAAGAGAGACATTGTCGCCCTCTTTGATGAAGAAATTGTCGGAAGGTATACCATGCACAACGACGTCGTTCACCGAAATGCAGAAAGCCGAGGGGAAACCCTCATATCCTTTGCAAAGAGGTATGGCACCGTTGTCGCGGATGAACTGCTCGCCTATTCTGTCAAGGTAAGCAGTGGTAACACCTGGCTGAATATGACGGCCCACCTCGGCAAGAGTCTTGCCGAGGAGACGGGCACTATCACGTATCAGTTCTATTTCTTCGTTTGTCTTAAGGAGTATCATTCTAGATAATTAGTTGAATTATGCCTGAACGGACATAGAGGTACGGCCTTTGATGCGACCAGTCTTGGTGAGACCATCGTAGTGACGCATGAGCAGATGGCTTTCAATCTGCTGGAGAGTATCGAGGATAACACCGACCAAAATCAACAGCGAGGTGCCGCCGTAGAACTGGGCAAACTGGGTGTTGACATCAAAGAGACGGATAATAGCGGGAAGGATAGCAACAATGGCCAAGAAGATAGAACCGGGAAGGGTAATCTTGGAAAGAACACCTTCGAGATATTCAGCGGTCTTTTTGCCAGGCTTGACACCGGGGATGAAACCACCGTTTTTCTTCATATCCTCAGCCATCTGGTTGGGGTTGATGGCAATTGCCGTATAGAAGTAGGTAAACAGGACAACCAGTATAAAGAATACCAAGTTATACCAGAAACCATTGAAGTCGGTAAAAGCCATCCAGAATTTAGAATCGGAATTGCCAGTGAATCCCATGAAAGTGATGGGAATGAACATGATTGCCTGAGCAAAGATGATGGGCATAACACCGGCGGCATTGACCTTGATGGGGATGTACTGACGCACTCCACCATATTGTCTGTTACCAACGATGCGCTTGGCATACTGCACGGGGATACGGCGGGTACCCTGCACCAGCAAGATGACGAGCAGAATGACTGCAAGCAAAGCGACAATCTCAATCAGGAACATCACAAGTCCGCCACCAGCATCGGTGAGACGGGAGACGAACTCACCAAACAGTGCGAAGGGCAGACGAGCGATGATACCAATCATAATCAACAGAGAGATACCGTTGCCCACACCTTTCTCGGTAATGCGCTCACCGAGCCACATGACAAAGAGGGTACCGGCAATCAGGATGATGATACTGGAAGCCCAGAAAGTCCATGTGGGAGAGCTGCCATCGAAAGGATAGATGGCGGTCGACGAGGCACCCAACTGATACATCATGTTGGTGATGTAAGCAGGAGCTTGGAAACCGGTAATGGCAACAGTGAGCAGACGGGTAATCTGATTCATTTTCCTGCGGCCGTTCTCACCATCGTGCTGCATCTTCTGGAAATAAGGGATAACCATGACAAACAACTGAATCACGATGGAAGCAGTGATGTACGGCATGATACCCAATGCAAAGATGGAAGCGTTGGAGAATGCACCACCGGAGAACATGTTCAACAGACCCATCAGACCCTCAGAACCCTGATTCTGGAGATTCTGCAACTGCGTAGGATCGACACCGGGCAGGACGACATAACAACCTATGCGGTACACAAGGACCAATCCCAATGTGTAAAGAATTCTTTTCCGCAGGTCTTCAATCGACCAGATGTTTTTGAGTGTCTGTATTAATCTCTTCATTATTGTTATTTTTTAGGTTTTGAAGTTGATGGAGTCATGAAGTTGATGGAGTTCGGTTTCTACAACAACGACTTCATCAACTCCATAAACTTTATTCGATTACTGTGGCGACACCGCCTTTGGCCTCGATTGCTTGCTTGGCAGCAGCGGAGAATGCGTGGGCAGTGACATTGATGGCTTTGTTTAACTCGCCACGGCCGAGAATCTTAATACGATCCTTGCCCGAGATAAGACCATTCTGGCGGAAGACCTCGACATTGAAATCGGCAATGTTCTTGGTCTCAGCAAGAGCATTGAGTGTATCGATATTGATACCAACATACTCAATACGGTTGAGGTTCTTGAAACCGAATTTGGGCAGGCGACGATAGATGGGCATCTGACCACCTTCGAAACCAATCTTCTGATGGTAACCGGAACGAGCCTTTGCACCCTTGTTACCGCGAGTGGATGTGCCACCTTTACCTGAGCCAGCACCGCGGCCGACACGTTTGGAGTGCTTGATGGAACCTTTTGCGGGTTGAAGATTATTTAAACTCATATTATTCTATATTTGAAGTTTTATTCGTTATCACAGAAAGAGGGAGCAAACTGCAACAACAACTTTTCGACATTAATTAGATTTCCTCAACAGTGATTAAGTGTTTCACCTTCTCAATCATACCGAGAATTTGCGGGGTAGCAACTACCGTGCGCTCATGGTTGATTTTTCTCAGCCCTAATGCAGCCATGGTTTTCTTCTGGCGTGCAGGGTGACCGATGATACTTCTGACCTGTTTGATTTTTAAAGTCTTTTCTGCCATGATTTTATTCTCCATAATTAACCGTTAAACACTTTATCAAGGGCAATGCCACGGAGCTCTGCAACCATGTAGGGATCCTTCATCTGCAGCAAGGCATTGATAGTAGCCTTCACAACGCTGTGGGGATTGGAAGAACCCTTGCACTTAGCAAGCACGTCCTTAACACCAACACTCTCCAGAACGGCACGCATGGCACCGCCGGCGATAACACCGGTACCGGGAGCAGCAGGTTTCAGGAACACGCGGGCACCGCTGTACTTACCGCACTGCTCGTGAGGGATGGTGCCTTTCAGCACGGGAACCTTGATAAGGTTCTTCTTGGCATCGTCGACACCCTTCTGGATGGCGGCCTGAACCTCCTTGGCTTTTCCCAAGCCGTATCCGACAACACCGTTCTCGTTTCCGATGACAACAATGGCAGCAAAGGTGAAAGTTCTACCACCCTTGGTAACCTTGGTTACACGATTGATTGCAACAAGACGATCTTTGAACTCGATTTCGCTCGATTTTACTCTTTTTACGTTTACTTCTGCCATGACTTTAGAATTTTAAACCACCTTCTCTGGCACCATCGGCCAACGATTTAACACGACCATGGTAGAGATAACCGTTTCGGTCAAATACCACAGTATTAATACCTGCAGCGATAGCGCGTTCGGCGACAAGTTTGCCAACCTTAGCGGACATTTCGCTCTTCGTGCCACTCTTTTCTACACCTTTCTCGCGTGAGGAAGCTGCGGCCAGTGTCACACCCTTTACATCGTCAATAACCTGTGCATAAATTTCCTTATTGCTTCTGAACACAGAGAGTCGGGGCATCTCGGCGGTGCCACTGATCTTATGACGAATGCGGAATTTAATTTTTGTTCTTCTTATATCTTTTCTTGTAGCCATAATTGTTTATACTTTGGCGTTCTAATTATTTTTACTTAGCAGCAGCCTTACCAGCTTTCTTTCTGATTTCCTCGCCCTGGAAGCGGATACCTTTACCCTTATAAGGCTCGGGTTTGCGCAGAGAACGGATCTTGGCAGCGGCCTGACCAAGGATTTGCTTGTCACAGCAAGTCATGGTGATAATGGGGTTCTTACCCTTCTCAGTAACTGTCTCGACATGGATTTCGGGAGCCAGCTCAAAGAAAATCTTGTGGCTGTATCCGAGATCCATCTCCATGACATTACCGTTGGCCTGCACTTTGTAACCAACTCCGATAACTTCCTGGACGGTCTTGAAACCCTCGGAAACACCTTTCACCATGTTCGAAACCAAGGCGCGATAGAGACCATGCATGGCTTTATGCTCCTTGCTGTCGGAAGGACGCTCAAAATGCAGAGCACCATCCTCCTGCTTAATCGTAATATAAGGAGCAACCTGCTGCGACAGCTCACCTTTCGGTCCTTTCACGGTGATAACGTTATCAGAAGATATTTTCACTTCAACACCTGCGGGCAGGGTGATGGGCATTTTACCTATTCTTGACATTTCTATACTCCTCTCTTTTGATTAGCTGATGTAACAAATAACTTCTCCGCCCACATTAAGAGTACGAGCCTCTTTATCGGTCATGAGACCTTTGGAAGTGGAGATAATGGCGATGCCAAGACCGTTGAGCACACGGGGCATATCCTCGACAGAGACGTAACGGCGCAGACCGGGGGAGCTGACGCGCTTGAGCTCGGAGATAGCGGAGATTTTCGTCACAGGATGATATTTCAGAGCGATCTTGATGCTCTGGTTGTGCTGACCTTCGTTCTCGAATTTATAGTTAAGGATATAACCTTTCTCAAATAAGATCTTGGTGATCTCTTTTTTCAATTTCGATGCAGGAATTTCAACAATCCGATGCTTGGAAGCAATAGCATTGCGCATACGGGTCAAATAATCTGCAATAGGATCTGTTACCATATTTTATTCTTGATTTTAAGTTTTGTAGTATTGGGTTTGCCAACTTGCAAAGCTACCAATGATTACTGATTAAATTTTACCAACTTGACTTTTTGACACCGGGGATGAGACCGCTGACGGCCATCTCGCGGAAGTTGATACGCGAAATGCCGAACTGACGCATGTAACCCTTGGGACGGCCGGTGAGCTGGCAACGGTTGTGCATGCGGATGGGGCAGGCATTCTTCGGGAGTTTCTGAAGAGCAATGACAGCCTTCTCAACCTCCTCGGGTTCACCAGTGCGGACGATTTCCTTCAGAGCAGCACGCTTGGCAGCATAACGAGCAACCATTTTGGCTCTCTTACGTTCTCTTGCTTTGATTGATTCTTTTGCCATTATCTTTTATTTTTGTTGATTCTTAAAAGGTATGCCAAACAATTTGAGCAGCGACATGGCCTCCTTGTCGGTGTTGGCGGAAGTGACGAAAGTGATGTCCATACCCTGGATACGGTCAATCTTGTCGATATCAATCTCGGGGAAGATAATCTGCTCGGAAATACCAAAAGTATAATTACCCTTGCCGTCAAAACCCTTGTCGTTGATACCGCGGAAGTCGCGGATACGGGGAATAGAAGCGGTGATGAGACGCTCCAGGAACTCATACATACGCTCGCCACGCAGAGTCACACGGACACCGATGGGCATTCCACGACGCAGTTTGAAGTTGGAGATATCTTTACGCGATTTCGTTGCCACGGCTTTCTGACCGGCGATGAGGGTCATTTCTTCAATACCCTTGTCGATAACTTTCTTATCGGCGATAGCGGCTTTGCCGAGACCTTGGTTCAGAGTGATTTTCTTCAAGCGCGGAGCCTGCATGACTGTCTTATAGCCATACTCATTCATCAGCGCGGGAAGAATCTCCTCTTTATATTTTGTCTTTAATGTAGGAATGTATGCCATTATTTAATCTCCTCCCCTGATTTTTTGGAATAACGAACAAGTTTACCAGTCTTTTCACTGATTCTGCGGCCGATTCTGGTAGGAGTTTTACCATCCATAACCATGAGGTTGGACAAATGGATAGGAGCCTCCTGCTCAACGATACCGCCCTGGGTGTTCTTGGCACTGGGCTTGGTATGTTTCTTCACGAGATTACGACCTTCCACGATGGCGCGATTCTTTTCGGGATAAACCTTCAGCACCTTGCCGGTCTTGCCCTTGTCTTCGCCGGCAATCACCATAACGGTATCCCCTTTTTTTACGTGCAATTTCATTTTTTTCTCTTCTTTTTAATGTTTACAATACTTCGGGAGCCAGTGAAACAATCTTGGTGAATTGTTTGTCACGGAGTTCACGGGCGACGGGTCCGAAAATACGGGTGCCACGGAGCTCGTCGGCAGCGGTGAGTAGCACACATGCATTGTCGTCGAAGCGGATGTAGCTACCATCATTGCGGCGAATCTCTTTCTTTGTACGGACCACAACTGCTTTAGAAACGGATCCCTTTTTAATGTTGCCTGAAGGAATGGCGTCTTTGATGGCCACCACGATAGTGTCGCCAATAGAGGCATAACGCTTCTTGGTACCACCGAGGACACGGATACAGAGTGCGCTCTTTGCACCGCTGTTATCGGCAACCGTCATTCTAGTTTCTTGTTGTATCATTTCTTTTCAATCTTTTTGTCTAGAAGGTTGTGTGACAATTTACTTGGCTCTTTCGACGATTTCCACAAGACGCCAGCATTTGTTCTTGCTCAAAGGTCTGGTCTCCATAATACGGACGACATCGCCAATGTTGCATTCGTTCTTCTCGTCGTGAGCCATGAATTTGGTGGATTTCTTGACGAACTTGCCATACAGCGGGTGCTTCACTTTGCGCTCCACCTTGATGACAATGGACTTGTCCATCTTGTTGCTCACCACAACACCGATTCTTTCTTTTCTTAAATTTCTTTCCATATCTACTGATTGTTCTGCTTCTGTTCAGCGATTTCGCGGGCGCGAAGTTCAGTGAGACAGCGGGCAATAGTTTTTCTACTTTCTTTTATTTTATTGGGATTCTCCAAGGGCGATACAGCATGGGTCATAAGCATCTTCTGATACATGGCACGCTCGGTATCCAATTTTTCCTTTAACTCGGCAGTCGTGAGTTCTTTTAAAACTAATTCGTTTTTCATGACTGTATCTTCTTTTTATTCTTCGATATAATCTCTTTTAACAACAAACTTGGTCGAGATGGGGAGTTTTTGAGCTGCCAGACGGAGAGCCTCCTTGGCGATGTCCATTGGAACACCCTCGCACTCGAACAGAATCGTACCCGGCATTACACGGGCGACGAAATATTCAGGTGCACCCTTACCTTTACCCATACGGACCTCATTGGGCTTCTTCGTGATAGGCTTGTCGGGGAAAATACGAATCCAAATCTGACCTTCACGTTTCATATGACGCGTTACAGCTTGACGTGCAGCTTCTATTTGACGGCCTGTGATGAAACAGGTTTCCAGGGATTTGATACCAAAGGTACCGAAAGCCAACTCGTGACCACGGAAAGCATTGCCTTTAATTTTACCCTTCTGCTGCTTTCTATATCTTGTTTTCTTAGGTTGTAAC
>JAFZPH010000003.1 GCA_017550405.1 Bacteroidales bacterium
ACATTGCTTGGTAAAGAGAATTCATGTTTTACCTCTTATTTTAACATGAATTACCGTGTAATGACCATAAATTAATGACGATTAATGATAATTCATGTTTTACCGCAGCGCCGGGAAGTCTCTGCCGTCGTCACGCCACGACCCACTTGGGTCGTTCAAACCCGGCTCGATGCTGCCTGCTTCCCGGCTTGTTTTCCGTTATCATATCGAGTAACGATGCTATAACGATACTATCACGAAGCAGGATTGAACGGCCCCTCTCGGTATGTGTTAATTCGTTAATCCCAAATCGGTTGTTGGAATATACCTATTCGAAATCTCCTACGGAGAATATATCTGTATAACGACGTGATATGCTATTAAACGAAAGCCCCTACGGGGCAGGGATATTCCCCATACTTTGCACGATTCGGCAGGTACTCCGTATGAGTTTTCGGTTTCATAATGACCGATTTTAGTTAATCGATTCACGTATTCATGCATGAGCCACCAGACGACGTTATTAAGACAATTTGTCATGGATAAAAACACAAAAAAGGCATGATTTATGTCATTTTGTCAGCATTCCGATGATGGCACGAGGGTTGCAGGATAGAGGGTGTCGGCGGACGTAAGGAACCGCAGACAGAGAAACAAAGACGGGTTGCAACAGCAACCAGCCAACAACAAAGATAAAAAACAATAAAAAAATAGGAGATTAAAACCATGTTACTCACAACAAGAAATCAGAACTTCATGCCCTCGCTCTTTAACGAGTTGATGAATTGGAACAATTGGAACTGCGGTACCTACGACGAACACGTCACGATGCCCAAGATGAATGTGACCGAAAGCGAGAAGAACTACGAGATTGAGCTCTCGGTGCCCGGGCTGTCGAAAGAAGACCTTAGCCTGAGTGTTGACAGCGAGAACAATCTGGTGGTGGAGATGGTGAAAAGGAGGAGAAGAAAGAGGAGAAGAAAGACCGCCACTACCTGCGCCACGAGTTCAGCTCGCTCCAGTTCAAGCAGATGTTCAGCCTACCCGAAAACGTGAAGCGCGAAGCCATCAGCGCCAAGGTGGAGCACGGTATCCTGACCGTCACCCTGCCCAAGTTCACCGACGAGGAGAAACAGGCCAAGTCGCAGCAAATCGCGATACAATAACAGTGGACCAAACCACCACACAACACAAAGGGGGACAGCCGTAAAGGGCTGTCCCCTTTAGTGTTTGATATATTTTTTGTTGGTATGGATTTTTATTCGTATCTTTGCAAATTCTAAACAGCTTATCAATATGGAAGAAAGACCGCACATGGACCCGAGGGAAATCACCACGAAACATGTTGACATACAAAAGATTCTTGCCAACAAAGGGGTGAAGCTGCCCCATTGGGCAGTACGCATGATGGAACGGCTGCTGCACGCCGACGAGATCAACTCCGTCATCTATCGGCTGCGCGACAAGTTCGGGCTGGACTTTGTACACGCTTTCCTTGAGGGCGACCATCCCGAGGACCTGAACGCGAAGATACTGGTGACCAACCCCGAGCACATTCCTGCAGAGGGGTATCCCATCGTGGCGGGGAACCACCCGCTGGGCGGCCCCGACGGGCTGGCGGTGATGGCTGCCGTGGGGCGCTACCGCAAGGACATCAAGTTCCCGGTGAACGACTTTCTGCTCTATCTGCCCGGCCCTGCACCCCTGTTCGTGCCCATCGACAAGGTGAACCGCAACACGGCCAATGTGAACGCCCTGGAGGAGGCCTTTGCGGGCGAGAACTGCCTGCTCTATTTCCCGGCGGGCATCTGCTCGCGCAAGCAGAAGGGCGGCGACATCCGCGACCTGGAGTGGAAGCCCACCTTCATCAAGAAGGCCGTTCGCTACCACCGCGACGTGGTGCCTTTCTTCTTCGACGCCCGCAACCGCAAGCGGTTCTACAACATCGCCCGCCTGCGCGAACGGCTGGGCATCAAGTTCAACTTCGAGATGGCCCTGCTGCCCGGCGAGATGTTCGCCCAACGCGGCAAGACCATGCACCTGACCGTTGGCAACCCCATCCCCTACTCCACCTTCGACAACCGCCACACCGCCAAGGAGTGGGCGGCGCTGGTGAAGGAGTATTGCTATAAACTGAAAGACAATCCCCAAGCCCGGTTCGAGGAGCTGCTGTAGACAGCCCCCTCCCCCCTATCGGTATCACCATTATCAAAACGCAAGTAGCTATGGAAATCGACACCTCGTACATCATCCCACCGGTATCCCGCGACCTGATAAAGGCCGAATTGAAGCACAAGAACTTTCTCCGCAAGACCAACAGCGGGAACAAGGAGATATATATCACCACGGCGCACCTGTCGCCCAACATCATGCGCGAGATTGGGCGCCTGCGCGAGCTGAGCTTCGCCCTGGACGGCGGCGGCACGGGCAAGGACTGCGACATCGACGAGTTTGACACGATGCCCGAACCCTACTGCTTCAAGCAGCTGTTTGTGTGGAGCCCCGAGGACGATGAGATTGTGGGCGGCTACCGCTTTATCCATGGCAGCAACATGATGCACCGCGAGGACGGCACCATTGCCACCCCCACGTCGGAGCTGTTCCAGTACTCGGACCAATTCATCGAGAACTACCTCCCCTACACCGTGGAGCTGGGACGCGCCTTTGTGCAGCCCGACTTCCAGCCGGGCAACAACTTGAGAAAGGGGCTCTACTCGCTGGACAACCTGTGGGACGGCCTCGGAGCCATCGCCCTGGAGATACCGGAGACCCTCTACTTCTTCGGCAAAATCACCATGTACCCTCAGATGAACCGCCGCGCCAAAGACTTGATCCTATACTTCTACCAGAAACATTTCCCCGACCCCGAGGGACTGGTGTGGCCCTACACACGGCTGAAGATTGAGTCGGACCTGAACGAGTTGCACGCGCTCTTCGACGGACGCAACTACAAGGAGGATTACCAGATACTGGTGCGCAACGTGCGCGCCCTGGGCTGCACGGTGCCGGCCATGATCAACGCATACATGAACCTCACACCCACCATGCGGTCGTTCGGCACAGCCATCAACACCGAGTTCGGCAACACCGACGAGACAGGCATCCTTGTCACCTTGCGCGACATTGTGCCCGAGAAGCGCAAACGCTACATCGAGTCGTACGACACAAAGAACCGCGTGCTGGACCGCATCAAGCTGTTCCGCATCAACATGAAGCAACTGCCTTGGTGGAAACAGATAAACGACACCGAACGGATGGAGCTGAAACGGCTCAAACACCTGAAGGAAAGTGTAGCGGAAAGCAGCAAGAGCAAGTCGCACAAGAGAAGGAAGAAACGCACCGCCCCACGCACAAAGGAATAACAACCCCGAAACGAACCCCTACCAACGATGGAGATAAAAAGCGCCACCTTCGTTGTCAGCAACAACGACTACCGCAAGTGCCCCGACACACGGCTGCCCGAATATGCCTTTATCGGGCGCAGCAACGTGGGCAAGTCGTCGCTTATCAATATGCTCACCAACAACAAAAGCCTGGCCAAGACGAGCGTCAAACCCGGCAAGACCCAGCTCATCAACCACTTCCTTATCAACAAAGCGTGGTATCTCGTCGACCTGCCGGGCTACGGCTATGCCCGCACGTCGAAAGCGTCGCGGATGGAGTGGCAGGCGATGATCAACGACTATATCCTCAACCGCGAAACCCTGGCCAACCTGTTTGTGCTTATCGACTCGCGCATCCCGCCACAGAAAATCGACATCGAGTTTATCAACTACATGGGCGCCCATGGTGTGCCGCTCATCATCATCTTCACCAAGACCGACAAGCAGAAACAGAGCGAGACGGCCGCCACGGTGAACAACATGAAGCGTGTGCTGTCCGAGACCTGGGAGGAGCTGCCGGAGATGATACTCACCTCGTCGGTGACACGCACCGGCCGCAACAAACTGCTGGACCGCATAGACGAAATCAACCAACTGTTGGCCAACGACCCCCAACGGAATAATAAACTATAAGCAACAAGAACATGACCCATTGCAAGAAAATCTTTCTGGCAACACTCTGCACAATGCTCTGGATGGCCGCGGCGGCACAGAACACCGACCGTCTGGACTTTGTTGTCAGACATACCACCCTCAAGCCCGCCCTGCGGCATGCCTCGTTCGCGGTGTGCGTCCACAACATCACCAAGGACAGCACCATCTATTCGCGCAACGACGACCTTTCCATGATTCCTGCAGCCATCAACAAGCTCTTCACCACCGCCGCCGCCTACAGCCGCATGGGACCAAAGTTCTACTTCGAGAACCACCTCTACTATTCGGGCGAGATTGACCGCCACGGCACCCTGCAGGGCGACATCATCATCGCCAGCGCCGGCGACCCCTTCTTCTGCTCGGACCGCTTCCCACACACCGACTCGACCTTCCACCGCCTCACCGAGGCCATCCGCCATAAGGGCATCAAACGCATCAACGGTCACATCTACGCCGACACCAGCATCTTCGAGGGCGACATGGTACACCCCTCGTGGCGTTGGGACGACATAGGCAATTGCCACGCCAGCGGAGCCTGCGGCATCAACTATAACGAGAACTCGGTGGATGTCCACTTCAAGGCTGGCAGACGCGTGGGCGACCCGGCGGTTATCACCAGCACCAACCCCGACATTCCCATCACCAACAATGTGGTCACCGGCCCGCGCGACACGGTCTTCGATGTCTGCTTCTATGGTGCTCCGCACCAGAACAACCGCACCTGCCGGGGTGTCATCCCCCTCGGCACCGCCGACACCCACTTCCGTGCATCGCTGCCGCAGCCTGCCATGCGCATGGCCACGGCGTTCACGCGGTATCTGCGCTCGCACGGCATCACCGTCTCGGGCGAACCCGACGTACACTTCACCATGCCCAAACAATACCGCAAGCTCTATACCGACACCGCTTTCAACCTGTTCACCACCACCGCGCTGACCACCCAGACCAACAACAACATCGCCTCCGAAAGCCTTTTCAAGCTCCTCGGCTACCTGCGCGACGGGCATGGCACCTTTGGCTCCGGCCGCCGGTTTATGTACGATTATTTCCAGGAGCTTGACATCAGCACCTCGGGGGTGAATATGGTGGACGGCAGCGGCCTATCGCGCGACAACCGTGTCACCGCCTACTTTGTGTGCCAATTCCTTGACGCTGTGGCGCGCCAACAGTTTTTCTTCGACTATGCCGGCGCCCTCGGCATCAGCAACCGCGTGCCGGAATACGACATCATTCCCCGTGTGCCGGAGGACTGCTCGCTCCGCATCAAGAGCGGCGTGGCTCCCGGCGTGCGCAACTTTGCAGGTTACTTCACCAACCAGGAGGACCAGGTGTTCAGTTTCTCCATCCTCTGCAACAACTACAACTGCGACGACGCCACTATCGACCAGTTGATAAAGGGCATTATCGAAGAGATTATCCGGCTTTAGCCATTCTATCACCAAGAAAAGTGGCTGACACTCCAGAAAGGTGCGTCAGCCACTTTTTTTTTTGAGTGTTCCAGTTCTTACTTCTTCACAACACGTTTAATGGTGGTGTTGCGAGAGGTAATAATGCGGACAAAGTATGCCCCTGCGGGCAACTGTCTCACGTCTATTTGCTCTTTGTCTGTGGTAAGGATTCGGCGTCCACTCATGTCCATCAGCTCGACCTTTTGTACATTATCAGCCTGAATGTTCAGCACATCGGTCACTGGGTTAGGATATACGTTCACCACTCCTTCCGAAGGCACATCCTCGATATCCAAATGGGCACAGGGCCATTCAATAAAGTGGCTTCCCCCGTTGCGATATGCGTTCTTCACCGACACCAGCGCCTCTTCGTAGCGGTTTTTTATCGTGTAGTTGACATAGCGGTCGGTACCACCGCCTTTGTGCCATACTGCATAGACATCGTGAGGGGCCACGGCAATGTCGACGGAGTCCTTGGTACCCTGCTCCAGGCGAGCAGTGCCATAGATATAACCCGATGCCGACTGAAGCGACAGATAAGCACCACCCTGCCAAGTCTCACCATGGGTACATTCCATCACCACGGTTACTGGACACAGCTCCTCTTCGTTATAAGCACTCTGCACCACACGAACCAAGCAACGCTCGCCACCCTGCGCGAAGGTTATTGTGGCAACACGCTCTTCACCGGTGTTGTTTTCCGGCACAATGAAACGCACCCGACAAGCATGGGCAAAGGTGTCCACTTGCACGGTGAGCCAATCGGCATCGCACACCATACTCCAAACGGTGTTCACTGCACTATTGGGAGCAAACAGAAGTGAATCGGCCCCGCCGTCACGGTTCATGGAGAAAAGCGTGTCGCTCACCCGCAAACGGTAGTCGGGCACCAAGCCCAACAAGGCAGCGTTAGACATATTGAAAGTATAGGTGACATTGCCACCCACACCTCCCACACCAGGGCTGATGGAGTCGACAGGGAAATAGCCATCCCCCCGGCCGCTCCAACCGAAATTGAAGTGCATATAGCCACGACTGTCGTATCCGTCACAGATAAAGCCGTGACCGCCCTCTTCTGCTGCACCAGTATAAACGATGGGGTGTCCCAAGTCCAAATCGGCTATAATCATGTCGCGCCATTCCGCGTTGCCATAGCCGAAGTCCTTGTGCACAACCCGCATCTGATTGCTGTAACCGAAGTAATCCTTCAACGAGTTGTCGATACTGGCATAGCCAGACACACCGGCCAAACCAGCTGCCGCACTGCCGTCGCGAGAGTAATCCATTTCAAGACTCACGCCACAATGGTACATCAGCAAAGCCACAGCCTCTTTCTCCACCATAGGCGAACTGGCAGTAGCCGCAACGGGCATATTCTCCCAGTCGTAGAGAGTGTGTGCAAAATCGGCCTGTTGCACACCATAACGCACATGAGTGTAACTATGACTACCCTGTCCAAAGGCGGGGTATTTCCAATAATTCATCACCTGCGCCTGAGCCGTGGCAGCACAGCCCGTCACCGACCCGCCGGGGCAGTAGCCATTATATGGATAGCCCTGGTCCCAGAAAGTGGTAAGCATGGGTTCCACACCTTCCCACACGGTATCTTTTGGGGTGATACCCTGTTCCAGGGCATACCATTCAGCATGGGGAGGAAAGCCTTTTGCCTCGCGCAAGATGTCGATCTCCTTCTGATATCCCTTCAACCACTCCTGCAAGGCTGGAGGCATATTGGCAGTGTCCATCGCACCCGTAGCAGAATAGCCCAAGATGGGACGCGCCGCATCGTCGGCAGCCACGAGCACAAAGCCTCCATCGGCACCCTCGAAAAGATAGATGCCTCTGTACTGCCACTCGGTGGGGACATCCGCCAGCCTGTTGCCGCTCTTGGCACCAGTCTGGGAGGAGAAGAAAGACTGCGCAAGAGCGGCAGCCCGTTTGGGATTCACTGGGGCGGCGACAGCGGTGCCAATCATCAGCACCGCCGCAGCCAGTAATAATACCTTGTTCAGTTTCATAGCAATACTCTGTTATCAAATTTTCAAAGCACGGACGATTCTGCCCACAATGTTACCCCAGCTCATCTTGCCTTTTGCAGTCTTGGCACTGGGGATGATGGCCTTGGCAGGCTCAACAGGCACCTGTGTGAACACCATCACTGAGGTTCCCATTATCTCTTCCATGTCGGGGTCGTCGAAATCAAGGGTCAGTGTCTGTGCCACCGTGTCGTAAACCAGTTCGTAGGAATAGTAGGCTGTGTCGCCCAGCTCATCGTCGTAATAATGGCATTTCAATATCACGCTGTCGTTGCTGAAGGTGTAGGTGAACGCTTCTGTCATGTTCTGGTTCTGGGAGGCTGCGGGGTAGTCGGGTACATTGATAACGAGATCATGGAACAGTTCTCCGCTTACCGAGTCGAGGAAGTCGAGCGACAGGTCGTAGGTGACATCCATTTGCAGCATGCCCTCGTAATAATAGGTGTTTTCCAGGTGGGCAGACCATGCAGTACCTACATAGTTGTTCTCGGGAGTTTCCACCTCAGGAGTTTCAGGGGTTAAAGGTTCAATCTTTTCTTTCTTGCAACCGGCAAAGGCCAAGGATGCGGCCACCGTAACGATGGCTAAAGTTTTTAGTGTTGTCTTCATGTTATTATTGTTTCATTTTTTTGTGTATAATCAATAAACGTTTAAGATGGTAAAATCCTTCACAGGGGTGGTGATATTTAATATTTTTTAAGCTTTTTCTCCAGTTTTTGATGTATTGAGGCCTCGAGGGGGATGAAATTGTACTGTTGCCAGAAGGCTTCGTCGTACTGCTTGTGGTCGGCACGGCGTTGTGGTACCAGCACGCTTCCCGGTGGCTGGATGGTGTTATTCATCAAGAAGGATGAGCCTTCCTTGTGTTCGCCGGTCAGCACACATTGGCAATGATTATCCATAGAGTTCAACCCAGCACCCTTGGGACTCGAGGCATTGCAATAAAAGTCCGTACCCTCATCGCGGGTGTAGGAAGTCAAAGTGTACTTGCCTTCCACCAAGCCGTAGTTATACACCACATGCTCTCGCCGAGCCAACGAGTCAACACCTGCCTTTTTGAATACTTTCTTCAAAGGAAAGAATGGGCGCATCGCGAAGTAGTTCGTTTCTTCTATACAGGTGATGGCAAGACTTCCCTTTGCAATCACGATGCGAAAAGAGCCATGACCACGGAACGGTCCGCCTGAACCATTATATCTTGAGGTGACGACATAATACTGATGTCCTTCGGCATCGGTCATTTCCGACACTTGATATTTATTGTGCTTCTTTGCCTTCTCCAAGCGTTTCAGCGACAGGCGAGTCGTGGCATTCGGAATCTCCACTGGGTCGTACAGCACTTCGTTCTCTTCGTAACCGATATAATCGCCTGACACCTCCCTTGACACTTGTTTATTTACATAAGCCGTGTCGCACAGCAGCAGACGGTCGTGGCGGATGCTGGTATAGTTACTCTCAATGGGACGTTTGTAACTATACCGAGCGATGTTCCCAGGCTCTTCACCGTTATTCAGTTTCTTCAATGTATGGTGCTTGTCGTAGCCCACACGCAGGGCATCAAACACCATCTCGTCAAAGAGGAACAGCTCGCCGTTCAGCATCCTCACATCGCGGTAGAACCATGTGCCCACCACACTGTCGGTTTGGTAGTTCTGTGGTATGCGGTTCACCGCATCTATCAATAGCTGAGCCGCCGCCTTGGGTGAGTATTCTGTCACCGTCACCTCTTTCAGCCAGCGGCCACCGTCGGAGGTAAGAGCCACGTCGGGTTTGCGCTGTGCTTTGGCAATGGTGACCGTGTCGCGCAGATAACCCATCAGGGCATACACCACGCTGCCGTCCCGATGCTCGGCTGGCACCTTCAGCACATACTCGCCGTCGTTGTTTGTCTGGGTGTAGATGGCCTGTCCCGCCACATAGACGGTCACGGCAGGCAACCCCTCGCGGGTGTCACGGTCGGTGACATGCCCGCGAAGGGTCAGATAGTCCTCCTGCGCCGAAATAGAAGTAAGGGAGGAAAAGAGTAACAAAGAGATTATCAATACAGAAGTTTTCATTATTTCGTTTCTTATAGTTCTTAATTCTTAGTTCAGTTGCGGGGTTCCCATGCTCTCGGTGGCACCTTGGCGGGCTTTGCTTTCCAGCTCCATCTTACCCATACGCCAGGTGAGGCCGAGGCTGACAAAGCGCGAGTCGTAACGCTGGCTGCCGGTGGTTTGATAACTGGGAGCCGTGGTGTTGTTACCCCACTGCGCCATGCCGAAGATGTCGCGGACGTTGAGGTTCACACTCAGCTTGCGGTTGAAGAAGTCGCTGCTCACGCCGAAGTCCACGCCCTTGTTGGCGACACTCATGCTGTAGAGACCCAAACGGGGAGAGCTGTAATGGGCGTTGGCGAACACTTCGAGCCAGCCCCACAGCTTGGCCCACACATTGAGGCGGGCGCTCCAGCTCACCTTGCTGTCGGAGAAGTCCTTGTAGTTGTAGCCATAGTTAAATACCGAAGCGTTGAGACGCACGTTAAGGAAGCCCGTGGGGCGGTAGGTGATGTTTGCCTCCAAACCCTCGGTGTGGCTGCTGCCAATATTCTCCGGCATGGTGTAGTTGACCAGCACCGGGCCGAAATATTCAAGTGCATAACCTGCGTAAGCCATGGTGCCGATCTCGTCGGTGTTGGCGCGGTAATAGGCGTTGATGCCGATGTTGCCGAAGCCCATGATATACTTGTTGAAGGCGGCCTCCAAGTTGTGGGTATAGCTGATAAGCAGGTTGGGATTGCCAGTCTCATAGCTGTAGTCGTCGTAGCGGCGGAAGGTGGACAACTGCGTCATGCCGGGCGTTCTGTGACGGCGGGTGTAACTGAGGCTGTAGCTTGTGAAGGTCTTGGTCTGATAGCTCAAGTGGATGCTGGGCACAAGGCCGAAGAAGGCGGTGTCCACCACAGTGGTACCGGTGCCGTTCAGATAGTTCCATGTACTCTTTTTCCACTCCTGCTCGCCACGCAGACCCATCTTGGCGGTGAAGCCACCCCAGCGTTTCTGCAACGTCACATAGCCGCTGAGACCTGTGCCACGTTCCACGCCTTCGTATGAGCGCAACAGCACCTGCTCATAGTTGGAGCCATTGAGTGTATCAAGGCATACATATTGTGTGCCACCCCCAAACTCCATCTCGGCACCCACCTGTAACTCGAACTGGTTCTTCAGCGGGTGGGTATAGTCCAACGACAAGCTGCCCGAAGGATTGCTGCTATGGTCTTTGGTGCGGCGCTTAAGGGTGTCGCGTGCGGGGTCGTAGTAGGCAAAGGTCTCGTTGCCAGTGCCGCGGTTGTTCCAAGTGTTGCCATTGAAGCTAAAGGAGAGCTTGCGGCCCGTGGTGTCGAAACGATGCTCCAGCCATGCACCTGCATAGCCACCCCAGCCGAAGCCGTCGCCGTTGTCCATCGTGTAGTGATAGCCCAAGTTTTGCAGCGTGGGGTAATACTCACGATACTGGAGGTCAAGGTCGGTGTGGTTGCGACCCCAATAGGGATACACGCCCATCCAGGTGGAGAGGTGGGTCTTGTCGGTGATGTTCCAGTTGAGGTTGAGCCCGGTGTAGCCACCGAGATTGTTGGCCTCGGTCTTCCGGTTGCTGCTCTGGAAGCGGCTGGTGTCGCCATTGGCAGTGAACAGGGTGTTGGTGCCGTCGCCCTCCATGCGGTGGTGCGAGTAGTCGGCATTGAGATAGAGATTCACGTCCACCTTCTCGTTGGCCCACACATACGACATCCAGGGCGACACACTGGGCGATGTCCTTGCCCGCACACCCACACACAGCAGCTCGTTGCGGGTAATCTTCTGGTTGGTGACAATATTGATCACACCGCCCGTGGTGGAGTAGCGTGCCGAGGGGTTGGTGATGACCTCGATGCGCTCGATGGCGTTGGCGGGCAGCTGCTTGATGTACTGTTTCAATGCCTCCTCGTTCATGTGCGAGGGGCGGTCGTTGACCCAAATCTCCACGCTGCTCACACCGCGCAGGGTGATATTGCCTTCAGCGTCCACCTCCACGCCCGGCGCATTCTGCAGGGCGTCGCTGGCGGTACCCGTCTGTATGGAGGCATCCTCCTTGGTGTTGTACATGTTCTTCTCGCCGTCCATCACATAGAGGGGCTTCTCCGCCACAATCTTCACCTCGCCGAGCGTGGTGCCACCTTTGAGTGAAATCTCAAGTTTATCTAGATTTCCTAGTACTTCTAGTTCCTTTAGATACTTTTGGTAGCCAACAAAGCTGGCCTGCAGCAAATATTTCCCGGGCTTCACGTCCTTGATGTGGAAGGTGCCGTCGAACTCGGTGGCGGCACCGCGTACAAATACCGTGTCTGTCACGCGCATCAGTCCCACGTTTACTAAGGGCAGCACCTCGCCCGTCTTAGCGTCGCGCACCGTGCCTTTGACACTCACGCTCTGTGCCATTGCAGAGACCGTCATGACAGTCAATGCCAATACTAATAACACTAATTTTTTCATCATTGTAACTGTTTGCTTTCATTAATCAATTCTTCCCAGGTAAACCCTAGCATGTTCATGCGCTGCACAAAATAGGGCAGCTCGTCGGAAAGGAATTCCTGCCGGTGCATCTTACGGATGCGTTCTCCCGCCTTGGGCTCCACAAAGTAGCCCACTCCGCGGCGGTTGTAGATTATCTCTGCATTCTGCAGGTAGTCGTAGGTGCGCATCACCGTGTTGGGATTCACGCCCAACTCGGCAGCCACGTCGCGCACCGACGGCACGCGCTCGTCCACCTGCCACTCTCCAGCCACGATACGCTCGCATAGCGTATCGGCTATCTGGAGGTATATCGGTTTTTGTTTCTTGAAGTCCATATTATCATGTTTTATTATCTATTATTTCAATATGAATCAATCATTTGTCCAGTCATACTCAACATCTACCAATTCCACAACTCAGCGCCCCACTCTTTCGGTTCTTCTGTTCTGACCTTAAGGAAAGTACAATGCTGGTTCATGACCAACTTGCAATGGCCGTCGCCTGCAACCCTTGCCTTGCCCTTTCGGGTAACTGGCAAATCGCAGTCGAACTTCTTCACCATACCGTCAACGTCGAACGAAATGCCAGCATCCTTTGGCACATACAACACTGCAGTGCATCCGCTGCTATTCAACTCTATCTTGTCGGGCATCTGTGTGAACCGGGCTTCCACTGCCGGACTACAGGCAATGTCAACTTTCATATTTCCCAACTCGCACTCATTGATTTGCACCGAGTTCACGAGGCCTTTCACATCCATTTCTTTGCTCGACACACCATCCAGCTGTACAGTATGGCTTCCTCCGTCAACCACCAATTCATCCATCTTCAACGTGCGTGGTACCCGAACAAATAGATGTTTGGATAGTACCGTACCTTTTTTAATCACAATCCCTGGCTTACAAAATAAAAGACTCAGTTTCCCTTCAGGCGACAGACTGTAGTACATCGAGTTCGAATCATTGAGTTCCTCATCCGAGACCTCGCTGACTACCACATCCGTGCCATCGTATCCTTCGATAGTAACCGTGTCGGTAATCCAATCAATGCTCAAAGCCTTCACCTTATTGCTTCCTATGGTAAGTCCGCCCATCGCCAAACGTGCGCCGTCTCCATTGTCGGGCATCTGGAAATCACCGTCCTCATTCTCGTAACGAGCCTTGACTTCATCCGAATCTTCCATAGGGTTGCCCATACTAAGCTTGCAGCCGCTCAGCGTCAGCAGCCCTGTCGCTGTAAAAACCATTGCTAATATTAAAGACTTGCTTTTCATCTTTCAACAACTTTTTATTAGTTACTCTTTTTGTTTTTTATTTTCAGGTCGCCGCTAAGCGAGTTGCACTCTATATTGCAGGCGCCGTTGCCTATCACTTTCTTGCCGCCTTTTTTCCCGACGGGCAGTTCGCTGTAGAAGTCGTCGTTTACACCAGCCATTTCCACAGTCATGCCGGCATCTTTTGGCACATATAGCACCGTTTTGCCACTGACATTGTTGAGCTCAATATCCTCCGGCATACGGCTGAAAGTGGCTTCCACATCGGAACTCACTGAATTCACTTCAATCTCCTTCACCTCACACTCGTTCAAGACGATCTGGTTCGCCACATTGTTCAGTTCAAGATGCTCGCATGGCACGCTGTCCATCCTGAAGGTATGGCCAACACCATTTATGACAATCTCATCCAGTTTGTACGTACGCGGCACACGGACAATGAGGCGCTTGTGAGGCAGATCCTTTTTATCCAGCTTTATGCCAGGCTTGCCAAACGTGATATTCAGTTCACCGTCGTGACCAAAAGAGTAATACATCATGGTGCTGTCGTTAAGGGGTTTGTCGGCAGTCTCGCTAAACTCAACTCCATTCTGGTCGTGGGCAACAATGGTCACTGAATCGTACATCCAATCTATGGTCAACTTCTCCACAGGCCATACACTGGTCTGTCCCGAGCCTATGACATAATTGTTCTCATTGTCTTTATTACCCAGATGCACTTGACCGAATTCCTCCATCAACTCATCGACAGTCTTTCCGGTGCTGAGTTTGCAACCGCTCATGGTCATTGCGCCCATCAGGACCAGACCCAATGCTACTGAAATTCCTATATTTTTCATGATTTCTTTCTTTTCATTTTTCAACATTCTTTTCTCAACTGACTAATATTTCATGCGTTTCAGCCTATAAGCCGTCCACCAAAGGAACACCACGGTCAGCAGGATGCCCCATGCTGTTGCGGCCCAATATGCAATATTGAAACCTCTCACCGGGTCGACGGATTGAAGGATTGCCTCCACCCAGTTGCCGTTGAGCACCATGGCACCCATGATGGGAGTGCAGACAAGATTAATTGCGAAACTGATAAGCCATGTCCACAACAGGGTTTGCAACACCTTATGCTTCTTGAAGATTGTGTTGGTGAACAAGAACAGTGCCACCGTGCTCAGGTACGACAACAAACCATAAAGCACTCCCTTGCCCGGAGTAACTACCTCGGTAAGCACCCTTATTTCCTCTGAATCCACATTGGGGACATCTCCCGACACCAGCAATCTGTAGTAATCCAATCCGCTGGCCAGATAGTCGGTCTGCCACAGCCATCTTCTGTACGGGCCGAAAGGCAGTAGCGTCAGGAAATAGTCGAGCACCATGCTCCCGAGGAAGCAAATCAACGGGCATATCACCACCGAGAAGAGCAACATGCTCAAATACTTCTCCAGTTTCGACGCGGGCAACATCGCAAAGTATATACCCTCCTTCTGCAGGTTGCACGTACGGTGCATACGCGACGGTGTCACCATCATGGACAGATATATCACACCAGCGATGAAAATCCAGCGCACCTCCGGCACTATTGCCGGCAAGTCCTTCACTCCACTGAGTGCCCACCAAAACAGCCATGCACCCAATGGCAACAAGGTAATAATCAGAAGCGATGTACCCGCGTTCTGCCATATATTGCTGAAATCCTTACGGACCAATTTCCCAAAACGGGACCAATCAAATGTCTTATTCATAACGGTTAATTATTTAAAGTTTTTTTCTGAATATTCTGAATATTCTGAATAATCCGATTCTTTATTTAAAGAGTTCTTTCATCAAGTGCTTGTTGCGAAGCACTGCGTTGAACAGTGCCTCGATGTTCACCTTGCTCTCGCTGCCGTCGTTGTTCACACACACGTTCATGCAACCGCCGGGCATCTGCTCGGAATAGAGGGCGCCATCGACGGGTGCCGTGTCATACGAGAAAGTCAACTTGCGGGTCACCTGGTCAATGCTGGCGTTCAGCAGCACATCGTCGTGCGTCAAGATGATGATGGGGTCAATCAGATTCTCCACATCTTTTACCTGATGGGTTGAGATGATAATCGTGGTGCCCTCGGTGGCACGCTTGGACAGCAGTGTGCGGAAGTCGGCCTTCGAAGGGATGTCCAATCCGTTGGTCGGTTCGTCAAGCAGCACATAGTCGGTACCGAGCGACAGCGCACAGGCTATCAACGACTTTTTCTGCTGGCCGAACGACATCTCCTTGAACTTCCTTTCGGGCTCCACCTCCATCTCCTGCATCAGATGAAGGAATGTGCCGTAGGCATACTTGGGATAGAAAGGTGCCAACTCTTTCACATAATCCGCCGGAGTGGCGTTATCGGGTATGGTCACCTCATCGGGCAGGAAAACGATGTTCTGCAGCATCTCCGGCTCACGGTCGAAACTCACGTGACCGTCCACCGTGCAACTGCCTTGCTGCGGATTCTGCAGACCACAGATTAATTTAAGCAACGTGGTTTTACCCACGCCGTTCTCGCCCAGCAGGCCGTAGATGCTACCCGGGGCAAATGTCAGGCTGATGTTGTGAAACACCGCCGTTTTCTTGTAGGAAAAGTCCAAATTTCTAATCTCTATCATAACTGCATTAATTTTTTATTGTTTCTATTTTTATTTTCTTTATTGTATTTCAACAATTTATCCGTCATATTGTCATAGTGTATTACCTTACTAATACACTGCAAAGGTACGACACTTTTTTGAATAAACAAGAACTAAAATAAAAATTTAACATTTAAATTCACAAACAGCCTACCTAGTACAATCACAACAAGCTAATACACTGCATAATATACACGAATACTTATTTCAAAAAATTTTCGGATGGACCAGAATTTAACATTCATGTCCCCGTCCCCTCCCTAATTACCTTCAACCTGTATCGTTCTTTGGAATGGATTAGCAACGTGGAACGAACAGCGTTTGAAGCGCATTACTACACAGAAATGCCGTCACCCTGCAGGGCAACGGCATAGATAGTATTGACGATGGATGAACGGTGCTGTCTATCGTGAGGGAAGGAGTTCGGCCATCAGGTCGTGCTCCATGGCTTGGGTGATGCGCACCCGCTGGAACGAGCCTATGGCCAGACGGCGGGTGGCAGGGATGAGGACTTCGTCGTCGACCTCGGGACTGTCGAATTCGGTGCGTGCGATGTAGTAGTCGCCTTCGCGGCGGTCGACAAGCACTTGATATTCGCGTCCCACGCGGGCTTCGTTCTTCTGCAGCGATATGGTTTGCTGAAGAGCCATGAGCTCATCCACGCGACGCTGTTTCTCCTCTTCCGGCACGGGGTCGCCGAGGGCTTCGGCGGGTGTGCCTTCCTCGGGAGAGTAGGCGAAACAGCCCATGCGGTCGAAACGGGCTTCGGCCACGAATTGCTTCAATTCGTCGAATTCAGCCTCCGTCTCACCCGGGTAGCCCACAATGAGGGTGGTGCGGATGCTGACCTCGGGCAAGCAGTCGCGGAATTGTTGCAGGAGCTGGAGGGTCTGCTCGCGGTCGACCCCGCGCTGCATGGAGTGCAGCAGACGGCTGTTGATGTGCTGCAGTGGGATGTCGATATAGTTGCAGATGTTCGAGTGCCGCTGCATGGCTTCGATGGCATCGAGGGGGAAGGAGGCAGGATAGGTGTAGTGGAGCCTGATCCATTGCGCCCCACTCTCGGTGGCAAGGCGGTTGAGGAGGTCGCCAAGACAGCGACGTCCGTAGAGGTCGAGCCCGTAATAGGTAGTGTCCTGGGCGATAAGGATGAGCTCTTTGACGCCTTCGGCGACAAGACGCTTGGCTTCGTCGACAAGTTCGTCGATGGGTCGGGAGACGTGACGGCCACGGATGAGGGGGATGGCGCAGTAGGAACAACTGCGGTTGCAACCTTCGGCTATCTTAAGGTAGGCGTAGTGCCGGGGGGTGGAGAGAGAGCGACAGAATGTGAAGGGCGACGGCTGGGCGGTCTGCGCGGCAAGCCGCTGGACGTATGCCAGCAACTCGTCCCACTGGTGGACCCCAAACCATGCGTCGACCTGTGGGAGTTCCTCCTGCAGCTCGTCGCGGTAGCGTTCAACAAGACACCCAGAGGCGATGAGCGTGCGGCGACGCCCGTCGGCATGATGGCGGCGATTGAACCATGTACGGTGCTCCACTTGCTGCAAGATGGCATTGACCGACTCTTCCTTGGCATCGCCTATGAAGCCGCAGGTATTGAGGATGACGACATCGCAGTCGTTCTGCATGCGGTCAAAAAAGAGGGTGTGCCCGGCATGACGCAGATGACCGGCGAGGTTTTCGGAGTCGACGGTGTTCTTGCTGCATCCGAGGGTGATGATATTGATTTTCACGGCAACAGGCGGTTGTGAGGTTGTACGAAGGGGTGTGGCTACTGCTTGTCGAAGAGACTGTCGACAAACTCGTCGGGGTTGAAGACCTGCAAGTCGGTCATCTTCTCACCCAGCCCGATGTAACGGACGGGGATTTGGAACTGGTCGCTGATGCCGATGATGACGCCGCCCTTGGCAGTGCCATCGAGCTTGGTGAGGGCGAGGGCATTGACATCGGTGGCGGCAGTGAACTGGCGGGCCTGCTCGACAGCGTTCTGGCCGGTGCCGGCATCGAGGACAAGAAGTACCTCGTGCGGTGCATCGGGCATGAGTTTCTGCATCACTTTCCTGATCTTGCCGAGCTCGTTCATGAGTCCCACCTTATTGTGGAGGCGGCCGGCGGTGTCGATGATGACGACATCGGCCTTGCGCGAGATGGCGGACTGGAGGGTATCGTAGGCCACGGAGGCAGGGTCGGCATTCATGCCTTGCTGCACGATGGGGACGCCCACACGGTCGGCCCACAGCTGCAGCTGTTCGACGGCGGCGGCACGGAAGGTGTCGGCGGCGCCGAGCACTACGCTGCGGCCTGCCAGCTTGTACTGGTAGGCGAGCTTGGCGATGGTGGTGGTCTTGCCCACTCCGTTGACACCCACTACAAGCACCACGTATGGCTTGGCGGGCAGGGGTGCGTCGAAGTCCTCGGGGAAGGGGCCGGTAGGTTTGCGGAGCACAGTGGCTATCTCGGCCCGGAGAATGGAGTTGAGCTCGGAGGTGCTGATATACTTGTCGCGCTTGATACGCTCTTGCAGCCTTTCGATGATTTTGAGGGTAGTCTCGACGCCTACGTCGGAGGTGATGAGCGTCTCCTCAAGGTTGTCGAGGACGCTGTCGTCGACAGTGCTTTTGCCGAGGATGGTTTTCGAGAGCTTGGCAAAGAAGCTCTCTTTGGTCTTATTCAAACCCTGGTCGAGGGTCTCTTTCTTTTCTTTTTTGCTGAACAGTCCCATGGTAGAAGTGGTTTTAATGGTTGAACGATAGATGGGGTCAGAGCCCTAGTTTCTGGTTCATGCCCGGACGGATCTCTTTGTCGAATATCTTCTGATATTTGTCGAAGGGATAGCGTTTGTTGTCGCCGGAAGCGAAATACCAGAGGACGACGACAAAGTCGGCAGCCGTCTGGTAGCCTTGGACGATGGTAAGGCGGGACTGGTCGGAATTGAACAGCGCGAAGGAGGGGAAGCCCATCTGCGTGCCAAGGATGGCCTTGGCAAAGCTGTGGGTGGAGGGACGGGCGCCCGGGGTGGCGGCGATGTTGGTGTATTTGGTGCCGCGCCAAGTGAACTCGGAACTGCCTTCGGCGTTGAATTTGACGGGAAGGTAGTAGGTGTTGAGTATCTTGGCCACCACGGGGTCGGCAAAGGTTTCGCGGTCCATCTTCTTGCACCATCCACACCAGGTGGTGTAGAAGTCGACAAAATAGAGTTTGGCGTTGGATTTGCTGTCGGTCTTGGCAGCCTGCTCTATGGTTTTCCATTCAACCTGCTGGGCATGGACGGTGCCGGCCACGAGCAGGCTCAAGGATAGGAAAAGGAGTATTCGTTTTGTCATAGGTGTTGTATTTAAGGTTAATATATATTACCAATCGTATAACCAGTCCTCGTCGAGGTCGTCGGTCTTGGGGTCGTAGACCTCTTCACGCTCTTCGCGGTCGCGGATACGGAAAAGCCGGCCCAGCCAGTCGTCCTTCTTCGAGACGGAACGGGTGGCGACGGACTTGTCCTCTTCGATTATCTGGGCTATCTTCTGGATGTAGTTCTCGACATAGGTGTGCGGATGGGTCTCGTCGTAATGGACTGCCGCGCCGGTATAATAGTGTCGGATGATGCTGTCGTAGCTATAGCCGAGGCCTACCATGCGGATAGTGCCTTCCTGGCTGAGACCGACACCATGGCCGAAACCGTGGCCGGAGAGGGTGACACGGTGGGCCGCGCTGTCGTAGAGCACCGAGAAGAAGGTGGAGCGGAGCTGGAAGTCGGTACGTACACGGGTGAGGGGAATGCCACAGATGCGCACTTTGCGGGTGGACTGGCTGAAGGTAAGCAGCTCGTTGCGGATGCTGTCGTTGCGGGTGTCGAGTTTATGTTTGGAGGAGAAATAATTGAGCCATTTGTCCTCGTTGACAACCTTGACCCACTCGCTCTGGCGCATGTGGTAGGAGAAGGTGTCCGGCACAGAACGCAGATAGGGTACGGCGGAACGCCACACGTCCTCGGAATTGGCGGTCTGTCCACCGCTGTTGGCATGGAAGGGCGTTTCGATAAGGTTGCCCAGGGAATCGACAATGGTCATGCCGCTGCTCATCATGGTACCGAGCATGATGTCGGGACGGACACAACGGTTGAGATATGCCTGGCAATGGACCTGGTCGCAGAAGTTGTAGCCCTCGGACGCATGCTTGTTGATGTTTTTCAGTGCCCAGGTGCGGGAAATGATGGCCTGGACCCGGAAGATGTCGGCTTGGTCGCCGTAAATCTCGGACTGCACGACCCCAGCGATATAGGTCTCAAACTCTACATCATTGATAAGAAGGAGTTTGCCGTTCTTGCCCACGGTGACTCGGAGGTTGCCCTCGTAGGTACGCTGCTTGAGGTTGCGGGGATTGAGGCAGAGTATGCAAGCGGTGTCGGTGGCGAGGAAGTCGATGGAGGCGTGGTTGCCGTAGTCGTAGCCATTGATGGCGAGGTGGACCTTGCGGCCCGCAGGGGTGAGCTCGACGGACTTGTCGTTGCCCACGGCGGCCTCGACAATGGTGTCGGAGCCTTGAATATCGTAGGTTCCAAGGTCGAAAGAGATATTGATCAGGTCGATGGAGTTGTTGGAGAACAGGCGCACCTTGACCCGCTCGGCAGAGGCACTGAGCGCAAGGAGGAAGAAGCAGAGTATGGCGAGGGTGTGTTTCACTTATGTGCGATGCGTTTGATGATTTCGGCGGCAGTACGGTCGGAGGCTCCTGTGTTGCCAAGGAGGGAATGGACCCGTGCATAGCCGTCGAGGACGGACTGGCGATAGCTGTCGTCGGCAAGGATGCGCTGAAATTCCTGCTCAAGCCGTTGGGCAGTGAAGTCCTGCTGGATGAGTTCGACCACTACAGGGGCGTCGGCGATGAGATTGACGAGCGAGATGTACTTGATGCGATTGCCTATCAGCACACGCGCGATGGCGGCAGAGACGGCATTGGCTTGATAGCACACCACCTGTGGCACATTGAACAGCGCGGTCTCGAGGGTGGCGGTGCCGGAGCAGACCAAAGCGGCATAGGCCGAGGAGAGCAGCCGGTAGGTCTGGTCGTAGACAATGGACACATTGGGGAGCCCTTGGATAAGGGGTTGATAAAACCGGTCGCCCAAAAGGGTCATACCGGCTATGACGAAGTCGCATTCGGGATGGTTGCGAGCCACCTGAAGCATTGGGGGAAGGGAGCGTTTGAGTTCCTGCTTCCTGCTGCCAGGCAACAAGGCGATAAGACGACGGGAGGGCGAGGCCTGTATGGGATTGTCGGCTGACTGGGTCTTGAACTGGGCGACAGCGTCAAGCAGCGGATGTCCAACATAGACGGCCTGAGGGAAGTTGTTGCGGGCATAAAAGTCCTGCTCGAAGGGAAGGATATAGCAGAGGCAGTCGAGGTCGCGGCGCATGCTTTTGATGCGTCCTTTCTTCCAAGCCCATAGCTGGGGGGAGATATAATGGATATTGAGGAAACCCCGGTCGTGGGCAAAGCGGGCTATGCGCAGGTTGAAGCCGGGATAGTCGATGTAGACACAGGCGTCGGGCTGGAACTGGAGGATGTCCTGCTTGCAGAGATTGATATTCTGCGTGACGGTGCGGAGATTTCTCACCACCTCGACAAAGCCCATGATGGCAAGGTCGCGGATATGGCGGACGGGCTTCCCTCCCACTTCGGACATGGCATCACCTCCCCAAAAACGGAATTGGGCCTGGGGGTCTTTGCGGAGAATGGCACGCATGAGGTTGGCACCGTGTAGGTCGCCTGAAGCTTCGCCTGCTATAATATAATACTTCATAGTATCCTCTGGCTATTAGAAAGTGATGAACTTGTAACGAAGCATGGCCCACATGAAGAGTACCACGGTGATGAAGAATGTGGTGATAACAGCCTTGAGGGTGGTGGGATAGTCCTTTTCGTGGGCATAGTAGCGCAGAAGCAGTGCCGGAGGTACAAAGGCCGCTGCAAAGAAGCGCAGATTTTCCTCAACGGGGTAATGTATCAAGACAAGGATGAGCCATACGACCAAGGCACAGAGCAACTCGGAGACAAGGGTGGCGATGACACCCAGGGCGATACTGTCTTTGTTCAAGAGTTTCTTCATTTCTCAAAATATTGGATGTTCTGCAGGGCGTTGGTGTCGGTGAAGTCGGGTCGGATAGGCACTACCGAGACGTAGCCTTGACTGAGAAAATACTGGTCGGTGTCGTGAGGAGGATTGTCGCACACAAACTTGCCGGTCATCCACCAATAGGGACGGCCGATGGGGTCGGTGCGCCGCTCGAGACTGTCGACCCAGGCGGCCTTGGCTTGACGGCATACCCGTATGCCTTTTATCTGGTCGGCAGGGAGACGCGGTATGTTCACGTTGAGGGCACTGCCTCCGGGCAACGGGTGGAGGAAGAATTGTTCAAGTATGTGACGGATGGTAGGCGTACAAGGGGCAAAATCGGTCTCAGGGCTGTGGCTGAGCACCGAGAATCCAATGGCCGGAAACCCGCAGAGGCAGGCTTCGAGCACCGCGCCTATCGTGCCGCTGTAGATGACATTGATGGAGGCATTGCTTCCGTAGTTGATGCCGGACAGGACAAGGTCGGGACGGCGGGGACAAAAGTGCTCAACACCCATCTTGACACAGTCGACAGGCGTGCCGTCGCAGGCATAGCCACTCCCCCCTCCCATCTCGACAGAGCGGACACGCAAGGGACGGCTGGTGGTGATCGAGGTGCTTAGTCCCGAAGAATTGCGCTCGGGAGCCATGACTACAATTTCGCCAAAGGCGCTTGCCACTTCGACCAAGTGCCTGAGACCTTGCGATTGATAGCCGTCGTCGTTTGTTATGAGGATGAGGGGTTTCATGATGAAAGTCGGCTATTGACGGGAGACTGCTGTCTCGAGACGGCCTTTCATGATGTCCTTGTTGATAAAGAACGAGGCCGGCTGGAGGATATTGTCGAATACAAAGTATTGAATCAGCACACTGTCCTTGTTGTCGATGATGGCATACAGTCGGTTCACATCAAACATCTCGTAGAGGTTGGTGTCCGGCATGGCCAAGGAGTCCTCTGGATTGGCATATTTGAGATAAGTCTTCACCTCGCGCGTTTCACCTTCGGTATTGGTGATACGGAGAATGGTGCGCGGTGCGGAGTTGAACGAGGTATCCATGTTGCTGTTGGGGACACGGCTAGCGAACTCGTCGAAATTGAGGTTGGCGAAACTGGAAAGCATCTGGGCGACACGGGCTGTGTCGAACCCTTCGACAAGCCTATGGCCTTGCGTCAGCTCCATCACGAAAGTCTCGCCCTGACGACGGATAGAGAAGGATTCCTCGGGCGAAGCGGGAATCTCGAGCTCAACACGCTCCAGATGGCGGACATCCCAGTGCACGATTTCGTGGCTGCGCCAAGACATGGGGTCGGCGGTAAAGCGGGGCGTGAGGTATCCACGGAACCCGGGGATGTGGATGATATAAGGCACCTTGTCGCCTTTGCGGAACATGTGGCAAGCCATCATGTCCTGCGTTTCGTGTCCGACGAAATAGGTGACAGTCAACTTCTCGTGGGGGAAGAGGCGGAATTTGCCCCCGAACCAATTGATGAACCAGCGGCGCTGATACACCTCCACCTTCACGGCACGTGCCGAGAGCAACTTGACAACCTGCGGGACGGCATTTTTATTCACCTGCTGACGGATGCGCATATCGTGAAGTGTCTCCAGCAGGAGGTCGACCATGGGCTGGCTGGCGGCATATTTGCCGTCGACGGTCCAAGTGGTGTCGCCGGCCGTTCCAAGGTTGCGTTCCAGCAGCACCTGGTTGTTCTGCTTGTCGGCAAGGAACACCTTCGTCACCGCATCGATGTCCTCGACATGGAAATCCTGCTTGAAGGTGGCGTCTCGCGAGCCGTGTTTGGCTATAATGAGAGCTATGATTCCTACTACAACTACTGCAGCAATGATGATGAGGTTCTTTCTCTTTTTCATTTATCTATGATTTGTCGTTGGAAGTTATACGAAGCTTATTTCTCGGTATGTCCATCCGAATTGGCGCGGACGAACTCCCTGCGGCGGAGTATCACTATCACGACGCCGGCCACAACCACTATCGCAACAGGCAGCAGGATGTTGAGAAGTTGATACTTGGTGCGTTGCTCCTTCACCTTCATCACATCCAGTTTCCTAAGCTTGATATTGCGGCTGCGGGTGGCAATCGAGCCCTCCTCGCCTGCAAGATAGTCCACGCAGTTGAGCAGCAACTCCTTGTTGGCGTACATCGTCTCGGTATAGAAATCATATCCGAGCGGGTAGCCTGTAGCCTCTTGGTAGTTGAAACGGTTCTTGATGACATCACCGTCGGAGATGACAATCATGCGGGTGCTGTCGCCCGTCGCGCGGTAGCCCATGGCTGGGATGTCCACAAAGTCGGGAGTCAGCCGGTTGCGGAACACCGACTTGAAGTCGCCTTCCAGCAGCACTGCCACTGGCACATTGCTCTTATTGAACAGCCGCCGGTCTGGTTCCACCTTCGCTTCGTTCAAGTCATAAATGGCGGGAGCGTTCTTCACCCTCGTATACTCGGAGGTGGCCAGCAGGATGGTCTTGTCAATACCGTTGTCAATAAGGTCGATGCTGCTTATAAAGTCGGTCTTTATCAAGTCGAGGTTGCGCACAATGGGATGGGGACTCAGCGGCACAATCTCGGGGAAATACATCCAGGGCTGGAACTGTATCTGGGCCTGCTCGCCGACCATACCCACTTTCATCGGAATGGGACGGCAGCGGATATCCATCACCAAGTCGGGATTGACCCTCACGCCATAGGTGAACAACATTTCATCTATGTTCAAGGGCAGGCGCGTTGCCACCGCTTGTCCGGCATTGGCAAGACTGTCCAAATCGGCATCGAGGGCATCCACCAGCCACAGCAGCCTGCCGCCGTACATCACATATTGGTCCAGAATATAAAGGTCTTGGTCGCTGAACGGCTTGGTCGGCTTTGCCACAATGATGAGGTCATACCTGTTCTTGAATCTGAAAGTGGAGTCCTTGGGGTCCTGTGTCCGCATCGTGAGGGAGTTGATATTCCCGTCGATAAGTGCGGTGTCGAGGTTGTAATACTCCCACAGCGTACCAATCATGTCGGACAGATTGGGCAGCGGCAGTTCACCATGCCCGCGCAGGAATGCCACCGTGGGTCTCTGTCCCCGCGAAAGCGCTCGAATCCCGTTGGACAGCACGTACTCCAGACTCTGTATGGAATTATTCAACAGCTGTGCCTGATCGACATACTTCTGACTCTGCAACAACTGAATAGAGGTCTCCGACCCTTTGTATATCACATCCGCAGCGGGGATGAGCACCTGCTGCGAATAACCCGTTGCCGTGCTCACCTGTATCTGGGTGGGTTGGATACCCTTCTGGGCCAGTTTCTGATAGAACACCTGCCGTTCCTTGGGGTCTTCAAAACTATTCGGGTCGACAAATTCGTATTGGATATTCTTATTATATGCACGGAACTGGTTCAGCATCTCTTTCGTCTCGTTCTGCAAGCGCTTGAAGTCCGACGGCAAATCTCCCTCCAGATAGACGCGGTACAAGAGCGGTTCATCCACATTCTTCAGCATCGCTTTGGTCGATTTGGAGAGGGTGTACCTCCGCTCCGACGTCAAGTCGAGACGCCCGAAGACATAGTATCCTATCACATTCACGAACACTACCATCAGGATGCCGGCCGACAGCTCAATCCAGTGTCCGCGGCGCATATCCTTCTTGTTCTTCCAGCCATGCCACTTGCGGCTCTGCAGCACCATGCGGGTAGCCATCAGGAATACCGCCACGACGCTGGCGAAATAAATCACATCGCGGGAGTCCACCACGCCACGGCTTATCGAGCCGTAGTGATAGCTCATGCCCAGCTGGCGGACCGTCAACTCAGCGTTCCCCAGGAAGCCCATCCGACAGATGGCTTCGAATCCGAGGTGCATAAATGCACACATCAATGCAGCCAGGATGAAAGCCACAATCTGGTTGTTCGTCAGCGAGCTGGCAAACACGCCGATGGCCACAAACGCAGCCCCCAGCAAGAGCAAGCCCAGATACGACCCGACCACTGCTCCGGTGTCCACATTACCCACCGGGTCGCCCAATGCCACAACACTGAAATAGCACACTATCGTGGGCAACAGCGAGATGGCCACCAGCACCACACCGGCAAGGAACTTGGCCCATATCAGGGTCATCTCGCTCAACGGTTTGGTAAGCAGCAACTCCATCGTGCCGTTGCGCTTTTCCTCGGCCAGCATTCGCATGGTGATGGCCGGGATAAGGAACAGATAGAGGAACGGACCGATGAAGAACAGCCCGTCCATGCCTGCATACCCATAGTCGAGGATATTGAAATCCGACTTAAACACCCACAGCATCAATCCTGTAAGCACAAGAAACACCACAATGGTCAGATACCCTGTAAGGGAAGAGAAGAAACTGGAAAGCTCTTTTTTAAACAGTGAAAACACGTTCAGTAAATTAAAAGAATTAGTTATACGTCAGTTGATAAACCCGTGATGGACGGTGACTTGTTCCCGTCGGGTGGCTACTCGTCGAATTGGAACCTGCGCGAACGCTGCGAACGGCCTTGATAGTCGCCCAAAGAAAGCTCGTAGACCAGCTCAGCCATCAGGCTGGCATTATTGGTCATCAGGTCACGGTCGATATTCTCCGAGATGTCGCTCGGCACATGGTCGTTCAGATTGCCCATGTAGCCGGTGAACACCACCGAGGGGATTCCTATCTGTGCAAAAGGAGAAGCGTCACCTCTGGGCATTGTGCGGTAACCCTTCACCAGGCTCTTGGTGGAAATGGAGTCATTGCGGGCAGCGATATTCCACAGCAGGGGGAAACGCTTGTTGCCCAGCAGCTGGATACTGTCGCCCTGACCGATGCACTCAGCACCGATAAAGCACTCCACATTGCGCAGCTTGGGGAAATTCGACACGAAGATGCTCGAGCCCAGATTCTGCAGTTCGCCGCCCGAGAACAGCACAAACACAATCGAACGCTTGTTGTACTCAATGTCCTTGGGGGCATTGATTGTCAGCAGACGTGCGGTCTCCAACACTGCGGCCACACCGCTTGCATTGTCGTTGGCACCGGGGAAGAGGCAGGTGTTGCCCTGGATACCCACATGGTCCAGTTTGGCTCCTACCACGATGTACTCATTCTTCAGTTTATCGTCATGTCCGGGCAGCACACCCACCACATTGGCGGTGGTGGCATTGGGGTGATATTTCGCGTTGATATTGATTTCAAAGCTCTTGCGCAGGTGGAACGAATGCGGGGTCATCTCCTCCATCAGTGTATTCACGACAGAGTCGAGCGTCATCTGCTCGTCGACCAGCAGGGCGGCGCCCATCTCCCGCGTGGGCTGCACCACGGGGAAGGTCATCTGATGCGAACCCTCGCCACACCATGCCCAGTGCTGCACCTCGTAGGGGCGGCAGCTCTCGGACATATTGATGCACACAAGACCCACAGCGCCGTGCTTGCGGGCCACGTCGGCCTTGTCGCGGAGTGTGCTGTATTTTGCTGTCAACTTGCCGGGAAGGAACTCGGGCACTCCGCTGATGCAAAGCACAACCTTGCCGCGCACATCCACCTTGGCATACTCGTTGAACGAATGGTGGTCGATACCCCATCCGCAGAACACCACGGGAGCATTCGTATAGCCGCGTCCCGTCATGCTCGAGCATACGTAGTCGCGTCCCAGCACATACTGCACTCTCACATCATTGTCATTCACATACGTATAGAAATTGCAGTTCTCAATCTCGTTATACTCCACCTGGAAATACTGGCCCCATTCGTCCTGGAACGGTTTCACGCCATACGACGACAGAACTGCCGCACAATAGTTGGCGGCGTCCAGATACGCCTGCGAACCTGCCATCCTGCCTTCATATTGCGACGAAGCCAATGTGCGGACATGCTTCATCAGCGTGTCCGTATTGGCACGGAGCAAAGTGTCTTTGATAACTTCTTCTTGTGCGCCGGCCACACCGGGGGCCACTACAGCCAAAAGGGCCATCACGGCAAAGAACTTCTTCATTTTCATGAGCATCATTATTATTGATAATATTTTATATTACTGATAATAAAATAATTGTTGCACAATAAGTGCATGATACAATCAAGCAAAGATACGAAAAAAATGTGATTCGGCAACAAAAAAACTTGCAACGGCCTTGCCGTAGCAATCCAAAACGGTCGTTCGACCGTCACTCTTCCGAGCTCTCCGAGATAAACCGGCGGTAAGCAGAGAAGGTGTTGGCCCTCGACAGGAACCCTTGATACTTGCCCTCCTCGTCCACGACGATAAGGTTGTAACGGTTGCTCAGCTGGAACTTCTTCACCACTTCGGCCGGCGAGTCGCCAAGATGCACCAGGTCTTTGTCTTCGAAGGTCATCATCAGCTCCTTGATAGTGGTGCAGTCATAACGTTCCGAATCGAAAATCATGTGTCTGAGGTCATCCATCACGATAAGACCGAGGAAGTGGCCCTCTTTGTCCAACACCGGGAAGAGATTGCGTTTCGACCGTTTGATAGCCTCCACCACGTCGCGCAGTGTTCCGTCCGACGGCACTGTTGCGAAGTTGGTCTCTATCAGTTTCTTCAAATCCATCAGCTGCCAAGCCGAAGCATCCTTGTTGTGCGTCAGCAGGTCGCCTTTCTGTGCCAGCTTGCGGGCATAGATGGAGTGCTTTTCAAAAGGCTGGACACAGATATACGTCACCGTGGCCGTGATAAGCAGCGGCACCATCAGGGCATACCCTCCCGTAATCTCGGCAATGAGGAACACCCCCATGAACGGGGCATGCATCACCCCCGTCATCACCGCAGCCATGCCCACCAGGGCGAAATTGGCCGTCGACTGTGGCGGCAACCCGATATAATTGCCCAAGGCAGCAATAAAATAGCCGCTCAGACCGCCCACCACCAACGAGGGGCCGAATGTACCGCCCACGCCACCGCTGCCGATGGTCGTGGCCGTGGCCACGGGCTTCAGCATAATCAGCACAAACAGGATGGCAAGCGCCACCCAGCCGTTGTCGCGGAACGTGTTGAACACACTGCTGGCAAACAGCGCATCGTCGTTGCTGCCGTTAAGCAACTCGGTAAGCGCCCAGTAACCCTCGCCGTACAGCGGAGGGAACAGGAAAATCATCACACCCAGCGACACACCGCCGACTATCCACTTCAGCACCCAGTTGCGCGAACGCGAAAACCACGACTCCACCTTGTCCGTACAACGCAGAAAATAGACCGAACTGAAGGCGCAGAATATCCCCAGCACCACCAGAAACGGTATCTGTCCCAGCGTGAAGTCCTCCGCCACCTTGAACACAAACTGCACCTGCTGCCCCATCAGGAAGTAGGCCACTGTCGAGGCGGACAAAGCCGAGATAAGCAGCGGCACCGCCGTGGTCATCGTCATGTCGAACATCAGCACCTCCACCGTGAACAGCACGCCGGCCAGCGGAGCCTTGAAGATGCCTGCTATGGCTCCCGCGGCACCGCAACCCAGCAGCAGTTTCACGCCCCGCACACTCACATGGAAGAAGCGCCCCACGTTGGAGCCTATGGCACTGCCCGTCGACGCGATAGGGGCCTCAAGTCCCACACTACCGCCGAAAGCCACCGTAAGCGTGGAGGCCACCAGCGAGGAATACATGTTCCTCGGAGGCAACGCCCCCTTATGGCGCGAGATAGAGAGCAGCACCGAAGGGATTCCGTGCCCGATGTCGCCCTTTATCACATACTTCACAAACAGCACGGTAAGCAGGATGCCTATCAGCGGTGCAAAAAGAATAAGGATATTGCCGCCGCCTGTGGCGAAATGGGCGCCGCCCACCGACATCACATACTTGCCCGAAAGGTGTACCACCGTCTTCAGCGCCACTGCGGCAAGACCGCTCAAAACACCCACAACCACACTCAGCAGCAGCAGGTAGTTCTGCTCCGAAATATGGTGCAAACGCCAAATATACAGCTTCTTATATATGTCAGTAAAACGCGGCATGTTCAAAAACGATTTGCAAAAGTACAAAAAAATAGCCAATCCACCAAACCAAAAAATGCAAAAACTACACTTTCAACACCATATCCCACACAATAATTGCACCGCACAGCCGTTAATACTGGCGATTTATTAATAATTTCATATCAATATCCTGCGGACACGCTCCGCCAAAACATCAAAGATGAAACATCCCGCCCTCCTCCACACCCCGCCGTCGCCCCGCCTCGTCGTGCTGGCGCTGTCGGTCCTGCTCCTCACCTCCTGCGTCTCCATGCGCGAGTATGAATCCCTGCAATCCCAATACAGCCAGACGATGAAAAGCTGGAGCGTCACCAAACAGGAACTGCAGGAACTACGCGAAGAGAATGCCGAGCTGGTGCGCCAAAGCCAAGCCATGACCGTGGCCATGAGCGACCTGGCCGACGCCCGCCGTGAATGTGAGGCCACCGTGGCCTCCATCAACCGCTCTTACGCGGCACTGCAACTGCGCTACGACACCACCGTGGAGAACTACATGCAGCAACTCACCGGCAAAAGTCGCGACCTGTCGAAAGTGAACAAACTCCTCGAGCAGCGCACTCGCGAGCTCAACGACAAAGAACGCGCCTTCCAAGTCAAGGAACAGAAGATGCTTGCACAGCAACGCGACCTCGAAAGTCGCCAACGCGAGCTGGAGCAGAACACCCAGCAGGCCACTCAAGCCTTGGAGGCCAAAAACCGCGAACTCGAACACCTCAGGGCCGCCGTCGAGCAAGCCCTTGTAGGCTTTGCCGACAAAGGCCTGCAAGTGGTAACCAAAAACGGCAGGGTGTACGTGTCGATGGAGGACAAACTCCTCTTCGCCCCCGGCAGCTGGACCGTCTCTGGCAAAGGGGTCGAAGCCATCAAACGCCTGGCCAAGGAGCTGCAGGAACACACCGACCTCAACATCATGGTGGAGGGCCACACCGACAACGACGCCTACCGCGGCTCGACGGCGGTAAAAGACAACTGGGACCTCAGCGTGATGCGTGCCACAGCCATCGTCAAACTGCTGTTGCGCGAAGGCCCCACCATCGACCCCCGCCGCATCGAAGCCTCCGGCCACGCCGAATACGCACCCCTGCGCCCCAACAACTCCGCCGCCAACAAAGCGGCCAACCGGCGCACCGAAATCATTCTCACCCCCCGGCTGGACGACATCATGCAGATTGTCGCACCCCAGCGCTGACCCCCCGCTCCCCCACCCTGTCGCCACTCCGACACACCCTAACGCCCTTCAATACAGTATCGTTAGGGGGTCCTCTCAGGCTCGTTATCCTTTATTATATAGGATAACGATACTGTAAGAATGCTGCAAGGATGCTGGATTGAACGAAGGCAGGGGCTTCCGACGCTGTCGCACCTCTCCCAGCAGCGACATGCAGCAGATTTCGACCCGCACACCCACCCACAATCCAAATTGGGAAACAGGCGTTACAAATTAATAATCAACACATTGATTCAAACCTGCCATGTCGGTCGGAAAAAAAATTTTGCAGGTGCTGTAGTATTTTGGCCTCTCGCGCGTTGTATAGGCAGATGACACGGAAAGAATACAACAACGGAGTGAAGCTTTGGGCCGACGACGTGTACCGTTTTGCGGTACACTGCTGCGGCGACAGCGAGTGTGCGAAAGATGGAGTGCAGGAGGCTTTCGCTTCGTTGTGGGAGCACCGCGACAGCGTGGACGAGACCAAGGGGAAAGGGTTCCTGCTGACCTGCGTCCACCACTGGGCAATGAGCCTGCACCGCCACCGGAAGGTGCACGAGGAGAATCGCCTCGACATGGCCGGAGCGTCCACCACAGGACCCGACATGCGGTTCGACCTGCGCGAGGCACTGCAACAGGCCGCTGCCAGGCTGCCAGAAATACAACGCTCGGCCCTGCTGCTGAAGGACTTGGAGGGATATAGCTGCCACGAGATTGCAGAGTTGCTGCATGTGGACGAGAAACAAGTGTCGGTGTATCTGTATCGCGCTCGTGTATCGATGAGGAAAACACTAATTGCTTTAGGCTATGACAATAACAACTGATAATTACGAACTGTGGTTCTACCGCTACTGCGAAGGCGAGCTGGACGAGCGCGAACGCCGCGAGGTGGAGGCCTTTGCGGCGCAACACCCCGCCCTTGCCGAAGAGCTGAGCCTCTACGACCCGGGGCTGAAGCTGCAGGCGCCGCCGATGGTGTATGCCGACAAGGAGCGACTGATGCGGCGGGAGCAGCGGATTGTCCCCCTGTGGCGGTGGGCTGCGGCGGCCTGCCTGGCCATAGCAGCGGTGGCAGGCGTTTGGAGGCTTACCCTCTCGGGGACTTCCGAAAGGCCGGTTGTGGCACAAGCCACGCTACCCCAACCCCTGCCCGTGCAGCAACCTGCAACAGCCACGGAGACCACTATCGCGGTGGATGATGCCGCCCCAATGGCCGCCAAGAGTCAGCGCCCCCACCCTGCAGTACGCGTCTCCACCCTTTCGGCCAAGCCGTCCGAGACCGCCAAGGCCGCTCCGACAGCCGACGTGGTAGCCGCCGAACCTGTTTCACCCATGGCCGAGGAGCCTCTGCCTGCCGTACCTGTCAAGGACGAGCCCACAGTGGTCATACACCATGAGATATATGTGGTGGCCGACACCGAGCCTGTAACGGTGGAAGAGGGCACGGCCACCGACGAGCCGGAAAGCGGCATAGAGAGCCTCTTCGCCTTCGGGCGGAGCCTCGGAGCACGGCTGAGAGCCGAAAGGCTGAGGGTTCAGGGAGAAGCCCGTGTGGCACTGGCGTCGCTATAACCCTTTAACATGAAATATTTAACATGGAATTAATAACAATAAAACACAAACAATATGAACTGCAAACTTTTCACTTTGGCATTCATCATGTGCTGCTTTGGCAGTAGCGCCATCGCAGGCACAGACAGCTACGTAGCACCCGGCCATGGCGACACCAACACGTTGTCCCCTGCCGCTGTGGCAGCGAACGGGATTGACGACACCCTCGACATGTACCGCATCACCTTCAGTCAACCCATCCGAAAGGTGGTACTGGAGGACTATTGCAATCTGGTCATCGTGCCGGACACGGTCAACTATCTCACCACCTCACGTCCGTCAAAAAAGAAGACATTCTCCTACAAGCTCAGCTCGGTGGGAGAGCTGAAAATCGAGTCACTGCCCAGTGGGCGCAAACTGGAGCTACACATGGACATGGGCACCTCCGTGGCCATCGAGACCAACGACTTCTCCAACGCCGAGGTGCATATCAACAGCCAGCTAAACATGCTGGAAATCAAAACCAACGACTACAGCAATGTGCTGGTGACAACAGACCTTGACACCATTCGTGCCACCACGATTAAAATCACCACCAACGACTTCTCAAACGCCAAGTTCAACGCCCCCGTCAACTCCTATTCATTAAGCTTGAAATCGAACGATTTCTCCAACGCCAAGCTGCCCAGCGGGAGAGTGAACAAAATCTTCGAGTCGCAGAGCGAAAACGCCACCATCAACTACGGGCACCTTCCGAATGTGGACATCTATATGGGCGACGAATCCGAATTCAGCGATTCGGACAAGTCGGCATCGAGAAAGCCGGAGAAGCATACGAAGCGGTCATCCATCTTCTACGATGGGGGATGGGAGTTCGACTTTGCGTGGGGATTCACCAACTGGGGCAGGCGTCCGTGGAGCGGTTTCAACCCCATGCAGGGTCCTTACGGCCTCAGCACCAACTTCTCGTCCTATCAGCTGGAGCTGGTATACTATCCCTTGTGCAGCCGTCATTTCCGCATAGGCATGGGTGCAGGGTACGCATCGGACGTCTACCACTTTAACAATGACTACGTGTCGCTCACCGAGTTGCCGAATCATGGCCCGATGGATTTTGTCAGCCTCGAACGCGGCGATGCCCATTGGAGCACCCGCATGGTGGCACGTTACTTCACCATTCCCATCTCCATTATCTGGAAGCCGTCTGCCAGCAGCGATTTCAGCATCGGACTGGCAGCTCTCCCGGGGCTGAACTACAGCAGCCGCCACACGGGGCTGAAACACAAAGGCGAATCGTCACGGAACCAGGGCAAGGTGACCGATGTGGAGAATATGTCGGCAGTGATGAACCCGTTGAAACTGGATGCCCGCCTGACGCTGAACTACTCCCACATATCGGTATTCGTGCAGATGTCGACCCTGCCCATCATGCAGAACATGAAAGAAGAGGTCTACCCCATCAAGCTGGGACTCATCCTGCGTGCATTCAACGATTGATATACTTTTCTCTTTTAGGTAAACCCAGAGGCACTCTGCGTGGAGTGCCTCTTATTTTTTGCGGCGACGGCCGGGCAATGGCTCTTCGGGCTTCTGACGGTCGCCCAGCAGGCGCCGGGCGCCGATATAGCGCTTGGCATAGTACTCCTCGGTGGAATAGGAATGGATGACCCCTGTCGAGGTGGCGGCATGGATGAAGCGGAACACGCCCGTGGCGGTGTCCACCTCGGTGACGATGCCGGTATGGCCTACACCGCCTTTGCCGGAACGCCCCTGGAAGAAGACGAGGTCGCCGCGTTGCAGCTTCTTGCGGTCCTTGATGTCGCGGCCCAGCCGCGACTGCGGCACCGAGCCCCCGGGCAGGGTGAAGCCGAATTGGAGATAGACATATCGCGCAAAGCCGGCACAGTCGAACACCTTGGGTCCCTTGCCGCCGTAGCGGTAAGGCTTGCCCAGATGGAGACGGGCCTCTTCGATAAGGAGGTCGGCAGAGTCTATCACCGCTTCGAGGGGGTTGTAGTCGCGGAAATTGAATATCTGCAGTCCCTCGGAGGGCAGCATGATGTTGGAGAGGAAATTGTTTGCCGCCCAGACACGCGACGGAGCCTGCGGGACGCGGTTGGTGTCGGTCTGGCTGCGGGCAGTGCCGTAGCCATATCCCAACAGGAGTACCATCGTCAAGGCTTTACGTCGTGCGGTCATAGGCTATTCGTTTTTCGCCACAGGCGGGAGGGAGGGTGGCTCGTCGCCGGGGGATTTCTTTTCGCTGTATACATCCAAGGCCACAACCACAGCGGTGAAGGCCCAGAAGGGCACCGAGAGCTTGTCGGTGTCGAGGAAATTGTTGAACACACCGTGGATGTAGTAGGTGAGCAGGCTGAGGGTGAAGGCCAAGGCCATGTTGGCCACTTGGCGGTCGCGGGCAGTGCGGTAGACACGCACCCCGGTGGCAAAGGTGGTCATGAACAGGGCAATCACCAACACCACGCCGGGCACCCCTTGCTCCGTCATGGGGCCGATATATTCGCTGTGGGCATTGCCGAGGTTGCCGGCATTGGTACTGATGGTGGAGAGCTGGTAGCTGCGCTGATAGCTGGCGTAGAGGAACTGGTAGGTGCCTGGGCCGCAGCCTACCACAGGACTCTCTTTCCACATGCGGACGGCAGAGGCCCAACGGTTGAGCCGCTCGAGGTTGCTGGCGTCGGTGGAGATGTTCGAGATGCTCTTGATCTGACCAGCCAGGTCGTAGGAACTGTCCTGGTGGTTTTTGCCGAGCTTGTACAGCACATCGCTCTGATAGACAAAGAACACCCCGACGGCAACACCGAAGAGCAGCACCATCCATTTCACCTTCATGCCCATACGCACAAGCACATACACCCCTATTGCCCCCAGCACACTGAGCCATGCCGCGCGGCAGTAGGAGAAGAAGAGCCCCACCACCAGCAATGCCATGATGGCCAGGGAGAGCAAGCGCCCCCACCCTTTGCTATTGCGGCTGAAGATGAAATAAAAGGCGGCGGGGATGAAGAGGGCGATGACACAACCGTAGGCGGTGTGGTCGTTGTAGAAAGGCTTCATGACACGGTGAAGGGTCTGGAGGTCGCTGAAATTGCCAAGGGTTTTGGCGGTGGCGATGAGGATGACTGCTATCAGGCCGATGGCATAGCACCAGAAGAATTGACGGATGCGGCGTTTGTCGCGGAATATCTGAGCGGCGGCAAAGAAGAAAGGCACCACAAACCAAAGACGCGCCAACCAATATTTGAACGACACGAATGGCAGCTGGGAGGTACAGGTGGTGAACAACATCCACACCATGGAGGCCAGCAGACACAGCGTGACAGGGTGCCTGAGCAGGCGAAGGTCGTAGCTGCGGGTGGCGAGCACCCGGAAGAAGAACATCAGCGTGAAGAGGATCATCATCGGCTCCACAGGCATCGAGAGCTCCATCTTGGGCATGAGCGCCATATTGATGGCAAAGGGGGTGAAGAGCGCCATGCAGAGCAGCCCGGTTTCGAAACGGGTGACGAACAGCAAAAGCACCAACCCAGCCAAGGGAATCAACGACAGATAGTAGAAGTCCTTGAGGAGCAGGACGGAATTGGCCACCGCGAACACTAAGGTCGCCGCCACCGCCCACACTGCGGTCTTGTTCTTATTATACCAGCCAGCGATATTCAAAACTCAACGTTCAAGATTCGGTATAACGGATATGAGGGTGAAAGGGACTAAGCCTGCTCCTGTTCGTCCTTGGGTTTGACGGCATCCATGCAGAGCAGCACCAGGATGCACATGACGACAGCGCCCAGGGTGCCCAGTGCCACGATGACGGCACGTTTGGGATAGGCTTTTTTGTCGGGAGCGACAGCCTCGTCCAACAGGAATTTGTAGCTGACATTCTCGTTCACATCCACTTGTGTCTGAGCGGCACGGGTCTGGATGTCGGCCAGCTCGTGGCATTTCTCGTTGATGAGCTGGGTGAGGCCGAGCTGATACTGGGGATTGCGGCGCAGACTGTCCTGCAGGTCGCGGATGTCCTGTCCCAGACGGTCGCAGACACCCTGCATGATGTCGGCGGCATTGGCGGCACGGGCATGATGGATGCGGTGGCACACGGTGTCGTAGTTGGCAGCAATGAAGTTGGCCATGTCGGCAGCCCACTGCGGGTCGACATCGAGCACCGACACCTCGACACCAAGGAACTCGGTACGCCTGACGTTGACGTTGCCACGATACTGCTCGTGGAGTTTGAACATCTTGTGGGGGTCGTTGGGGTTGATGCCGTAGTGCTCGAGCAGGTTGAAACGCTTGCAGACGTCGCGTTCCATCGACTCGGACGAGAGGATCTGGATGCAGTACTCGCAGTCGCGCTCGATACCATAGTCCATGAAGTCAAGGCTGTAATGGTAGTCCATGATGGCCTTGCTCAGACGGTTGGAGCTTGTGGGGAACAGGGTGGCCGTGGCCTTGAAACGCGGTGTGATTAACATCGAGACGACAATCGACGCCACTAAGGCAATGGCAAAAACCCACAACAACAGTTTCCGCCATTTCTTGAAAAAACGCAACGTGGCATTGTGGTCGTAGTCGTTACCAAAAGACTTGTTAGGCATAAAGGATGTTTTTGTTTATTCTATACTGATAATAACGTTGTTGCGGAGCGGGATGCTCCGATAAGTTTACAATTAACGACAAACATACGATATTATTGCCCCCGACCTAAAAAAGAATTGGCAGCAGACTCCGCCGTCCTTGCAATCCCAGCACGACGGCAGGAATCCCATTGTGCTGGACATTAGTAAAACACGAATTACCATGAATGGACCATTCAATAATGGGCATTACATGGTAATACGTGCTTACACTTGCTGTGCTATTGTTGCTGTTGTTACGGATTTGCAATCCGTAACGTATTGTATCTTAATTTAAAACGGATTGCAAATCCTTATAATCTGTTGTGGCGGTGCTGTTGTTACGGATTTGTAATCCGTAACGTATTGTATCTTAATTTAAAACGGATTGCAAATCCTTATAATCTGTTGTGGCGGATTGCAAATCCGCCACAACGGGGGACAAGGGTAAGGTTCTACTCCGCACTACGCACAGCCCGGACAGGTTGACCGCACATGCGGTTGATGGCGTCCAAGTACAGGCTGCCCGAACCGAAGCCAATTTCCCACGCGTAGAACGGGAGGCCTGGGTAGAGCGAACTCGACCAGTAGTAGCCGTAGTACCCGCCGCCGTGGATATTACTGTCCCAACGACAGCCGGCGGCGGGGAGGAAGATACTGTTGCCGTTAGTGCCGGTGAAGAGTCGTCCGTTCACCCCGTTCTGTGTGGTCCAAGTGGCTGTAGTGTTATCCAACAATTCTTGCCATTCCACTTTTGTCGGAGTGCGGCCGCCATAGTTGGCGGTGGCGGCATCATCGCCGGGCTGGAGGATGGTCAGGTTGTCGGTGAAGCCGTTGTAGCCATAATCTGAATTGCTGCAGTATTTGGTGAGTTGGTCATCGGCCCCGTTGCTGTAGATGTAGGTGCTCCAGTCATAGACCTCTTTAGGTTGGGTCTCACCCCAGGCAAAGTAGTCGCCATAGTCCTCCGGCGAGGTGGCGCCCACATTACGTGTTGCCCACAACAGCCCGCTCGGCAGGCCGAGGTCCACCCAGTCCGGGTCGGCAAACACCAGGTCATTCTCGCCCAGGTTGATGGTGGTGTACTGGCTGCGGGTGATGTAGATGGCCACGTTGGCCTTACTGTGCTTGGTGCACACCGAGCCGTCCGAGGCGGTGATGGTGAACGCCATCTCGGTGTAGTTGCCGTGGGGCAGGTAGATGTAGAAGTCCTTGCCGTTGGCTATCGGCTGCGGGTTCTCGCACTCCAGCACGGTGCTGTTGGTGCCGTTGCTCTCGTAGTCGATCACCGGCACACCCGTGTAGCGCAGGGTGTACTGGCCGTTGATGGGCGTGTTGGTGCTCACCTCGATGCTGCTCACGCTCACCCCAGCCTTGGTCAGGTGCAGCTTCAGCGCACCGCACAGGTTGCGGAAGGCCAGCGTGTTGTCGTCGCTCTGAGCGTACATCGGGAACTCGGTCAGCGAACCGTCGGCGGTGGTCTGCACGGCGGGCAGCGTCACATGGACGCCGTCCGTGGTCAGCGTGGTGGGATAGTAGGCGCGGAAGGGGGCATTGCCCGTCTCGCCGCTCACATTGTCGAACAGGGCCACCGTGGCGGGTGTCTGCGGTGTGGCGGTGTAGATGCCGCGGCCAGCGGTGCCGTACACGGCTATCTCGTCGCCAGCCACCCAGTTGAGGGCGGTGCCGTTGAGGGCGGTCTTGCCGTCCTTCGAGGTGCATCCCTCCATCGTGGCGCGGAACTGCGTGCCGTTGCCCACGGTCTCCTTCTGGCAGGAGGTGAAGGTGAATAGACTTGATAGAGCCAATAGACTCAATAGACTTGATACTATTCTCTTCATGATGTTATGTTTCTTTGTTTATTACTAATTTGTTAATTCGTTTTTTTCCACGTATTTCGTGTATCTCAAGTATTATTTTATACGTGTGATTCGTGTGATTCGTGGAGCCTTGATCTAGTCGAAGTCGCTGCCGCCGTGGACTTCTCCACTGCTGATGAGGTCTTCGTTGCTGCCTGTGGGGGCAAGGCTGCCCTCGAAGCCGCGCTCCACGCGGGCCTCAAGCCGCTCCACCATCGGTGTCAGATACTGTTGTTTCTTGTTCTCTTTCATTGTTTTTTACTTTTTTGATTATACAATATGTTTTTTACTATACATTACATAACCGCCCTGCGGATGCCGCAAGGCAGAATACAGGCAATACACTTATTATCAATACACAACAATAAGCAATCACCCATATTAGCACCTACAAAGATACACATTTTTCCCAAATCCTCAAAAAAAACGCAATTTCCATACATCAATTCTATCATATCTATCAAATCTATCACCTCTATCATCTCTATCCTCTTTTTCACATTTTTCAACAACCTACGACTAAAATTTATATATATCAAAAAAAGTTTGTATCTTTGCATTTCGTTTGAAAATAATAAAACAACAAGAAATCAATAAATTAGATAAAAAAGATGAATATCACCAGAGAAAACTTAGGGGAATTGGACCTCTGCATCAAGGTTGACATTACAGAAAATGACTACGCCGAGAAGGTAGCAAAACAGTTAAAAGAATACCAACACAGAGCCACCGTTCCCGGTTTCCGCAAGGGCATGGCGCCTATGGCTTTGATCCAACGTATCTACAAACCCACCATTGTTGCCGACGCCGTTCAAGACCTCCTGGGAGAATCTCTCTACAAATACATCGACGACGAAAAACTCGACATCATCGGCTCTCCCCTCTCCAACGAAGAGAAGACCGGCACGCCCGACTTTGCCAACGGCAAGGATTTCACCTTCTATTTCGACGCCGCCCTCTTCCCCGACATCAACATCGAGTGGGACAAAATCGACACCAAACTCTACACCATCAAGGTGACCCCCAAGGACATCGACTCCCAGATTGAGGAAATCTCCGAGCGTTACGGCAAGTTCGAGTCGCCCGAGGCCATCGTCGAGGGTGCCCAAGTCTACGGCAAAGCCATCGAGCTGACCAAGGAAGGCACCGACAAAGAAGGCGGTGTCTCCACCTTCTGCTCCTTCAAGCTCTCCGACATCAAGGACCCCGAAATCGCCGCCCTCTTCATTGGCAAGAAAGCCAAGGAGAACATCGTCATCAACGCCGCCAAGGCCTTCACTCCCTCCGTCATCGAGAAGACTTTCCGCATTGACAACGCCGATGCCAAGAAATTCAAGAGCGACCTCCGCATCGAAATCAGCGGCTGCTCCCACATCACTCCCGCCGAAATCAACGAAGAGCTCTTCGAGAAGGTCTTCCCCGGCCAGGGCATCAAAGAAGTCGACAAATTCCGCAAGGCCCTCTCTGCCCAGATAGAGAAAGCCAACAACGAGCAGTGCCAAATTCTCTTCGTCAACCAAGTCCGCAAACAGCTCCTCGACAACTTCAACGCCACCATGCCCGAAGCTTTCCTCAAACGCTGGATCCTCTCCCGCAACTCCGACAAGAACGTCACCGCCGAAACCATCGAGAAAGAATGGGCCGACACCTACCTGCCCTCCCTCAAGTGGGAACTCCTCGACAACTCCCTCAACAAGATTCAGTCCATCGAGCCCACCCAGAACGAGATTGTCGACTACGTCAAGGACATCCTCCGCAACTCCGGCTCCAAGCAGGAAGACGAGGACGATGCCAAATACGAAGAGCGTCTCGAGCAGTCTGCCCGCTCCATCGCTCAGGACCGCAACAACGTCCGCCAGATTGTCGACAAACTCACCGTCGACAAAACCTACGTCCTCTTCAAAGACAAGCTCAACCCCACCGTCGAGAAGATTTCCGCCAAGGACTTCGCCGAGATTGCCCGCCAGCAATAACACCCTCTCGCCAAGACTTTTCATCACAATCACATCATTATCTCAGTCTCCGCACCCCCTGTGCGGAGACTTTTTTTCATCCCCCCACCCGTCCCCACCGAAATATCCATTCCATCCTGAGTATCAACGCATCAGTCCCATCCTCCAGCCCCGATTTCATCCCTCCAAAATCTTGCCACAATAACTGATATTTTTGATAACACCCATCACGCTTGACAAAAACATACTATCAATCATCCATCTCAAACACTTTTTTTTGCTATATTCGAAAATAATTGTATATTTGCATTACCTTAAAAGAAGATGATAATAGACATAACTAACACATTACTCGTACATAAGCAATGCAGAATTAACATTTATAATGGTAAAAATGCAAAAATAGGCATTCCAAATCATGTCATCTATGCCTTTTTGGGCACTGAAAGCCATGAAGGAATCACACAACAACCATTTTCTCCTGCAGGAGCCACATTACCTTTTGGGAGAAACAACTAAATAATCTATACATCAAGCTCAATGACCAAAGCAGATATCGTTAAAAAAATCCATTCCCGCACGGGCATACGTAACAAAGACGTAAGCGCCATTGTAGATGCTTTCCTGTCAACCATCAAATACAACATGGTCCATGGCCACAACATCTACTTCCGCGGTTTCGGCACTTTCGCCATCAAGCGCCACAATGCAAAAAAGGCCTACAGCATCAACAACGCCTCTTTTGTCACCCTACCTCCTTACTCCTCACCCATTTTCAAGCCAGGCAAAGAACTGACTTGCAAAACCTGGTGACCTGTAGCACCCAATCACCCTCCACCACACGACAGCTCTAGACCTCGGCCGTGACCTACCGACACCTGTTGGTTCAGGCGAAACGGCACCGGCACTTTTTTTCTTCACCTCCGCACAATAGAAACCGACATTCCACGTTTATAAAAAACGTTAATACAAATCCTGTACCTACAAAAACCGGTCCCGGACAATAAACTACACGACAATGAAACACACACGCCGCATCATCGTTTTCACTCTTTTGGTGGCCTTCGGCTCCTCTGCTTTTAGCCAAGACATCGACAAGATTATCCGTCCACGCAAACGGCAGACTCCCGCCCTGTACCTCAAAGCCTACTACCTCTCCCCCTCCATCAATATGGTCAACGCCATCCGTGCCGACATCACCTACGGCGAGACCTTAGGTGTCATCCGTAATATCAACATCGGCCTCTCCTACCGTATCCCCATCTACCGCTTCATCTATATCCAGCCCGAAGCCATCTACGGCTTTGCCACCGACTGGAACGATGCCTTCCAAAGCCGCGACCAATTCTTCCCCCGCATCGGCTATGCCTTCGAGCACCGGCTCTACAGCAGTTTTGACTTCCCCATCCATATCGGTGCCCGCTGGTGCCCCTCCAAACTCTTTGCCGCCCGTGCCTATCTCGGCCCCGTATTCAATTTCACCCTCGCAAAAAAAGACTTCCGCTACACCCCGGGCTATGTCTTCTCGACGGGTGTCGGCCTCGACCTGCTCAACATCCTCAGCGTCGATGCAGGATACCGCATAGGCATGTACAACCTCACCATCTATAACGAAACCGCCCATTTCTTCCTCGCGACAAGCATCAAATTCTAACCCACCTGCCCTCTTCTCCTCACCTTTTTCCATCTTCCCATCCCACTGCCCCCTAACAAAGAATAGTATTCCGACAACAGACACAACATCAAATATAGTATAACACAATCACTCATCCTGTCAGAGACACACGCATTCAAAACAGAATATATATAACCCAATAATAATAAAACCACACTATTATGAAAAAGAAAACAATACTTCTGCTAGCCTGTCTCACCCTCACCGCATTCACCGCCAATGCACAGCTGGGTGACATATTGAACAAAGCCGCTCGGAAAGCAACCCAAAAAGCCACCGAGAAATTAACCGACAAGGCTGCCGATGCCGCCGCCAAGTCTCTCGAAAGCAAACTGGAGCAAAACAAGAAAAAGACCACTGCCGACGAAGATGTCAACGAGCAGCCCGCCAGCATCAGCCTCATGCTCACAACACAGATGCCCGAGCTGCCCACTGCCGAGCAATACACCAAATACAAAGAAGCCGAGCTCAACGAACAGACCCTTAAATTGATGGTAAGCCCCGTCACCTCTTTCCAGTCCAACATCCTCAGCCTCTCCATGAAGATATTCTCCCAGATCGACTCAACCGAGCTGACCGAAGCCACCTACCGTCAGGCTGAAATGTCCACTGGCCTCACCCGCGAAGAGCTCGAACACCTGGCCACACTCCCCGACGACCAACAGCAGGCCTACCTTCAAGCCCACTACAAAGAGGGCACCGCACAAGCAGCCCTCATCCAGCAAGCCGCCGAAGCCAGCGAATACCTCAAGCCCATCCAGCCACTCATCGACCAATGGGAATCTTTCAACAGCCGCATCGACGACCTCTACAAATCCTCCGACGAACAATGCAAGCAAATCTACCAACGCTACTCCCAGCAGTTGAACAAAGCTTCCGACAAAGAACGCAACAAAATACTCATCAAATATTACTCCGAGATTGCCCCCATCGTGCGCAACACCGTGTTGCAGGCCCTCCAAATCCGGCTTTCCGAACAGATGCCCGTTGCCGAGCAGATCGAACAGCACATCTCCTCCATCCGGGCCGAACACCCCGACCTTTTCTCCCTGAGCCTTAACTACCCCAGAAACACCGCCACCCTCTTCCTCGCCGAACCCGCACACATGCTCGACATCCCTCAATACTCCGACTAACCTCCTCCGCTGCAAGTCTAATTCTTTAACCCACTCATAATACCACCCATGCAGATATCCAGCAAATGGAAACGCCTCCTATGGCACTTCGACCGTTCACTCCATACCCATCAGGCATGGAAAGCCCTTCTTTGGCCTCTGGGACTGGGGGCATTCCTGCTACTCTTCTTCTGGCTTATCGGCCTTATCTGGCCCCCTACACCCATGACCCTCTACACCTCCGGCGGCATCTCCCGCTGGTCCGAAACCACCTCTCTCCTCCTCGACCCCGGCCAGTTCCCCATGCGCTCGCGCCTGCCCATCGCCCTCCAGTTCATCATCGCCCTTGCCGGTGCTGTCCTCTTCACTGCCTTCCTCATCGCCACTGCCACCGTCGTCCTTGTCAACCGCCGCGACAACTATCTTGACGGACGCACCCGCTACCACTTCGACGACCATGTCCTCGTCCTCGGTGGCAGCCATACCCTCATCCACCTCCTCAAGACCCTCGACGACAAACCCGAGCTCAAGGACAAAACCTGGGTCATCCTCACCTCCTCCGACCCCCGCCGCCTGCGCGACCTCGTCAGCACCTCCCTCCCCGACTCCGCACGCCGTCTCTCCTACGTCATCTACTACGGCAACTCCGCCGACCCCGCCACCCTGCGCTCCTGCCAAATAGAGCTTGCCTCCTCCATTTTCATCATCGGCGAAGACAACCAGCCCGAACAGGACCAGCACAACATCGAGTGCTGGAACGCCCTGCGCCACCTGCGCAGCAACGCCACACAGATGGCCCAGTGCTACCTTTTCACCTCACAGCCCGTCTCCGGCCAACTGCTCCGCGCCCTTCCGCAGGAATCCCACACCACCCTCGAGACAAACGTGGTCAACATCTATCAATCCATCGCCCGACAGACGCTCATCCCACAGAGCCACAGCTCCGACCACCTCACCCTCGACCGCTTCCTGCTCACTGCCGACAGCTCCCGCTTTGTCCACCTTGTCATCGTCGGCATGTCGCCCATGGGTCTTGCTTTTGCCGACACCGCCGCGCAGCTCTGCCACTTCCCCAACTTCTCCTCCTCCACACCCCATCCCCTCCGCACCCGCATCACCTTCATCGACCCCGATGCCGATGTCAAGCTTGAGTGTTTCCGCACCCAATACCAGCCACTTTTCAACCTCTCCCACATCACTCTCCGCACCGATGTCAATGGCTGGCAGTCCTCTCGTCCCGACAAAGAGTATGGCGACTTCCTCGACATCGAATGGCAATTCCTGAAGGGCTCTATCCATCAGCAGTGGATTCGCGACTTCCTCCTTGCCGCCGCACTCGACAACCACCAGGTCCTCTCCCTTGCCCTCTGCGACGACTCGCCCTCGCGCAACCTTGCCGACGCCCTCAGCCTACCCCCGCAGTTCTTCCCCTTCAACGACCCCGACACCCCCTCCGCCGCCACTCCCGTCATCTATACCTACCAGCCCGGCTCCGGCGTCCTCGCCCAAGCTGCACACACCGAGGTGCCACGCTTCCACAATATCGTGCCTTTCGGCATGACCGACGGCTCCTTCGACCCTCTCGACACCACCCGCATCCTCGCCGCCAAGCGCATCAACTATATCTATCACAAGGTCGACAACGGCAAACCCATCAACTCCATCCCCCTCGAACCTGTCTCCCTCAACAACCTCTGGCAGCAACTCTCCATTGCCGAGAAACAGCAGGCACTCCATGCCGCCGCTTTCCTCGACCCCCTCATGCGCAACACCAAGTGTCCCGCCGACGGCGCCGACGCCGACAAGGGTACCGACACCATGGCCGACACCCTTGCCCGTCTCGAGCACAACCGCTGGAACATGGAGATGCTCCTCGAGGGCTACTCGCCGCTCCCCACCGACCACCGCACCCTCCTCAACCAGGCCCTGGCCAGCGACGACAGCCAGCTTCGACAGAATGCCGCCGTGCAGAACAAACGCTTCGCCAGCCTCCACCACGTCCTCAAGGACATCACCCCCTACGACGACCTCCCCGCCGACGGCCGCCAACGGCTCCTCACCGTTGTCAGCCACTACCACATGGTTCACTGACCCGCCGCCGACAGCTATTCAGGGTTCTCCGATGGCTTCCACTATAGCCCGCTGCTGCGCGATTGTTATCAGCCGCTGGCCGGGACGATAGCCCAACGCCTCCAGCTCTTCCTTCAGCCCCGGAAACGACGCTATCTCGCAGTTCAGCCAGTTCAGCGCCGACCGTCGCGACATGGTGTCGCGGGTGTAGAGCATGGCAAAGGCACTCTTTGTATACGGCTTGAACACAAACGGTTCCTTCCCTTCGGGGTTCAGATTGTCAATCTTCATACTTCACCCCCTTTGCTATTCCGCCCCTCATGCGCACAATCCGCACAGCCTGCGGCACGATGGTTTGCACTGCCTGCAGCACATCGGCCACACTGCGGCGTTCCAAATAAGGCTGTCTGTCCAGCACCGCCTGCACGGCACTGTCGTCCACCTCATGGCGGTAGGCCACCGTCTCGTGGATAATCCCGTACACCCATTCCTGACGGAAACCGTATTCGCGTACCAGACGCCGTGCCGTGGAATCTTCCATCTCGGCAAACACCAGTCGCAGGTGCATGCCCTTGTCATCTTTAATAAACAGGCTCGTCTGCCTGCGTTCAATCAATACTATCATAATCACCTCTGTTTTAAATTGTCTCACCATAATTTGTTTCCGTGCGGGGCGGCCGGGAATTGTCGTTGGGGGTGAGGAAAGGCTCCTCCCCATCGCAACCATACGAACGGCAGGCCTCCGCCAACGCCTCCTCGCTGCCCATGCGGGCCAGCAGCGGGTTGTCGCACACCAGGTGCTGGGTAGAGCGTTTCAGCCCGCTCCGCCCCTCGCGGAGATGCACCCACGCCATACCGCCCACCACACGGCTTGCCGCCGCCAGCACGCCACCGCGCGACACAAAGCCCAGCCGCTCGGCAGAGCCCTGCCACAGCGGCTGCCCATCGTCCGGGTCGAGCGCAAGGCGCACACACTGCACTTCAGCCTCGGGCAAACCGGTTGCGGGGTTCTCGCGCTGGAAGGCCACATAGAACCACAGCGCGTCGTTGAAGCAGAAGTCATCGTTGTTGCGCACGATGGCCGCCGCCAGCTGTCCCACGGTAGTCCCCTCGTCCACGGTCAGCCGCCCCAAGGCGATGTCGGTGGCATACGCCGTGCCGTCGTCGCTCACCGCTATGGACCGGAGGGTGCCTTCCGACACTCGCACCGAGTTCACCACACAAGCGCCGTTGCGGGTCTGCCCCCGCGTCAGGTACACGGGCTCGGCATGCATGCCGTGCGACACAAAGGCGTTGTAGGCCGTCCGACCCTTGCCGATGCATTCTAACTGCGGCTTGCACTGCGGCCCAAACGCCCGCCAGAAATTCACCAGATTGGACCACCGCGAGCAGACGGTTATCTGCCGGGGCGTGGCCTGGGGACCTTTGCCGGCATTATGCCGCACCCGTCCCACCATCCGGCCGTTGCGCCAGTAGAATGTCATGTCGCCCACCCTGACGGTGGCCATCGGAATACTTGATTTTTTACGCTCTTATACAATAATAGACTGAATTTTTCGTTATAGAAGCATGGAAGAAAAGAGACACACAGCAGACAGCATAATGGAGCTGGTCAAGCAACTGCCCATAGAGGAACGAGTGCGGCTGCAGTCCATGCTGAAGGA
>JAFZPH010000024.1 GCA_017550405.1 Bacteroidales bacterium
ATGGATTGTAATGTTTTCCCATAAAAAGCATTCCTTTCTGGCGGATTTGGCTTCACGGTGCAAAGATATGAAATAATTTCCATTCTGCAATCGTAAATTTTTTTTTTCCGCCCTTCCGTGTCTACTTTTCATGGTGCAACAGTGCATTCTTCTGGTGACTATATGGACAGCCTTGTCACGGCACTTCGAAGGCTCTGTCCTCTTGTACCGTGTAATGCAAGGTCACGTTCCTATCGGGACGTGGGGTGCCAATTTCATTTTTGTCTGAATCGAAGGGAGATTGAAGAAGAGTCGAAGAGCCCGTAATGTAGGGCTGCTACTATCCGTAGTATTCGGCCACGCGGTCGAGGATGGGGAGGATTTCATCAAGGGTGGTAGTGTTGACCATGGGGATGCGGAACTGCTTGAAGTCGTGGAGGCCTTTAAAGTAGCCGCCGTAATGCTTGCGCATCTCGAACATGGCGGTATGCTCGCCTTTGAACTCGACGGCGGCTAGAAGGTGACGGCGGCACACCTCTACTCGCTCGTCTACGGTTACCGGGCGTTCTTCCTCACCGCACAACAAGCGTTGTGTCTGTTCGAATATCCAGGGGTTGCCGATGGCACCACGACCTATCAGTATGCCGTCGACGCTGTAGCGTTGGCGGGCCTCGATGGCTTGTTGGGGGGTGGTGATGTCGCCGTTGCCGAATATGGGGATGTGCATGCGGGGGTTGTTCTTCACCTCGCCGATGAGCGTCCAGTCGGCCGAGCCTTGATACATCTGGGTTTTGGTGCGGCCATGAATACTGAGGGCGGCAATGCCCACATCCTGCAGCCGCTCGGCCAGCTCGACAATGGGTTTGTCGTCGGCATCATACCCCAAGCGGGTTTTTACGGTGACAGGCAGGTGCGACCGCTTGACGAGGGCTTCGGTAATGCGCAGCATCTTAGGAATGTCTTTCAGTATACCACTGCCGGCCCCTTTGCCCGCCACCTTGCGCACGGGGCAGCCCCAGTTGATGTCGATAAAGTCGGGTTCCTGCTGTTCCACAATGTCAAGGCAACGCAGCAACTCCTCCTCGTCGGCACCGAATATCTGTATGCCTATGGGGTGTTGAGAGGGGGTGAAACGCATCTTGCGGTAACTCTTCTCCGCCTCGCGGTTCAGTGCCTCGGAGGCGATAAACTCGGTGATGAGGAGGTCGGCCCCGAAGTCCTTGCAGAGCTGCCGGAAAGGGAGGTCGGTGATGTCGTCCATGGGAGAAAGACCAAGGACACAATATTTTCCAAATTCGAGCGTTTTCATATTTGATTTGCAAAGATAAAAAGAAATAATTGATAATCGAAAATAATTCGCTCTGATATAACAGGTGACTGCATTTTGTCGGACTTACCTATTGTCGCGTTCTTTCAGGACGCAGATGAGCAGGATAGTCCTTGACCCACACTGCGAAACATAAGGTTTACTGACGACGCTGATAAAAATCAGTCTTTATATTAGAGCCAAACTATTTTAGGATTGGAAATATCATACGACAAAATAAGCTATGGACGAAAAAGAACTTGTTATCAACTATGTAGAGTATGACTCGCTGGATGAGATGCCCGCTGCCGAGCGGGAACTGATGGAACGCTCCATGAAGGCCGCTGCGACGGCCTATGCGCCCTATTCCCGTTTCCATGTGGGGGCTGCCGTGCTCCTGGCCGACGGCACCGTGGTGACGGGCAGCAACCAGGAGAACATCGCCTACCCGTCGGGGTTGTGCGCCGAGCGAGTGGCGCTGTTCAGCGCTTCGGCCCAATACCCCTCGCTGGCAGTGACAGCACTGGCGGTAGTGGGGTACCACGACGGACAATATTGCGAGGCCTCGCCCTGTGGCGCCTGCCGCCAGACGATGGCGGAATATGAGATGAGATTTGGAAACAGCATATCAATTTTCTGTTATCTGAACGGAGGCCGAATTCGGAAAATAAGCGGCGTGAAAAGCCTGATTCCGTTTGGTTTCGAGGCAGAACTGTAAGTTTTTTCTTTTTCTGCAACCCATTGATATATAGGTTTATATTCTATTGGTACAACTTTTTTTCGGCAAAAAAGTTTCGTACACTAAAATTTCTTTGTACCTTTGCACGCTTAAAGCAGCGAAAATAAATATAAATAATATAACAAAAATACTCACAAATGGGAATTATAGGAAGTATTAGAAAACACTCATGGATAGCCGTTGCCGTTGTCGGCGTGGCTATCGTTGCATTCATTATCGGTGACTTGACCAAGAACAATCGCGGCATCCCCGACATGGGCAAAATCAACGGCTCAACCATCACCTACCAACGCTTCAACGAACTGACTGAAGAGATGGAGAATAACTATAAGCGCCAGCAGGGTGTCAGCCAGATCCCCGCCGACGTGGAGTACCAGCTGCGCGACCAAGTGTGGCAGACCCTCGTGGGCGAGACCCTCACCGACGAGCAGTTTGAGAAACTGGGCCTCACCGTCAGCCCCGCCGAGCTGAACGACATGTATGTGGGTAACTTCATCCACCCCTATCTCCGTCAGAGTTTCACCGACCCCAAGACCGGTGAATACCAGACCCAGGCTATCCAGTACTATGTTGACAACTTCGAGAACCTCGACACCATGCAGCGCATGCAATGGGTTGAGCTTGAGAAAGCCGTTAAGACTGACCGCAAACAGCAGAAGTACAGTAGCCTCATTTCTCGCGGCATGTATATGCCCAACGCCATCGCCAAGCAAATGGCCGACATGAGCAACAAGGTGAGCAACGCCATCGCCATGAACGTCTCCTACCAGTCGGTTGCCGACGATGAGATCACCCTCACCGAAGAGGACTACCAGAAGTACTACAACAAGCACAAAGCCGAGTTCCGCCTGCGCGACGAGATGCGTGAGCTGAACTACATTGTATACCCCATCGTCCCCACTCAGCAGGATATGGCCGACATTCAGGCTGCCGTTGAGAAGACCTGGGAGGAGTTCCAGCAGCAGACTCCCGACGAACTGGTATTCTTCGTCAATGCCGAGTCCGACCACAGCTACGATTCCACCTACCGCAAGGCTAACGAATTTGCCTCGCCCATGGATTCCGCCATTATGGCTGCCGGCGAAGGTGCTTTCATCAGCCCCCGCGTTGTCGGCAACGAATGGATGATGGCCAAAGTGCTCAACGTGGCCAACCGTCCCGACAGTCTTCGTGCCAGCGCCATCTACATCTTCAACGATAAAGTCGGCGGCAACATCACCCGTGGCGACGAACAGGCCAAACTCCTTGCCGACAGTGTGGTGAACATTGTCCGCAGCGGTGCCATGACCTTCGAAGAGGCTGTGGCCAAATACTCCGACGATCCTCAGAAAGCCGACAACAACGGCGACATGCAGTGGCAGCTCGATGGCAACTACGGTTTCCTGAATGAAGACATCATCAACACTCCCGAAGGCGGTGTATTCGTGGTGAAACACCCCAACGAGGTTGGTTATTTCGTGGTGAAAGTGACCGGCAAGACCACTCCCCATAGAAAATACCGCGTGGCCACCATCACCCGCGCCATTGCCGCCTCCGAGAACACCACTCGCAACATCTATAATAATGCCAACCGCTTTGCCGGTAACAACCGCACCTTTGCCGAAATGACCGCTACCGCTCAGGCCGAGAACCTGCAGATGCGCAACGCCATGGCTGGCCCCATGTCCTACTCCATGCCCGGTATCAATAACGCTCGCAGCATCGTCCAGTGGGCTTTCAACGAGAAGACAAAGGCTGGCGATGTGGCCGACCAGATTTTCGAGGCCGACGACATGTATATCGTTGCCGCCCTGAAGGACATCTACAAAGTGGGATACGCTACACTCGACCAGATCCGCCCCAACATCGAGAACCAAGTGCGCATCGAGAAGAAAGCCGAACTGCTGAAAGCCCGCATCGAAGAGGCTAAGAACGCCGGTGCCAACCTCAACGCTATCGCCACCAAGATGAACGTGGCTCTCGACACCCTCGACAGCATCTCTTTCAACGACTACTTCCTGGGCAAATATGGCATGGAGCCCAAAGTCCAGTCCTCCATCGTTGCCGCCGAACCCAACACCCTCGTAGGACCCATCCAGGGTGCCAACGGTGTCTATATGTTCATGGTCACCGCCAAAGGCGAGAACCCCTCCGCTCCCGACCCCGCTGCCATCCGCAGCCAGAAACAGCAGAGCTTTATGCAGGGTCTCCGCAACATCCAGCAGGTGCTGAAAGACCATGCCAAGGTTGTTGACCAGCGCAACAAATTCTTCTAATGGACAATCCTGATCAGAATGCGATAAACAAGAAAGGCGCGGCCCTGCGGCTGCGCCTTTCTAACAAATGGCAGGACTTCCGCGAGCGGATGCGCCACAAGCACCGCTTTGTGGTGATGGACACCGATACCTTCAAAGAGACCTTCTCAGCCGAACTGACAGGTGCCAATATCTTCACCTATGCCGGTATCACTTTCATCGTGCTGCTGATTCTGGCCTCCCTGCTTATCGCCTTCACCCCGCTGCGCGGCCTCGTCCCCGGCTTCGTCAACCCCGAACTGCGGGAAGAGACCATCCGCAACGCACAAGTCATCGACTCCCTCGAGATTGTCATCGATCAACACGAACAACACATCAAGATTATCCAGGACGTTCTCAACGGCAAGACCATTACTACTGCCGAAACTATCACCACCGATGTCGACGACGACAAAGATGTCGTCTACCGCCGCAGTCGAGCCGACTCGCTGCTGCGCAAGGATATTGAAAAAAAGACCAAGGACAGCAAGAAACAGGATAAATCTAAGAAAAACAAACGCAAGAAATGAAACGGATAGCCATACTGGGCTCCACCGGCTCTATCGGAACCCAAGCACTCAATGTGATACGCCGCCACCGCGACCTGTTTGCCGTCGAGGTGCTGTGCGCCGGCAGCAATGCCGACCTTCTCATCCAACAGGCTCTGGAATTCGACCCCAACGCCGTGGCCGTTGCCGACGAGAGCAAATACCAGCAGGTGCAGGAAGCACTATCCCTTCACGACATCAAAGTCTTTGCAGGTATGGACTCCATTGCCGACCTCATGGAGATGGAGAGTATCGACATGGTGCTGGCCTCCATCGTGGGCTTTGCCGGCTTGCGTCCTACACTTAGGGCTATCGAGCACCACAAACCCATTGCCTTGGCCAATAAGGAGACTATGGTGGTGGCCGGACAGATAGTCACCGATGCCGCTACCCGCAATCAAGTCCCTATCCTGCCTGTCGACTCCGAACATTCGGCCATTTTCCAAAGCCTTGTGGGCGAAATGGGCAATGTGGACAAAATCCTTCTCACCGCTTCGGGCGGTCCTTTCCGCGGCCGTACACGCCAGCAACTGGAGCACGTCACCCTTGCCGACGCCCTTAAACACCCCAACTGGAGCATGGGCAGAAAAGTGACCATCGACTCCGCCTCGCTTATGAACAAAGGCCTTGAGGTTATTGAAGCCCGCTGGCTCTTCAACATCCCCGCCGAGCGCATCCAGGTACTGGTGCATCCCCAGTCGGTTGTGCATTCCATGGTGCAATACATTGACGGCAGTATCAAGGCGCAACTGGGTATCCCCACCATGGAGACCCCCATCCAGTACGCCTTCAGCTTCCCGGCACGTATCGAAAGCCATCTCCCACGGCTTGACTGGACCAAATATCCCCAACTCACCTTCGAGGAACCCGACACAAAGACCTTCCGCTGCCTCCAGTTAGCCTACGATGCCATCGCCCGCGGTGGCAATATGCCCTGCATCATGAACGCTGCCAACGAAGTGGCCGTTCAACGATTTATTGATGGCAAAATAACCTTCCTCCAGATAGCCGACTTCGTCGAAGAACGCATGCAACAGGCTCCCTTCATCGCCAAGCCCACTCTCGACGACCTCTTCCGCACCGACACCGAAGTACGCAACCGAGGCTGAACTCCTAACGCTGTTCTGAAATAATATACACTTTGTAATCCGGTTCTATCGGCGGATACCAACTCTCAATGGTATCCTGTATCGTAAAGCACTCTTCTCGCGTTTCCGCAACGATACCTAACACCAGATTGTCCGGTTTCTCCATCATGTCCCTACCCATGACAATTTCATTATAAGGGAAGGACTCCTTAGCCTTCTGTCTTGCCGCTACAAGCCACCGCTCTATTGCCATCACACGTTTGCCCGTTTTAGAAGCGAGCCATTTCATATCGTCTCTTATCTCACGCAGCTCTGCCATGCAGTCAGAATAAAGGGCTGCATCCATATTTCTCCTTTGGGCTTCAATCAACTGTGCCACTACCTCACACCCCTTTCTTGTTGTCAAATCCTTGTCCGCCGACTCTATCCCCAACGACGTCAAATCCTCAAGCACCGCATCCGACAATCGGGTATGAAACATCCGCTCCACATCTCACAGGATAAGGCTATCCTTCAACCCTTGCAGAAACTGTTCTTTGTCCATCGTCTTCATGACTTATTATTCCTCTCATGGCACATAGCCAAATACTGCTCTGCCAGCTCTTGAGTGGCATTGTCTGGCTCGTGTTCAAGCACATACTTCAGTTCCTCTTCTGCCTCGCCTACACGGTCCAAATTAAGATAGTAGGCAGCGCGGTTGACGTATGCCAACAAAAAGTTGGGGTCTATCTCAATGGACTTCTCTATATCAGCCATCGCCTGCTCATGGCGTCCCAACATGCCGTAGGCACTGCCCCGGCTGCAATAAGCCTGCGCGTAGTCGGGATTCAGCTCTATCGCCTTGGTGAAGTCGGGTATCGCCTGTTCATACAATCCCTGCTTATAGCGCAGATAACCGCGATTGTTATATGCCTCCGCCCGTTTGGGACACAAGCGTATCGCCTGCTCAAAGTCCGCCAACGCCCGCTCCATATCACCCAACGCATCGTAGGCAAGACCGCGATTCAGATACACGATGCCGTCACGCGGATTCAACGCCAACGACTCGCTGAAAAGCTCCACCTGCCGCTCCGGATGCTCCTCATCCCAATAAGCCAAATAAAACAGATTCTCCGCCTCTTCCTTCGCCCGCTTCCTTGCCCCATACCGCACTCCCCGCGCCTCAAACCGCAGCGACCCGATAGTGACAACCCACCTACTCGGCGACTTTTGTTTCTTATGTTGATTCTTCACAATATAAATCCCCATTTATATAAACGGCCGTTTACATATAGCGTACTCCATTACACTTTATTTCGTACCTTTGAACTCGAACCCTGCCTGCTCAACGGCAGCACGAATGTCGGACTCGTTAGCGGTACCCGTGACAACGAGGGTGTTGGCTGCAGGGGTGGCCTCGCAGGTGTCGACGCCTTTCACTTTGCCGACAGCTTGTTCACAGGCGGCTTTGCAATGATTGCAGTGCATACCTTCGACGGCATAGACCACCGTCCCAGCAACAACTTCTTGTTTCTTGAATTTGCTGAGGAATTTCATAGTAAGTGCTATTATGATGAACAATACTAATAGTGACGAACATATCATTTGAAAGACGCTGGGCGAAGCTGCTTCCGACGTGCAGCAGGCACTGTGCATACCGCATCCTTCGGACATGCCAATGGCGTTGATGCCAAAAGCGTTTATCAGCAATCCGAAGAGAACGGAGAAGCCCACGATGGTGAGCAAGTAAATCCACGTGAAGCGACTGCCCATCGACTTGCGAACCACAAGGATAGAGGCAATATTGACCGCAGGACCGGCCATCAGCATCACAAGTGCGGCTCCTGGCGAGAGACCCTTCATCATCAAAGCAGCTGCCACAGGGATGCTGCCAGTGGAACAGATGTACATTGGCACCGCCACAATGAGTATGACCAACATCTGAAGTAACGGCTGCTTGCCAAAGGAGAGGAAAAACTCATCAGGAACGGCCACATTGATAAGGGCAGCCACCAAGAGACCGATGGCAAGCCGAAGCCCGATGTCTTGAATCATGTCGAAGTAGGCGTACTTGAATACACGCCACAGACGGTTGCCGTGTTCAACAGTGCAATTGCTCTCTGAGGGTGTCACGGCAGCATCGACACTCGTAAACCGGTTCACCAGTAAGCCACCACAAACGCCTGTCACCAGCGCTGCCACAGGTCGCACCACCGCAAAACCCAACCCCATCAGCGAAAAGGTGGCCAAGATGGAGTCGATGCCCGTCTGCGGAGTGGCAATGAGGAACGATGCCACAGCCCCTTTCGACGCACCCTCGTTCTTCAGCCCGACAGCGGTGGGGATGACACCGCACGAGCAGAGCGGCAGCGGCACACCCAGCAAGGCCGCCCACAGCACCGACAGCTTGTTGTCACGCGAGAGATACCGCACGTAAAACCTTTTCGGCACAAACACATGTAGCACCCCCGCAATGAGGAAGCCAAGCAGCAAATAAGGACTCATGGCATTAATAACTGCCAACAATGCGTTTAAAATATCAGATACTGCCATCTATCATTAACAATTCTTTTACTATAATTAACGCCAATCCCCCGAAATTATTGCCCCCCCCCCCACAAAAGCCGCTAGCCATTCAATAAGGGAACAGACACGATAGACACGATATCAAGCTGACAACTCGTCCAGCAAGTAGCTATATACATACCCCGAAGATTGGAAGTATAGGCCTGTCTTGGGGTCGCTCAATTTCTCAAAAAGATGTGAGTTATAGACCTTGTCGAAAGCATCCTGCATGGACAATCCACGTTCCTCCATCAATCGGAATATCATGTCCTTCACGATGTCCTCTTTCATGTTCTGGAATTCCACCTGCGATACGTTCATATCTTCACGAGTTTGTCAATGGCACGCTGTGTACAGAAAGCGTACTGGAATGTGATACCTTTGATGTATTGGATACGATGCAGGAACTCGTCGAAGGTTATGTATCCTTGGCGATAGCGGGTAATCTGCGCACCGATACGGTCGTTGGCAATAGGGCCATACACAATGTCGTAGTCGTGCAAAGTGCGTCCCTGCGGTTCGGTGCGATGGTCGTAGACAAAATGCGCCCAATCCACGGAATACTCCTCAAAGCGATGATAGCGCAACTGTGACAAGCATCCTTCGTCAAACTCATACACATTCACCACGGGTTCGGTATCGGCAAACTCGGCTTTGAATTGCGCCATTTCCATCGCCTGCTCATAGTCGGTTGAGAGGTAAAACGCCTTACCAAAGTCTTTGTTCGGTTTGGACTTCAGTAGGTCAATCCTGTCAATATTTGTAATAGAGCCGTGATAGAGTCGCATTATAGTGTACCTCCTTTCCGACGGCAATAGGATTGGAGAGTCTGCATATTGTCATCCACCGAGAGAGTGTGCATGATGTTGTAATGCTTTTCGCAAAGCGCCAACGCACCATACTGGCTCAGGTAGCGATAGGCCTGAACCTCGGACAAATTACTACGTGAAGCAAACTCCGAAACAAGCAGTATGAGATACTCTATCTTGTCTATGACAGCGCGTTGCATTGTTATCAATTTTAATCAAATAACGCAAATGACAGAAAAATATTTTGTGCCTCCAATACTTTTTGCTTCAATGCCGCCCAACTTGTATTAGACGTTGCGTATTCAATTATCATTGTTCACAATCGGTGCAGCGGCGATTCCCTGAAACAAACTACCAAAACACTCCTGACAAAGACAATCATAACAACATGACTCCCCATCCCCAAGTCCAGAGACTACGAGGACGGTAAGTCTGCCAGCTGCATTGTTGTTAATTGTGAATCAACATTAGTTGTTACAATACTCTGCACCCAACTTTTGTTTAAGTAATTGCTCTTGTGCTATTACTTGATCATCGGGAGTGTTCTTTGACATTATCATCAATAATGAGAATGCAAAGTTTCTGGAATAGTCAGGGTCGTCATTAACCAACTCTTTCAGAGTCTTGTTGTTGCCATGCCCGTTGGTCTTCACATACACTTCCCATCGCTGCCAGACACCTTCCTTGCCATAGGCCGATCCAATATAGAGTTTGTCGGTTTTAGTATCTCTAATCACATAGACACCGTAAACATTTGAAAGCATGTGACACCATTCTTCGTTGTCGGTATTTACCAATTCCGTCAACTCGTCAAATGTGAGTATAAAGTCAAGATAGCCTGGGAAAGGCTTGGAATCGAAACCTGAAGATATTTCGATGACCTCCATCTCATTGCTGAATTTCTGATGCCATGAGATTGGGTTGGACCAATTGATAATTACACGTTCTTTCAATCTTTCGAATCCTCCGACCTCCTCTAGTGTGTAGAAGTATTTGTCTTTGGGATTTTCAATTGTTTGACGAACTTCTTCTATGGGTTGAACCCTTAAAACACGGTACACGCCAACAAAACGAGCTCTTCTGCCATCCTCGCCGATGAAACTGACAATGTAGTCCAACTTGTCGAAAACAGGCTTGGATTGTATCGCCTGATAATCTTCAAATTTATCCCGATGGAATCGGTAAAGGTCATAAACATTCTGACGATGGTCTTTGTGTCGCACCAGTTTGGCTTTTGCGTCCTTTGGGAGTCCGCATCTTACTAATAATTCTTGAATTGTGATAAGCATGATTATAATGTTTTATAGGTTTATTAATGTCTCCAATTGTACTCAACACCCAATTCGTTTAGGACAATGTAGGGAACATTATCCGTAAAGAAATTGGGAGTTAATCTGGCCTTTCTCAGTTCTTTCCCCAATGTACTTGTAGGTGGGCAGGCGAAGGTTCCGTAAACACTACTAAAGAATCGCCCGTTACGGTTCCTTAGCAGCTGGTCATCATTAAAATCAACATCCAAACCATAGAACACCGTTCCAAGTCGGTCAAACTTGGAACATTCGGACATGTGGATGCAGTGATTGTCGAGCAACAAGGCATATTCTTCATGTATTACTCCGACTGGTAAAACATAGGATGCTCCATGAAAAAAAGCCCGAACTATGTCTCCCGTATAAATATGGTCTCCTCGTTTGTCTTTAAATGGGGTACGCACTCCAGCAAAATGCACCCTGCGCACATATCCTTTGTTTGGACATTCGTCATGAAATTCGTCGTAGAGGATATAATCTGCATGCTTGTCTTTGTATTTCTCATCCTTCGAACACACGTAGAACTCCCATGTACTGTGAAAAAAGAAGCCAAAACCAAAACTTGTGTAGCCGAATTTACCGTCACCATCAACATAACGTATCCCTATATATGGATAGCTATTGTTAAGTGCTGCTCCTATTTCATATCTATACATACGGCTTAATCGCACAAGTTCTTCTTCGTCGATTCCATAATTTAACTCGGGAGACTCTTCCTCTTGTCTGCCCAGTCTCATATCTATATCAAAAAAAACGAGCCACCATTCAAGAGCAAACACTGCATTTTTTACATCACGCAATTCATAGAATAGAGGTGCGACCTGTTGGTCTTTAAAGCCAGCTATGCCACATCCCAATCGCGTGATAAGGAATCTGTTCATTGGATGGTCTTTTACATATTCTACAAACTCTTGGACGTATGGAACCATCTCTCCAACTGATTCAAACATGGTTGGAATCGCATAGCATTGTCCTTGTGGCCCAACTCCTTGTCCAAAGGTTGCACCAAAATGACGGCAGGCATATCCTGCAGCGCCACCACGGTGCTTGCCTTCCAAATTGCTGCCAAAAACAAATACCTCACATCGAGTCAATTCCCTTATTGGTTTATCCAACAATTTTCTACCTTTGTAATTTGACACCATAATCGAATGCTATTAAAAGTTATCATACCTTTCTTTAGTGACAGGAAATCTCATCATTACTGCTTCCCACCAGCATCCAAAACCGACATCCTCTTTCCAGTCGTATGGTTGTTCTTTACCACCACCAATAGTTTTTCGCCAAACATTCCAACCGTATGGTTTTGTTGGTACAGAACGGTAAATATAGTTGCCACATTCTGGTACCAAATACATCTCTTCTGTGAAGAGCTTCTCAAAAAATAATTCAGCTTTCATCGTTTATACCTTTATTGTTACTTTCGAATGCAAAGATACATCATAGGTATGCCATAATGTGACACAGTGTTTTTTTCAAAAAATAACCGTGAACTTTTTATGTTCATGGCTGAGGTTCTCGACTACCTATCATTGCGAACAAGAAAGCTCACGGTGCTCGTGAGCGTTTCTCCTTTCTTGTGTAATGATAGTTGAAATTGTCGAGATTACAGCCATACAAAAGAAAAGCGAATACGCTTCAATATGTCTTTATTATAATAATCTTTTATTTCTATGCCATATATTGTTGTTTTTGTTTCACAATGCAAAAGTACACAAAATATCTCAATTGTTTAAAATTATTTCAACAACTTTCGGTTTTCGACCTCTTCGAGGATGCTCATCTGATGAATAGCTATTTGGTTCAGGCGTTTTAGGCGTTCACGCTGTGGGATGCCGTCACTGATGAAAACTGCATTTAGATTTTCGAGGTTTGATAGGCAGATGAGTTGATTAATGGTGGCATAGTCGCGCATATTGCCTTTCTTTTCTGGGTTGGCTTCACGCCACTCTTTGGCTGTCATTCCGAAAAGGGCAACATTCAGCACATCGGCTTCTTCGGCATAGATAAGTGAACTATGATAGGCATCCACTTCGTTGGGTATAAGATTTGCACGGACAGCATCGGTGTGGATATGATAGTTAATCTTCGACAACTCTCGTTTGGCACTCCATCCAATGGCTTTCTGTTCTTCCTCTTTCAGTCGTTGGAACTCCTTGACGATAAAAATCTTGAACTCAGGACTAATCCACATGGCAAACTCAAAGGCAATATCCTTGTGAGCATAGGTGCCACCGTAACGTCCTGCTTTGGCTTGCAGGCAGATGGCATTGGTGCGAGTGACAAACTCCTTGACACTTATCTTAAAACGGTTCAAACCGGCTTGGTTTCTAATTGTGGCGAATTCGCCATAATTAAAATCTGGGTTATATACTTTCTCCCAAATGCCGATGTACTCCAGCGTATTGCGGTTGCGCAGCCAGTCGGTGACAAAGAAATCACCGTCTTTTGCTTGCAGCATATCCGTGAGACAGATATAGTCCTCTGTTCCCTGTTTGATTACAGTAATCGGCGTGTCCTGTACAATTATTTTATTTGCCATACTCTTTTGATCGTTTCAATTTGCAAAGATACGACTTTTCCCCCATTTGAAAATTATTATTGACAGAAAATTTCTCCAATCCAAATAAAATATGCATTTTTGCAAATCGAATTTAATCAATTACCTTTCAAATTAATCTACACTATTATTCCTTATCTTACTGCTCCAGCAGGAAGTCGCCGATGTAGCGGCACTGGATGCCTTCGATGTTTCCAGCGCCGCTTGGGGTGCCGAGGACGATGTATTTGGGATAGTTGTCTTTGATTTCACGCAGGGGCTTCAGTTCCCTCTCGCGGGTGGCGTCGGAATCCATACTCTCGCACACCTGCACATAGACCGTCTCTTCTTGTTTCACTCCGATAAAGTCCACTTCGGCCTTCCCTTGTTTCCCGACAAAAACACGATATCCTCGTCTCAGCAACTCTACATATACCAAATTCTCCAACATCCCCGCTATCAACTCTGGCGCATATCCCCGTCGGGCATAGATAAGCGACAAGTCAGCCACATAATACTTTTCACCCGTCTGCAATAATTCCTTCCCTTTTGTATCGTACCGCTGCACTTTGCTGATAATGAATGACGATTCCAACGCCTGCAGATAATTGTACAACGTCTCTGCGTCTATTGCCCGCTTCTGGTTCTTCAAATAGGCAGTAATGCTCTTGGCACTGAACGTATTGCCAATGTTGTCGAACAGGAATTGCACCAGCCTGTCCAGCATGTCGATATTCCGAATGCGAAACCGCTGCACCGTATCCCGCAGCAGCACCGACGCATAAATATCCTGCACCATCTGGTATATCGTATCCGTCTCAAACGGTGCAACATGGAAAGCAGGGAAACCACCTTGTCGCAGATACTGCTCAAAGTATGCCAACCTACTTTCCGGCCTTTCCAAACTATAGTCATGGAACTTCAGAAACTCGCTATACGACAACGGGTACACCACACACTCCACATAGCGACCCGCTAAATAGGACGCCAACTCCGACGACAGCAGCCGCGAGTTAGAGCCTGTAATATATATATCTGCATCCCAGTCTGCCAACATCGAATTCACGGCACGTTCCCACTCCTCTACCTCCTGAATCTCGTCAACGAACACATAAATGCGTTGCCCGTTCAGATTGGAACGCACCTCATCCACATAGTTATACAACGACCGATAGTCGCGGTACTGCTCCCACCGCAAGCTCTCATAATTGATATACACTATCTGCTTCTGCCGTACACCCCTTTCCGTCAGCACACCCTGCAGCATTTTCATCAATTCCGACTTGCCACTACGCCTAATTCCCGTGATAACCTTCACCACAGGTTTATCCATAAACGGCTGGATTTTCTTAATATATTGCTCTCGTACTATCATAGAATATAACCTGAATTACGATGCAAATATACGAATATTTTCGGATATAACCGGAAAAGTTGCAATTTTACTCTCGAAAATCGGGTTATAACCAGACAAACCCAACAAAGGCCGACAGGGTTCCAAAACGCTTTATTTTTGATGAATTATTACATTTGTTCTTTGTATATAAAAAAACAGTCGTATCTTTGCATTTTCAAAGTATCACGCAGAATGCTTCTAACTATTAATAATGAACCATCTAGCCCTATCGCCTTCTTTGGCGATGCGGGGAATGTGCCGATGCTACAGAACGAATCGGTGACATTCCATGAGGCTCTCCGTGCCCCGTGAGCGACTTTTTCTTTGCAAAGTCACCATTTGTTTCATTATTAATATAACCAATCTATGCTGAAAAAAATCATCATGGCGATGCTCGTAATGGGCATAGCCAGTGCCGTGATGGCACAAAACCATTATATGCTGACCGGACAGCTATCCGACAGCAAAGGACAGTCTCTGCCCTATACCAACTGTGTGCTACTCAACGCTGCCGACAGCTCTTTTGCATGTGGCACCACAAGCGACCTCGACGGAGTGTTTTCACTCGCCAATATCAAGCAAGGTCACTACCTATTGAGAATAAGCGCAATAGGATATGATACCCATTGGCAGACCATCGACATGGATAAGGATACCAGCCTCGGAACCATTGTAGTGGAAAGCAATGCCACGATGCTGAGCGAAATCAAAGTCACCGCCTCACGACCGCTTTACTCCGCCAATGGCGAGAAAGTGTTCTACAATGTAAGCGACGACCCCAGTGTACAAAGCGGCAACGCCACCGACGCACTACAGAACGCCCCGGGCGTGGAAGTCGATGCCGAGGGCAATATCAAATACCGCGGCGGAGCCGAAGTGACCATCTGGATTAACAACAAGCCCTCCCACCTCAAAGCCGAAGGCCTGAAACAATACCTCAAATCACTCCCCGCAGGCACACTCAAACGTATCGAAGTGATAGCGCACCCCTCTGCCAAATACCATACAAAGAACTGCGTAATCAACATCATCACCACCGCCAAAGTGAAGCACAACGAACTGCTCTGTCTCGGTCTCAACGCCAATGGCAAACCTCAAGCCAGCCCTTGGGTAGATTATGTGTGGGCAAACGAGAAGGTACGTTTCAACCTCTTCCTCAGCGGCGACTACGACAACGATAAAGGTACCTCCAGCAATCACTCAAGCCTGCTGGCTCCCGACAGCACCATCTCTACAACCCTCAGCAGCCGCAGCAACAGCCGCAACCGCTCCCTCAACGGCAACTTCGGAATAGACTTCGACTACCACATCGACTCCAACACTATGGTCAATCTCTGGCTCTGGACTACCGCCCTCCACGATAGTAGCCACCTCGACTCACGTACCGAACGCACCGAGCTAATCCACAACCCCGGACGCTATTTCTACAACGAAACAGTAAAAAACAGCAACACCATGGGCGACCTAAGCTTCGGCGTGATGTTGGAGAAAAAGCTCGACACCCTCGGCGGCATGCTCTTTTTCGACTACACCGGCACCCTGACCAACACTCGTGCCTACAAAGCAGACAGCCGCATCCACGACAGCCTCTCGGCACTCGACTTCCTGCGCCTCAACCGAAGCAACAACCCCACCCAATGGCACGGTATTATGGCCGATATAGCCGTACCCTACAACCAACACGGCGAAGTGGACTTTGGCATCATGGCCTCGCTCTCGCCCGAAAGCAAAACGGTGAAAGAAACCCTATCCAATGCCGAAGTCACTAACATGGTTGACTCCCTGCGCAGCTACTCAATGACAAACAGCACCTACGAACTATCCATCTATGCCGGAGCCGAACACCGTTTCGGACGACTCACCCTCGGCGCTTCTCTAAGCACCGACAACACATGGTACAACCTCACCTACCCCGGCGCCGACAGTGCGAACGTCAACAAGGACTACCACACCCTCAGCCCTACCGTTCATGCCAGCTACAGCACCGAATCCATGCACAACTTCACCCTCAGCTACACCCACTACGTCACCCCACCTACCGCCACCCAACTCACACGCTTCACAGTCTACGGCTACGACAGCTACAGCACGGGCAACCCCAATTTGAGCAATGGCTATGCCAACAACCTTGAACTCGGTTGGGAACGCTACTTCGACCACCTCGGCTCAATAGGCCTCACCGCTTGGTACAACGCCAACAGCGACCACACAGGCACCCTCACCGACGTAGCCTACAGCGACCACTTCGGCCGCATCGTTGCCTTCTCACAGCCTTTCAATATCGGCACCACCCGCAACACCGGCATCGGACTTAACACCACACTGCGCCCAACCGACTTCATGAACATCCGTTTCTACGCCAATCTCTACGACGACTACTACCGTGTGCAATATCGCCCAGGCCATTGGCAGGAAAGCGAAATGCTTTGCTACTCGCTGCGGCTCAACTTCTGGACAAAACTGTGGAACAAACTGCAACTCTTCGCCAACGCCACCTACCGCAGCCGCACCCAAACCCTCCTCGCCACCGTCGACCCCTATTTCTCCTTCGACTGCGGAGCAAGCACCGACCTCTTCGACCGCCGACTCTCCCTATTCCTCAACGTCAACGACCTTTTCAACACCGTCCGCACAGGCGGTGAAAGCATCAACCCCTATAATCCCTCCACAAGCGAAAGTACCCTCACCAGCCGCTACATCAGCTTTGGCCTCACCTGGCGCATCGGACGCACCGAGATGGAAGGCCAGCAAACCCACGGAAAGAAACCCTCCCGGAAAAAAGGACGCTAACCAAAATAACAGGGAGCGTTGATTCTCCAGCGCTCCCTTAATTCTCAAAAACAATATGGAAGCCACATCAAACATTATCCTTGTCCCGCTGCAAGAAGACGACCGAGAACAGTTCATCCTCGACAACCAAGAGGCTTTTCGCTATGGTGCACAACAAGCATCTGCCCCATACGACACCCGCACTAAAGAAAGCGAAGAGGTCATCTCTCGAACCACCATTGAGCATTCCATCGACGATGAAAACGCCGAGGTTTATCGCATTGTCCTTGACGGCCAAAAGGTAGGCGGAGTAGTCCTGAAAATCGACCAAACGAAAGCCCTTGGCGAACTGGTTCTACTATTTGTTTCACCAAATATCCACAGCCAAGGCATTGGCCAAACAGCATGGAAAGCCATAGAGTCGATGCACCCCGAAATCAAAGTCTGGGAATGCATCACACCCTATTTCGAGAAGCGCAACATCCATTTCTATGTTAACCGTTGCGGTTTCCACATCGTCGAATTCTGGAACGCCCACTACCACGGCCCCGCCATCCCCGAAGAAGAAGCCGGCAATTGGAGCGAAGAAGACGAAATGTTCCTCTTCAGGAAAGAAATACACTGTATAGATTCAATTCCGCCCAAATTGTATTAGACATTGCGTAATCCAAATATCATTATTTACAATCGGTGTAGCAAAGATCCCCTGCAACAAACAACCAAAGCTCTCTTGGCAATGTCAATCATAACAACACGGCTTCCCTCCTAATTGTGAGTCAAAACTGAGGTTATTTCACTTTTTGTGGTATTAATGTTGCATAATATCTTCATTAGTGTTTTTTTAACAGGCTATATATTTTTGTATAACCGTAATGTCCATCCTCTTCGTCGTAATTTTCCACATGCCCATCCTTATTGACAAGCAGAGGAATCGGCATTGCTTTGGTTTTTCTGTAATCTTTCAGTAGGCTAAGCATAGTCTTGTTGGCATCTCTTTTAATCAAGAAAGGAATAGACAGATCCAGATTGATAACCAATCGGTTATCAGTTTTTAAATCAACGACTGATTTTTCTTTGCCATAATGAATGATAACAATTCCGACGTTGTTTCTCTCCAGTTCTTCCAGATATGGCTTTATATTCGTCTCAAGCATGCTTTTACTTGCTTCACAATAATCAGCCCAAATATAAATCAATGTATTATCATGGCTCTCTATCATTTGAATAAGGTTTGTTCTGTCAGAATCTTTTAATGCTGTCTTTTGACCAGAGCAAGAAACCAACCCGAGTAATGCTAGCAGAAAGAATATTGCTTGTTTCATATCGTTATATTTTAAAATTATTTCACCATCATAAACGCCAATCTTTTTCTCTCATAAACTCATCTGCCACATACAGATCCCCATAAAGGTAGAGGCCTGTGGATTTGTCGTGCAGGTCGGCGCAGGTCTGGCTTTCGTAGAACAGCTGCAAGGCTTTCTCGGGTGCTATATTAAGACGCTTGGCCAACTCCACCGAGATGGCACCGATGCGGTTGCTCATGATTATCTCCTGTATAACAGGCGACTTAACGGGGTCATCAGATTGTCTCTGTTCCATCGAAAACCAAGTATTTGTCGATTAACTCCTGTGAAAGTATGCACATCTGGTTGTTGGGCTGATGCTGTGACAGGCGTAGAAGTGCAGTATTCTCGTCCATCAGGCCTGCCATATAGAGGTTGACCGTATCGACCACTCGGTCGTTGGCTACACCACCTTCTATATAATCGTAGCTCTCGGCCACCTGTTCACCCCGACGGCTGGCCACAATGAATTGCAGCCAATCCTTGTCGTAAGCGGTGAATACCTTGCAGCGAGCTTCGTGCAATATGGCATCACGGTCTAAATGATATCTGTTTATGATGGGAGCCGCCTTTCTACGGTCAGCCACTAAGGTGGCCCAATCAGCGGCCTGCTTGCGAATACCAGTCACATAGAACCCTTGACCAAAGTCCAAATTGCGTCGTCCGAATTTACAGACGGGATGCTCGACCTTCTCTGTCCCTCCATGATAGACAATCATATCACTCATTTCTCTGCCTCCCAATTGTTTAGACATTCCACCAATCCTTCAGCAAGGTTTTCACGGCTCTCGGTATGAAGTGTTTCATAATGAGGAATAATATACTTCTCAATCAGCCCCACACGTTTCATTCGCTGATACACATCTATATATGACACATTCAGCCATCGAGCGGTGGTCTCAATACACGTGGCCACAAAAGCCATAATAACCTGTGTCTTCGGTAATTCAATAACGCTGCACATCACAAACGAACAATATTATTTTACGCTGCAAAAGTACATCTTTTTTTTGATACTGCCAAATTTATATCTGCGAATCATTATTGCATATCACAATACGGGCTGGATGACACTCTCGGCGATTTACACTACAGCGGCTAAGGCCCCTCTATCACGTCAGAGCTTTCCGGCGGTGTCGGCCAGCGTGGGCTCGGGGCGGAGGAAGGCGGCCTTGCCTTTGCTGTATGACTCAGCCGCGCGGGCTAACGCTTCTTGCGAGGTGTATTGGGCTATCATCTCCTCGTTGTCGCACCACAGCCGCTGAGGGGATACTATCCTCTTGCCGTTGGCCCCAAGACGTTCGTGCACCCATGTGGCTGCCCCAACGGTGACATTGCTCGCCAACACACCGTCGCGCATTACAAAGCCGTCGCTGGCGCCGACCGTCTCCGACAGCAACTGCTGTGAATAGAGGTCAAGGACAATCGTATGACACTCAAACAAGGCATGCGGAACGGCCAAATGCATCGTCTGTGTGCCTCGAACAAAGGTAAGCCGATCTCCTTGACTGTAGTCGCGGTTGTTTTTCATCACAGCCTTTGCGAACTGGCCTACAGTGGTTTGTGGTGTAATCATAAGGTCGTCCAGCACGATATCTGAAACGAGTCCCGCACCTTTCTGCTCCACCACAATCTCCTTCAAGATGCCGTTCGACACCACCAGCGGCACCAGTACTGTGGCGAAATGCTTCACCTCCTGCTTGGTAAAGTAGATGGGGGTGCCGTGCATGTTCAACGACATGAAGGTGTTATAGTCCGAGCATCCCGCCGTACGATTCTGGAAGCGAGGTCGCCAATCACTTGGGAACGTACCCCAAAGGCGTTGCACATTATTCCACCGCAACCGTGTTGCCGACTGCACTTGCGACTTGGAAGGGTTGCCCTTGTCGTTTTTTTTGCTCCGCACGATGAGCTTGCCATTGCGTTCATATACCGTGTAATCGCCATATCTGCCCGGAATAAAGAAGGTATTTTTGTTGCTAAATTGTGCCATAATGCTGCTTTTTTATTAGTTGATAACTCTATTTGGCTCCATTGTCTATTCTTTATCTATACTTTATTCATACTTTAGTTATCCTTTAATTAATAGAATAACTATAGAATAACTGTAGGATATATATAGGATATATGTTGGAGTTTCATGGTGCAAAAGTACGCTTTTTTTCTGATATACAAAGTTTTTTCTGTGCACATTCATGATAAATGGATTTTTTGTTGTAAATTTGCAGTGCCTTTTTGGGTCATAGTGATTGTCGGAATAGGGAGTGACGCGCTGGGAATGAGTAGCTTTTGATTTCATCAACACATTAATAGTAATTATCACCAATTAACACACACCGTTATGAATAGACTGAAACTGATGATGGTTGTTGCAGCCACAATGGGTGCCGCAGTGTCGTGCAGCCCAAAGCAAGAGGCACCTAAGGTCCTGGTTCTCTATTATTCCCAAACGTCGAACACCAAGGCTGTGGCTGAGGAAATCGCCACGCGGCTGGGGGCCGACATGGAGGAGATTGTCCTCGACACGCCCTACGACGGGGATTTTCAAGCCACGATAGAACGCTGCATGCAGGACCGCGAGCAGGGCGTTCTCCCAAAGATTCAGCCCCTCGCTGCTGATTTGGCCCAATACGATGTCGTATTTCTTGGCTATCCTGTCTGGTTCGGCACCTATGCGCCACCCGTGGCCGCTTTGCTGGAGCAGGTGGACTTGAGTGGGAAGAAGGTGGTGCCGTTCTGCACATTCGGCAGTGGCGGATTGGAGTCAAGCACAAAAGATTTGGCGGAGAAACAGCCTAATGCGGAGATACTTCCGGGCTATGGAGTGCGTGCCGCCCGCATGGCAGCAATGCCTGAGGAGGTCGACCAATGGTTGAAGGCTGGTGGTTTTGTCGAAGGCGAATACACGAAGTTGGAGGAGTTCCCCGAACAACACGAGGTAAATGAGGAGGAGACGGCTATTTTCGATGCCGCCGTGGACGGCTACCCGATGATTCATGCCAAAGCCACGATGGCTGCATCCCGCGCCATCCCCGAGGGCACAGAGTATCTGTTCACTGCCGTCGACCTGCCCCGTGAGGACAAGCCCGATATGCCCCCTGCGGGAGAGATAAAAGTGTATGTGACTGTGGCCCATGGCGAGGCACCGGTGTTTACCAAGGTTATACGATAATACTGTTCGACTTATACGAGAATGATGTCAGCTAAACTTATTTTTCAGGCATTGTGGAAATTCCTTCTAGGGCTGATAGTTGTTGGGGTGCTGTTGTTTGTACCGGCAGGAACACTCGACTATTGGCAGGGATGGCTGTTTGTCGCTTTGCTGTTTGTGCCTATGTTTGTCGCAGGGGTTGTGTTGTTGTTCCGCAAACCGGAACTGCTGAGCAAACGTCTTGAAACCAAAGAGGAAGAGAAGGAACAGAAATGGGTGGTGGCCATGAGCGGAATGCTTTTCGTCGCCATGTTCGTATTGGCGGGGCTCAACCGCAGATATATGTGGTGGATGTTGCCTGACTGGGCGGTATATCTCGCTGCAGGACTGTTTGTAGTCGGATACTTGCTCTATGCCGAGGTGCTACGCGAAAACGTATGGCTGTCGCGCACCATAGAAGTGCAAGCGCATCAAAAAGTGGTAGACACCGGTCTGTACGGCATCGTGCGACACCCCATGTATGCTGCCACGCTGTTGCTGTTTCTGAGTATGCCCTTGGTGCTGGGCTCGCCTTGGTCGTTTGCCATCATGCTGTTTTATATCCCTGTCATCGCCAAACGTATCCGCAACGAGGAGAAGGTCTTGGAAGAGGGTCTTGAAGGGTACAGGGAGTACAAACAACGTGTGCGATACAAGGTGATACCCTTCGTATGGTAATCGGCAGCGCGTCTGCATCGTTTCGCCTGTTGGGAATCGGCCATCATAGGCGAAGAAATATTTTATTTGGCAGATTGAAAAAAAGGTTGTATCTTTGCAGATTGAATTATTTGTATTGTTTTACCTTATAGAAAGGACCCGACTATGATGAATATCGAGAATCTGAACATTGATGCTTCGGCAAAAGAGAACGTTAAGACTTGGTTAAACGGCCAGTACGACGAGGAGACAAAGCAGGCTATCCGCGACATGATGGACAACCCGAACGAGTTGAACGAGAGTTTCTACCGCAATCTGGAGTTCGGTACCGGCGGCTTGCGCGGCATTATGGGCGTGGGCACCAACCGCATGAACAAATACACGGTGGCTATGGCCACCCAGGGCTTGGCCAACTATGTGAAGAAGTGCTTCCCCACGGCCAACCCCATCAAGGCTGCGGTGAGCCACGACAGCCGCAACCACAGCCGTGAGTTTGCCGAGATTACCGCCAATGTGCTGGCGGCAAACGGCTTCCACGTATACCTGTTTGAGGCCCTGCGCCCCACTCCCGAGCTTTCGTTTGCCGTGCGCCACTTCGGCTGCCAGACGGGCGTGATGGTGACAGCCAGCCACAACCCCAAGGAGTACAACGGCTACAAGGCCTATTGGGACGATGGCTGCCAGCTGGTGGCTCCGCACGATACCAATGTGATTGACGAGGTGCTGAAAATCAAGGGTCTCGAAGACGTGAAGATGAGCGGCGGCGAAGCCAACATCGAGATAATCGGGGAGAATGTCGACAGCGTCTATCTGGACCGCATTGAGCAGAACTCCCTGCACCCCGAGCTGATAAAGAAACACCACGACCTGAAGATTGTCTACACTCCGCTGCACGGTACGGGCATCACCCTCATCCCGCGTATGCTGGAGAAGCTGGGCTTCACCAATGTGAACGTGGTGAAAGAGCAGGCGACACCCGATGGCAATTTCCCCACCACCCCCAGCCCCAATCCCGAGGAGAAGGCTGCCATGAAAATGGCTGTTGACCTGGCCAAGGAGATTGACGCCGACATCGTCTTTGCCAGCGACCCCGACGCCGACCGCGTGGGTGTGGCAGTGAAACGCCCCGACGGCGAGTGGATGCTGCTCAACGGCAACCAGACCATGAGTGTGCTGATTTACTACCTGCTGAAGGAATGGAAAGAGACCGGACGCTTGACCGGCAAGGAGTTTATTGTCAAGACCATCGTCACCAGCGAGCTGCCGGCCGACATTGCCAAGCGCGTGGGTGTGAAAGTGTACGACGTGCTGACGGGCTTCAAGTTCATCGGCGACAAAATCCGCGAGCTGGAAGGCAAGGAAGTCTTCATCGGCGGCGGCGAAGAGAGCTATGGCTATATGATTGGCGACTTTGTGCGCGACAAGGATGCTGTGGCCGCCTGCTCGATGATTGCCGAGATTGCCGCTTGGGCAGCCGAACAGGGAAAGACCTTCTTCGACGTGCTGGTGGACCTCTACACCGAGTACGGTTTCTATAAAGAGGGCCTGCTGAGCGTGGTGCGCAAGGGCAAGAGCGGAGCTGAGGAAATCCAGCAGATGATGAAGGACTACCGCGAGAACCCGCCCAAGGAGATTGACGGCGAGAAGGTGGTCTGCATCAAGGACTACAAACTGCACGAGAGCATCGACACCGTGACCGGCAAGAAAGAGACCATCGACCTGCCCGCCAGCAATGTGCTGCAGTATTTCACCGAAAAGGGCAACAAGGTGACCGTCCGTCCCAGCGGCACAGAGCCTAAGATCAAGTTCTATTTCGGCGTGAAAGGCGAGCTTCCCAATAAGGAGGGCTTCGACAATGCCAATGCCGCACTCGATGCTAAGATTGAGGAAATCAAGAAATCGATGAATCTGGGTTAAAAACCAGGTAACACAATGACAATAACCCGCACTGGAAATATACCCCAGTGCGGGTTATATCAATAACCATGAACATAGAGGAATATCGTGACTTCTGCCTGTCGCTGGGCGACGATGTGGAGGAAAAGATGCCCTTCGGGGCATTCAACCATGCTTCGGGTGTCTTGGTGTTCTATGTCGAAGGGCACATGTTCTCATTCTTCGATACCGACCACTTCGGTGTGGTCACCCTCAAATGCCGCCCGGAGGAGATTGAGGAGCTCAAAGAGCAGCATCCCGGCATAGGCAAGCCCTATAATCTGTCGCCCAAACACTGGATAGGCGTAGATGCACGACTGGCTGACGCCCATCTCTTGCAGACATTGACACGCGAGTCATACGAAATTGTGAAGACAAAGTACAGCAAAAAGAAATAGCCTATGGACATTAACTTGGAAACAGTTCTCTTGGTATTGCTTATCATACTCCCAGTAGTCTATTTCCTGTGGAGGAACAGACGTTTAGAACCTCAGGTGCAACAGTCTTTGGATGAACGCCGCGAGGAGTATGTGCAGAAGATGACGGCACAATATGGCGAGCCAGAGCAATCGTTGTGGACCGCCGAGATGCCCTTGCTCATCTATGATGGCTTTATGGTGATGGAGGGTGTCCGTGTGCCATACGACAGCATTGAGAATGTCACATGGAACAATTCATCCGATTATCCCACAGGAGGCGGAATCTATCAGGTGATAGTGCGCACTCATCTGCCTGGCCATGAATTCCTCTACGCTCAGATGGGAGAAGACAGCGAGGAAGCACGCAGCATGTCGGAACACCTATTCAGTCTTATGCAGAAATGAGAAGAGCGTTCATAGCCGTTGTGACAGGACTTCTCCTGATTACTGGAACCACCCACGCACAAGAAGGAAGTCGTTGGACGATAGCCTTCTGGAACGTGGAGAATCTCTTCGACACGTGGCACGACACGCTGAAAGACGACTGCAACTTCACCCCCGAGGGTGACAACCATTGGTCTTTCAGCCGATTCACCAACAAGAAAAACAATCTTTTCAAAATGATTGCCGCCATGAAATGGCCGGCAGTGATAGGTCTGGCCGAAGTGGAGAATGACTATGTGCTGCGCGAGCTATGTTATGGCACTCCTCTTCGCAAGATGGGTTACGACTTTGTGCATTACGAGTCGCCCGATACCCGAGGCATAGATTGTGCTTTGCTGTACAGGCACGAACGGTTCCAAGTCTTGGAATCGAGAAACATCAACGTGTCCGATTCCTCACGGGGACTATTCACACGCGACATTCTTTTGGTGGGCGGTGTACTGAAAGACAGCCTCCGGGGTAGCGACACCTGCTTTGTGCTGGTCAATCATTGGCCGTCCAAACGGGGAGGGGTCGAAGCCGAAAGGCACAGAATGGCAATCGCGCAACAGTTGCAACACCTCTTAGACAGTTTGCAGCACAGCCATCCCGCCGCCTTGGTGCTGGCCATGGGCGATTTCAACGCCTCGAGCGACGAGGAGGCCATCAGCCGAGGTTTGGGTTTTCATGGCAGGGAAAGGAACGATGCGGGATTCTATGACTTGGTATCCCAAAAGCCGGAAGGCACTGGCAGCTATAAGTATCAGGGAGTGTGGTCGTGGATAGATCATGTCGTTGCCAACCGAGAACTGAAGGTGGAGTTGTTTGCCCCCGACTTTCTGCTGGAGGACGATGAGAAATACATGGGCAAGAAACCTTTCCGCACGTACACAGGGATGCATTATCAGGGCGGTTACAGCGACCATCTGCCCATTTTGGTTACAATACCATGAACAGGAAGATTGTCATAATGGTGTTGTTGGCGCTCCTGTGGCCGTGGGAAGGAAAGACACAGGAGCTGCTGCCCCAAGCATGGCAAAACTATATCGAGATGCTTTCGGACGAGGGAGATGACGAGTCGGTGGAAGAGTTGATGGAGCTTTTTGACCTCTACCACAGCCATCCGGCCAACCTTAACGACACTTCCGACGCCCTGTCGGCATTCCCTTTCATCAGCGATTTGCAGCGCGAAAGGCTGAAAGCCTACATCGCACAATACGGCTGGCTCTTCAGCATAGAAGAGCTGTATGTCATCAACGGTTTTGACAGCCTCACGGTGGAGTTGCTGAAGCCATTGGTCAAGGCTGAACCCCAGCGACAATACAGGTACTTGACGCTGAAAGAAATTCTGTCGCAGGGGCATAGCAATCTGGTTTTAGGTGCCAGCGGCACCATAGAGCAGGCGAGAGGTTATCGTGACAGCATCTACGAAGGCGATAACCTGCGATGGATGTGGCGCTATCAGTTCAAGAGCGGCGACCGGCTGCAGCTGCAACTCTCCGGCGAGAAAGACCCCGGCGAGGCCTTCTTCAGCGGTAGTCAGCGACGGGGGTTCGACTTCTATGGCTACAGCCTTGTGATGAACGACCTCGGGCGATGGCGCAAAGGCGGCGGAGAACGCTCCGTCTATCTGAAGCGCGTGGTGGCTGGGCAGTATCACTTGCAATTCGGTCAGGGGTTGACGCTTTGGTCGGGATTTGGTCCACGCATGACCACTGGCACTTCCATCATCCGGCAGGCGCAGGGCATCCGCGCCAACGGAGCATTTACCGAGTATGGCTATCTGCAAGGCTTGGCTTCGGCTGTGGCCTTGGGGCAGCACTGGGTGGTAACGCTCTTCGGTTCCTATGACAGCCGCGATGCCACCCTGCCACGCAATGCCGACGGCACCACTGATACAGTCCAGAGCATCTACAACGCTGGTTACCACCGCACAGCCACTGAGATAGGCAAGCGCAACCAGCTGGGGGAATACCTCTATGGTGGACATGCAGAGTACAGGAACAACAACCTTCGCGTCGGCATGACGGGTGTGGTGACCCAGTTTGACAAAACCATCCTTCCGGTCACCTATGTCTATAACGACAATGCTTTCCGGGGCAAGAGCAACCTTAATGCCGGGATTGACTTCACTTACCGCCTCCACCAGATACTGTTGTTCGGCGAGGTGGCCGTCAGCTCCAACCACGCATTCGATAGTGCTTCTGTGCATACAAGTCCCGCCGCCGTTGTGGGTATGGAATACTATTTCAGCTCCAACCATCGGATGAGCGGACAGCTGCGCTACTATTCCCCCAACTACCACAACCTCCACGCCAACGCCCTTGGGCAAAACAGCACGCCTCAGAACGAGATGGGGGCATTCTTTGGCTATCAGGGCAAAATATTATGGGGTACAACCGTCGCCGTCACTGCCGACCTCTTCCGCTTCCCTCACATGAAATACTTGGCTTATGCCCCTACCCATGGGCAGGAATACAACCTGATGCTTTCGCGGGCGGCACGCCACGTGAAGGGGCTTGCCTTCAATGTGCGCTACCGCTACAAAGAGAAGGGTCGGAACATCACCCCCTCCACGATGGTTGACGGGCACTACCTGCTGGAGCAGACCTACCGCCACCAGGTGCTGGCCGATGTGGAGTACAAAACAGGTCCGTGGAGGCTGGTGTCGCGGGTGGGTTATGCCCACTACCACGGCGATGTGACCGAGGCCGACCGTGGGCTACTTTTCTACCAGGACGTGCAATACAGCCCACAGACGATACCACTCATTGTCGCAGCGCGGCTGGCTCTATTCGACGTGGATGACTACGAGGCCCGCATGTACGCCGCCGAAAGCAATTTCATCTACCAATACACCAGCACCCTCTACCAGAACGAAGGCTGCCGCTTTTACCTCTTGCTGCGGTACGACATCACGCCCAACTGGAACATCGGATTCAAATACGGCATCACCGCCTACTCCGACAAAGACACCTTCGGCTCCAGCTACGAGCAAATCGCCTCTAACCACCGCCAGCAATGGAGGATACAGATGCGCCTGAAGTGGTAGCATCCTGATGCAAAATTGTTGGTACTAAAAGCAATGTTCCTGTCTATGTGGCAGGGACTTCGGTTTGTATGTAAATTATTAGGACAGAAGTTTTATCCCAAATCGGTCATTTGGGTTTAATGGGTGCCGGGGATGGAGGGCTCTTCGGTATGGGGCGGGATGATGCCTTGCTCCTGGAATTTCTTGTAGGTCTTTTCGGCGGCGAGCTGTTCGGCGGCTTTGATGGAGTATTCGATGGCGTGTTCGGCGGGGGTGTCGTCCACTTTGACGCGGACATCGTAATGGCGACGGCTCTCCTTGCCTTGGTAGAAGGTACGCTCAACCTCGAAGCTGATCTTCTTGTGGTTCTTCTGCCCCCAGTCGATGAGTTTGCTCTTGAAGTTCCAGTCGGTGTGAGCCATGGCGTCGACATCGAGGTGGAGATTGATTATCTTGTCGATGATAACGCGGCGGGTGAATTTGTAGCCTTTCTCGAGGTAGATGGCACCTACAAGTGCCTCGAAGGTGTCCCCGTCGATAGATTTGAATATACCCTGCGACTCGCGGTTGTATTGTATCAGTTGGGAGAGGCCAATCTTCTGTGCAAGTTTATTGAGGTTGGCGCGGCTGACGATTTTCGACCGCATTTCGGTGAGGAAGCCTTCACCCTGGCTGGGATATTTCTTGTAGAGGAAATCCGCCACAATGGCACTGAGCACTGCATCGCCAAGGTATTCGAGACGCTCGTTGTTGACACGCCGGCCTTTGCCCATGTCCAGCGATTTGGACTTGTGGATAAAGGCAATCTGGTACAAACGGGTATTGCGGGGTATGAACCCCAGCATGTTCTTGAAGAAAAGGTAAAACTCTTTATTCTCGCCCCTGTAACGAAAAAAGTTCAGCATCTCAATATTTTCGGAAAGCCAGACAGGCATTGTGGCCGCCGAAACCAAATGTGTTGCTGAGGGCAAAATCCACACGGCGGTGTGTAGGTTTGTTGAATGAGAAATCGAGTTGTGGGATATCGGGGTCGTTGGTGAAGTGGTTGATGGTCGGGGGGACAACATCGTTCTTCACGGAAAGTACCGTAGCAATGGCTTCGACAGCACCGGCGGCACCCAGCAGGTGGCCGGTCATTGACTTGGTCGAATTGAGGGTAATCTTCGAGGCGTGTTCGCCAAAGAGCGAGACCACTGCGCGCGGCTCCGAGACATCTCCGATGGGTGTCGATGTGCCGTGGGTGTTGATGTGGTCGACATCGGTCAGCGCCATGCCGGAATCGTTGATGGCTTCACGCATGGCAAGCATGGCTCCATACCCTTCGGGATGGGAGGCGGCGATGTGGTATGCATCGGCGGTTAGTCCGAATCCCGTAATCTCGGCGTAAATCTTGGCTCCACGTGCCTTGGCATGTTCCAGCTCTTCAAGAATCAAGGCACCGGCTCCCTCGCCGAGTACAAATCCGTCGCGGTCTTTGTCGAACGGACGCGAAGCCGTAGACGGGTCATCATTGCGGAGGGAGAGGGCTTTCATAGAGGAAAACCCACCGATACCTACGGGGATGATAGCTGCTTCGCTGCCGCCGGTAACCATCACATCCACCTTGCCTAACTGCAACATCATGACTGCATCGGCAATCGACATGGCCGATGACGCGCATGCTGCGGTGGTGGAATAGTTCGGTCCGCGGAAACCGTAACGGATAGATATCTGGCCCGCACAGATGTCACCAATGGTCTTGGTGATGAAAAACGGGCTGAATCGTGGTGTGTTCTGGCTTTCGGCGAAAGAGAGAAGCTCGTTCTGGAAAGTCTCTGCACCACCCATACCGGTACCAAAAATAACTCCAATCCTGTCGCGGTCGGTCTTTTCTAGATCGAGGCCAGAATCTTTCAAAGCCTCGTCGACCACAACAAGTCCGTATTGAGTAAAGAGATCGAGCGTTCTAATCTCTTTCCGGTCGAAGTACTGAGTACCGTCAAACCCCTTTACCTCTGCCGCAATGTGACATTTAAGGCAGGAGGAGTCGAAATGTGTAATCCGGCCGGCACCACTTACCCCTCGTAATAAAGAATCCCAAAACTGCGATACATTATTGCCAACAGGAGTAAGTGTGCCGAGACCAGTGACTACAACACGTTTCAGAGTCATTGTACTGAAGCGGGTGAATTAAATTATTTCTGAGCGTTTTCAATGAAAGAGACGGCGTCACCAACGGTAACGATTTTCTCAGCCTCTTCATCGGGAATCTGGATGTCAAATTCCTTCTCAAGTTCCATAATCAATTCAACAGTGTCCAAAGAGTCAGCGCCGAGATCATTTGTGAAGCTGGCTTCCAGCGTAACATCTTTTTCATCAACACCGAGCTTATCAACAATGATAGCTTTTACTTTCGTTGCAATTTCAGACATTTTATTTAATTTTTAGAGTTTAACAGGCTGCAAAGAAACGAAAAAAAATCCATATAAACACTATTTTTAACTTTTTTCTTTCCAAATTTGATTACAAGTTGCTATATGACAATAGTTTATTTTTACCTCTTCAATCGCCTCAAACCTGCTTTTTCGTTGGGAAAAAAGCCCTTTTTCAATCGTCAGTTTGCACAATTTTGTTAAATGTGACACCCTCCAAGCGTCTTTATATGTTAAATTTTGTGGAAAAACAACAATTTGAGACTTTTAGCGTTATACCACAAAATTGAACTATCATGATAAAGTTAGCAATCTTAGCATCTGGTAACGGCACTAACGCTCAGCGAATCAGCGAGTATTTTGCAGACAACACTCAAATCTCCGTCGATTGTATCATATATAACAAGCGCAATGCTTACGTGGCAGAGAGGGCCAAGAAACTCGGTGTCCCCTCCCGTTATTTCGGCCGGGCCGATTTCTACGACAATGGCAGTGTGCTCCGTTTCCTCAAGGAGCGGGAGATCGACTGGGTCATCCTTGCCGGTTTCCTTTGGCTGGTGCCCGAGGACATCCTCGCCGCCTTCCCCAACCGGGTCATCAACATCCATCCAGCCCTGTTGCCACTCTATGGCGGTAAAGGTATGTTTGGCCATCATGTCCATGAAGCGGTGATTGACAACAAGGAAAAGGAGAGCGGCATCACCATTCATATCGTCGACCAGCACTACGACAAAGGCACCATCCTCTTCCAGGCCAAATGCCAGTTGACGCCGGACGACACCCCCGATACCCTGGCCGACAAAATCCATCTACTGGAGCAGAGATACTTCCCTGAAGTAATTGAAAAAACTGTCCTTCAATGAGAATAGGTGTAAACACCCGTCTGCTCCTGCCCGGTAAAATGGACGGCATAGGCTGGTTTGCCGCTGAAACCCTGAAGCGGATAACCCATGCCCACCCCGAACATGACTTCTATTTCTTTTTCGACAGGAAATACGACTCCTCCTTCCTCTTCGGACCCAATGTCCATCCCGTGGTTCTCTGCCCTCAGGCCCGGCATCCAGTGCTGTGGTACCTGTTCTTCCAGTTCAGCATGAAGCATGTGCTGAGACGCTATAGGATAGACCTCCTCCTCTCGCCCGACGGCTATCTTCCCCTCGATGTCGAAGTGCCCACACTCACTGTCATCCACGATTTAAATTTCGAGCACAGCAAGGACTACCTCAAGCCTTCGCATCAGCGTTACATGACCTACTTCTTCCCTCAGTTTGCACGCTACAGCACCCGCATAGCCACTGTGTCGGAGTTCTCCAAAAGCGATATCGCTGCCACCTACAACATCAATCCTGACAAAATCGATGTAGTGTACGACGGAGCCCACGAAGGCTATCGCCCCCTTTCGCAGCAGGAGCAACAGTCAACCCGTGCCCGATACACCGCCGGCAACCGATACTTTATATTCATCAGCACCATCCTCCGACGGAAAAACCTGGCCACACTGCTGACCGCTTTCGACCGCTTCAAGAACAGTGACACAGAGGGTATCAAACTGGTGGTGGTTGGCCACCGTGCATGGTGGAAAGACGAGCTGAAGCATGCCTACGACACCATGAAGCACAAGGAAGACGTGCTCCTCATAGGGCGGGCTGAGCCCGAAGAACTCTCCTTGCTGCTGGGGTCGTCGACAGCACTGGTGTACCCCTCGCTATTCGAAGGCTTTGGCATCCCCATCCTCGAAGCTTTCCACGCCGAAGTGCCCGTGGTCACATCCAACACCACTTCCATGCCCGAGGTGGCCGGCGACGCAGCCCTGTTGGTTTCACCCACCGACACCGACCGTCTTACTGAAGCACTCGGTAGGCTGGCAACCGACCCCGCCCTGTGTGCAACCTTGGTGGAGCGAGGACGTAGGCAGCGTACACGCTTTGGTTGGGATATCACTGCCAACCTGCTATGGGATAGTGTGATGCGAACTATATCCAAGTCCAATCCAACCCCAGCAAAATGAAGCCCCTTCCCATACTGTCTGTTCTCCTTCTGCTGGCCACAGGTCTGCAAGCCCAGTCCACCACCGCGGCGGACACCTCCGAGCATACCAACTTGGTCTACAACGGGTCGTTCGAGGAATATCGCATGTGTCCCAAACGCATCGACGCCGTCGGAGTACTCTCCATTGTCGACTGCTGGTACCAGCCAACGAAGGGCAGCGCAGATTATTATAATGTATGTGGGAGCAAGGAATGCGGGGTGCCGGTCAATAAGCTTGGACGGCAGGAACCCCGCGACGGCGATGGCTATTGTGGGATTTATTGCAGCCGGAACGACTATCGCGAGTATCTGCAAACCCGTCTGCGACGTACTCTGAGGGCTGGCGACAGCATTCGCCTCACCTTCTATGCCAGCCTGTCGGAGGAATCGACTGGTGCCGTGTCGACCCTCGCGGCTCTCTTTACCCATGAAAGAATCAGTGACACTGTACGCACACTCTTCCTCCACAAGGAGCAACGCCAGGTGGCCGACGGCATCACGCAGACCGTTGCATGGCCCTACGACCCCCAGATAGTCAACCCTGTTGAGCATCACCTCGTGAATACCCGGGGGTGGGAGTGCATCACTGGGACATTTGTCGCCCAGGGAGGCGAACAGTACATTACCATCGGGAACTTCCACACGGCCGAACGGTCGGGTTATACCGACCCCGACTCGCTAACGCAGCTCCTGCCAGGAGCGTACTATTATATCGACGATGTGCGTGTGGAGTGCCTCAACTGCCCACCCCCCGAGGCTGACGACCTTAACGTTGACTCCGCCTACCTCACTACCGAGCAGCCTTCGTTCAGTGTCGGCGGCACTTTCGTCCTCAAGGAAATCTTTTTCGAATTCGATAAGAGCACCCTCCTGCAGCAGTCCTATTTCGAATTGATGAAGCTCATGACGCTGCTCGACACCTATCCGGAAATGCAGATAGAAATAGGCGGGCACACCGATGGCAAAGGGTCGGAAGGCTACAACCAGCGCCTGTCGGAGAACCGGGCCAAGGCCGTAGTCGATTTTCTGGTGTCGAAAGGTGTCGACATCAAGCGTTTGAAATATAAGGGATACGGAAAGAGCATGCCCGTGGCATCCAACGACACCGACGAAGGCCGCGCCCTCAACCGCAGGGTGGAATTCCGAATCCTCGCTATGTAACAGCTGCAAACACTGCTCCGGCTTGCAGTTGTATCCTACTTCGTTTTCAACCCTTTCCAAAAAGCATCATCGTTTCTTTCTTTCCGCCTGCCGCCTCCTGCGGTGGTGCATCGCATCATATCCATGAGACCCTGTTTGCTGTATCGCTGCATAGTCGTTGCAGGCTGTTATGAGTCTCTGTTCATTCAATCCAGCGTGATGTATCTTCATTGTATCAATACGACATTATCAAAATGTAGCTGTTCGTTCTTTTTCCGTTACCATGACGGACAACGTATGGACAAAGAAGAAAAAACGTACAAAGGAAGGAGGACGCTACTGCGAATCCGGTTCAATCCTGCATTGTGTTGACATATTCATTTGTGGTGGCCTGAAAAAGTAGGACAGGTGACCGGTTAGGGATAAACAGAGATTGAAAAAAGGGGGAAGGAAGAGGGGCAATGCAAAGGATTGGCTGTTGAGACTGGAATCAATGGAAGAAAGGACTTGGAGGCAAAGGCAAAACAAAAGAGGTTGTCCGCTGTGGACAACCTCTTTTGTTTTGAGGGTATCGGATAATGACTATTCGATGGTGCGATAGAAGGAGACACGGCGGTTGAGCCAGTAGTGGATGTCGCCGAAGGCAACGGTCTTGCCCTTCCAATCAACGGAGAGACGGTCGGCATCGACACCATACTTGTTAACCATGAGACGCTTGACCTCTTCGGCACGCTTCTGGGAGAGCTTCATGTTGTAAGCATCGGAAGCGGTGTAGTCGCAGAAACCAACGATGGTGAGTTTCAGGTCGGGGTTGTCCTTCATGACACGGGAGATGGCCTTGACTTTGATCATCTCGTAGGAAGAGACGTGCCAATCGTCGTTAGCATAGAGGACGGAGAAGGGGAGAGCATAGTAGTTGAGCTGGTCGGCTTTGAGTTTGTTGAGGATGTTGTTCAAGCTGTCGGAGACACGCTGAGCGCGGATGAGTTCATCCTTGTTGACGTTGTTTGCTTGGGCAGTGAGTTTCTCGATTTGGTCTTTAAGTTTCTTCTCGTTATTCTGTGCTTGGGCAAGTTCGTCTTTCACAGCCTCGTTCTCAGCAGTGAGAGCGTCGAAGTTCTCCTTGGTGAGGAGAGCGCGCTGGGCGATGAGCTCTCTGTCGGCAGAGGTGATGCCAAGGTGGAAGAGGTAACCAACAGTGGCCAGGAAGTCGGTGTGGTGAACGCCAACGCCTTTTTTCCAGAAAGCGGGGGCATCGCCGATAACATCGCCTTCAAGTTCGAAATAGAGGAGGTCGTTGTCGCAGACACGGTAGCTGGCACCGATACCGGCGTCGAACTGGATACCCCAGTTGTACATGGCGCGGGCTTGGTTGATGCTCCATGCCAATCCACCACCTGCAAAAACGTAGATGGAGAAGCGGCGGTTGGGATCCCAGTTGTGGAAAGAGTTGTTCAGAGAGAACACATAGTCAGCAGTGACTGCGAAGTGTCTGTCCATGGTAAGGGCAGAGTCGGTAACGCCCCAGTGGGAGACCCAAGGATTGGCTTGTCTTTGTTTATCGTAGCCTTTGTTGGAATTGAGCACGCTGGGCCAGTTGCCACGGATGCGGAAGAAAGTACCGCGGTCGATTTCTTTCTGGAGGGTAATTCCGGGACCAAAGTTCAAGCCGCCACCCCAGAAAGGACTGTTGACATTGTAGAATTGCTTCACATCGGGCTCGTACATCAGGGAGATGTTCGGACCGATACTCCAATTGCTCCAGAAACCATACTGAGGATACTCGGGAACCTCCTTCTGGGCAAAGGCACTGCCTGCAAAAGCTATCATGCAGAACAGTACCGCGAGTTTTGATACTTTTTTCAACATAATGATATTCTTTGTGTTATTATTGTTTTTTGTCTATGTTTCAAATTGCAAAGATACAACTTTTTTTTTACAAATCATTTTTTTTTGTTTGATATTCATTTTTTTTCTGCTTTTTAACCCCTTGCGGCAGGGGGTTCGTCGACTTTTTCGAGGGCGAATGAGATTTATTCTTGCTGAATCACTTTTTTTGTGTATATTTGCAAATTATTTCAATCCTATATTATTATGAAAACAATTAGTTTGGATATTCAGCATTTGTCCCACTTTTGTGGTGACACAGACTTGTCGGCCATGAGTGCCGAAGTATTGAAAGCCAGAAAAGTATTGATGGAAGGCAGTGGTAGAGGGAATGATTTTCTTGGTTGGGTGACACTTCCAGAGGATGTGACGCCGCAATTGGTTGATGATATAAAGAGCGAAGTGGCCCGCTTGTCGTCGAAGGCCAAGGTCTTTGTTGTGGTGGGCATTGGCGGTAGTTATCTGGGAGCAAGGGCTGTTATTGAGGCCTTGCAGTCGGAGTTTGCTCCTGTGCTGCGTGACGGGAAGTTCCCTCTCGTGGTGTATGCAGGCCATACGCTGAGCGAGGATTATTACTGCCAGTTGATGGAATTGCTTGAGCGGGAGGATTATGCTGTGGCTGTTATTTCCAAGTCCGGTACCACGACGGAGCCTGCTGTAGCTTTCCGCATTATTAAGGCTCATTTGGAGAAGAAGTACGGCAAGGCTGAGGCGGCTCAGCGGATTGTTGCCATCACCGATGCCCGTAAGGGTGCATTGCACGATATTGCTGTGCAGGAGGGTTACCATACGTATGTTATTCCCGACAATGTGGGTGGCAGATTCTCGGTGTTGACTCCGGTGGGTTTGCTGCCTATTGCAATGGCCGGGTATGATATTAACATGCTGTTGCAGGGTGCCCGCGATATGCGCCGTCTATGCGTGGAGAAGGATAAGCTGGAAGAGAATCCGGCGCTGCTGTATGCGGCTGTACGCAATGTGCTGTACCGCAAAGGGCGGAAGGTTGAGATATTGGAGAATTTCGTGCCCCAGTTGAAGTATTTGAGCGAGTGGTGGAAGCAGCTTTATGGCGAGAGCGAGGGCAAGGAAGGCAAGGGTATTCTTCCGCACAGCCTGAGTTTCACGACCGACCTTCATTCGATGGGACAGTATGTTCAGGAGGGTGAGAGGTTGATGTTTGAAACGGTTCTGAGTGTGGCACATCCCTGTCATTCGGTCGCTATCCCGGACGACGAGCAGAATTTGGACGGCATTAATTATTTGTTGGGCAAGTCGCTCACGGAGATTAACCACAATGCTGAGTTGGGAACGATTCTCGCCCATTGCGACGGCGGGGTCCCGGTTTTGAGAATTGAGGTGCCCCAGGTTGATGAGTATTATCTCGGGCAGTTGATATATTTCTTTGAGTTTGCCTGCGGTGTGAGCGGATATGTGCTTGGGGTGAATCCTTTCGACCAACCGGGTGTCGAAGCATATAAGAAGAATATGTTCCGCCTGCTGGGTAAACCCGGCTATGCCGACAAGTAATACGTTTTGTATATATGCAATAAGTGCCGGCTACGTCTAGTTTAGCCGGCACTTATTCATTTCAGAACGGAAGGTCTCCGAGGGGGGCAGTGTCGTTGTTAAGGATGGCGGACAGCGGGTCGGGCTCGTGGTTGCTGGACTCCTCGGGTCGGGGGCGGTTGCCCAAAACAGTGAAATTGTCGGCTACCACTTCGGTGATGTAACGCTTGTTGCCGTCTTTGTCCTCCCACGAACGGGTTTGGAGCTTGCCTTCGACATAGATCTGGGTGCCTTTGCGGAGAATCTTTTCAGCGATCTCTGCGAGGGTTCGCCAACACACCACGTTGTGCCATTCGGTTTGTTCGATACGCTCTCCATCGCGGTTGCGGCGGTATTCGGTGGTGGCAAGTGGGAATGACGCTTTCTTTACCAAATTGGATGCTTCGTCGTTGCGGTCTTGGGGGAAGGCTACGACATCCGGGTTCTTTCCCAAATTGCCAATAAGTATGACTTTATTTACGCCTATCATGTATTGAATAGTTTAGTTCTTTAGCATTTTCAAGTTTTAAATAATGTAGCTTTTGCCACATTAAGATGGTGCAAAGATAATATTTTTTTGTCAAACTGAGAGAGTAAAGATATTCACATTTCCGACAAGTATCTGTCTATCAAACGCGAAATGGGGAGAGTTTTTATGTCGGCGATGGCAATTTGGACCATATATTGTGGTATTTTGCGGGGTTGGCGATTGAATTTTACATGTAGAAATCGGGCTTTGATGGTGCGGTGGGTAAGTTGGTGTGTGTATTCGGGGCCGCATTGGATGGAGAGAGGCTTTTCGCCAAACCATTCGATGATTTTCTTCTCGGCCGTGGCCAAAAGGTGTTGGGGAGGGATGGGCTGGGTGGTCTCGAACAGCGGAGGCTCGTAAAGGCCTTGCCAGATGTCGCCAGGCCCGCGCTGATGCATGAGCATGGTTTGTCGGGGTAGTTCCCAGCGTGTGTCGAAATAGTAGAAGTAGCGTGTGATTGCCTGTTTGTGGAGGGGTTTTGCAGGGAGTAAAGAGACTATGCCCTCTTTGCAGGCGACACACTCCTGTCGGAAGATGCAGGATGAGCAGTCGGGTCCAATGGGTTTGCAGTAGATGGAACCGAAGTCCATGATGGCTTGGTTGAACAGGTCTGGGCGTTTGGTGTCGATGAGTTTGGACAAGAGTGTTTCGAACTCACGGTAGGCGGCAGCAGTGCCTATGGGGGTGTGGATTCCATACAGGCGTGCGATGAACCTGTAGACGTTCCCGTCAATGACAGGGTAGGGGAGCCGGAAGGCAAATGAGGCGATGGCGGCAGCGGTATAGGAACCGACACCTTTGAGGGATAGGATGCCTTTGTAGGTGTTTGGGAATATGCCGTCTAAATCGTATGCGATGTGGCGTGCGGCGGCATGGAGGTTCCGGGCTCGGGTGTAATAGCCGAGGCCTTGCCAGCTTTTCAACACCTGTTCGGTGGTGGCTGCTGCAAGAAGGCGGACGGTGGGGTATTCCTGTATAAAATGATGATAGTAGTCGAGTCCCTGTTCTATCCGTGTCTGCTGAAGGATAATCTCGGACAGCCAGATGCGGTATGGGTCGTCGGTGTTGCGCCAGGGCAGGTCGCGTCCATTCTCATGATACCAGTTTATGATTTTCTCAGCAAACATGAAGGGGCCAATTTTTCGTTTTTGAGGGTCGTTTTTGTGAGTTTTGAACAGGTTATTCAGCCATAACTACTTGAAAAAGCAGTGTTAAATCTTTGTTTTTGATTTTTTGTAATATAGTGTAATACAGCTGTATAGTTTTTACGATATGTTAAATAATTCTTTTTGCTCTGTTTTGGGACTCCAATTTTTTTGCCAATTCAAAAAAAAGTCCGACTTTTGCACCCGCTTTCCGAGAAAGAAAGCACGTGTAAGTAACGATAAAAATTAAATAAAAGTATATAGAATATGTCAAAGATTTGTGAAATTACCGGCAAAAAAGTGATTCGTGGCAACAATGTGTCACATTCGCGCATCCATACTAAGCGCACCTTTTCTCCCAACCTGCAGACCAAAAAGTTCTACATTCCCGAAGAGGATATGTGGATTACCCTGAAGGTCAGTGCAAAGGGCATGCGTATCATCAATAAGAAAGGCATTCTTGCCGCTCTTAACGATGCAGCTGCTCAAGGTCACCTGCAGTTCTAAGACGAAGACAATGAGAGTCTAAATAAACATTTTTTATCAATCCCTAACAAGAAAGAGGTATCAACAATGATTGTAGTTCCTATTAAAGAAGGTGAAAACATCGAAAAAGCCCTGAAGAAATTAAAGAGAAAATTCGAAAAAACCGGTGTCGTGAAAGAACTTCGCGAGCGCCAGAAATTTACGAAACCTTCCGTAATCAACCGGGAACGCAGACAGAAGGCCATCTACGTTCAGCATCTGCGTCAGCAGGAGCTCGACAAGTAGTGGAGTCTGCATGAATCAGTCTAAGGGCAGGCCTGTTGAGGGCTTGCCTTTTTATTTGATATCTTGTGGCAGTGGGCCATTGCCGGTAAGGCAATAATAATCCACCTTGTCCGTTATCACCTTATGATAAAAGATAAAATCAAAGAGGTCCCCGGACTGTTGTTCGTGACCGACAGCATGGAATTCATGTCGTCGGCGGGTCGTCGACGGATGCTTGAGCAGCCTTGGATGAAAGATGTCGAAGAGCTACTCCGAGAGCAGAATCATGTCGAAGCGATTAGGGCAGCTATGACTAATCCCGACAATGCCAAGGCTGTAAACGTGTTGAGGCACCAACTTATGCAGTTGCACGATATCCGGACCACGCTCCATAGTCTTCATACACATGTGTTGCTTGACGAGGTAGAGCTGTTCGAGGTGAAGAACCTTGCCTATCTGTGCAACATCAGCAGGACAGCTCTCTCCGACATGGCTCTGGAACATCTGTTCACTCTTCCTGACATCCGGCCGGTGTTCTCCATCCTTGACCCCGATGCCACGGGTGTCCCTAATTTCTATATCTACGACACTTACGATGCACGTCTTGCGCCTATCCGTCAGCAGATGAAGGTGGCAGACGAAGGGCGGATGGCTGAACTCCTTGCCGAGCAGAATACAATCCAGCAACAAGTGATAGAGGTCTTGTGCGACAGGCTGTGGCCATATTCCGAAGCATTGGACGAGGCTTTGGAGGGAATGGCGTATATCGATTTCACCATGGCAAAGGCTGTCTTGGCGCAATCATGGAATCTTGTCATGCCCGATATGGCAGGCGAAGGCCATTTTTTCAAAGCACTCTTCAACCCGAGACTAAAGCAGCACAACGAGAAGGTAGGCCTGCGCTATCAGCCGGTGGATGTAGAGATTGTACAGGGTGTAACGTTCATCACTGGAGCCAACATGGCTGGCAAGACGGTGTTGCTGAAAAGCGTGGGGCTGGCTCAGATGATGTATCAGTTCGGATTCCCGCTGCCTGCTGGCACTTGTTGTCTCCAGCCCGTAGACGATGTAGTGTTCTGTATAGGAGACGAGCAGAACGAGATGAACGGTCTCAGCAGTTTTGCCTCCGAGATAACAAGAATCAGCGAAGTGCTATATCGCAGCCAACAGGAGCGTCTCCTCGTTCTGATAGACGAACCAGCCCGTACAACCAACCCCATTGAGGGAAAGGCATTGGTACAAGCCTTGGCCACCATTATGGATTCGCGAGATTCCATCACCCTCATCACCACCCACTACAGCCAGCTGGGGCTTGCCTGCCGTAAGTTGCGCGTGAAGGGCTTTGTCGAAGAGTTGGTCGACACATCGCTCACAGCCGAGAATATCAACCGTTTCATTGATTATTCGTTGGTGGAAGACGACAGCGACGAAGTCCCCCACGAGGCGCTCCGTATTGCCGAGATGCTGTCATGCCATCCCGACCTGGTCTCCTCCGCCCGGCATTTTCTCAACCTGTAAAGTAACACCACATAAAAGAAACGGCGTCTTGCACAAGGCGCCGTTTCTTTTTAGGTGTTATTTTGGATAATCAATAGTCTCTGACCAGACGCACAGAGCAGCCGGTGGAGTAGGTGACGGTGTTCTGCATAGTGTTGGCATCGGGAGCGATATGGAACGAATAGCCAGTGGTTCCGTTGACGTGGCTGGCCGACCAGTAGTTGCCAAGGATTCCGATGTTGGTTGTGGAGCTGCTGGTGCGTTCACCTGCTGCAGGCAGGAACACAGCACCTGCGGCCTCCATGATTGCCCAGGTGGCGGCGTTGTAGACATTGGTGGTATAGCTGCTGTTGGTATTGACGAAAGAGATGCCGGCAGGGCAGGTCCAGTCGTCGGGCAGCAGTATATAGCCGGGAGTGCTTTCCACGGTGGCCATACCCTTCAGGTCATTGGCATTGGGGCGCAGGGTCAGCAGGTAGGTCCATTCGCTGTAGGTAAGCGTACGCCACATAGCCATCTGGTTGCCGCCGTTGATGATGGGGTTGTAGTATCCCCAGTCGGCGTTGGCATAGAAGTCTACCAGGTCGTTGCCGTCGGTGGCTTCGGTATACTCGGTGTTGTTGGTAGTGGTTTCGTAAGGCATGAAACGGCCGGCACCGCCATCCCATCCGCTCGTGCCATAGCCGAACAGGTCGACCCACGAGGAGCAGTAAGCCTGCATGAAAACATTGTTATTGTCACTACCGGCAATGTCGTACTGGTTAACGGCAAAACGCCAGGTCTTGATACGGGGTCTGTACTGCAGATTGCCTTGCGAGAAGTTGATTCGCTTGTCGGCGCTCACGCTGAAGATACCGGGCAGGGCACCCTTCACTCTGGGGTGTTCCAGCATAAAGATGCGGTTGTTCACGCTGTCGATGATCTGCTCATAGATGTTGGTGATGCTGTCGATGCGGTCATTGAGGGCGGCCACCTCGGCAGCCAGGATGGAGTCGACATAAGCCTTGTTCACGGCATCCAAGGGGTCGGTGGGGTAGCTGAGATTCTTAATCTGGCCATAGGCATTGTTGTTGATGTTTAATACATCAGCCAAGCCCTGCGACTCCTGATTCTGCGGCAGGATAACATAGTTGCTGTCGTTCAGGAAAAGGGTGTCGCCACTGACGTAGAAGTGCAGGTCGTTGATGAACTGGCTCAGATGGGTGGGGTGGTTCAGCACGCTGTCCCATTCAATGGTGCCGTTCCAGTTGCCGGAGTTGAGGATGACATAGGTGTTGTCATTCAGGAAGAGGGTGTCGCCACTCACATACACATCGCCAGCGGTGACAAAATCCAGGTCGTTGATGAACTCGCTGAGATAGGTGGGGTGATGGAGCACGCTGTCCCACTCAATGGTGGTAATTCCGGGGCCGTCTCCGTGACGGGGCAGGATGACGTAGGTGTTGTTGTTGAGGAAAAGGGTGTCGCCGTGCAGCGAAAGCTCCAAGTCATCCTCGGTGAGGAAATCCAGGTCATTGATAAACTGGCTCAAGCGGGTGGGGGCGTTGCGCAGGCTGTCGTACAGGAAACCCCATTGGCGGAAGAGGGGGTCGCGTTCGTCGTAAACGAAGTCCTCGCCAAAACGGTCGGCCACGGCAGCGTGGGTGGCGTAATGGGCATAGGGCACGGCCAGAATCTTCTGCGTGGTGGCCAGGGTGTAGTTGTTACCGCCGTAGGGGTCAATCTCGCTGACAATGTAGTAGGGCCCCTGTGCCCAGTTGATGTTGGCGAATTGGTCGGAATTCTCGCCAACCACCAGTGTGAAAAGACCGTTGCCGTTGGTGGTGACGTTTTCAGTCTGTTGGTATACCTGTGTTCCGCTGGCGGAGCCTTGCACGATGGCGATGCGTACGCTCACCATGCGGTTGGCCATCAGTTGGCCAGCAGCGTTTCTCACCACTGCCTGATAGTTGAATCCTTTGGGGGTTTGGGCGAACACAGCGCCGGCAAACAGGATAAGGGTTAAAAGAGAGAGAAATACTTTTTTCATGATTATTTAGCCTTTATTATTTTATAAACATTCATTTTGGATTTGTCGGGTGTTGCAACCTGCAACATATAGTTTCCGGCTCCATACTGCTCCAGAGCTATCTGGTGTTGGCCACCTTTGTAGGTGCCTTGTTGCAGCACTTGGCCGTTGGTGCCGAAGAGGGTGTAGATTAGCTGTCCGGCGGTCTCGTCGCACTCCAGCACCACGTTGTCGGCAGTGGGGTTGGGGTAGACCGACATTCGGACAGCGATTTCTCCGATGCCTTGCTGTGCACGGTCCCTCTCGGTGAAGGGCTGCTGCACTCCTTCGGTAAAGGACTCGGTGACGTCGACCACGGTGATGGCGCGTGCCGTGGCAGTTTTCACCGCCACCTCGCCACCGCTGAAGCTCACGCTCCCGGTGCTCCCGGTCATGTCGCCGCCAAAGCTGGTGATGGCATGCTGGGCATGCAGGCTGCCTGCGCCTCCCAACAATAGTGCCAGCACCGCTATGCTTGCTGTTTTCTTGATGGTTTTGAACATGGTTTGTATTGTTTTTGTTTATTATTCAGTTTCGTTGTTGTCACCATAGTCGGTGATACGCATGCCGACATTCATCACCTCAATCTCCACGCGGCGGTTTCTGAACCGGCCTTGCGGTGTCTGGTTGGTGTCGATGGGGTACTTCTTGCCGCAACCTTCGGGCTCCATGCGGCTGCCGTCGATGCCTTGCGACTTCAAGTACTTGATGACGGCGTTGGCACGCTGCAGTGAGAGTACATTGTTGTAGTTCTCGGTACCTAGGCTGTCGGTGTGACCATACACCTTGATGAGCATCTCGGGATAGGCTTTCATCATCATGGCCACGTCGTAGAGGGGCTGCTTCGATTCGGGACGCAGTCTGTACGAGTCGAAATCGAAGTTGATGTTGAACAGGCAGATACGTTTGTCGCTGATGTCTATGCCCAGGGTGATGAAGGCATACATCTCGGAGAATGAGTAGCAGTCCTTGTGTACGTATGAAGGACCTTCTCCGTCGTTCTCTTTGACAGCGGGCTGGCCGATGTACACCGTGTCGGGAACTTTGGGTGTGGTGTCCACAACCACGATAAACACCGTGTCGGGGGCTTTGCGGGTGGTATCCACAGCCTTGGCCAGCGGCTTGCGCTCCTGCTTCCAGCTGCCGTCGAGGGGCAGGGCGATGCGCAGGGCGACCTCGACGCCTCTGTTCTTGCGCTCTTTCTGCCACAATTCGGCTCCGAAGAAGCGGTTGGCAATAATCGAGCGGTCGGCTTCGGCAATATCGGGGTTGTCCTTTATCTCGCGTTGTGCAAAGGTGTTGAGCAGGCCCATGTTGTATCCGGCCTCCACCGACAGGAGCAGGGGGATGCTTTTGGTCTCCACCAGGAAGTCGATGCCGGCGCCGAACATCACGCCTGCATCAAACCGGTTGATGTCCGCCTTGGTCACCTTGGCCGTGACGCCATTGGGGAAATCGTCGGCGTGGTAGCCAATCTTGCCCCCGTAAGCCATGCCGAATTCAGGCACGACCATGAGATAGGGCGACACATGGCTCCCGTCGATGCGGAAATTGTAGGTCAGCGGCAGGCGGAAGTCGACATAATGCGCCTTCATGCGGTATTCGACATCCTTCCATACCAGCGAGTCGGCACGTCCTATCAAGGTCACCTCCGGGCGGAGCGACAGGTTGCTGTTGCCCAGCTGGAAATGGCCGAACAGTCCCAGCATGCCTTGCGGCTGCCAGTAGTGTTTGTAGCGGTCCACCAGTTTCTGTGAGTATATCATGTCGGACAGGTTCAGACCTCCGCGGACACCTATTAGGTTGCGGGGGAATACCACCTGGGTCCCTTCCTCGTCCGTCTGGACGGCTGCCACATTCGCGGTGTCGGTCTCAGGCACCTGCGCTATGGCGGCAGTGGCTGTAAGGAAAAGGATTAACGCTAAAGAAGATAATATGTGTTTCATCTGCATAAGCCTTTAATATGATACATCGGATAATCTTGTTGCCATACCGTCGCCGTCGTACCAGATGCGGTGGGTGCCGGGTTTCGACAGGGGCGAAGCATGGTAGTCGTCGGCAGCCCAGGTGTCGAGCACCACGTGTGCATACTGGCAGTCCTTGATGCCGTCGTCGCACAGCGTTCCCGATACCACGGTGGCTGTCCTGCTCTTCCATAGCGTGTCACCGCTGCTGCTGCATTCAAACACGTTCTGGAGGCAGTACATCGTCACATCGTTGCCTTCGCCTATCACGTTGGCCATGTACGACTTGCCGTCGATGTACTCATGTTTCTGGGTCTCAGAGTACTTCACCATGCCGCGGGGTTTCTGTCCCGAGAACGACATGTACAGGTCGTAAAACAGCTCCTGGTAATTGTCGGAGGAGTAGTGCAGTACCATCGGCGACGACAGGAATCGGCCGTTAATGTTTGCGGGGTTCACCCCCTCGTGGATGGTCAGTCCGTGAGTGCGCAGCGAATCCTGCAGCTGCTCAGGAATGACCGAATAGGGGATTTTCCCGTCGGGCAAAGGCAGCACAATGGTGTCATTACCCTCTTTCAAGCATCCCGAGAATAACAATATCGGGAGGGACAGTAATCCCGAAATAATTAGTAAATGTTTGATATACTTCAACATAGCTATTACTTTTTTAGAAGGTCATTTTTTCAAAGATACACTTTTTTTCCGAAATAAACACTTTTTTTTCGCGCCTGCAACCATCATTCACCACAACCCTCACTCCACACAGCGGGAGCCAGAGTGTGCAGCCCTGCTGCCCCTCTGGCTCCCGCTGTGTGGGCTATATCTTCCCCCTCTCCTTACCGGGCCACCACCAGGCGTTTTGTGACGGTGCCGCCCGGAGTGGTCACCACGGCTATGTATGCCCCTTCGGGCAGTGCGCTCACGTCCAACTCGACGGCATAGCCCGCGCAGTCCGTCTCCATCGCGCAGCGCCCCTTCATGTCATACAGCGCTACCCTCCTCAGCCCGAACGACGACATCACGGCCACCCGTTTCGATGCCGGGTTGGGTGCGAGGTTGGTGAATTGGTCCACCACCGAAGGCATTCCCTCGGGCTGCGACATGCCGATGCAGAACTGCACCGTGTCGCTCCAGTCGCTGTAGTTGGTCTTGGGCGTGCACTCCGCCCTCACGCGTGCGGCATACACCGCATTGCTGTCCAGCCCGCTCAGCACGCGGCTGGTGGAGTTCACGCGGTAAATCCTGTAGCCCGAGGGGTCCTCGTCGGCCCGTCCCACGGCCAGCTCCCAGCGGTTGTGCTCGCTGGCCCCGTCCCACACCATCATCGCGTTGCCGTCCCAGATGTTGGCGGCGCGGAAGTTCTCCACCATGCCGCAGGGCAGGCCGAAAGGCCGCAACCCCATGCCCGTGGTGTCGAAGATAGGGAAAAGGAAAGGAGCCCAGAAAACGCCAGAGGTTTCATTTGCCCATGCGGGGAGTTTAGAAGGATGATGGAACACCCATTTCGGCCCGTTTGGCCAGTTCTCGAGTGCGGCTATCCGGTAGGTGGAGTAATCCCAGTAAAGACTGTCGAACTCTTCATGTGTCAAATGGCGGTTAGTAATGCTGGTGTCTATATATTCCACCTGGCGGAGGCGCAACTGCCTGTTGTGCATCACATATCGGGGCTCCTGCCCATAGTAGACCGTGTCCACTTGCCTGCATCGCTGCGTGAGGCCCACATAGAACGAGTCGGTAATGACCACCGGCTTGTCATAATACACCTCAAAAATAGCGAAATCGGTAGAATCGAGATGTCCCCCACCCAGGAATGTACGATTATGCATTGCAAATATGTCCACAAAAGAATGCATACATCTTGCAGTATCCAGTGCGCAAAACAATTTCTCCCTTACCACCATCATTGTGTCGTGCCCATTGTCGTTGATGTGCTTATAAATTTGTAGATACTCCATCAAATTGGCAAGGTTGGTATCGTGATATTGCCATCGTCCGCCAGAATCAGGGTATACCGACCCCTCACGCACTTCCAAATCGCCACGCATGAAAGTGAACGATGTGGCTGCGCCAATTATCTTAACAGGTGTATCGACATAATATTTCATTGCTACCACCCTGGAATCCATAGCCCAAATCGACCCCCCAGCATTCGCGGTACCTATGCCCTCAACTTGAGGAAGGAAGCGTGTCCATCTTGGCACAACAGAGTAGTATGGGTCTATCCATACGGGATGGTACAGATAGTTAGGATTCCGACCATAGATAGTGTCCAACTGCCGGGGGCTTTGGGCATACAGCAATGCCACCTGTGCCGCCAGCATTGCTGCCAATAATAACTTTTTCATATTCATATTTTTTTATCGTTATTCGCAAATGATGTTGATTGCACTCGCACAGCGTTCCCGATACCACAGTGGCGGTTCTGCTTTTCCATAGCGTGTCGCCGCTGCTGCTGCATTCAAACACGTTCTGTAGGCAGTACATCGTCACATCGTTGCCTTCGCCAATCACGTTGGCCATGTACGACTTGCCGTCGATGTACTCATGTTTCTGGGTTTCGGAGTACTTCACCATGCCGCGGGGTTTCTGTCCCGAGAACGACATGTACAGGTCGTAAAACAGCTCCTGATAATTGTCGGAAGAGTAGTGTAGTACCATCGGCGACGACAGGAAACGGCCGTCAATGTTTCCGGGGTTCACCCCCTCGTGGATGGTCAGTCCATGCGTGCGCAGCGAATCCTGCAGCTGCTCAGGAATGACCGAATAGGGGATTTTCCCGTCGGGCAAAGGCAGCACAATGGTGTCATTACCCTCTTTCAAGCATCCCGAGAATAACAATATCGGGAGGGACAGTAATCCCGAAATGATTAGTAAATGTTTGACATACTTCAACATGGCTATTACTTTTTTAGAAGGTCATTTTTTCAAAGATACACTTTTTTCTTTAGATAATAACTATTTTTATGAGATTTTTTCATTACGTTCTACTTTTCCTTTTAAAGTCGTTGCCAGATGATACTTTTTGGCCCATTTTTCTTTGTCGGGATGGATAATCAGCCTAGTGAAACCAGGCACAGAAGGAAGAAAATGGGATGGAAGAGGGGAGGAGGGGAGAGCGATGAGGCTTTTTGCAAATAGTGTAAAACACTGGACAAAAGCGCGATGAGGTTTGCTGTGGTGTTTTTGTGGGAAAAATAGGTGAGGCGCGGGGGTTTTTCCTGAAAAAATGGTTGTACTTTTGCATCGTGAAAGAAGGCACACAAACACCATCCCGGTGCGAAGGGTGTCCCGACAAACAGACAAATAATAAAAAAACAACAACTTATAGAAAAGAAAGGATCAATTATGAAAATGTCACGTTTCTGCAGCATTGCATTGTTAGGCATAGCTTTGGTGGCCACCCCGGTCTACGCCCAGCGAGGTGGCGGCGGCGGCCGCAGCGGCGGCGGGAGCCACAGCAGCAGTTCGAGCATGAGCCGTGGCGGCGGAGTGTCGAGCAGCCGTGGTTCGAGTTTCTCTAGCAGCTCCAGCTCGTCGAGGAGCAGTTTCAGTTCGTCAAGCCGCAGCTCAAGTCCTTCGAGCAGCCGCAGCAGCTACTCGGGCAGCAGCTCGCGCAGCGGCAGCACTTTCTCGGGCAGCAGCCTGCGCAGCAGTGTCAACAGCTCGAGAAGTTATTCGGGTACCAGCCGCAGCGATGTGTCAAGGAGTACATATTCCGGCAGCCGTTCGGGCGGATTCAGTTCTTCGCGTTCATCCGAGGGCGTTGGAACCCGTCAGGGAGGTCAGTTGCGCAGCCGCACAGGCAGTGTCCCTGGCCAGGTTCGCAGCCGTGCCGGTATGACCGAGGGTGTCCGTTCCTCGACAGGCCGTTCGGGAAGCATGGGCGAGGGTGCTGGCCGTGTCTCCGTGGGTGCAGGACGTCCCAGCGGTGTGGCACCGGAGCCTACTACAGGATATGCCCGTCCCGGCCATCCCGGTCCTATGCCCCCGTCGCATCGTCCCATCCATCCGGCACCTTATTTCTGGCATCCCCATCACCATTGCCTGGTGCATTGCCACCGCCTGTATTGGGATCCTTTTATCCCGAGAGATTATTTCTGGCCTGGATTCTGGTTGTACTGCGACAGCTACTGGTATGACTACCATGTGACCGATGTGGTTGTGGTGAGAGAGTATGTGCGCGACACCTACAAGTTAGACCTCATCACCTATGCCTTCAGCGGCGATTATATGTACGCCTTGGTCAACGACCCCGACGGCCACACCTATCTGCAGATTTACAACCGCGAGGATAAACTGCTGGCCGAGCAGCGCGTCAGCCGCAAATACTGCAAGATAGAGGTCGACCCCGAAAACGGCGGTTGCTGGATTATGAAAAAGCGCGACAAAGATCCTCTGCTCTTCTTCTATACCGAAGACGGTCAGCTCCTCATCTACGAGGCCGACTAAGAGGATGCGGGTAACACCCGCCGTCAGAAGAATAAAGTTATCTTATCGTGGCAGGGAAATCCGAGAGGGTTTCCCTGCTTGATGTTTGTCAGTGGGATGATGGATTTTCCCTGCCGTGAAAAAAAAGTTTTCGCCAATTGAAAAAAAAGGTGTATCTTTGCAAATCCAAAATGAACAATTGCAGTCAACATATCAACGTCAGAATTTGTTTCTTAAATATTAAGAAGAGAGACGTGTACGACTGTTGTAGCCATAGGTAGAGCGTGCTCCCTGTGGCCTGTTGCCCGTCTGTCCAGAGGACGGGGTGCAATTTTGGAAATCATTTATTTTAATAACTTAAAAACATAATATTATGGAATTACCATTTGCTGAAGCGTGGAAAATCAAGATGGTAGAACCCATTAAGAAATCCACCCGCGAACAACGCGAAAAATGGCTCAACGAAGCACACCAGAACGTGTTTATGCTGAAGAGCGACTACGTCTACATCGACCTTCTGACCGACTCCGGCACTGGCGCCATGAGCGACCGCCAGTGGGCAGCCATGATGATGGGCGACGAGAGCTACGGCGGTGCCCGCAGCTTCTATCACATGAAGGACACCATCACCGAGCTGACTGGTTTTGACTATGTCATCCCCACCCACCAGGGCCGTGCAGCCGAGAACGTGCTGTTCAGCTATCTCGTGAAACCCGGCATGATTGTGCCCGGCAACGCCCACTTCGATACTACCAAGGGTCATATCGAGAGCCGCAAGGCCTTCGCTATCGACGTCACTGTCCGCGAGGCTTACGACACCCAGCTTGAAGTCCCCTTCAAAGGCAATGTCGACCTGGAGAAACTGGAGAAGATTCTGCAGGAGAACAAGGGCAACGTACCTTTCATGGTGCTTACCGTTACCAACAACACCGTGGGTGGCCAGCCCGTCAGCATGAAGAACATCCGTGAGACCTGCGAACTCTGCCACAAATACGGTGTGCCCGTCAACGTCGACAGCGCCCGTTTCATCGAGAACGCCTACTTCATCAAGACCCGCGAGGAAGGCTATGCCGACAAGACCCTGCGCGAGATCTGCAAGGAGATGTTCTCCTACGCCGACAGCATGACCATGAGCGCCAAGAAGGACGGCCTCGTGAACATGGGCGGTTTCATCGCTACCAATAAGAAAGAGTGGTACGAAGGAGCCAAGATGTTCTGCATCCCCTTCGAAGGCTTCCTCACATACGGTGGTATGAACGGCCGCGATATGGACGCTCTCGCCGTTGGTCTGAAAGAGAACATCGAGTTCGAGATGGTCGAGACCCGCATCAAGCAGGTCCACTACCTCGCTGCCAAACTTGACGAGTATGGCATCCCCTATCAGCGTCCCGCCGGTGGTCACGCCATCTTCGTCGATGCCGACAAGGTGCTCACCAACATTCCCAAAGAGGAATTCCCCGCCCAGACCCTCACCTGCGAGCTCTATCTTGAGGCCGGTATCCGCGCCTGCGAGATTGGCTACGTCTTGGCCGACCGCGACCCCGTGACCCGCGAGAACCGCTTCGGTGGCAACGACTTCGTCCGCCTCTGCATCCCGCGCCGCGTTTACACCAACAACCACATGGACGTCATCGCCGCTGCCCTGAAGAACGTCTACGACCGCCGCAACGAAATCAAACGCGGTCTTGAGATTACCTGGGAAGCCGAACTGATGCGCCACTTCACCTGCCAGTTCAAGCGCCTCGGCTAAGAACACTTCTAATCCGAAACACCAAGGAGTTGGGCGACACCACGTCACCCAACTCCTTTTTCTTCCTCTGCCACAGATAGTAATCCGTTGCTTCACCAACGATTCTTATTTTTTCAACCATTAAAACCAAATCGGTCATTCGGAAACCGAAAACTCCGTAGTAATTGCCGAATCGTGCAACGCACAGGGATTAGCCCTGCCCCATATCCTTGTTCTGCCTACCAGCCCTGCGCCGTGGAGCGGCAACGATTTCCCCTCGCTACGGAGAGGGGCCGTTCAATCCTGCATTGTTATAGTATCGTTAAAGCATCGTTACTCGAAATGGTAACGGAAAACAAGCCGGGAAGCAGGCAACATCGAGCCGAGATTGAACGACCCAAGTGGGGTTATCAACATGTTGCTTGTCAGACGGATTAGTGTTGCCATGTGCAGTCAAACTACCTGTGCTGGGGTACTTGTGGTGGGCGCTATATAATTCTGACATTAAGGTTATGCCACCTGTTACATCACATTGCTGCTCATCACGGTGGCAAGGGCTTCGCTGATACTCTCCACACCGAGCTTGCGGAAGAGTTTCTTGCGGTGGTATTTCATCGTGTCGGCTGTGCGGAAAAGGCGGGAGGCAATCTCCTCGGTGGTGTAGCCCTGCGCCGACATCATCAGCAATTGCTGTTCTGTTTCGGTAAGGACGATGGGTGTGCTGTCGTGCCATTTCCCATCAACCAATGAGTACTCTCGCACATCGCGGTTGCCCACGATGCCATTTCCACTTTCCGTCACGCGCCACATCCTCACATTGCCGAAATGCTTGCGAGGCGAAAGCGAGAAGGAGGCGAGGGCAAGCCACAGCTGTCCCTTAGAATTGAGCGCCAGCGGCGTAAGGCGGTGGTTGACCATACGGCTGCGGCCATTTTGGATAAAGTGGAAGTCGTAACTGATGACAAACTCCATCTTGTTTGCCAAGTCTATCCGCGAGAACTCCTCAAAACCCGCATGGTTGATTTCGAGCAGCATAGCATGTTCCTCCTTTGGCACATAGTCGATGTAGAGTGAATAACCCATATCCTTCAGCCCCACAGGAGCGAGCATCGGGTTCTCCGATGAGTAAAGAAAGTTGCGCTTGTGGTAGTCAATAATGTAGATGCTGTTGGTGGTTGTCCGTGCGGCGGCGGCCACGGCCTCAATCTTGGGCTGCACACGCTCGTAATCCTCCTCGGTGATGCCGTCCACACGGTTTTTGTCAATAAAGAAGTCGTTGATTTGCGTCATGTTCATTCAAGGCCACGAATAATTTGGTCAACATAACGGTCGGAAACCGACGCATACTCGGCTTTGTCATACATGGTGACAAGGTAAACTTGAATAGAATCCGCTGTTTTCACCACATGGTAGGTGATGACGCGATAGCCGCTGCTCTTGCCTTTGTGTTTGGCGGCAATTTTCAGTCTAATCTTATGTTTGCCACCGCCTAAGTCGGTACCCATGCAAGGGTCATTAAGCAAAAGGCGTTGCAGCTCTGCCAAATCGTCAAGCAGTGTCTTGTGTTTTTTTAACAGACGTCTGGCCTGGCGGCGAAACTCATCAGAAGGAATAATTTCGACCTTCGGCATGGTTCAAGCCTTTTTCAACTCGTCAATCAAATCTTGAAGTGTGCCTTTCGCGCTGTCGTCAGCCTCCATGGTTTTCACCTGCTGCCAGCCACGCTCAATACTTGCTTTCAGCACCAGTTGTTCGGCCAATTCTATATCTTCGGACAATAGTCTTTCGGTCAAAGCACGGCGGGTGCTTTTGGGTTGTCCGGCAATCAGCGACCAAAGTGCATCAGCGACGGAAACCTTGCCGGAATTGCCAATATTCGGAGATACTACAGTTTCCATGATTATGTTATTTTTTCTGTTTCAGAAACGTCAAAGATAGCAAATTATTGTGTTGTGGAACACATTTATTCTGCTATAAACCCCTACCCTTTCGGGTAGTTTTTCATCAGGCATATTCTTTTCACCCCTTCTGGTAGGGGTTGATTGTGAATATGTTAGTACTTTTGCAACGCCAATTCGGAAATAATGCCTTCCTGTAAGGCTGTAGTATTTTGCCGACTTAGGCGTTGTATAATAAATCAAAACGAGATATACTATGACGAAAAAAACGATTCTGATGACTATGCTGATGGCATGTGCCATCGGTGGGGCAAGAGCCCAACTACTGACTACTAAAGGGACACTGCAAGATGCCACTTCGGGCGAGGCACTGCCCTTCACCAACTGTGTGCTGCTGCGACAACAGGACAGCACCTTTGTTCAAGGAACCACTACCGATGCCTCGGGTCTATTCCGTTTCAGTCCTGTGGACAAGGGCAGTTATCTGCTGCGTATCTCTGCCATCGGCTATGAACCCTATTGGCAGCAAATCAGTCTGCCACCCGACACGGCATTGGGCATAATCAGCCTATTCCATAGTGCCACTAACTTGCAGGCAGTAAGCGTCACCGCCCAGCGTCCGCTTTACAGCGCCGACGGCGAAAAGACGTTCTACCATGTGGAAGATGACCCCAGCGTGCAGGCCGGCACCGCCAGCGACGCCCTCCAGAATGCTCCGGGCGTAGAGGTGGATGCCGAGGGCAACATCACCTACCGCGGCAAGACTGCCGTGGAGGTTTGGATCAACAACCGCCCTTCGAATATGGACAGCGAGGCTCTGAAGCAGTACATCAAGACACTGCCAGCCTCCAGCATCAAGCGCATCGAGGTGCTGAGCAACCCCTCGGCACGCTACGGCACCAGCGGCAGCATCATCAATATTGTCACCGAGGGCCGCAATCCCCTTAACCAGCTGCTGTCCGTCGGCTTCAAAGCCAGTACCGGTCCCCGTTTCTCGCCGTGGGTGAGTTATGTCTATAACAACGACAAGCTGAGCCTCAACCTCTACGGCAGCGCCTATTTCAACGACTTCAAGGTTGCTACGCAGATGCACTCGCGACTGCTGACTGAAGACAGCCTGCTCTCCGCAACACAAGATTACACCGGCAACGAGTTGCAGCGGTCGAGAAACTATAACATCGGCGGCAAACTTGATTACCACTTCGACGACCGCAACACCTTCTCTGCTTGGGCGTGGTTCTATCCCTCGTTCTTCAATATGGATGTGGACTTTGACGTGAGCCAAATAGAGTACATAAGCCATCCCGGCGACTACAGCTACCGCTCCAATGTGGAAGCGCATCAGCATTACATCAGCGGCAACGTGGGTGCATACTATCAACATAAGTTCGACACCACAGGGCGCGAGATTGAGTTCAACTGGAACGGTGGCCTGACCAGCGGGCTCAACGACCGCATCCGGCAACGTCAATATGTCAACTTCCCAGCATTGGACTTCACTCGTCATAGCAATCTTGACCAGTGGGGAGGTAGAAACGACCTTTACGTCGACTACACTCACCCCTATAGCAAGAACGGCAAGATTGAGGCTGGAGCGGAATTTCATTATAAGCCGCAGAACAGAACCCATCACCTCGACACGCTTGCTAATGGCATCTACCAGCGCGATTCCCTGCGCAGCTACATCTTTAACGATCGCGAGACCGACCTGACTTTCTACCTCACCGTGCAGCAGAAGATAGGCCGGCTGACTCTCAAAGGTGGCTTGCGTGGCGAGAACCAGTGGCTGCAACGCAAGCACAACATCGCGTCGTGCGACTTCGACAAGTACTATTTCGGACTTGTCCCCTCCATCCACGCCACCTATGCCACCGAGAAGAACCACAACTTCACCCTGAGCTACACACGCCGTTTCGACACACCTGACATTGCCAAACTCAGCCCATTCATCATCTACGCCGACGACAGCTATACCGTCGGCAACCCCGACCTGTGTTTAGACTACACCCATAAAGCCGAGGCGGGTTGGACGCACTACACCGACTGGGGTTCCATCGGGGTTGAAGGCTACCTTAACCTTAGCACTGGCAATATCGACAACGTCAGCGATGTGTCCTATAGTCCTTTCTTCGGACGAGTTGTGCAGATGGACACCGCCGTCAATGCAGGCAACGTGCGCATGAGCGGTGCCGAAATGAACCTCACTTGGCGACCGCGCAAGTTTATGAACATCCGGCTCTATGTCAACGGCGGAGAGGTCTGGTACCGTATGCAGGTGCGTCCCGGCAAGTGGGTGGAGGACGAAGTTTGGAGCTACATTGTGCGTCTCAATATGAATGCAAAAGTGTGGGGCAAAGTGGATGTGTTCGTTAACGGCAAGTTCTTCGGTCAGCAGATAGAATTGTTGAGTCGTAATGAACCGTACTTCAATGTCGACTTCGGCCTCAGCACCGACCTCTTCGACCGCCACCTCTCGCTCTACTTCAAGGTCAACGACCTCTTCCAGTCCTCCAACACGCACACCGTCTCCACCAACCCCTACTACGCCGAAGACTACCGCTGGAGCTACAACAGCCGTTTCGTCAGCCTCGGCCTCACCTGGCGTATCGGCAAGATGGACCTCGAAAGCAAAGGCCGCCAAGGTGCCGCCTACTAATATGTTTTTTTCTTGTTGAGAACACCTCCATACAGCCATTGGCAGTGTGGAGGTTCTTTGTGCCTGCGATACGATTCGCACCGTAAGCGAAAAAAGGTGTATCTTTGCAGCGTCATTCAATAAAACAGCAAGATGAAAAACAGAGTCATTCTTATTACGTTAGCCTCACTTATGGCATTGACAGGCTGCAAGCAGAAACCCGTGGAAGACCAGTCTGCCTCGTTCGACTGGGACAATAACGACAAGCTTGAATACACCATCGACTACACCGTTCTCTTCACCGCCGACCACGACAGCACGATACAGGTGGCAGCGACTGGCAATTACGGCACCGTGAAGGTGGTCCAAGTAGAATCAGAGAACCTCCTCGATGCCGACGGAAAGCTAGTAAAGAACACCTTTATCAAACTTGAGGACTCCGTCCCTATGGGCAAGAGCATCACCTTGCAGCGTGGCGGCCTGACATACGGAGGAGGAAAGCCGGTATTTATGCATGTGCAGACCGTCGGCAGTGACGATATGGTCGAGATACGAATCCCTGGTACCGACGACTACACGCTGTATTCCATCCGCGACAATATGCTCTTTGGACCCGGCGACGAGCAGCGTTTCACTATTGGCGAAGGACAGCGCTTCTCAATAGTTTTACCCGTCATGACTGAACTCGAATACCCCAAGGAGAAAGAGAACCACCGCATCCGGATTGGCTTTACTATTGCCGCAATAAAAGAATAGTTTCACAGGCTGAACGGCACTACGAAGCATCATGACGATAAACGGGACAACGCAGGAGCTGACGGGGGTGTACCGCTCTCCGTTGGGCGACATCGTGCTGACCAACGACGGGTCGGCATTGACGGGGTTGCGGTTTGCTGAAACCCCGTGTGGACAGCCTGCCCAAGACATCTTGCCCTTAGCGGATGTCTGCCGTTGGCTCGACCTTTATTTCAGCGGAGCAAGGCCTGATTTCACACCACGGCTGGCACCCATGGGAACCCCCTTTCAGCAGTCGGTATGGGGCGAGTTACTCACCATTCCTTACGGGCAGACAGTCTCATACGGCTATATTGCCAATCGGCTTCGATGCCACTCGGCACAGGCTGTGGGAGGTGCTGTTGGACGCAACCCGATTGCGCTGATTATACCCTGCCACCGTGTAATTGGTTCCAATGGCCGACTGACAGGTTACGCCTACGGCCTTGACCGAAAGCAATGGCTGCTGTCGCACGAGGTGCAGAACAGTGTCGGTTAAACCTTGTTGACCGATTTGGGTTGAAGAGCCCAAGCTTTGCCATCAATGCAAATTAATCATCTTGTGGTTTTATGCCATGAGAAAAAAGTTGCTCATATCCAAAATTATGTGTATCTTTGCATTCTGTGCTTGAAGCACCACCATTTGACATGTTTGTTCATAAATACAAGATTCTGAACAAGAAATGATGATTTAAATACTCTTTTGGCACACCTATTAATGGTTATTTACCACGGTGGCTCGGACGAAAACATTTAATAACAACTTAATATCTATTTACAAATGAAAAAATTATTCACGATTCTCACGACGGTTCTCTTCTGCGGAGCCCTGATGGTTTCCTGCAATAAGGAGAACAAAGAAGACAACACCAAGCTCCCCACCAAAGCCGATCTCGTTGGCACATGGGAAGGTTCCTACTCTGGTACCGCAACCCTTGAAGAGAAACAGAATGTGAGCTACACCATTGTCTGGACACTCATCATGAATCCCGAAAATGCAGCCACTTTTGGTTCGTTGTCTTACAAACTGAACATTACTGGCTATGAAGAGTTGGTTCGCACTGTAGGTATCACCGGCTATGGCGTTCGCCAGAATACCGACCATGGTTATGTCAATATCGCTGCTGGTGGTCCTCAGGCTGGTATTCTTGATCCTTCAATCGACTTTAGCATCGACCTCAAGGCCAAGACCCTCACTGGCACCTTCCAAGCCCAAACCAGCCAAATTATCGACCTTGGTGGCGAGACCACGCTCCACAAGAAATAATCTTCCACAGGTGTTGCGAGACACCAAGGATAGTATAGAAAGAATGCTTCCATTGCGGAGCATTCTTTTGTTATATTAGTAGTTCGCCTTTGGCCACGGTGTACCAACGTCCTCCTACGTATACTTGACCGTCGGGAGTGAGGGATGTCTCCACCACTGACGGGCGTCCCATCTTTTCTCCCTGCATAAAGGAATAGTCTGACCCAGGGACTGCCATACCTCGGCGTTGGAGGTAGTGTGTCAGGGCGGCATTTGCTGTACCTGTGGCGGACTCCTCATTGACCCCATAGAGTGGGCCAAAATTGCGTACATGAGCTGTGAACTGGTCGCCGACGGCGGAGAAAGCGTGAACGCCCACCACTTCCAACTCCTGGCTCAGTTGGGACAAGGCTTCCATGTCGGGATTCAAGGCCTCCAGTTCAGCGAGGGTGCTCACGGGCAGGATGATGTCCGGCAACCCTGTGGAGACAATCTCCACTGGCATGGTAGGTACGCGGCACCCCATCACGTGGCACAGTCGCGCTATGTCGACCTTGCGTTCCACCACCCGCGGTGTTGCCATCTGCATCATCACGCTGTCACCCACACGCACCTCCAAGTCTCCTGCCAGCGTATGGTTCAGGCAGGTGGAACCACTTGGCACGATACCCTCCTCTTTCAACAGGCCGAAGGTGGCTATTGTGGCATGTCCGCAGAGGTCCACCTCGCTTTTGGGAGTGAAGTAGCGCACGGTGAATTCCTTCGGCCCATTCTGCTGCACAAAGGCCGTCTCCGAATAGCGTAACTCAGCCGCCACCTGCTGCATCAGGCTGTCTGGTGGGAAATCATTGTCTAGCAGTACTACCCCTGTGGGATTGCCGCCAAAGGGCTTGTCGGTGAAAGCGTCTACGATATAATATTGCATATCTTTATGAATGTGTTAACTCGTTAATTCGTGATTTCGTTAGTCGGTTGTCTACCTTTGAATATGTTAATACATAAATGCGTTAATTCGTTAGTCGAATGTGTACCTTTATATGTGTTAATTCGTTATCTCTTTGGTCAGTTGTAGGACTGTGAAAGTGCTTACCTGTTTATTAGTTTACTCGTGAATTTGACTTACGCATTAACACGATAACACATTCACACATTCAGATTAACGGTGTCGGCAATCTTGTCCACGTTCATGCTGCGGGCGGAGGCATCGAAGATTTCCTTGTACAACCCGCCTTTCTGGTACACTTCGGTAGGCGAACCGTGCTGTACGGCGTGACCCTTGTCCAGCACATACAACGCGTCGGAATCGATTATCTGTCCGATGTTGTGGCTGATGACTATCACCGTGCGCCCCTGCTTGATGGCGTCGATGGAGTTCTTTATCTGCTCCGTGGCGATGGCGTCGAGACTGGCGGTGGGTTCGTCAAGGAAGATAATCGGCGGGTTCTTCAGGAACATGCGTGCAATGGCAATCCGCTGCTGCTGGCCACCACTCAGTTGCAGGGCATTGGCCTCGAACCCACCGGGCAGTGCCACAATCTGGTCGTAGATATAAGCCTGCCGTGCCGCCTGCTCTACATCGGCACGTGTGGCTGAGGGGTTGCCGTAGCGGATATTCTCCTCGATGGTGCCGCTGAAGATATGGTTTTTCTGCAACACCAGCCCGATATTGTCGCGCAGCACCTGCGTGTCCCACTCCTTCAACGGCACACCATCCAGTGTGATGCTCCCGCTGTCGGGGGCGTAGAACTTGTCCAGCAGGTTGACAATCGTGGTCTTGCCTGCACCGCTCAACCCCACCAAGGCGGTAGTCTTGCCCGGCTCGATGGTCATGCTGAGGTCGCGGATGGCATGTGTGCCGTTGCTGTAGGTAAACTCCACATGTTTAAGTTCAAAAGCACCCTTCACCACAGCGGGGCGATGGCTGCCGGTCGGCTCCACTTCGCCGTCGGCTTCCAGTATGCCGAAAAAGCCTTCGGCATATATCAGTGCGTCGTTCAGGTCGTCGTAGATGCGATGCAGCTGCCGGATGGGTGCGCTGACGTTGCTGAACAGCAGCACATGGTACATAATCTTACCGATGGTCATGCCCGGATAGTCAATCAGCACCAAGTAGGCGGTGAGGATGATTATCAGCACCGTGCCGATCTGCTCGACAAAAGTCTTCAGCCCCTCGAAGAGGAAACTGATGCGCCGTGTTGCCATCTGCTGGTCGGTGGAATCGTTTTGTAGCCGCGCCTGCCGGTCGGCCTCAAGCCGCTCGCGATTGAACGACTTGATAACCCCCATGCTTTCTATGATGTTCATGATGCCGTGGTTCAACGCCTGGTGGGTACCGAACACGCGTCTGCGCCACCCCTTCATCCGTACCCCTTGGCGGGCGGTGATGAAGAAGTAAATCGGAATAATGGCCAAGGCCACAATTCCCACATACACATTGGCGGCAAACATCAGCACCAATGCCATCACCGCACTGGTGAACAGAGGCAGGATGTCGATAAAGAAGTTCTTGACTGTATTGCTGAGGCTCATCACCCCGCGGTCGATGCGGGTCTGCAACTTGCCCGGCTCGTTGCCCTCGTTGCTGAAGAAAGCCATGCGGAACTGCAGTATGCGGTCCACCACTCGCAGCGACAGGTCGCGGCTGACGTTAATCCTTATCTTCTCGCCGAAGATGCGTTGCCCGAAGGTGATGACCGCAGCCAGCACCTCCTTGCCCAGCAGCACCGCGCTGACGATGAGCAGCAGCCGTGCCGCCTCGCCCCAGTCGAAGCCCCCCTCCACATGCAGCAACTCGTTGATGGCATCCACCGCACGGTCCAGCACCACCGCGTTCACCTGCGCCATTAGCGACCCCACAAAGGTCAGCACCAGTGTCAGAATCAGCAGCCACCTGTATGGCAGCACAAAGGGCAGCAGCTTCTTCAGCAGTCCGCCCACACCCATCTTCGAAACGGAATCATCCATATACTATCATCTTTTCAAATTCAGTGCAAAAGTACAAAAAAAATCCCAAACCGAAACATCTCTTATGTCGGCAGAGAGGAAAAAAATACCTCCCTTGTCACTTTTCGTGCAGAAAATGGCTCTAATGGGGCAGAAACGAAATGTTAGTCGGTATGTTATTCTCGCTACTATCATCCAACACATCTAACTCTACTGCAATTTTTTTGATACAATTACGTTATATGTTCAACAATAAAAAACACTAATCCTCATGAAGAAAAAACACTTACTGTTAGCAGCCATTCTGATGCTAGCTGTATCTTCGGCTTGGGCTGATACGCTCGATGTGTGTCTGCCATGGACCCATGCACAACGTTATGTTCCCATCAACACCGTATATGCTGACTGGGGCTTCGAGAACGAGTTCATCTACCCCGCCTCGCGTGTGAACGAGATGGCTGGCGGAACAATTACGCAGATTACCTTTTACGCCATGAGCGACTCGCTGGATTTTCCCGAGACCTTTCAGCTGCGCATGGAGGAAGTAGCCGACACTGCGACCCAGCCCCTTGCGTGGGTCCGCACCAGTGCTGTGCGGCACGTATGGACAGGTTCGGTCGCCATCCGCGACAGTTTATGGACTATCACCCTCGACACAGCTTTCCCCTACATGGGTGGCAACCTGCTGCTCTCTTTCCGCGGATTGGGGCAGGATGGAGGTTTCATGACATACGATAATATTTTCTGTGTATGCTCAACAGGATACCATTCCGTCACTTGCCGCAATGCCAACGCGCAGCATGTCATCAACAGCTGGTTGGTCAATTCACCACAGGTGCTTCCTTCGGTGACATTCGTATACACACCCGGTGACTGCCGCCGCCCGATGGCCGTCGTCGCCGACAGTGTGGGACCACACGCTGCCCTACTGAGCTGGGACAGTGTAAGCGGTGCCATGGGGTATGAGTGGAAACTGTATGCCGATGGACTGATAGTGGATAGCGGCCTCGCCACAGCCACGATGGTAACGCTCAACTCGCTCACTACTGCCACCGACTACACTTTCCGCGTGCGGACGGTTTGCGATTCGGCTGCCACCAGCGCTTATGCCAGCAGGACGTTTACCACCCCGTGCGATGTGATTCGGCCATACGACCTTCCATTTGTTGAGGATTTCGAGGATTGCCCCACCATGGAGAATTTCCACGGCATACGTTGCTGGACATTCCTTGCCTATAGCCGTGAGAACTGGCTGCGCGTGGAGCGCTCGTCGGGCAACAATATTTTCAGTTTTTTCCCACAGGACAACAGTACCCCGCAGTTTGCCGTCCTGCCGCAGATGCAGGGAATACCCAGCCTGACCCTTAGCTTCAGAATGCGCAGCAGCAATAGGCCAGGCAGCTTTGAGATTGGCGTGATGACCGACCCAACCGACACGCTGACATTCACGCCTGTGGAAGTCTTCGACACGGTGCTGACAGCCAATGCATGGCAGAATGTGGAGGTGAGTTTCTCCTACTATACAGGCACCACCGGGTATATTGCGTTCCGCGCCGGTATGCCTTCGTCGGTTACTATGAGTTGGATTGAAATTGACGACATTGTGGTTAATGTAACCCCAACATGCGACCAGATGCAGGGCATCGAGGTTGCCAACGTCACCTCCTCGTCTGCCGATATTGTCATCCATGACACCGATGCCGTCGGAGCCACTTATGTTGTCACCCTTTCAGGCGGAGGAGCCATTCGGACAGTAACACAGTCGGGCAGCGGCGCCATATCCTTTGCTGGCCTTGCACCCACGACCGACTACACCGCCAGCGTCAAGAAACTGTGTGCCGACAGCACCGCTCATCCTCCCCTCTCAGTCGTTTTCCGTACCTCCTGTGCCCCGATGCCGCTGCCCTGGAGCGAGTCGTTTGAGGACTGCGGCCTGAATATTCCCGAATGCTGGAAGACAATAAACCTGCAATCCAACAGCCTCTCTATCGCCACCGCCGTTGGCTATGGCTCGGGGAGCCGCTCACTCACATGCTACAGCTCGCATACACCGGAACTACTGGTGGTATTGCCCGAATTCAGCATGCAGCCCGACAGCCTGCTGCTCGGCCTTGAAGTGTCGCGCTACACCCATGGCAGCGACTCGGCCACCGGAGTGGAGGTGGGCATCCTCGTCGATACCGCCGACGCCTCCTCTTTCGTGCCGATGGCCACCTGCATCCCCTCCGCATTCTGGACTTGGCAGCACTACAACGTCACTTTCCCCGGCTACACTTCTGGTCGTATAGCCTTGCGGTTCCTTCTCGTCTCGAACGTTTCGGAAACGGCACACACATTCGTCGACAACATCACCGTTGAGGCATTGACCGACTCGTTTGTCGACACCTGCGCCCAACCCACGGAAATCCGGGTGACGGACATCCATGGTGACAGAGCCACACTACATATCGTCTCACCGATGGCTGTGCCGCACTACATGGTGTATGCCAATGGCGACAGTGTGGAGGTGTTCAGCAGCGTCTGCACCCTCACCGGCCTTGTCAACGACAGCCTGTACACCGTGGCTGTCAGCTCCATCTGTGCCGACAGCAGCCACACGGCCCGCACCGAAGTGCAGTTCCGCACAGACTTATGCGCCCCGATGCCGCTGCCCTGGAGCGAAGACTTCGACACCGTGAACACCTCTGGCAGCAACAGCGTGCAACTGACAGATGCGTTGCCTTGCTGGAAACGTTGCGGTAGAGGCACAAGCACTGTCGATAATGAGTATGGCACGACCAACTACCGGCTCAAGTTGGAACTCGGCTCCTACAACCGCAACAACATCGTAGTGCTTCCCGACCTGCAAGGCGATTTAAGCAACATGGAAATGAGCTTTTACAGCATCCCCAGCTACCCGTATAATTCCACCGACCATATTCTACAGGTGGGTTACACGCTGACACCTGACGACACAGTCAGTTTCCGTCCGCTATATTCCTTCAATGCAGCCGACTATGTGGTCAGCTATAATGTAGTGCCGCGCACAGAGACAGTCTCCTTCAACGGTGCGCCTGCCGACAGCCGTATAGCCCTGCGCATCCCTATGGGCGACATCGCCTTCCAATGGTACATCGACGATATTGAGGTACATGCCGTGCAGCAATGTCCGCGTCCGCAGGCTGTAGCAGCACGACGAATCGGTGCCGACACTGCCGAGTTGTGCATCACCGACACGATTCCCGGCCAGACGTATCGTGTGACCCTCACCGGTGGCGGGATCACTCAAACATTCACACACTCAAACATTCAAACAATAACACTCACCGGCCTGATTCCCTCCACAGGCTATGTGGCGACAATCAGCACCATTTGCGCCGACAGTACAATGAGCAACGAAGTATCATGCGAGTTCCGCACGATGTGTATGCCCCTCACTTATGCCGATATGCCATATTCGTTAGACTTCGAGAGCTATCCCGCTGGTGATGCTGAAGAGCCTTGTTGGCGATACTACAAGGTGTTGGCCGACGGCTCGACCATGGTGGAACCATATCTTGTCCAAATAGTAGAGAATGATGCCCTTTTGTCCAGTGCACAGAGCGGCATCCACGCACTGGTTGTCGCTTCTGGCTATGTCACCCCGACCTACTGGGTACTGCCCGCAATGGACTCTTTGGCCTACAGAGCGCTGGAGTTCGGCTACCGCACAGCATGGGGGGCACACATCAGTTTCAACTATCGTGCCGACATCGGTGTGATGACCGACCCGCTGGACCCAGCTACATTTGTCCTTGTTGACAGCATCGTTTCTGTGGCCGACACATATCAGACGGCACACGTCGAGTTCTACACCTATACAGGCAACAGCGGATACATTGCCATCCGCAATCTCAGCGACGGCGGGCTGACCATCGACGACTTGATGGTGAGTGCCATTGCGCCACCCCCAACTCCATCAGGCTTGGAGCTGGTGGCTGTGGACAGCCTCACCGCAACAGTCACGTGGCAACCGGGGGGAGATGAGGAACTTTGGACGGTGGAGCTGTCGTGTGCCGACACACTCGCCACTCAAACATTCACACAATCAAACATTCAGACATTCAATAACCTTGTGCCGCTGACGCACTACACTGTGCGGGTAGCAGCCGTCGACAAACACAACCGTATGAGCGAGTGGAGCCAGCCGTTGGAGTTCACCACGCTGGACACAATCCATACCATAGGCACACCGACAGCTGAGGTTGGAAGTGTTGCGATATATCCCAATCCGGCGCACGGCAGTGTGACAATCGAGGCAACGAGTCCCGCAACAGTCACGCTCCTCAGCCTCAACGGACGTGAGGTCAATACTCAAGCATTTACACAATCAAGCAATCAAACAATCACAATAGACTTGTCGGCAGTTCCGCGAGGGGCTTACTTCGTCAAGGTGGTATCACGCGGCAGTGTGACAGTCAGAAAGTTGATAGTGAAATAACACCACAAACAATACTGACAACAAGGGTTGCAGCGGTTTGCCACCGCACCGCAACAAAACCACGCCGAGAAATTGATGCATAACATATAATATAAAAGGTATATGAAAAAAGCACCTCCGAGGAAGAAATCGACCAAGAAGAAAAGCAATATAAAGAAAGTTAAAAAAGCACCTCCGAGGAAGAAATCGACCAAGAAGAAAAGCAATATAAAGAAAGTTATCTTGATACTCGCCGTGCTGTGTGGCATCGTCGTTTCGATAGCCAAATGCGAGAGGGGGCTTTTCGACCACGACAATGCTATGACTGTCAAGGCCGTCATCACCGACGTGAGGCCATTCTACGGCGGAGGATACGGGTCTAAATACAAAGCCGTCTATGAATACTCTGTGAACGGAGGCACCTACAATAGTTCGGACCAGATTTGCTATGACACCTACAAGAGACTGAACATTGGCGACACCGTATCGGTCTTGGTAAACAATAACGATTACAACCAAACGGAGCTGTTGCTTGAGCAAGACAAAATACTTAAATTTCATATCGATTTTTAATTCGCTTAATATTTCACCAATAAATATAATGTATATTGAACTTTCCGCACAGATTCCCGACATCACTATCGGCCGCTCCGCCTGCTGTTGCCTGCGAGCTTGACGAGCGAGACCGATTTTCAGCCCGGAAGTGCCCTCCGCTCACGAGCGCGGCCAGTTTTCGCACAAAAACAATACCCCGCTCATGAGCGCGGTGAAACTGACCGGATGAAACAACTGATTGACCAGAAACAATAAACACATTCAGACAATGAAAGAAGAAAAAACTGACAACGAAGGACTGTCGTTCTATGGAACGTTTGTGCTCATCTACACGGTGCTCAATATCGCCGCATTCCTCATCTTTCTGCTGACGACCGAATGGAGCGTGCTTGCCGACGACGAGAGCGACGGCTTTTGGGCAGGCTTTTGGATTATGGTCATTGGCATCGCCGCCGCGCTTATCCACGGCATCGGTCCAGCCCTGACGTTCAAGCGCAGGGGCAATACAAGGATACTCTACCTTTTCCCCTTGGCAGTGATGCTCGTGGGTTTTGCCGTGTTCCCTTTCGAATCCCTTGCTTTTGCAATTGGTGGGTTCCTGATTATCCCGTTGGGCTTCCCGTTGTTCAATTGCTTCTCATACAATTCCTCCATATTTAATAGTGGAGTTTGGGATAGTATATGGTTTATGTCCGTGACGCCTGCCGTCATTTATGCTCTGGTCATTTTTGCAACCACATTGTTTATGCGAAGGAAACAACAAAGTATAAAAGGAAATCAATGAACATCTCAGTCTTCTGCGGGGTGTCGCTCCCGAGCGCGGTGTAAATGCACGAATGAAACAATAAAATGAAGTAAAACAATAAACACATTCAGACAATGAAGAAGATATTTTTGTTCGGCGCTATGGTGTGCGCCCTCGGAATAATGTCCGCCTGCAAGAGTGGGACGGCAAGCGACTCCGCTACAACAGATGAAATAACGTGGACAACCATCGAGGACAAACTGGCCAACGAAATCCCGCTCGACGAGAACGATTGTCTGTTCATCCTTACCGACACCACACTGGACGACGGCCACAGCGAGGGTATCGGCAACTATCTCTTTAATTACTTATGCGGCTATCCCAAATCCAACAAGTTATTCACAAACGCACGAAAGAACTTCACCAAAGAAGAGGGTGACAAGAAATTGTTAGGTCTTATGGAGCTGATGTCAATAGACATTGTATTAGCTGAATACGAGAACTATGAAGAGCTCCTTGGCGATTTCCCTATGTTCAAAGGCTGTAATGGTGCAGAGGGGAAATACAAAAGTATTATAGATAATATGGAATAATGTAGTAACGATAAACCCAAATCGTTCATTAGGAAACCGAAAACTCCGTAGTAATTGCCGAATCGTGCAACGCACAGGGATTAGCCCTGCCCCATATCCTTGTTCTGCCTACCCGCCCTGCGCCGTGGAGCGGCAACGATTTCCCCTCGCTACGGAGAGGGGCCGTTCAATCCTGCATTGTTATAGTATCGTTATAGCATCGTTACTCGAAATGATAACGGAAAACAAGCCGGGAAGCAGGCAACATCGAGCCGAGATTGAACGACCCAAGTGGGTTTATCAACATGTTGCTTGTCAGACGGATTAGTGTCACCGTGTGCAGTCAAACCAACTGTGCTGGGGTACTTGTGATGGGCTTTAAATAATTCTGACATTTAGGTTATGCCACCTGTAGCACATTATCCCAAATCGGTTTTTCAATCAATCTCGTCTTTTTCAGGCCTGTTTATGCCATAAACCCTAATGACCGATTTGGGATTATTCGTTTTTACTCCTTTGTCCGTTTGTTGTCCGTCAAGGTAAAGGATAACTTACCGACGACTGCTTTTTGGGTATTCCGTTTTGATACAACGATGATGCTAGGGTGAGAGGTGAAAAAGATTTGTGTCGTTTGTTTTGCGAAGCGATGCAATATTGTAGTCCGTCTTGCGTTATGCTGGAGAAATAAAAACCTAATATTACAAAATTATGAGAGACATTCTACCCGTCAACGGGATTTTCGAGATGATGCAGTTGCCGTATGCCGCTGAGGCACTGGGCGTGATTAGTGGCAACACCCTTGGTTTCCACCACGGAAAACACCTGAAGGCATACGTGGACAACCTGAACAAGCTGCTGCCCGGCAGCGGTTTGGAGAACCTACCTATCAGCGAGGTGATAAAGCGGTCGAAAGGCGGCCTGTTCAACAATGCCGGTCAGGTGTTGAACCATGTCATGTATTTCGAGCAGTTCGGTCAGGAACACCACGAGCCGGAGGGCAAGATGCTGGAGTTGATTGTGCGGGATTTCGGTTCGGTGGAGAACTTCAAGAAGGAGTTTGAGCAGAAGGGCGCCACCCTGTTCGGCTCGGGCTGGGTGTGGCTGTCGATGAATGCCGACGGTCACTTGGTGATTACCCAGGAGGTAAATGCCAACAATCCGGTGCAGAGCGGACTGGTGCCGTTGCTTACCTTCGATGTGTGGGAGCATGCCTATTATCTGGACTACCAGAACCGCCGCGCCGACTATCTCGCTGCGCTGTGGCAGATTGTGGACTGGCAGGTAGTGGAAAGCAGGCTTTGACGGTTAAGTCGGCCTGTTGAGACAGACAATAACCAGGGGTTGCGGAGGTTTATGATGATAACCTCTGCAACCCCTGGGAGCGTTGTTTGCCTATACGTTTGCAAAGTGGGTTGCTTACGCATGGCATGAGGTTGTAGCCATGCGTAAGTACCCGGAGGGGGGCTATTGCAAGCCCCCTTTTGGTGTCTACCAACCAGCGTCCCATCCACTGCCCCCGAAGAGAGTGTTGTCTTCGGACCAGTTTTCCTGGTTCTGGTTGTTGTAATCTTCGAATTCGTCGTTTTGGGAGAGGCGCAAATCGCGCAACGTGCCTTGGAATCCTTGTTCGATTAGGAATGCCACCACTTTCACGACGGGTACTGTATATTGTTTCATCTCTTTCATGGCTTAGTTGATTTGAATGGTGGGGAGGGAATACATGTGGTTACGTTCGATGGGCTGGGCGGTGGTGAAACTTCTGGTCTTTGTGAAGAGCACCGTGCCGTCGGTGTCATAGCCAATGACGGTGAGACGTTTCACGGAGCGGACGGTTACCGGCACACAGAAGGTGATGTCTCCGCCATCGGGGATAGTTACACCTGCTTCGCCGTTGGTCTGCATGGCGAAACTCATTTCGCAGGAGTATTTGATGTCCTGGTCGCCCTCTATCTGTCCCACGTCGCCCATGGGGGCCGTGGGTCCCTGTGCTGCCCATTGGGTGGTGACGGTGATGCCGTCAAGCGCGACAGGAGGGATGGCCTCATCGCCGTAGGTAATCATTTTGACGGAGGCCACGATGGTTGCAGTTGCGTTGGCCAGGGTGACCCGCATGCCGCCGGTGAGATGGTTGAAGAGCAGTTTGTCGCTGCCGGCTTCGGCTGTGGAGGCCATGGGGAAGATGACCTCATGGCCGTTGCCGGTGAAGTTGACGGCAAGGCTGCTGATGGTTATCGTGCCCGTCGAGTTGTTGTTGACGACAGCGATATTGTTGCCGTCAGCCTGCAAGCTGGCAGGATAGATGGCGTAAAGATTGCTGGTGAGTTCAGCGGTGTTGGAAAGATAGAAGCCGTTGTCGTCGATGGCAATGGTATAGACATCGCCGTTAAGGTTGACGGTTTCGCCCTCTAACCATGTGGCCCCGTTCACTTGTGCGGGGTCTACCCACACCTTGCTGTCGCCAGACATGTTCTCGGCAAAGATGCTGATGCGGCTGTTGTCTTTCTTGCAGCCGACGGCAAACAGCAGGCAAAGAGGCAGGATGAGAATTATTGTTCTTTTCATGATATGATCAATGCTTTATTTTACTACAATTTTTTGGGTTTTCATGTCATTGCCGAGGAGGCGGAGGAGATAGACACCGCTGCGGAGGATGCCCAGGGAGGCACGGTCGGCGGTGAGGGAGTCTTGGAGACGGACGGAGGAGAGCTGTCGGCCGGTTACGTCAAATACCTGTAGCTCGCCCTCGCCACTGACGACAATGCTGTTGCCGTTCTGATAGGCAAAGATGCCGTCTTCGCTGGCAGGTCTGAGCCTGACGAGGAAGCGGTCGCCCGGTGTGTCACCGGTGACATTCATGGGGCCGTTGGAGGTGAAGGTGTAGGCGGGCTAAATGTAAACTAAATATCGAGTAAACTGTTGAGCGACAAGGGAGTAAAACCTGGAGGAAAACGGCTGGGGGCTGTTATCGGTTTTTGACTGGATTTCAGCTGTTTACAGCCTACGGCTCATGCAAGGCAACAAAAAAAGCAAGCCGACATGTAATCGGTCCTGTAATAATGCACACATAACATGTGAATAGTTGATTATTTGTGATTCACCCCGTAGCCGAAGAGGGCAAAATCGCCTTTCAGCGGGTCGTCGGGGAAGACGTTGGCGAGGATTTCGGTCAGGCGTAGTGCAGCGGACATGGTGGTTGAATGGCACGAGAGCAGCCCTAATTGAAGTGACTGGCTCAGCACATGGGTGTCCAAGGGCATAATGAGCGTCCGTTTATTGATGATGTCTGCCCACAGTCCCAAATCAACAGGTGAGTTGCTGCGCACCATCCACCGCAGAAACATACACACCCGTTTACAGGCCGACTGGGCATCCTGCGGCACAATGCCGTGTACTCCCTGCCTTGCAAAATAGCGACAGATGGACTCCACCGCTGTCCGGCCATCGGTTGCGTGGCGCTTCACATACGCTCCCAGTGTGCCAAAGTCATTCAGCAGTTGGCGGTAAGCCTGCAAAAAACAATGCATTTGAGCTATAGTGAAGAGCCTGTAGTAGCAATGGGGGTCACCCTCAGGCAGCACTGCGGCGAAGCCACCGGTACGCACCCATGCATCCACTTCTCCGCCTGAACAATCGAGAAGCCACTGAATCTTGGGCATGAATTGTTTACGGTTGCCATAACTGAGGCACGAGGCAAGAAAAGCCATCGCCTCTTGATTTTTGGCACCGTTGACTTGGTGCATGAACCATGAGGGGTCGCCTTGGATAAAGGCGACCGTCTCGTATTCGGCGGCATAATGCCGTAACATCTGTTGCGTGGCTTTGCTAATCATGCCTTGCCTCTGATAAGGGGTAAGCGCGATACAATCATCTATGTGATTGTGTGTGGCACTATGGTCTCCGTGACTTGCTATTGGAGACCTTTTATCAATGTGTCGATGGTTGCCATCATGTTTGTCAATTGGTCCAGGCTCATGTCCTCACCGTGCCAGTTCTTCGACATGCAGGCGGGAATGTCTTTGGCACGTTCCTCCAAGTGAATGCCCTTCTTGGTGAGGCTCACCAGTGTCTGTCGTCCGTCGGCGAGGCCGTGGGTGCGCACCACCAGTCCCTCACGCTCCATGCGTTGCAGCATAGGCGTGAGGGTATTGGTGTCGAGCATCAACCGATGGCATATATCGCCCACCGTGAGGTTGTCCTGCTCCCACAGCACCATCATGACGAGGTATTGCGGATAGGTTAGGCCTAATGGCTCTAACAGCGGACGGTAGGCTTGCGTGATAAGCCGGGTGACGGTGTACAGCCTAAAGCAGAGCTGGTTGCCTAATTTCAGTTGTTCGTGCATTATAGCATTGCTTCAATAGCGGCTTCAATGTCCTTCGGCTCGGTGGTGGGGGCGAAACGCTCAATGCGGGTGCCGTCGCGCGAGATGAGGAACTTGGTGAAGTTCCACTTGATGTCGCTGTCTTTCTCCACCGACTTGCTAATCTTGGAGAACATGGCATTGGCGGCCTTTGCCTTCAGCCCCTTGACTTCCTCTTTGGGAGCCTGCTCCTTGAGGTAGGTGAAGATGGGGTGCTCGTCCTTGCCGTTCACGTCGATTTTCTGCATGATTTGGAAGGTGACACCGTAGTTGATGCGGCAAAACTCGGTAATCTCGCTGTCGGTGCCGGGATCCTGGTTGGCAAACTGGTTGCAGGGGAAGCCCAGCATCACCAAGCCGCGGTCAGCGTATTTCTCGTTGAGTTTTTCAAGACCGTCGAACTGAGGGGTGAAACCGCACTTGCTGGCGGTGTTGATAATCATCAGCACTTTGCCCTTGAAGTCGGCAAAGTCAATCTCCTTGCCGTTACTGGCGAGGGCTTTGTAATCGTAAATGGTTGCCATAATTATTAATGTTTTTTGATTTTTACTTGATGAATGAGGTTGTCTGATGCGGCTCACGCTTGGGATACTGTGGGTTGCCGTCGGCGTGGATTCTCTTCAACAGGAAAGCCATGTTGTCGGCCATGGTGCGCATCGTCTGGAGGCCTTCGGCATCGAGAGCAGCCTCGCCCTCGGTGCGACCATAGACGATGTTCCAGTACTGCGAGGTGACCACCGGCATGTTGAGCATCTGGAAGGGCATGAGCAGGGTTTGGTACACTGCCGAAGCACCACCTCTGCGGCATACTGCCACTGCGGCGGCAGGTTTGTTCTGCATCACTTCCGAAGCAGCATAACTCATGCGCTGCATGAGGCTGAGCACCGTGCCATTGGGCTGACCGTAGTAGGTGGGCGAGCCGACAATGAGGGCGTCGCACTGAGACATCAGGTCGATGGCGCGGTTGCAGAGGTCGTCGTCGAACACGCAGCGACCTGTGTTGAAACAGTGGTTACAGGCGATACAGCCGTGTATTGCCGAAGCGCCGATTTGCATCAGCTCGGTGGCGATGCCGTTCTTCTCCAGCTGCTTGGCAGCTTCGGTGAGTGCCAGATGCGTGTTACCGTTTTGGCGTGGACTGCCGTTGATGAGGAGGACTTTCATATTGCGTGAATGTGTTTTTGTGTTATTGTGTGAATCCTGTGCTGCAATGGAACCCAGCGGCGAAGCTATCACCGCACCTGCCACTGCTGCCATTGCAGATTTCTTGAGAAAGTCTCGTCTGTCCATAATCTTGATTTGTTATTATGATTGTTTTTCCTTGTCAAGAAGTGCCTCCACTTCGTCGCGATGTTCATAGAGGGTACATCCGCCAGTATGCTGCCAGCTGAGTGCGCTTGCGGAACGCAGTTGGCTGAATAGTGGCGAGCGGAGGGCGGCACGCAGGCCGTCGCGGGCAGCATTGGTGTCGCTGTGGGGCGAAAAAGGACAGGGTTCGGCGGCACCGTCGGGACCGATGTGGAAGAACCCGCGTCCGGCAGCCATGCAGCCGTCAAGTAACTTCTCGTCACCCGGGAATGACACAAATATCATGTCCTTGATAGTAGTGCGTATCTCATCAATGCGGTGTTCCATCCACTGCACATCCTCGTCACCAAAGGCCAGATGTTCGGTGCCGGGATCGATGGGTACATACTCAACATAGAACACCAGCTTGCAACCTAGCTCATGCAGACGGCTGACATACTCGTCGGAGGTGACAGCGTCCTTGTTCTCGGTAGTGACCGTGATGCTGGTACCGAAGAAGAGACCTGCATCGTGGAGCATTTTCATGCTGAGCAGTGCCCGCTCGTATACCCCCTGTCCGCGCCGTGTGTTGGTGGCCATAGCGTCGCCTTCGAGACTGATGACGGGCAGCACGTTGAGGTTTTTCTTGAAGAAATCGACATATTGCGGTCCGATAAGGGTGCCGTTGGTGAAAACGGGGAAAAGCATCTCCTTGACCGAAGCGATGCCTTCGAGCAGGTCGCGCCGCGTGAGAGGTTCACCACCAGCAAGCAAGGCTACGCTGAAGCCCATCTGTGCCGCATCTTCAAAGAGGAGATGCCAATCGTCGGCGGTGAGGGTAGGCTTGGTGGGCTCATCTCCTGCGATTCCGCCAGCGCGGGCGTAGCAGCCTTTGCATTTGAGGTTGCAGGTGGTGGCGATGCTGCAGATGAGAAATGGCGGCACCTCAAGCCCCTCCTCTTTGAGGATACGCTTGCGTCGCCTCTCTCCGCGGGCGATGGTGCGTTGCAGCTGTAGGGCAAAACGCGCCTCGCGTGGATTGTCAAGTACCGAGCGATAGCCCGTCAGCACCAGCTCGCGCAGGTTGTCGGACATGAATTTGGCGAGATTTTCCATACTTAGATGTTCTTCACCATGTTGGCAATCTTCTGTCGGGTAGCATCGGTCTTCTGCTCGTCGAGCATAGCGGTGACGATGCCGGTGTCTTCATAACCGCAGAAACCGCTGATGAGTTTGTACCCGGCGATGGCGGCGTCATATACATTGGGCGAATGAGATGACAGCAGCAGGGCGGTTTTCTTGATGTTGGCGGGCTTCATCATGCTGTAGAAGCGCTGGATGGGAGCCTGAATCTGTACACTGAGGGAGAAATAGTAGATGGGCGACGCCAACACCAGCACCTCGGCCTCAGCCAGAAGTGGGTAGAGTTCCTGCATGTCGTCCTTTTGGATGCACTGGCCGTTGCCTTTGGTGTGGCAGTATTCGCAGGCCAGACAGCCATTGATATTCTTTTTTGCCACGTTGACCAGTGTCACCTTGTGTCCTGCCGCTTCGGCAGCTTTCTTGTACTCTTCGGCCATCCATGCGGTGTTGCCGTTGGCTCTCGGAGAGCCCTGTAAAATCAGAATGTTGCTCATAATGCTTTTAATAATTTTATCAACCCTTTGGGGTCATTGCTGTTTGGTCTATTGATTTTAAAGGTGGTCTATTCCGTTAATTCTAAATATATCGTTGTTGTTTTCTTTTTTGCCATCATAGCCAGCCGTTGCAGACAATAGCAGGATGGAAACAAGTAATGTGGTTATCTTTCTTATGCTTCAAGTGTTAGAAATGATGCGATTTGTTCATCGCTGATGTTGTTGCCGTTTGTTTGAATGATACTCATATTACCTATTGTGTCCTGGACCTTTGGGGAACCAGCATCTGTCCACACGTTTGCGTTGCTTGACGAGTTCCAGTATCGACTACAGGCTGCTGAAGCCTATTACCCCAAAGATGATGGAGACGATACCCGTCAGTAAAGATGAGGCCACAATGCAACCTAATCCCACTGTAAGGAAAATTCACCAGCATCTTGCGCCACAGTAGTACTCAGCCTTGATTACAATCGGGCGGAAAAGTCCGATGGTGAGGTATGTGGCTGCTCCGACAATAATACCCGTAAAGTCTATTGACAGCATACTGAAGCTTGTCTACAGCATCGATTCGATACATGCAGATAGTTCTTCGGGCTCGGAGGTCGGTTCGAAACGGACTACCTTAGTGCCATCACGGGAAATGACAAACTTTGTGAAGTTCCACTTGATGTCGGGATTCTTGGCATAGTCGGGATCCTGCCTGGAAAGCATTTTATGCATAAGTTTCCCTAATTTGTGGTTAAGATCGAAACCGGCAAAACCAGCCTGACCCTTCAGCCACTGAAAGATGGGATGAGCGTTCTCCCCGTTGACCTCAATCTTCGACATAAGGGGGAAAGTGACACCGTGGTTCTTACGGCAAAACTCTGCAATCTGTTCGTCGCTGCCTGGCTCTTGATGACCGAACTGGTCGCACGGGAAGGCAATGACGACTAATCCCTTGTCCTTGTATCTCTGATAGAGTTCTTCCAATCCATCGTACTGCGGAGTGAAACCACACTTGCTGGCGGTATTGACAAAAACGAGGACATTGCCTTTGTAGCTGGCAAAGTCCACCATTTCACCCTCGTTGGAGAGGGCTTTGAAGTCATAGATACTGCTCTGGCTATCGGCTGTTTTAAAAGATAGTAAACAGAAAATCGAAGCCAGCAGTGAGATGAGGCATAGCCTTTTCATGTGCCTCTCAGATATAAAATTACATTTGCTTTAGCAACCAGTTCTGATAGCCGATTTTCTCAATCAGGTCGAGTTGCTCCTCGCTCCAGTAGAGATCCTCTTCCTCGTCGGCAAGATAGGCCTTGGTGAGATCGTAGGTGGTGGGGTCGCAGCTGAGCGTAGGCATCATCTTGTAAAGAGATTCAACGCCTTCGCGCTGGATGCGGAGGTCTTCCTCGATGTAGGCCTTGGCATCCTCAATGAGTTTGCACTCCTTGTTGAGTTTCACCTGAGGCACGCAGCCGAGGTCGAGCATACGGTCGGTGTACTTCTCCACCCATTCCATCTCCTCGGTGTAGTGGTCGATGTACTTCTGTCCGAGTTTCTCGAAGCCTTGCGATTTTAAGAGCTGGCCCTGCATTTTGTGGACGAAAGCGCCCTCAGTAAGATTGTTAACAATGAGTTGTGATACCTGTAAAGTGTTTGTAAAATCCATAATATTAATATTTTATTGAGTTAATTATTTATATCGTTCACGATACAAAAATACAATCTTTTCTGGAATTACCAAGTATAAAACAAAATATTTATGACACTTTAACATTATATCGCGCACGATATATCTATAAAACATTGGAATATTGTCGTTTGAGGGAAGGAGGCAAGAAGGATTCAATGTTATAATAGTATGCGCAGGGCATTTGTCAAAAGAGGGTGCCTAAAAGACACCCTCAAACAAATGTTTTTATTTTGCAGATGTGGAAATGCGACGATTTATTTGACAATTCTTCCTGCCAGAGGGTTGGTGTCTATCAGCTTCAGGCTTTTCACCATCATGGCGGTGCCTTCTTTGTATTTCTTGAAATGAGGGGTCTGGATGTGGCTCTGATAGGCATCGTGGTCGGCGTAGATTTCCAAAATGTAAATCTTGCAAGGGTCTTCTTTGGTTTGCATGGAAAAGAGGGTCAGCACACCGGGCTCCACGCGCGTGGAGGTCTCGCCGACTTCTCTGGCAAAGACAAGATACTCCTCGAGCATCGACGGCTCCACTTCGATTTCGGCAAGGCGGACGATGCGTTCGCCATATTGCCGCATGGGGATGGCTTCGCCGAAGAGGCGTCGGGCATTGTCGGTGAAGATGTCCTGCGGGTTCAGTCCATGCGAGGCAAGGCGTTCTTCCAATGCCCGCTTTCCACTGATGAGCACCGGCTCGGCCACGTAGGGGTAGTCGCTGCCATAGAGGATGTGGTCGGGCGTGGTGATGGTCAGGAGGGCGTCGAGAACATCGTCGGTGGGTGCTCCCGCTAGGTCGTAGTAAAGGCGCGACAGATTGGCGTCGACATCCACAGGCTGCATGATGCCTTGCTTCACCATCACGGGCAGCAGTGAGCGGAAACGCGGCAACGCATTGGGCAGGAATGAGCCACAATGTGGCACCACTACCTTCAGATGCGGATAGTGTACCAGCACGTTGTGGGCTATCATGTTGAGTATAGAGCGCGAGGTTTCGGCGAGGTATTCGTAGCTGGCCAGCGGCACGTCGGCAATCAGCTGTGCGTTGACCGCCGAGGGCTTGTGGGGATGCAGGATAATAACGGTGTTCTGCTGGTCGAGGTAGGCCATCAGTGTGTCGAGGGCAGGGTCGCCGAGGTATTGCCCATAGCTGTTGGTGGCCAGTTTGATGCCGTCGGCTCCCAGCACTTCAAGGGCATAATGCGCCTCCTCGAGTGCGTGTGGCACGTCGGGCAGTGGCAGTGCGGCGCAGAACAGGAAACGTCCGGGATAGCGCGCCTTCAGTGCAGCGCACTCCTCGTTGTACCTACGACACACTGCTGCCGAGGATTCTGCGTTGCCAAAGAAAGGTTGCGGTGCAGGCATGGTGAGAACGGAGGTCTGGATGCCGGCCTTGTCCATAAAAGCAATATGCCGTTCGGCATCCCAGCTCGGGATGGGGAATCCCTCATCCATTTCGGCACCGTTGGCCTTGATGTATTCGAGGTGGCCCTGCGTGATAGCGTGGCTGTGGAGGTCGATTTGTGCCATGGAAGGCAAAGTAGAAAGGGTCATAAGGGTTAAAATTGTTAGGGCTTTTTGCATGAGATGGTAGTTTTAAATCGAGAATTGGCTGTTGGTCTCGGATAATTTTCAATTTTCAACTTTCAATTTTCAATTTATAAGTTTTTTCCCATATCGTAGGCTTCCTGCAATTTGGCGTTTCCGGCAATCTCGTTGGGGGCACCTACGCCGCCACAGAAGAGGTGTCCTTTGAGTGTGGATTTGCCAAAACAGGCTATCCAGCCTTGCAGTCCGCTCTCGGCACGTGCGGGGACGTGGGACTCGTTCTCGAAAGCCGTGGTCAGCAGGTAAACATCGCGGAAACGGTAGTCCTTGGGGAACATGGCGTTCATGCGGTCGATGAGGGTCTTCATCTGGCCGCTCATCTCATAGTAGTAGATAGGTGTTGCCCAGCAGACTACGTCGGCATTGAGGACGCGCTCCATGATGGCCGGCACATCGTCCTTGAAGATGCAGGCCCCCGTCTGCTGGCAGGAGAGGCAGCCCACGCAGAACCGGATGTCCTTGCCTCGCAGCGAGATGAGTTCCACTTGATTGCCGGCGGCTTCAGCACCTTTGGCAAATTGCTCCGCCAATGCGTGGCTGTTCGAGCCGGGACGGAGACTGGTTGATATAACGACTACTTTTTTCATTGTATTATTTCGTGAAAATTGAATTAAATGTCCAAAATAGACTGAATCACTTGTTCATAATCGGAGTTGATCATACAGACCTTTTCTCCAACCTTCTTAAAACCATCAATATAGTTCTTGTTGTCATTC
>JAFZPH010000025.1 GCA_017550405.1 Bacteroidales bacterium
AGGCAAATAATAAGCAGCCGAAAGCCTGTCAAAACCGGATGCAAAATGCGGAGGTGGTATGACATAAACCCTAATGACCGATTTGGGATGGAAGAACAACGAGGAAACCAAGGGCGAAGGAGGCTCGGCCGAGATACGGACCGGCAAACAACCGCCTTGGCAGCTCTGTCGGCCGCCGTAACAGAGAGGTACCGGCGGAAAAAGGAAACAAGGCACCTGGAGTTGTGCCTTGCTTCGTGAAATATGTCTTGTATTACAGGATGGCGGAGGTCAATAGCCCAGAATCTTGAGCATGGATTTGTGGCTCTGTTCCTTTGCAAACAGTTTGGTAATGTATTCGCCGTCCTCATCTTTGTCGATGATGATGTGCTTTGGCGCCGGGATGAGGCAGTGCTGAATGCCGCCATACCCCCCGAGACTCTCCTGATAGGCACCGGTGTGGAAGAAACCGATATAGAGCGGGTCGTCTTTCTGCAGCTTGGGCAGGAAGATGGCGTTGGCGTGCGAGTCGGCATTGTAGTAGTCTTCGCTGTCGCAGGTCAGTCCGCCAAGGAAGACACGCTGGTATTCGCAGTCCCAATGGTTGATGGGGAGCATGATAAAACGCTGGTTGATACCCCAGGTATCGGGGAGAGTGGTGATAAATGAGCTGTCGATCATGTACCACATCTCGCGGTCGTTCTGTTGCTTCTGGTCGAGAATGCTGTAGAGGGTGGCACCGCTCTCGCCAACGGTGAAGCTGCCAAACTCGGTGAAGATATTCGGCTCCTCAACCCCACGAATGGTGCAGATGTTCTTGATTTGGGCCAGCACCTCCTCGGCCATGTATTCATAGTCGTAGGTGGCGGCAAGCGATGTTTTGCAGGGGAAACCGCCACCGATGTTGAGCGAATCGAGTTCGGGGCACACACGCTTGAGGTCGCAATAGACGTTGACGCATTTCGACAGTTCGTTCCAATAGTAAGCCGTGTCGCGGATGCCGGTGTTGATGAAGAAGTGGAGCATTTTGAAGACAAACTTCTTGTTTGGCTTGACCTTCTCCTCATAGAAGCTGACAATGTCGCTGTAGCGCATGCCGAGACGGGAGGTGTAGAAATCGAACTTGGGTTCCTCCTCGGAGGCGATGCGTATACCGAGTTTCATAGGTTGCGATGGCGAGTCGAGAAGGGAGTCGAGCGTGTAGTATTCATGCTTGTTGTCAAGTATGGGTATGATATTGGAGAATCCGTCGGTGTGAAGCGAAACGATGTTTTCGATATATTGCTGGCGCTTGTAGCCGTTGCAGATGATGAAAATCTCCTTGTCGATAAGCTGCTGTGCATAGAGTTCCTGCACCAGATTGATGTCGAAAGCCGATGAAGTTTCGAGGTTGATATCGTTCTTCAAAGCCTCTTCGAGCACAAAACTGAAGTGGCTCGACTTGGTGCAGTAGCAATAATTGTAGGTTCCGTTATAGTCGGTCTTGGCTATTGCGACATTGAACATACGTTTGGCGCGCTGTATCTGAGAGGTGATTTTGGGCAGATAAGTAATCTTGAGCGGAGTGCCGTATTGCTTGATCACCTCCATCAGAGGGATGTCGTGGAAGTAGAGTTCGCCATCTTCTGTGCGGAACTCATCTTGGGGAAAATCGAAGGTCTGGTCGACCAAATCGTAGTATTTGTTTTTCATCCGAGTGAGTTTGTTTTGTTGTTAATAATACCATCCAAGTGCATCGGATTGGCATTGGCACGCTTATCCAAATGCGCTGCAAAGGTACATATTTTTATCAATAAACAAACAAAATAATCACAAAAAAAATCAGCCGGACATTCATCCGGCTGATTTGTAGCCATATAAATCGAATTTATTTTATTATCAGTTTCTGCGTACTAACCGATTCGAGGGTTTCAACCTTTATGAAATAGACACCTTCGGGCAAGTTTTGCAGAGGGAGTGTGAGCCGCGATGCATGCACATCGGAGTGCATGACTGTCTGCCCCATAAGATTGATGAGCCACACATGGCGGATATTGTCGGCTTGAACAGTGACGCTGTTTCTGGCAGGGTTGGGGAAGACAGAGACGGGAGTTGCCTCACCGGCCTGGCCGATACCAAGAAGGGTGATTTGGTCGGAGCCTTCGCAGCCGCCACGATAGCCTGTGACAGAATAGTGGCTGCCCTCCCCGGGACAGATGGCGATGCACTCGGCAGAGTCGCCGGTGCTCCATACATAGTTGCTGGCACCGGTGGCTTTGAGCAGGAGGCACTGTCCGAGGGCAGGCGTGCCGATAACTTCAATATGAACCTGCGGCTGAGGAGTCACAAGAAGCGAGAGATAAGTATTGACGAGGGTATCGGAATAGTAATATTGCCCAAGTTGGTCGGTGGGCAATTCTCCTAAGTTGCCGAATACGTAGCTGGAGCCTTGACAGACAGTGTCGATAAGGAACTGGATGGAATCGCCGACCATGGGAAGATGCACGTCGTCAATCCACACGCAGTCGCTGCCTTCGGATCCAAATTGGTCTTTCTTGTAGGAAAATGAAAATGTATGGGAACCTGCCGTTACGGGGACACTCACCCGAGTCCATTCCATCTGACCTGAAGCAGAGAAGATTTCGGCGCCATCGACATAGAAGTAGAAAAAGTCCCAGTTTTGCTCGCTTGAGACTTTGTAGGCGAAGGAAATACTGTCGTCGAACAAGGAAGTCCAGTTGATGTTAAGGCGCGACTCGGAGCGGTTGGACAGATTTTCATAAGAGCGCAGACAGTAATTGCCGCGATAAGGATTGACATCCGTGATTACCCATGGGTAGCGGTTTGTGGACCAGCTGAATTTGGTGATTTCGCCTGATTCAAAGTCTTCGAGCAGACTAATCCCAGCCTGCAGATGGAAACGGTCAACCATAAACGTGTCGTTTCCGTCGGTAGCATTGAGCACGAACTGCAAAGGTGACACTGGCAACTCGGACGACATCGTGATGGGGAATGCCACTTCGGCGGATTGGCCAGGCTCCAATGCCTGGACTATCTGCGGGGAAGGCTGCTCGGTCATGAAACCGAAAAGGTTGGGCAGCATAAGCGAAAGGGCTGGTGTTGCCTCACGGCCCTGGTTGACAACGTGACAAGTGATGGTAGACGAAGAGTCGGACAACAGGTCGGACGAGGTCTCAACCCCTGCCAACACAAGGCGTGAAGAGGTGGTGCGGAGGCGGAAGTGCTTGGTAGAAGTGCCAGGACCATAATTAGTGACGGCAGTGAGGGAGATTGTGCTATTGTCGACATACTGTTCAGGGATATAGGTTAGCCAGAGACCAGAGAGCACATGCGTGTCGCCGGGGGCGATGGCATCAAAATGCGCTTCGGGCTGGGCGATGGTCAAACCCTCGTTGCTGGAAGAGAGGTTGATGAGACCAAGGGATGGATAGGCGTTTCCGACATTGACGATAGTGACATCGAAGGTGGTAGCCTGACCAGGGACCAGCTTGCCTTGGGAGGGTTGGATGTCGGTGACCATGACATAGGGGCCACTGAAGACGACAAACGACACCTGCTGGAAGTAGGGTTTGTAATTCTGTGCCCATACAGCAAGCTCGTAATCGCCGACGGAGAAGTCGGCTGGGAGCTGCAAATCAGCATCGCCGTTCTCGTCGGCATAGGCAGCAGCTATGAGGGTGTTGGATTCGGGGTCGACCAAAGCGACATAGGCGTATGGCACAGCGATGACGGGATAGTGTGATTCGGCAATGCTGGCGGGGCTCGTGGCAGTCACCTCCATATCGGCAGCAGTCGACAGCCAGGGCATGAGCGAGGGGTCGCCGAAGAGTTCGTATATTTCCCAGTAATAATGGGAATAGTTGGAACCAGCATCGTAGGATTCGACAGCAGCATTGCCTGCAGCGACCATGGCTCCTACCGTGTTATGCCAATCTGCAAACGCTTCACCGTGGGTGTGGAACAGGCGGTCGTACATACCGAGGTTCGCGGCATCGTAGGTGGTGTTCATTGTATTGCTGATATTGTTGCGGACACCCACTTCCCAGCAGAAATCATGCGGCCAGTAAGTGGAGTTCGTACCACCGATATAGGCGGCGGCACCGGCATTGCCTTCTCGGCGCAACAGGGCCTCGCCAAGACAGGCATCATAGGTGGTAGTGTTGAACTTGCCCGACAGGCAGCAGTTGCCAATCATGAGGGAGGGACGGTTGAGGTTGGTCATCTGCGAGGCGTGTTCAGCCGAGAAATTGGGCTGAGACCAGCTGTCGTCGAATCCATGGGCACTGTAGTTGACCAACCCACAGCCTTCGCTGTACATACGGATGAGGACATTGGCCGTGGACGAAGGCTGGCTGCTACCCGTGACGGTAACACCTGTGGGGGAAAAAGAGACATTGTTCTTATAGTAACGTACATCGGTAAAGCCGTTGCCTGAATTGACATAGGTGCTGGCAGCATAATCCATGGCCGGGTCGGCATAGCGGTAAGCATTGTCGGTAGTATAGCCTTGATCCACACCTGCTATGAGGATTGCCGTGCGCAGATAGCTGTCGTCGGGGAAGGCATAACTCTCGTAGAAGATGGTTTTCTCGGTTTGGGGAAGGAGTTCGGCCACTGTGCGGGCGGAGAAACGACCATAATAGCAGTCGGGGATATGGTCACCTTCGGTCCAAGTGGCATAGTATAGGTCTGTCACATGGTCGTTGGCGGGGCGATAACAACGAGAAGAGAATGCAGGAATCTGAGCATGGTCGCCCACTAACAACAGATAGGTGGGGGCAGGAAGCTCGGGTGTGGCATTGGTATAAAACCCTTTAATGTATTGGGCGATGGCCATGGCCGTAGAACCCACTCCAGGGTCGTCGGTGTAGACCTCGGTAACGATAAATCCTTGACGCTTCTTCCAGTTGACAAAGGAGTCGAGCTGCCCACGGAAACTCTGATGTGAGACAATAAGGTAATGCAGCGGAGCTTCGAGACAGACCTCTTTGGCCGCCGGGAAACTGTTGACAATACGCTGGCCCCAATTGAAGTTGGGGGAATGGTAGAGGGTGTGCAACCGCTGTGTAGCTGCAATGTCGGCATTTTTATAGGTGATGGTAACCGTCATGGAGGTGATCTGCTGCAGCTCGCCTGTAACGGGGTTGTAGGCCAGCGGCGAGATACGCAGCAAGGCCAACCGGCGGTCGCGGGCTATTCCAACGATGTCGACCCATGCTGCAGGGTGACGATAGAAAGTGTCGGTGGCATAGAGCAGGCTGTCGAATGCCAAAGGCTTCTCGCCCATATCGGACTTCGACGGGGCGGGCTGTACAGGCTCCAGAAGGTTATCACATACCCCCATGCCGGAGAGCCGGACGTCCGTCACTTTCACATTGACCTCGGCACCCACGGGTATCTCGATGTACTCGGAGATGATGGGAAGGTTTGGGGCACCTATCTGAACCGAGGGAGAGGCCCCGGCGATGGTGGCAACAGTGAAGATGTTACCTTGTATTGTATGCGTTTCCAAGCTCACCTGTGGACAGCGGAACTCAAAACGGGTTGAGGAATAATCGCTTTGCAGGGAGATGAGAGACTGCGCTGAAACGCGCCCGGAGCACAAGGCAACAAGCACGAGCAAAACTAATAAGATATGTCTTTTCATTGTTTAATGGATATTATCGTAACTAATTAATTTCTTGAAACATATTCTGCCACGGCTGAGGAGCAGTGACAACGACGGGTTGGTGCCGGACCGGGTGGTCGAATGACACACGATAGGCATGGAGGGCAATGCTGCCGTCGGGATTGGAACGCGGGGCACCATATTTCAGGTCGCCTTTGACAGGACACCCCATGTGGGCAAGTTGGCAGCGGATTTGATGATGGCGGCCGGTATGCAGCTCAATCTCGAGCAAGTGATACCCACCTTTGGAGGTGGCAAGCAGACGATAGTCGAGTGAAGCGAGCTTGGCTTCGGGGTTGGAGCTATCGGCAGTGATGAAGCTCTTGTTGAGCTTGGCATTACGCACAATGTAGTCCTCGAGATGGCCTTGTGGAGCAGGAGGCATGTGGGTGACCACTGCCCTGTATATCTTCTGGAAATCGCGCTCCTTGACCATCTGATTCATGCGTGAGAGCGCTTTGCTGGTTTTGGCAAAAAGGACCACCCCACTCACCGGCCGGTCGAGCCGATGGATGACGCCACAGAACACATTGCCGGGCTTGGCATCACGCTCTTTGATATAGGCTTTGAGGAGGTCGGCCATGCAGGTATCGCCGGTGATGTCGGCTTGGACTATCTGCCCTGGCTGTTTGTTGACAGCTATCAGGTGGTTGTCCTCGTATAATATCTGGTCGGCGATGTCCATTTGCTAGGGGATGTTAGCTGTTTTCGACAGGCTCCGGACGAGGTTGCTCTTCCGGCTGGGGTACGATGGTACAAATGGGCGAGATGGCGTTGCGCACAGTGTCCTGCACGTCGACGTCGATGAGGAAATGCTTGGGGACGAAGATGTCGACACGCGAGCCGAACTTGATAAAGCCCATCTCCTGGTTCTGTTTCACCTGCTCGCCTTCGCGGGCATAGCAGACAATACGTCGAGCCATGGTGCCGGCCACCTGACGGAGGACAATCTTCTGTCCGTCGGGCAGGCGGAGTCCCACTGTGGTACGTTCGTTGAGGTCGCTGGACTTGGGATAGGAGGCCACGAAATAATTACCTCGATGATACTTATAATATTCAATGGTGCCATCGCAAGGATAGCGGTTGACATGGACGTCGGTGCCATACATGAAGACACTAATCTGGATGCACTCGCCTTTGATATACTCTTTCTCTTCCACCTCCTCGATGGTCACAATCGTGCCGTCGGCAGGAGAGATAAGTCGCTGGGCATCGTCGGTGAAGACCCGTCGCGGGATACGGAAGAAAAGGGCAACCGCCACCCAAAGTGCAAAGAGGATGGCGATAAAAAGGCCATGAAAGAATGTCCAATGGTGGACAAAGAATATCATGGCAGTGAAGATGACCATCACTATAGCGAAAGTCACCCCGATAAGTTTGCGTCCTTCTTTATGAATATACATGGGTTTATGATTAAAGAATTACAACTTAGTGAACCATGAGGTAACAATAGGCGGTGGCCACGGGGAGAATGAAAAGGAGGCTGTCGAACCGGTCGAGGAAACCTCCGTGACCCGGCATGATGTTGCCGGAGTCTTTCAACTCCACCGACCGTTTGAGCATGGACTCGACCAGGTCGCCCAGTGTACCGATAATACTACATACAAGTCCCAGAACCAACCAATCGTACCACACAAGATGAGTCTTAAACAGTGGGCCAATGAACAGACCTGCTGCCACTGCTGCGGCCACACCGATGGCTGTTCCTTCCCACGTCTTTCCTGGTGAATGGCGAGGCCACATCTTGTGCCTGCCCACCAACGAGCCTCCCATGTAGGCAAACGAGTCGTTCACCCACACCATGATAATACACATCACCAGCACATTCATCGAATAGTGCAGGTAGGGCATCATGGAGAGCGGAGTGGCGGCATAAAGCAATGGGAGCAACGTGTGCAGCACGTCGGCAAAGGGGTTTTCCGTCTTGCGCCATAGCTGGACAGCAAGAGTGATTACCAACGACAACTGCAGTATCCAACCCAAGACATCCACTCCAAAAACAGGACCATCATACAACTGGATACCAGCCCACACCATAATCGTAATAGTGCTGAACGCGTAGCCCAAGGGCTTTATCGGATGTGCCCCATGCTTCTCGGCAATACGATAATACTCAAATGTACAGCCTAACGCCACAAACAGGGCGAAAGCCGACAGAATGACAATACCCCACGTCTCCCCTACCAGACGGCCACTATAGATGGAGCCGAGGAAAAGCAAGGCATAGACCGTTGCGCTAGCTGTACGTATCCAGAATGTCTTCATGCTTCAATATCATTAGTTGTTTCTGTGTTCTCGTCGGTATCGTGGCCTGTCTGACTCTCAAGCAGAGCATTCTCCGCTTTTTTATCTTCCAATTGCTTCTGTGCTTCGAGATCGGCAACACGCGGGCCATAGATACGTTCCAAATCGTCGCGGAAGAGCACCTCTTTTTCATACAACTGGCCAGCCAGCTCGTCCAACTGGGCACGGTGCGACACGATAATCTCCTTCGCACGGGCGTAAGCTTCCTCTACAATGCGGTTCACCTCCGAGTCGATCACTTCGGCGGTCTTGTCGCTGAAAGGCTTGGTAAAGCCATAGTCGGTCTGACCCGACGAGTCGTAGAAACTGATGTTTCCAATTCGGGGGCTCATACCATAGTACACTACCATCGACTGGGCCATCTTCGTGGCACGTTCCATGTCGTTCAAGGCACCGGTACCCACTTCACCAAATACCACATCCTCGGCGGCACGTCCAGCCATGAGGCTGGTCATCTCGTCGAACATCTGTGCATAGGTGGTCAGATGTCGCTCGTCGGGCAGATACCACGCCGCCCCGAGCGAGTTGCCGCGTGGAACGATGGTCACCTTAATCAGCGGATTGGCCCAACGCAGGAGCCAGCTTACCGAAGCGTGTCCGCTTTCGTGGTACGATACCACCCTCTTCTCATGCTCTGTGAGCACCTTGGTTCTTTTCTCCAAACCGCCAACGATGCGGTCAATGGCATCGAGGAAATCCTGACGGCCTATCAGACTCTTACCCTTGCGGGCGGCACAAAGCGCCGCCTCGTTGCACACGTTGGCAATATCGGCTCCCGAGAAACCCGGTGTCTGCTTAGCAAGGAAATCGCGGTCAATACGGTCTTCGCTTGCTGCATCCTCATTCAGCTTCAGCGGACGCATGTGTACGTCGAAGATGGCTTTTCGCTCCTCAAGGTCGGGGAGTTCGACATAGATCTGCCTGTCGAAACGTCCGGCACGCAGGAGGGCTTTGTCCAGCACATCTGCACGGTTGGTGGCGGCAAGCACGATGACATTCGTACCACTGCTGAAACCATCCATCTCGGTAAGCAGCTGGTTAAGGGTATTCTCGCGTTCGTCGTTGGCGTTGCTCAACCCGGCATGGCCGCGCGCACGTCCTACTGCATCAATCTCGTCGATAAAGATAATACAGGGTGCCTTCTTCTTGGCCTCCTCGAAAAGGTCTCTCACACGCGAAGCTCCCACACCCACAAACATCTCGACAAAATCTGAACCAGACATAGAGAAGAAGGGTACATTGGCCTCACCAGCCACAGCCTTAGCCAGTAGTGTCTTACCCGTGCCTGGAGGCCCAACCAGCAACACGCCCTTGGGAATCTTGCCTCCCAAATCGGTATACTTTTTCGGGTTCTTCAGGAAGTCAACCACTTCCATCACCTCTTCCTTGGCGCCGGCCAGTCCGGCCACATCCTTGAAGGTGATATTCGTGGGGGTCTTCCCGTCGTAGACTTTCGCTTTGCTCTTCCCCACGCCGAAGATGCCGCCTCCGCCGCCCATCTGGCGTTGGGAGATGCGGCTCATAATCACGAAGAAGAGAATCAAGATTAAGAAAGGACCGAAGATTACCAAGATGTCACGCCACGGACTTGTACGTTCCTCGGGGGTAAGGTCCACTCGCTCGCCTGTCCGTTCCTCTACGCTCTCCAAGTCTTTCTCAAAGTTCTCAAACGTGACAAAATCGTACTTATAGTAATTACTCTCAGGCACATCCTTCCCCAACATATTGCGTCCCACCAAGTCATTGTACATCGTGTCGCTTTTCAATGCTGAAGACTTGATATACACCTCGGCGTACTTCTGGTTCACGATGACTATCTTAGAATAGTCGTGCCGCTCCAGAATGGTTTCAAGCTTCGCCCATTTGATTGAACGCGGGGAGCCACTGCCATCCTGTTGCAACAGCATGGTGCCCAGTGTGAGAATGATGATGCCATATATGACAAACATCACCCAGTTGCGCTTGCGACCACCCTTGTTGTTGCCAGGAAAGCCTTGTCCGGGATTCTGTTTATTATTTTGTTCTGCCATTATACTTTTTTATTTGTTTTCGGGGACTTCGATACGCTCGGCATCAGCCCACAATTCCTCAAGCTTATAGAAAGCCCGCCTCTCCGACTGGAAGATATGCACCACCACATCGAAGTAGTCCATCAATATCCACTCGGCATTGGCATAGCCTTCCACCTTCGAAGGGTTGAGACCCGTAGCCTTTTTCACTACCTCGTGAACATGGTCGCTCAACGCGCTCACGTGCGAAGGCACATTGCCCGACGCTATCACAAAAAATGATGCGGGGGCACTCTTCAATTTGCGCATATCCAGTATCTGGACATCTATACCTTTCTTTTCACCCAACGCTTGGGCTGCCAGTTTGGCCAAAACTTCCGATTCAGTCATTTACTATTGTTGCAATAAGTGTTCTTAATCCATTTGTTTCTTTCATCTCCACCCGTACATAATGTTCGGGCAGCAATTGTTCTATCTTTTCAGTCCATTCCGTGAAGCAATACATCCCGCTATAGAAATACTCCTCATAGCCTATGTCGTATGCTTCTTCCACACTCTTCAACCTGTAGAAGTCGAAGTGGTAGACCGGCTCGCCGTCGCCCGAGGTATACTCGTTGATGATGGCGAACGTGGGGCTGCACACTACCTCCTTCACTCCCAGCCGGTCGCACAGGGCTTTTATCAGCGTGGTCTTGCCAACACCCATCTTCCCAAAGAATGCAAAGAAGCGTTCCTCACTATATTCCTCCAGCAAATCTGATGCCAGCCGGGGCAGTTGTTCCAAATTGTCAATGACTCTTTCCAATGGACACTCCTTTTTTATCTCAGTCGGTCAGCTGCGCGCACCTTCTCCTCATCCTTTCTGATGAAACGCTGAGCCAGGAACATCAACACCACAGCAGCGATTATTGCCCAGGTGGCGACACCGTAGCTCACATGCACCTCGGTGCAAGCCATGGCCTTCGTGGCCTGGTCCACAAACGAGTCCACCGCCCAGATGAATATCAGGAACAAGTCCACTACACCCAGCAGGAAACCCACTGCCACCACACGCATCTGGCGCACACGGTTCTTATACATGAAAATACTACCCAGAGCGATAAGCCCCGAAGCGATGGTAAGCACCACCAAGGGCCATGTCTTCACATATCCGCGTTGACCGATTTCCACCGGTTCGCCATTCAATATCTGCGACATTGTCTCGGGTACATCCTTCGGAATCATCCTGAACTGCCCCGTCACAGGCATACCTAGCGGAGCTTTCGCCTCGAACGAGGCAATCGGGAACACGAAACATAAAGCCATGGCACAAGCGGCCAAAAGTAGAAAGATAGTTTGTTTTCTCTGTATCATATTAGTTTGAATTATTTGTTTCTAAATCAATCGGCACTCGGCATAAGGTCTCAGTCAAGCTTCACATCCTCCAAACCGTCGACATGGCGGTAATGCCATTTCCCAAGTACCTTGCCGCCCTTCAGCAGCATGAAGCCGGGATTGGAGCGGAGCATGGTCTCTATCGCCGTGGCGTCGGCGAAGTAGAAATCCAAGTCATCCAGTTTATTGACATACAGGAACGCCTGCACATCCTCCGGCAGTGCCGAGCTCAACAGCACGGTCTGCACTCCGTTCGCTTCGGCCCACACCAGCACATCCTTCAATGCCTCAACGCCTTGGTCTTTCACTTTGTCGAGATGGTGAATCGTGACAATCATCAGATAGTCAGGCGACCCGATGAATTCCTTGGCATGGTCGTTCATATCCATGTCCAGCATCGAGAAACCGTCGGCCTTTATCTCATTGGGATCTTCCACACGGCTGCTCTCCCACTCCCATTTCTGCTCCCAGCCGGGCTCCTCCATCCGCTTCACAAGCTCCTCCGACAGAAACTCGTCTGTCTCGCCGGTCTCCGTGTTACGGTAGGTCACATAACTCTTTACCTGGGCGTTCTCGTCCATTTCCATCATCTGGTTGCCCACCTTCCAGCTGCGGAAGTCAATGCAAGGCTCGTTGTTGATGTTGTACAGGCCAAACACCACCATTGCCACGATGGCAAAGATGGTTATCAGCACATCCCTTTCAAACCGTTTCTTGCGCCGCAGGTTGCGGGTCAGGAATATCCACACCGTGGGGACATCCAAGGCCACATTCTTCCAGAATGTCTGCCAGTTTGTCAGTTTCACAGCATCGCCGAAACAGCCGCAGTCCGTCACCTTGTTGGTGATAGCGTCAACAAGTGTCGTACAGGTGAAAAACAGCATCATCAACACCAGCAGCCATGCGCTCAAACGGCGGAAAGCACCCGTCAGCAGCAGCACACCCACCAGAAACTCAGCCGTAATCAATCCCATCGACATGACAGGAGCCAGCGGAGTGAGCCACTCCAGACTGATGCCAAAGGGACTCCATGCGGTAAGGTACTCGGTTATCTTGAACGACGTGCCCAGCGGGTCGACCCCTTTCACGAAACTCGAGAAAAGGAACACCAGACCCACCACAACGCGCGCCACAACATTCAATGTCCAGTTCAGTTTTGTGTCTTTAATCTTCATAGTATGTCAACAATTTTCATTTCGTTAATCTATTGATATGTTGGATGTTGATATGTTGATATGATGTGAGTCGTATAAACTTATCAACGTATAAACCTATCAACAATAAAATTCACGTTTACACATTCACACGTTCTTCAGGCCGTCATCCTCATGCAGACGAATCAGGCAGAACAAGGCATAGTTGATGATATCCATATATCCACCCTCCACACCTTCCGACACCAGCGTATGGCCCTGGTTGTCCTCAATCTGCTTGATACGGCGCAGTTTCATCAATATCAAGTCCACCATCGACCCCACGCGCATCAAACGCCAAGCCTCGCCGTAGTCGTGGTTCTTGTCCAGCATCAGCCTTGCTGCACGGTGCAGGTGCTTGTCGTACAATTCCAACGCCTTGTCGGTCGGCAAATCCTGCCCGTCGTCAGGAGGCAGGTCCTGCTGCATCAGTGCCATCACGGCATAGTTCACCATAGCCACAAACTCCGACTCCAAGCCCTCGCCCACACGGTTCTCCCCGCTCTCCTCAACGCTGCGGATCCTGTTCGCCTTGATGAAAATCTGGTCGGTCAGCGAAGGCAGCCTCAGCACACGCCACGACGTACCGTAATCGCGGGTCTTCTTCTCAAAAAGGTCCCGGCAACGGTTCATCTCAGTCTCAAACTCACGCTTCGTTCGGAGGGCCTCCGTAGAGGCTATATTGTTGTTCTTTTCAGTCATCAATAGGTATTTTCAATTTTCACTTTTCAATTTGCATTAACGCCAATACTCCTTTTTTATTGCTGTAAAACAATAAAAAAGCAGCAGAAGCGTTTTTCTGGACAAAAAGCAAAGATACAATTTTTTTTCGATACATGAACCAACTGCATCAAATTTCCCCTTTTACACTCCACTGCAAGCGGGGTGAAACCACCTTCACACGCCCTGCTGTCATGGGCATACTCAACGCCACCTCCGACTCCTTCTACGACGGAGGCCGCTACAACACCCCCGAACGTCTGCTGCAGCAGGCGCGCCACCTCCTTGCCACGGGAGCCGACATCCTCGACCTCGGCGTCATGTCCTCCCGTCCGGGAGCCGCCATGCTCTCCCCTGCCGACGAGGCCGCCAAACTCGCACCCCTCGTCGCCCTCCTTCGCGCCGAGCTGCCCCAAGCAGTCATCTCTGTCGACACCTGTCAGAGCCTCCCCGCCGCTCGCGCCGTCGAAGCCGGCGCCGACATTGTCAACGACATCTCCGGCGGCCAACTCGACCCCGGCATGCTCGCCACCGTCGCCTCGCTCCACGTACCCTACATCCTCATGCACATGCGTGGCACCCCAGCCACCATGCAGCTGCCCGAAAACACACGCTACAACGACATCGTAGACGACCTCTCCCACTATTTCGACCAGCGGCTCGACTCCCTGCACCGGCTCGGAGCTACTCAAATCATCCTCGACCCCGGACTGGGCTTCGCCAAAACCGTGGAGCAGAACCACGAACTCCTCCACCGCCTGCCCGAACTCATCGGCCGCTTTCCCGAATACCCAATGCTCGTGGCCCTCTCCAACAAATCCATGATCACCCGCCGCCTAGCCCAATTCCCCGACACGTTTGGCGACGCCTCCCCGGCCATGCCCGACTCCGAGCTGGGCACCCTTGCCCTCAACACCGTCGCCCTCCTTGGAGGAGCCTCCCTGTTGCGCGTCCACACCCCACGCCCCACACGCCTCGCCATCCAACTCCTCTATCCGGAAAATTGAGAATGATTTGAATTCGTAAATTCGTTATTTCGTTAATTCGTAAATCGACTAACACGTTAACACATTAACACGTTCTCAATTCTAAAATCTCAATTATTGAAATAATAGCACCTTCCTACAATAAAACAACCAACCCTCCGTTATCCAGCAAACGAATCGAGAATGTTTTGAATTCGTAAATTCGTTATTTCGCTAATCGACTAACACATTAACACATTCACACGTTAACACATTCACACGTTCTCAATTCTCAATTTTAAATTATATGATTCCGTTTCTGAACATCAGGTTTGTCGACATCCTCGACGTCTTCATGGTTGCCGTGCTGGTATACTACCTCTATCGTATGCTGAAAGGCACCAACATCATCCGAATCTTCTGGGCCCTCCTCATCATGTACATCGCCTGGCGCATCTTCGCCGCGCTGGGCATGCGCTTCTGCAGCCAAATACTGGGCGGCATCATGAGCATCGGCCTCATCGCCCTCGTCATCGTCTTCCAGCCAGAGATACGCAAATTCCTCCTCTTCATCGGCACCAAGACGCAAGTCACCGGCGACACCCTCGCCAAGCGCCTCCAATTCTGGCGCAGCGACGTCAACAAACACAGCAACACCAACTTCGAGCCTTACATCCAGGCATGCATGCACATGTCGCAGAGCAAGACCGGCGCCCTTATCATCTTCAAGCGCAGCAACGAAGTGGAAGAGCTGGTGCGCACCGGCGAGACCATCAATGCCGTCGCCTCCTCCGCCCTCCTCGAAACGCTCTTCTTCAAAAACTCCCCCCTCCACGACGGAGCCGTCATCGTGAGCGGCAACCAAGTGCTGGCCGCACGGTGCATCCTTCCCGTCACGTCGCGCACCGACATCGACCCTAACCTCGGCTTGCGTCACCGCAGCGCCATCGGCGTCACCGAGCAGCTGGACGTCATCAGCGTCATCGTCTCTGAAGAGACCGGAGCCATCTCCTACGCCATCGAGGGCGAAATCCACCACGACGTCACACCCGTCCAGCTGCGCCACGCCCTGGAGAAATACATCGGCCAGAAAGCATAACAGGTTTAAAGGTTGCAAGTTCTAATGGCAAAAAACATACTAATTTTATCTAAAAAATTAACATACAAATACTTGCCAACATACTAATGAGTTTTCGAACTAATAAAACAAACTTACCTTTACAAAAAAAAACGTATATTTGCATTACAAATAATTTCTACAAAAATGATACAAAGCTTTATAATACAAGGCCTTAATAACAGAAAAGACTCTCTTGAAATGATATTCCACAAAGGTCTAAATATTTTCACTGGCAGGAATGGTAGTGGAAAGACATCCATACTAAAAGCCCTTTGGTATACTCAAAGCGGATTATTCAAAAGATTGCAAAACGAACTTGATTTCGAATCCATCGAATGCACCTTCTTCCCTTCTGATAATGATATTGATACCCCTAAAGTAAGTAGCATTAAAATTATAAAGGGTATTCCTCATATAATTCTCAAAACCACAAAGGACGAATCCCTGAAATTCGACTTCGAGGACGAAGTCGTTTCCAAAGACAATGGGAACACATATGACAACTTCAATATTGAGCAACTACGTGATTCTATGCAAGAGCGAAGCATCTTTTTTTCAACATTTCGCAGGATTGAAGGTGGTTTTGGTATTGAGAGTATGATTAGATTTAGTGATAATATTAATATTTTAGAAATCCTGTCCAAACGGAACTCATCTCGGAACCATACATTTGTCGCATCAATCTCCACAAACGACATTTCTCAATTGATTAACAAAGAGTATGCATTACGGTCAGAAAAAATCAACAATCAACAACAAGATGATTACAAGAAAATCAAACATTTGATAGAAGGAAATATCGTTAACAAAGATACACTCCGAGAATACATTCAAAAGGGAGAAAACCTAAGAATTGAATTACTCAAGCCCTTTTCTGTATTACAGGACACCGTTAAACGTTTTTATCAGCAAAAGGGCATTGTACTGAACGATCTCACATTAGGAAACGTGGAAAACAGTGTTGAGTCAGATAAATTATCCTCAGGTGAAAAGCAAATGCTCAGTTTCCTATGCTACAATCTTTTTTCCAAAAGAACCAGTATTTATATTGACGAGCCGGAATTAAGCCTGCACCCTGATTGGCAAAGGCAACTTATTCCCACTCTTCTCGAACAAGGCACTGATAATCAATACTTTTTAGCAACACATAGCCCATTCATTTATGCTGCATATCCAGAATTTGAATTTACTTTAGACGAAGATAAGGGGGATAATAAATGAGTTCAAGAGGATTAACCGCTAATGAAATAGTTGCATACTTAAAGAATTCCACTATGCCATCTATTGTAGTAGAAGGAGATGAAGACAAGATGGTATATCGATGGATCTTAGAAGACTTAGGCATGAGTAGCGCATTTCTACAGGTATGCAATGGACGAGACAATTTGCTGAAAGTCTTTGACCGAAAGAAAGAATTTGGACATATTCCGGTATTATTCATTGCCGATAAAGACACCTATGTCTTCACTGGAGTACCCGAAAAATATCAAGAAATAGTCTTTACTAATGGCTACAGCATCGAAAATGATTTATATTACGGCCGACAAATTGAGAACCTTTTGAGCAAAAAAGAAGACACGAGCTTCCGAAAAGCTCTGAAAAACTATATCCGCTACTATGGATGCATGTACGAACGTTTCTCTAATAAACTTGAGGGAGAATATTCTTTTAGACAGCATCCTAATGAAATACTTGACGATAACCAAGAATTGAACGAAGGAAACGTCTATCATGGTTTTCAAGAGCCTACAGATAAAACAAAGCAATATCTCTCGAGAGAATACGATGTTCTATTACGTGGACACTCATTATTCGATTTACTTGTGAGATTCCTTTCTTACTCAAAAAGGAAGCCGAAACATAGCAAGCTTTCTTTGTGTGAAAATTGCTATAGACTCTGTACAAGTGAACCCATGAAAAACATCACTGACAAAATCAAAAAGTTCGGTCAGACAAATAACTCTATATAAATTTCAATAACATAACAGATACTGTCCATTTATTCGGTTGAAGACCACAAAAAACCATTATGAAAAACTTAACATATTTACAACGGACACTGTGGAAGCAATGCCCGTTGTAAAATACACACGGACAGTATTCAAAACTATTTGACAACGAGTTTGTGCACCACATTTGCACCGCCGCACTCCACGCGGACGAAATAAGCCCCTTGCGGCAAGTCTTCAAGATTTAGCGTCAGACGACACTGACCGTCGCATTCCACGTTTCTGGTCAGCACTTCGCGACCCGACAGGTCGGATACCGTCACCTCTACGGCACCTCGATACTGCTTGGGCAATCCTTCAAGGTACAAGGTGGTCACACCTTTGGCCGGATTGGGTACGATGGTGAGGGAGAAGGGCACGTCCTCACTCTCAGGAATCACCACACCCACAGACTGACGGGTGACGACATTGAGCAGTGCGGCATATTCATCGGACAACCAATCCTCGTCGCAGCGCGCACGCAGGTAGAAGTCATAAGCCGTGGAGGGCATGAGACCGCCGACGGTGCAGCTGTCTGCCGTGACAATCTGACTGATGCCGGAGCCAAGGGCGAAACCGACCGGGCCGTACTCCATTAGGTAATCCTGCACCAGCTCGTCGGCATTCCACACAAGGGAGACAGACGTTGTGGTGACCGCACTGGTATCAAACCCCGTCACATCGGGGCATGTCGGAGGTTGACGGGTGAGGACATTGAGCAGTGAGGCATATTCATCGGACAACCAATCCTCGTCGCAGCGCGCACGCAGGTAGAAGTCATACGCCGTGGAGGGCGTGAGACCGCCGACGGTGCAGCTGTCTGCCGTGACAGTCTGCATGATGCCTGAGCCGAGGGCAAAACCTGCCGGTCCGTACTCCAATAGGTAATCCTGCACCTGCTCGTCGGCATTCCACACAAGGGAGACAGACGTTGTGGTGACCGCGCTGGTATCGAACTCCGTCACATCGGGGCATGTCGGAGTGGTGAAGCACAGCGTATCGCTCCACTCGCCCACTATCTGGTTCTCACTGCCGCAGTAGCCGTGGATATAGGCACAATAGGCTGTGCCTGGGCTGAGGTCTTCGATTACGAATGGATGCTCGGTGACAAGATGGCTGACATGCCTGCTGCCGGGTGTCCACACCTCAAGCTGCCACGACACTCCGCCGCCAGTATCGCCCACCCAGTCGAAGGTGGCTGACGAACGGGTGATGTCGTACACCGCGAAGCTATCGGGAGCAAGGCAACGGAAACTGTCGGTGGTGAACTCGACGGTGACCCAGTCGGAATAGCCAAGGCTGTTGGCCATGCAGTCCTGCCGTATAGACACTTGGTAGGTGGTGGCCGGCATCAGACCTGTGAAAGTGTGGCTGTTGCCGTTCTCCAACACTAGTCCTTCTCCTGTCGTATTGGGCGAGATAGTCAACTGGTAGTCGCCACCTGTACCTTGCCACGAGAGCGTGGCACTCTCATAGTCCACTGCCACCGTATCCGCCACCGGCTCAGTACACAGCGGCATGTGGCAAGTGTTGGTATAGAAACGCAGGTCGCCCGTTCCACCCCTCCACGACGTATTGGTATAGGTATTGGCATTGTAGATGCTGAACGATGCGGGAGCATCCCAAACCACATAGCTCTTGTGCAGCGACGAAGTAGTGTGAGCATAGTAATAGGCAAGTGTCCCATACCAATCGCCTGCCATGGGGTTCCTCATCAACACCGACACGAGCAGGTTGCTATGCCCGTCCCACAAGAACGGTCGGTCGAAACCATATACCTGCCACTCGGTATTAAGTCCGTGGCAGAAATTGGCCGAATCTATCACTTTCACGAAACGGTGTGCCGAATCGGGCACAATGATACCAGAGCTGAATTCGACATCGGACACATTGGCCAAATAGACCGTCATATTCGACATGCGGTCGGCGACGGCTGGTGTGGCGGGATGGAAAGCCATGGCAGTGATGCCGCCTTCAAGACCGGCCAAGAAAGCAGAATCCACAATAGTCTGCACGTAATAGCAGTCGCTGGAGGTGTTGTTTTGACCGATAGGAATGCCTGATTCACGGACTGCAGTCATGGAGGAATTGAAGTTCTCGCGATAGACAGCGTCGGGACAAGGCAGTGTAATGAAAGTGCCGCGCACCCAATTTCCGGTGTCGCAGTCGGTTCCTGAACCGCAGATGCTGCGTACATACATATCGCGTCGAGCAAGGCTGGTCAATCCCGAGAGGGTATAGCTGGCCACAGAAGTGGTGTCGAAGGTGCCAGTGCCCTGCACAAAGCCTGCAGGTCCGTATTCCACCTCGTAGTACGCGGCCCCGTTGCAGTCCCATGCGATATTGAGCATCGTGTCGCTCAGCGGCACAGCGGGGTCGAGGCGCAGGTTCCTCACCACACAGGTGTCGGGGATGCAGGAGACGTTGATTTCGAAACCATCGCCATAATATGTCTGATTATAATAAAGAGTGAGTGCAAGGGTCAGCGGTCCCGAATTGGAGACTAACGGACCAAAAGGATAGTTAAACTGTGAAATGCCGTCGCTGGACCATAGCACCGCACCCGTGGTGCCCACGCCGTCGTAAACAGTAAACACCATGTCTTCGTTCGGAAGGGTTATCTGTCCGCTCGCCGTGATGAGGGTACCCGGCTGAGCAGGCATGATGACAAGTGTGGAGTTCTGCGCCGTAATCGTGCTATTGGGGCCGCCATTGTCATACACCGTCACCCCGCACATGGAAAGGGTGTCGTTGTGATTGGCACGCATGTCCCACACTCCCGGCACCACCTGCAAAGGACCTTCCCAAGGCGAGAATCCGCCCTTCGAACAAATGGCACGTATCCACACATAGTAGGAGGTCCCTGTGGTGAGACCGCCGAAAGTGCACACCGAAGTGTCGAGCACCGCAGAGTCTGCAACCGGCAGAGCCGTGGAAGATGAACTGATAAAGGTCTGATATGCAGCACCCGTGTCCGCATCGTCCCACTCCACTGTAACAGAAGTGGCGGTAAGACCCGATAGCCTCATCCCCGTCACACCGGTACAGGGTGGAATCAAGTCCACCTCAATATCGTCAATGTACATCAAACACCAACCGTGGGTTCCCACACCTGTACACTCCTTCAGCGTGATGTATCTACCCGAACCCGAATAAGAACTAAGCGGGATGTCGTAACGCTGCCACTCGTTGCCGCTAATTGTCACCGTATCCACCAGCTGGAAAGTGGAGTCGACATCGGGGTCCGTCATCACCCCTACCAGCAGGCGGCCATCGTCGTAAAAGTTAGTCAAGTCCTCGTCGTTGCGAGCCCAGAACGACAACAGCAGCGTCCCCATGGGATTAATCGCCGTGTTGATAGCCGGAAGGACAATATAATCGGTCGTCCCGCTGCCCCAGTGCGACCTCCATTGCAGCATCCTCATGCCCGAGTGGCCGCCTCCTGGAAAATAATTCTCGTATGTGTCGCCTGCAACAGACCCATGCCAACAGGGCAAATTCTTAGGTCTTATAGTCCCCCCTGTGTAAGAATCGAAATCCTCGGTATAGGGCAGTGTGTCCAATGCACTACACTGCGTGCGGAACTGCACCACCGCAGACCAGTTGGTGTTGAAACTTCCGCAATAGGAGCGGACATACACTTCGTAGAGCGTATTGTCAAGCAGCCCTGTCAGCAACAGGCTGTCCGTGCGAATGTCGGTGACGATGTGTGAGGAGTCAATCGCAAAGCCCACTGGGACGCATGCCACCTCGTAATACACCGCACTGCTGTCTGCCCAATGTACCACCGCCGATGTATCCGTCACCTGATCAACGCTGACCGACATGATGGTTTGGCAGGGCACAATACGGTTCACTGCGATGTCATCAAGATAGATGCCACGTCTGTTCGTGTCGGCACTCATCAAGGCGATGCGTCCCCACGGACCGCTGTAATGGTCAAAACGCACCACCACTGGCGTCCATCCCGCATGTCGCGACAGCGTCACCGTGTCCACCGGCACGAAAGTGGAGAAATCCAACGCATCCGACACCATTCCTACATATAGGTCTGCCGTCGGGACATAAGAGGGAGGATTCTCTGAGAAGTAAGCAAAGAACGAAATCTCTACACTGTCGGGTTCCGCATCCACTGCAGGCAGCACCACGGCTCCTCCCTTCATCCAAACGCTGTGGATGCCGGAATGGGGTGTCGTCCCCACAGCGGGATAGTCACCCCTGCTGCCCAACACCGTCAACCAGCAGTCCGGCATATCCCACTGCCCTTCAAAGCCCTCGCTGTATGGCAGCACAGCGGGTGTACAGTTGGTAACCACATGCCGCAACACCGTAGTAAAGGTATCGGTACAGAAAGCCGTCAGGCGAACAGTATAATGGGTGTTGGGCGTAAGACCCGTCAATGTGTACGACGTGTCGCCCCATACCAAACTGCTACCATGCCATGAAGTATCGCCGTCGGCCACACACTCCACTACCCACGAGGTGTCCTGGTAGCCAGGGCTCCACCGCACTCTCAGTGCAGTGGCACCTGCCGAATCCACCCACAGCGTAGGGGCGGGACAGCCCGTCACCACCTGCGAGACTGGCTGTGTGTGCAACCGCATCACATTGCGGTAATAGGTGAGGTCTGAAGTTGTTATCGGCGAGACATTGGCCAGACGGCTGAAAGTAAACCTCGACAACGGCCGTATGATATGCTCACTATAGAAATGACCGCCCCCGAAACCCCAAGGGCAGTCGAAAGCCACTATGAGATTGCCCAAGCCGTTGTAGAAGAAAGCTGTGTCGAACTCATAGTGGTTCCAACCTTGATGCATACAGGCAAGCGAATCTACTGCTACCAACTGGAATGTTGCCCCAAAAGGTACCAGTCCATCACCCAAATCAGGCACATAGGTATTGGCCAGATAGATGGAGCAACCCGCACGGCCGGTATTGATAATCCCGCAATAAAGATCGATGCCCGTAATCATGGCAGCGCCCTCCAGTTCCGCGGCCAGTACCAACTGCTGCGTATAGCCCGCAGCCGAAGAGACATACGGCAGATTGGATGCACTGTTGAGAACCATGTCCGTCGTGTCGCCCAGTGGGATAACACTTGCGCTTGGCGTCTGTGCCGCGACTTGTCGCGACAACAGCAACGCCACAGCAACCAACAAAAAAGATACATGTGTTTTCATAAACATAGATATTAATTAGATAAAACTGGTGGCTGTTCTCCACCCCCTTTGCTATATAGAGTCGTTGGGTGCCATTTGGATACCCCCTCCCTGTAAAATTTAACATTTTTTAACTACCAGCTGCGCATGCAGGCTCCTGCATGGACGCTGTCGAAGTGTAAAAAAAGTTGTGTTTTTTACCGAAAAACAATAATAATTCGGGAAAAATGCGTATTTTTGCCTCTCGAACAGGACGGCGTTTTCCCCGCCGCCGGTGTATACAATACAATGAGTAAAAGAAACATAAAGCATCTCCGCTGGCTGTACATTTTGTTTGCAGGCATTCTGCTTTCGTGCGTGGCGCTGACGGTGGCGGGTGTGGTCGGTACCGACGAGGGACCGCAGTTGGGCGGTTTGTCTACTCCCGAGTCGCCGTACGCTTTCACGGTGACGGACCTCCAGACCGTGGGGTCGCTCCAGGGGACGGAACGGGCTATCGACAGTGTACGCCCCACGATGCAGGCGCACGCGCACATCGAGCGTTTCAGCATGGACTTTTACACGAAGGACGAGTCGATCACTTCCGACCCACGCATCGGGTGGGTGATGGCGCTGCAGGCGGTGGTGATGGGAGCGTTGGTAGCGATTGTGGCGCTGGTGGGTGTGCTGCTGGTGAAGCTTTATCGCAGCACGAAACGGGGACAGGTGTTTCCCACCCGCAATTCGACGCTGATGCTGGCCGTGGGTGTGCTGATGCTGGTCATCTCGCTGTGCCGCGATCTGTCAACCTATCTTGAGCGCACGCTGGCTCGCGACTTGCTCGACGGCACGCAGTGGCAGCCCCAGGCTCACTATACCATCCATTTCACCTTGATCTTTTTCGGACTGACTATTATTTTCCTCTCGCAGATTTTCCGCATCGGCCGCGAGATGCAGGAGGAGCAGGATTTAACCGTGTGAAAGATATGATTGTAGTGAACCTCGATGTGATGATGGCCAAGCGCAAGATTTCGCTTACTGAGCTGGCGGCACGGGTGGACCTGACACCCGCCAACCTCTCCATCCTGAAGACAGGGAAGGCCCGCGCGGTGCGTTTCAGTACGCTGGAACGCCTCTGCCACGAGCTGGACTGCCAGCCCGCCGACCTGCTGGAATACCGGGAGGACCGAATTGAGAACGTGTGAATGTGTTAACGTGTGAATGTGCTAATGTGTTAGTCGATTAGCAAATTAACGAAATAACGAATTCAAATACAATTATAACAATAACACAATTAAAAACACAACAAACAAAATGAAAAGATTTCTGACCGTAATGCTGCTTTTGGTATTTGCCGGCAGCATGGCATTTGCCCAGACGGGCAAACCCGCCAAGGAAAAGAAGAGCGACCTCACCGCCAAGGTGCCGGTCGACAAAAAGGTTAAAATCGGCAAGCTGGCCAACGGCATGACCTATTACATCCGCGCCAACAAGAAGCCGGAGAACCGCGTGCAGTTCCGCCTGGTGACCAATGCCGGCTCAGTGCTGGAGGACGACGACCAGCAGGGTCTGGCCCACTTCTGCGAGCACATGGCCTTCAACGGTACCCAGTACTTCAAGGGCAACGAAATGATCAGCACCCTCCAGAAGAACGGTATCGAGTTTGGCCGCGGTATCAACGCCTGGACCTCGTTCGACGAGACCGTTTATTATGTAGAGCTGCCTGCCGACAACAAGGAGCTTGTCGAGATGGGTTTCAAAATCATCGACGGCTGGGCTTCGAAACTGCTCTTCGAGCAGGACGAGATTGAGCACGAACGAGGCGTCATCCTCGAGGAGTGGCGCGGCGGCCTGGGCGCCCAGGAGCGTCTGCGCAAGGCTACCTGGCCCATCATGCTGAAGGGCTCGAAGTATGCCGACCGTCTGCCTATCGGCTTGGAGGAGGTCATCCGCACTTTCCAGCGTCCCGTGATCACCCGTTTCTACAACGACTGGTACCGCCCCGACCTGCAGGCCGTGGTGATTGTTGGCGACATCGACGTGGATGCCATCGAGGCTAAAATCCACGAGTATTTCGACAGCCGCAAGGCCGTTGAGAATCCCCGTCCCCGTCCTGAATACGACATCCCCGGCAACAAGGAACCCCTCGTGGCTATCGCTACCGACAAGGAGGCTACCGGTGCCAGCATGTTGCTCTTTTGGAAACATGCCAAGGCTCCGCAGGGCACCGTGGGCGACTACCGTGCCAGCATGGTTCGCAACCTGGTTAGCAGCATGCTCGACGAGCGTTACAACGAACTTGCCGAGAAGGCCACCGCTCCCTTCCTCTATGCCGGTGCCGGATATCATTCTTTCTTAGGCCGCAGTTGTGATGCCTTTATGGGTCAGTGCGCTCCGAAGGAGAACCGTGCACTTGAAGCCACCGAGGCTGTCCTTGCCGAAATTTTCCGTGCCGACCAGCACGGCTTCACCAAGGGTGAGTTTGAGCGCGCCAAGGAGTCGATGCTCGAGGGCTATCGCAAGAGCGCCAAAGAGGCCAACAAGACCAACAGCAACAGCTTTGCCCAGGAGTATACCAACAACTACCTTGAGGGCGAAGTGATTCCCGGCATCATGAAGGAGTATTCCTACGCCAAGGAGTTCCTCGCTGAGGAAGGCGACAACGCCATCACCCTCGAGGAGTGCAACAAGCTTATCGACACTTGGGTGACCGACGAAAACTTCGTCTACTACCTTACCGCTCCCAAGCAGGAGGGCTACAAGGTTCCCACCGAGAGCGAAATCCTTGCCATCTACAACCGCGCCCGCAAGGCCAAATACGATGCCTGGGTCGACAACTATAAGGACGAGCCCCTGTATGCCAAGGAACTCCCCGCCGTCACCCCCAAGGTCACCAAGACCAACACGGTGCTCGACTATAAGGAGTACACCTGCCCCAACGGTGTGAAGTTTATCGTCAAGAAGACCAACCTGAAGGACGACGAGATTCAGATGAGCTCCTTCGCTTGGGGTGGCACCTCGCTCTACAGCGATGCTGAATTCTTCAATGCCAGCCAGGCTGCCGGCTTTATCGACGATGCCGGTATCGCCCAGTTCAGCAACACCCAGCTGACCAAGAAGCTCAAAGGCAAGAACGTCTCCATCAGCCCCAACATCAGCGGCCAGACCCAGGGCTTCAGCGGCTACTGCGTGCCCAAGGACCTCGAGACCATGCTTCAGCTCCTCGCCCTCTACTATGAGGCTCCCCGCAAGGACAAAGAGTCGTTCGACAAGAACATCGACCAGATGCGCAACCAGTACAAGTTCATCGGCGAGAACCCGCAGTATGTCTTCATCAAGAAGTACATCGAGATGGCTCGTCCGGGCGACCCCCGCGCCATCGTTATTCCCACCGAGGAACAGCTCAACAGCCTCAACCTCGACCGCATGTACGAAATCTTCCGCGAGCGTTTCAGCAATGCCGCCCACCAGACCTTCTTCTTCGTGGGTAACATCGAGGATGCCGACATCGACCTCATCGCCAAGTACCTCGGCAACCTGCCCACCACCAAGGCCAAACCCGAGAGTTGGAAGAAACTGAAGGACTACACCTTCAAGGGCACTCCGCGTGCCACTGCCTACAAGGGTACCGACAACCAGGGCATCATGCTTATGACCGGTACCACCAAGGGCTACAAACACAGCGTCAAGAATGCCGAAATCATCGACCAGCTCAGCGCCTGCATGGAAATCACCGCCCTCGAAATCATCCGCGAGAAGATGGGTGGCACCTACAGCCCCAGTGTCAATGTCTCCTACAGCCGCTTGCCCGAGCAGGAAATCGACTGGACCTTCTACATCAACTGCAACCCCGACAGTACTCAGCTTATCGAGAACGCTGCCATGGAAATCCTGAACAAGTACATCAAGGAAGGTCCCGACGCCGAGACTCTTGCCAAAGTTCAGGAGCAGCAGATTATCAACCGCCAGAACAGCAAGCAGAACAACAGTTTCTGGATGAACCAAATTATGGGCAGCTACCGCTTCAACGAGAGCCGCGACTATGTGGTCGACGGCTACGAGGCCATTGTCAAGTCTGTCACTGCCAAGGACATTCAGGCTGCCGCCAAGAAGTTCATCGACCTCAAGCACTATCTGGTCGTCTTCCTCAAACCCGAAGCCACTCCCGCCGAATAACACTATCCGGCCACATCATAGAGGGGAAACCGTTCTCGCGGTTTCCTCTCTTTTTTATCCCAAATCGGGCATTGGGGGTTATGTCTTACTCCCCGCATTTTGCATCCGGCTTTTGACAGGCTTTCGGCTGCTTGTTATCCCAAATCGGTCGTTAGGTTTTATGCCAGAGTGGTATTTGTTTCGAGAAGAATGTCGGCGAAACCAGCGAAGACGTAGCGGGCAACGGCGAGATGGTTTTGTCGGCAAGATTCCGAAAGAAATGCCGCTATGGCATGAAAAGGTAGTTGTTGACGACAATTTGTGCCTTTTCCGTCCTAATGACCGACTTTTCAACCCAAATCGGTTGTTGGATTATACCTATTCGAAATCTCCCATGGAGAATATATCTGTATAACAACGTGATATGCTATTAAACGAAAGCCCCTACGGGGCAGGGATATTCCCCATACTTTGCACGATTCGGCAGGTACTCCGTAGGAGTTTTCGCTTAATAGCCAACGTCATACCCCTCCCAATGATACTCCGTAGGAGTTTTCGGTTTCCTAATGACCGATTTGGGTTCAAAAAAAGAGCCCGTCGGCTTGTTGACCGGCGGGCTCGCAAAAAGGGGTAGACAGATGTTACATGTTGTGCGTGATGTTGACCTTGAAACTGAGCGGCGACCCAATGCGGACGGGGTCGTAGCCGTCTAGATCCTGAATGATGAATGTCACCTTGCCTTTCTCCCATTCGAAACGTAGGTTCTCGGGTACGATGACGAGACTCTGTGTGCCATCATCGTTCTCGACAAAGACTTCGAGAGGATAGACGAAGGGCAGCGTGTTCCAGGCACCCAGGTTCTGGTCAACATTGTAGATGTTCCAAACATAGGCCTGAACAGTACCGTAGTCAAACACTTCGGCGGTGATGGCGGGGATGTCGACGGTGCAATAGTAGTAGTTCTGGCCGCCGGGCAGACGGGAACCTTCGTTGAATTGCCAATCACCGGGGTTGACGTTTACGCGGACGTTCTCCACTTGGGCACCATAGTTGTAGGAGACGTACTCTTTTGTGCATCCGGTGGCCAACAGGGCCATGGCCACAAGGGGCAGGATAAATCTATTCATTTTCATTGTGTTGTTGTTTAAGGATTAATATTGTTCTCTATCTTTATCACAGTGCAAAAGTAGTGCTTTTTTTGATATAAAATTCCTGTCGGGTTACATATTTTTCCAACGGGAGGTAGGGGAAACACTATTTCAACTGCACAACGGTGATGCCGTCGCCTCCCAGTTCGAGACGTTCCGAGCGGTAGGAACGCACATCGCGGTTGCCCTGCAGGTAGTCGCGGATAATCTGTTTCAGAATACCATAGCCCTTGCCATGAAGGATGCGAAGCTCTTTTTCGCTGAGCAGTTGGGCATCGTCGAGGAAGTGTTGGAGGTTCTCCAAGGCTTCGTCGGCGCGCTGGCCGCGGAGGTCGAGCGTGGGATTGAATGTTTTGCGCTTATCGTTGATGTCGTCGTAGATGGACTGGAATCGGCTGTTCTGCCGGCTGAGTTTGTCGACAGGGATATTGGTCTTCTTTGTTCCGGTGAGGCGGCTCAGGGGGATGGTCATCCTTATGCTGTTGCTCTCCACCACAGCCTTCTTCCCTTTCAACTCCACCACCTGTGCAAAGGTCTCCTGTCCGTCGATACGCACGATGCTTCCCACCGTGATGGGGGCATCGGTGGCATCGTCGACGTGCTTGCTTTTCGGTTTGGACGCAGCCTCGTCTGTGGGAATGGCCTGTTGCGACTTGGCATGCTCTTCGTCGTGGCGTTCCTGGTCGAGAGCCAACCGTTCGGCCTCGGCTTTCATCTGCTGACGGGCCTGGAGGGTGCGTTCGCGCTCGGCATCGGCCTCCTTGATGGCGGCGATGGTCTGCTCCACCGTGCGATTGGCGTCGGCGATAATCTGCTGCGCCTCTTTGCGTGCGGCACTGAGGATGTCGTAGCGTTTGTCCTGCAACTGCTGGTTGAGCCGCTGGTACTTCTCCGTCACCTCGGCCAGAAAAGCGTCGGCCACATCCAGCTCGGTCTGCCGCCGGACAATCTCCTGCTTGTCGAGTTCCATCTGCTGGAGCTGGTGCTCGAAATCGAGCATCTGTCCACCCACTTTGCCCGCTGCGGCCTTCAATACATCGGCTGGGAACCCAATATTCTGGGCTATCTCGAAGGCAAAGGAGCTGCCCGGATGCCCGATGGAGAGACGGTAGAGGGGCTTCATCTGCACAGTGTCGAACAGCATGGCGCCGTTGATGATACCGGGACAATGGTCAGCCATCAACTTCAGGTCGGCGAAATGGGTGGTCACCACCCCGAAGGCATGGCGACGATATAGCTCCTCCAGCAAGGCCTCGGCAATAGCGCATCCCGAGCGGGGCTCGGTGCCACCTCCCAGTTCGTCGAGCAGGAAGAGGGTATTGGCGTCGGCGGTCTCGAGCAGCTGCTTCATGTTCTGCAAGTGGGACGTGTAGGTGCTCAGGTCGTTGTCGATGGACTGCTGGTCGCCGATATCGATAAAGACGGAGTCGAAGATACCGAACTCCGAAGTCTCGCGACAAGGCACCAGCATGCCGCATTGCAGCATGTACTGTATCAAGCCCACCGCTTTAAGGCATACCGACTTGCCGCCGGCATTGGGGCCGGAGACAATCAGTATATGCGAATCGTCGTCGAGACTGATGTTGAAGGGCACCACATCGTCCTTGCGATTCAGATAGAGCAAGGGATGGCGGGCGTCGAGCCAGTTGATTTTTGTGATACTGTCGACGATGGGACGGCCGCAGCGCAGGGTGAGCGCCAACCGGGCTTTGGCACGTATGAAATCGATACGGGCCAGGAACCAATAGGCGTTGACCAACGCATCGAGCTGGGGACGCAGCAGGTCGGTAAAACGGGCAAGGATGCGGTGTATCTCACGCTGCTCGGCAAACTCTAGCTCGCGGAGGTCGTTGTTCAGCTCCACCACCTCCGAAGGCTCAAGGTAAGCCGTCTGCCGTGTGGCGGACTCGTCGTGGATAAGGCCTTTAATCTTGCGGCGGTGGGTATCGAGCATCGGGATCACCATGCGCCCATTGCGGATGGTCACCTCGGCACCCTCGGGAGCCCACCCCTCGCGCTTGGCGCGGGCCAGCTGGCGGTTTATCTGCACATCCACCTCATTCTGCTTACGGGCCATCTGGCGGCGTATCTCAAGCAGCTCGGGCGAGGCATTGTCGTATATCTCGCCTTTGTCGTCTATAATCTTACTGATGGCCTTGGTAATGGCGGGGTCCAGCTCCACCCGTTTGGCCAGCTCGTACAGCAAAGGATAGCGCACAGGGTCGTCGCGGAGCAGAAAGCGGAGGCACTCGCCAATGGTGTGCAACGAGCTTCGCAGGTCGAACATCGCCTCCTGCTCTATTACCGTGTTCGCCACACGCAGACGCACCAGCTCGTCGGTCAAATCCATAAAGTCCTGCGAAGGGAAGGAATTCTCCAGCACAAGGATCTGGCGGAACTCCTCTGTCTGCTGCAGCTCGCGCACAACGCGGTCGTAGTTGCTGGAGAAAGCCATCTCTCCCACCATGCGCACAGCCAGACTGTTGGTACACTCCGCCGCTAGCAGCTCGCGTATCTTGGTAAAACCCAGTTTGTCTTCAATAGTCATAGTTGTAATTAATCAAAATCAAGATAGAAGGGCCAGTGTTGGCGGAAAGCATCCAGTGCAGCGCTGGAGAGTGTGGCCTTCAAAACTGTCTGCTGGCCGTCGGCACCCGCAGCCATATCATGCCCCTTGTAGTCCACCACAGCGCTATACCCGGCATAGGGTATCCCCACGCCGTCGGTACCCACACGGTTCACCCCGGCCACATAGCAGAGATTCTCTATCGCCCTTGCCCGCAGCAGGGTGCTCCAAGCCTCGTGGCGCGAGGCCGGCCAGTTGGCGCACAGCAACAGCAAATCATAATCAAGTGGATTAGCATTTCGCAGCCATTTGGGGAAACGCAGATCGTAGCACACAGCGGGTTTAATCCGCCACCCGCACCACTCGAATATCTCACGGCGTGTGCCACGCTCCAGCTGCGACGCCTCGCTGCTCATGCGGAACGTGTGCCCTTTGTCGTAGTAGCCGTATGTACCGTCGGGTCTCACCCAGTGCAGCCTGTTGGCCACCTGACGGGGGCCACTGCCCGTTTTCACAGTCCACGTGCCCACAAACAGGGCGTCGTGGCACTGGGCCATGCGGTGGGCGAAACGGTAGGTCTCCCCTTCCGGCTCCTCGGCCATCGCGGCCATGTTGTCCGAAAAGCCCGTGGTGAACGTCTCGGGCACCACCAGGATGTCGGCATCCCTGCCCAACGGGGCAAAGGCCTCCTCCACCAGACGGCGGTTCGCGTCGGGTTGCTCCCAAACAATGTCCTGCTGGAAACAGGCTATATTCAATGTCTCTTTCATAAAGTCCAAAACTCAGTCAATCGGAACAATTGCATGCATAGTCCCACAACTTCTTTACCGACGGCAACAGCCGCTCGATGGCCTTCTGCTCGTCGAGCAGCAGACGGCAGCTGCGCAGATCCAGCACCTGCAACGACCCGTCCAGCCTCTCAAACTCGTCGGGCAACCATGTCACCCTCGTATCCCACAGCACCAGCTCTTTCAGCTCCGTCATCGAGGCCATGGCGGCAGGCAGCGAGTCCAGCGGGTTGCGGCTCAGCTCCAGCCGTTCGAGGTGAGTCAGCAGTGCGATGCTGTCCGACAGCGACCTGATGCGGTTGCCCCGGAGGTCAAGCTCGCGCAGATTGGGCATGCCGTACACCTGTGGCGGCACCGACTTGAGCCGCTTGCCCCTCAGCCGCAGGACATACACCTGCGACGGGTCGTCGACCTCGGCCAGCGACTTGTACACCCTGTCGGGCTGTGCTGCAGCCAGCGCAGGCAACAAAACAAAAACCGCCAACAGCCATCTATGCATGGTATATTATTTTTTCGTATTCCCTGCCTGCCCCCGTTGCAGCAACCGTCTGGCCGCCTCGCGGTCGGCGCGCAGCTGCTCCACAAGCGTGGGCACATTGTCGAACCGGCAGATGTCGCGCAACCTCGGACCGAACTCCACTGTGAGCGTGGTGTCGTACAGGTCACCCTCGAAATCGAAGATATTCACCTCGAAAACCGGCTTGTCAAGTCCAAAAGTGGGCTGGGCGCCGAAATTGGCCATCCCCTTCAGCCCCGCAGTACCGTCGGACAGGGTCACCCACACGGCATACACCCCGTCGGCGGGCCACACCTTCGTGGGGTCGGCCAGCGACACATTGGCCGTCGGGAACCCAAGCAGGCGTCCCAACTGGCGACCCTTCTCCACCGTGCCCCACATCACGTAGCCACGACCCAGCATCGAGGCGGCACGGTCCGTCTGTCCCTGCTCCAACGCTTTGCGGATACGGGTGGAGCTCACCTCGCTGCCATGGTAGAACACAGCCTTGTCCACATGTATCGTCACGCCCTTCTCCTCAGCCAAGGCAGGCAAACGGTCGAAATCGTTCCGCCCGCGGCTACCGAACATATTGTCGAACCCCAGCACCAGTGCGCGGGCATTCAACCGCCCTACCAGCACCTGCTCGAAAAACTCACATGCCGACATCCCTGCCAACTGGGGTGTAAAAGGCAATTCCACCACCGTGTCCACACCGCATTGCGACAGCAGCCTGCCGCGCTCCTCGTTGGTGGTGATGCGGAAATGTGTGGCCACCCCTTCCGTCAGCACCTGACGGGGATGACGGTCGAATGTGACCACCACTGGGCGCAGCCCCTTTTCCTCTGCCACACGACCCAAAAGCGACAAAATATGGCGGTGCCCGACATGCACACCATCGAACATACCCACAGTCACAACGCTTCCGCAGGCCGTTAACTCCTTAATATCTTCTAATTTATATATATTCATTAACAATCCAATAGTCATGCAAAGGTACAAAGAAAGCACGAAACAGCGAAATTATTTTTTCCACCCCGCCAGCATGCAGATTCAACCCAAGCCGGTTGTCGGGGACCGAGAAACCGGTGAAAAATTCCGAACAGGAACAATCCACCGACCGATTTGGGGTAAAAGTATACCACAGAGGGTTCCACAGCCACTGCTGCAAAGAGAGGGAGGGCTCAGTCCGACAGACCGAGCCCTCCATTGCATGTATTCCTCTTACAATTACCTCATCACTCCAATATTAATCTCTGGGTCGAGTTTCCCTCGCTTGTGGCAAGGGTGACGAACAGGATTCCTTTGGGGAACAATGACAAATCTATGTTGCATCGGGAGGAGTGGGGAGGCAACTCCCTGCGCAGCACTTCACGGCCAGAGGCATCCGTCATTGTAAGCGCGCCGCCGGGGAACGGGTTTCCTTCCACATTACGCAAACAACCCGTCTTTATTGTGAACTTGTAATATTTTATTTTCAGGGGCACAACGCAGAGCAAAAAAAATCCCAACGGAATGAAAAAAAAAGTGCCAACTCAAAAAAAGTTCGTATCTTTGCACTTCGAAACAACAAACAATTATTTTAATAACAATTTAAACATCAAACAATTATGCCTACAAGAATCAGATTACAGCGTCATGGTAAAAAGAATCAACCTTTCTATCATATCGTTGTTGCGGACGGTCGTGTACCCCGGGATGGTAAATTTATTGAGAAATTAGGCACCTACAATCCCCTGACCAACCCTGCCACCATCGAACTCAATGTTGAACGTGCCACCGAGTGGATCGGCATGGGTGCCCAGCCCAGCGACACCGCCCGTCGCATCCTCTCCTACAAAGGCGTCCTCCTCAAGCACCACCTGCAGGTCGGTGTGAACAAAGGTGCCATCAGCCAGGAGCAGGCCGACGTGAAGTTCAACGAGTGGCTGAAAGCCAAGGAGAACAAAATCGCCAATGCCAAGAGCGAGAACGAGAACAAACTCCGCAACGTGAAGAAAGAGCGCCTCGAGGCTGAGAAACAGCACAACGAGAACGTTGCCGCCGCCGTTGCCGCCAAGCGTAAAGCCGCCGCCGAAGCCGAGGCTGCCGCCAAGGCCGAAGCCGAAGCCGCCAACGACGCCCCCGCCGCCGAGGAAGCCCCCGCTGCCGAGTAATCAACCCGAACAAATGGTTAAAGCGTGTTCGACAACAAGGACACGCTTTTTTTATCCACCCCCACCACAATCCACCCCACCAAAGACAACCCGCGCCATGACAACAGAAGAATGCTACCGACTGGGAAACATCACCAAACCCTTCGGATACAAAGGCCAGATGGTCTTTTACCTCGATGTCGACACCCCCGACAACTACGCCGACCTCGACTCCGCGTTCGTCGAAGTGAAAGGGGCACTCGTCCCCTACTTCTTCCACATCGACAGCATCAACGGCAACAAAGCCGTCGTCACCTTCGAGGACCTCACCCCCGACCAGGCTCACGCCCTCGCCGGACACGACCTCTACCTCCCCCTCGACCTGCTGCCCAAACTTACGGGCAACCAATTCTACTTCCACGAAGTGGTAGGGTTCAAGGTAAACGACACGGAAAAGGGCGACATAGGCGTTATTAAAAGCATCATAGAATACCCCTCGCAGCCCATCTTCCAAATCATGAATGGAGACAAAGAGATACTCATTCCGGTGGTCGACCCCGTCATAAAAAAGGTGGACCGCGACCAACGCACCATCTTTATCGATGCTCCCAAAGGGCTGATAGACCTGTATTTAGAAAATTAATAACAGCATGTTAATATCTTTTTGTCTCTAATTGCGAAAGTATATGTACTTTTGCATCATGGAACAAAGTGTGAAACCCGTACGATAATATTGACGCTTTATGGAGAAAAAAGAACCCACACCCGAAAAAACTTGCTATTCGGCAGAAGAACTGCAATTCTTTAAAGAATTGATACTAAAGAAACGCGAAGAGGCCATCAAAAGCCTTGAGCTGCTGAACGAAGCCGTTGCCGGAAGCCAGAACGACGCCTCGGACACCGCCCCCACCTTCAAGACCCTTGAAGAAGGAAGCAACGTCCTGTCGAAAGAGGAAAACTCGCGCCTGGCCGCCCGACAGCAGAAATTCATCAAAGACCTCGATGCCGCCCTCATCCGTATAGAGAACAAAACCTACGGCATCTGCCGCGTTACCGGCAAACTTATTCCCAAAGAGCGCCTCATGATTGTGCCCCATGCCACCATGACCATCGAGGCCAAAATGCAGGAAAAGAAAAGGCGGTAAACCCGCTTGTATCCTCCTTTTTTCTGACAGGCAAGTCCCTCTACTTGCCTGTCTTTTTTCATCCCCGGCATCACCTCCGCCAAAGCCCCCTTCCCCCACCCTTGGCCCCGTTCACTGCCCAGCACTAGCGCCCTTCAATCCAGCATCATCACAGCATCGTTACAGCATCGTTATCCGTCGCCATAACGGAAAACGAGGGAGGAACGACCCTTTATCAATCCTGTATTGAAGGGCGCAACAAGCTTCCCGCAACACCCGCCAAGGGGCATGCAGGCAGTCAAGTCCACTTACAAACTATCTATTACAAAGAGCCAGCGTTATTCGAGGAATGACCCTACAGGCGGGGGATGGCGGCGAGGAGGCGTTGGGTGTAGGGGTGCTGCGGGTTGGCGAAGAGTTGGTCGGAGGGGCCTTGCTCCACAATGCGGCCACGCTCCATCACCATGATGCGGTCGGAGAAGAATTTGACCACCGAGAGGTCGTGGGTGATGAAGAGGTAGGTGTAGCCGAAACGTTCCTTGAGGTCGTTGAGGAGGTTGAGCACCTGCGCTTGGACGGAGACATCGAGGGCGGAGACGCTCTCGTCGCAGACAACCAGTTCGGGCTGCAGCACGAGGGCACGGGCAATGCATACACGCTGCCGCTGGCCGCCGCTGAACTCGTGTGGGTAGCGGTTGAACCATTCCGTGTCAAGACCCACCTGCTGCATGAGTTCGAGCGCCCGCTGGCGACGGGATTGGGCATCGGGGCAGAGATGGTGGCACAGCAGGGGCTCCATGATGGCCTCGCCGATGGTGAGGCGGGGATTGAGGGATGAATAGGGGTCTTGGAACACTATCTGCATCTTGCGGCGGAGCTCTTTGCGCTGGGAGCGGGAGAGCTTGTCGAGGCTTACGCCGTCGTACTCGACGGTGCCGGCACTGCGCTCGATGAGATGCAGGATGGCACGCCCGAGGGTGCTTTTGCCACAGCCCGACTCGCCTACAAGGCCGAGGGTCTCGCCCCGATAGATGTCAAAGGTGAGACCGTCGACGGCATTGAGCGACTGGAGTACACGTCCGAAGAGACTCTTGCGGAGGGGATAGGTGACTTGCAGACCGCGCACCCGCAACAAGGGGGTTGCCGGCTGCCCGTCCGTGTCGAGGTTTGCTGGAGCTGGAGCTGCAGAGGAATCGGCGTCTGCGGCTTTGCCCGACAGATAGTCCTGCACGGTGGGAAGCCGTCGCGGACGGCTGTCGAGGGGCGGACGGCAGGCAAGGAGACCTTGGGTATAGGGGTGCCGAGGATGATAGAGAACCTGTTGGGCGGTGCCTTGTTCTACAATCTCGCCTTTGTACATCACGGCCACGTCGTCGGCTATCTGGCCGATGACACCGAGGTCGTGGGTGATGAAGATGATGCCGATATGGTGCCGTTGCTGGAGCGACCGCAGCAGCTGGAGGATGGTCTGCTGCACGGTGACATCGAGTGCGGTGGTAGGCTCATCGGCAATGATGAGGTCGGGGTGGCAGATGAGGGCCATGGCAATCATGACACGCTGCTTCTGTCCCCCGCTGATTTCGTGGGGATAGCTGGAGAATATCTTTTCGGGACGGGGGAGCATGACCTCTTCAAACAGGTCGAGCACACGTTGACGTGCCTCGTCGCGGGACACCCGCTCGTGGGCAAGGAGCATCTCCATGACCTGGTCGCCGCAACGGTGGACGGGGTTGAGGCTGGTCATGGGTTCCTGGAATATCATGCCGATGCGGCAGCCACGGATATTGAGGTAGGCATCCTCGTTGAGGGTGAGGAGGTCGGTTTTAGTGTTATCAGAGTTATCTGAGTACTCGGAGTACTCCGAATTTTCGGTTTTTTCAGTATTATCTGAGTGGCTGGCGGGTTGGGGGGTATTTTGCAGCCAGGCGTGGCCGGTGACTGTGGCACTTTTGGGGAGCAGCCCCATGACGGCCAGACAACTGACGGACTTGCCGCTGCCCGATTCGCCCACTATGCCCAGCGTACGGCCACGGTAGACCTCGAAACTCACGTCCTTGACGGCGGCGGTGGAGGAGCCGTCGCGGCGGAATTCCACATGGAGGTCGCGTACTTCTAAAACCTTTTCGGGTGCATCCATATAACAGGCATATATTTAACAAACTATGACTCAAAACAAATCACTCGCTACGCCCCGCAATCGGGAGGTCATGAGTTTTAATTTTCGGGTAAAACGCAAAAATATTGTTTTTATTTGAAATATAATGCGTATATTTGCAAAAATTTTTCGGGCATGGGAGGTGAAGCCTTTCCATGCATGGAAAAAATGATTTGATACATAATAAACAACAATAATTAAAAGACAACATTATGACGAAATCTGAAGAATTCATGGAAATGGAAGCCCGTTACGGTGCTCACAACTATCATCCGCTGCCCGTGGTCCTGGCCAAAGGCGAAGGCGCTTTTGTATGGGACTGCGAAGGGAAACGCTATTTCGACTTCCTTTCCGCCTACTCTGCCGTGAACCAGGGTCACTGCCACCCCAAGATTGTGAAGGCCCTGTGCGACCAAGCCCACCAGCTGACGCTGAGCAGCCGCGCTTTCTACAACAACTGCCTTGGCGAATGGGAGAAATACGTCACCGAGTATTTCGGCTATGAGAAGGTGCTGCCCATGAACAGCGGTGCCGAGGCCGACGAGACCGCCCTGAAGCTGGCACGCCGCTGGGGTGTGGTGAAGAAAGGCATTCCGAACGACGAGGTGATGATTGTATGCTGCGAAGGCAACTTCCACGGCCGCACCATCACCATCATTACCATGAGCAACGACCCCGAGAGCTATGCCAACTACGGCCCCATGACTCCCGGTTTCATCCGCATACCATACAACGACCCCGCTGCACTGGAGAAAGTGTTGGAGGAGCATGGCAAGAAGATTGCCGGTTTCCTGCTGGAGCCCATCCAGGGCGAGGCCGGTGTCTACGTCCCCGACGACGGCTACCTGAAGAAATGCTATGACATCTGCAAGAAGCACAACGTTCTGTTCATGGCCGACGAGGTGCAGAGCGGTATCGCCCGCACAGGTAAGATGCTTGCCTGCGACCACGAGGGTGTGCGTCCCGACATCCTGATTCTGGGCAAGGCCCTTGGCGGCGGCGTGGTTCCCGTCAGCTGCGTACTGGCCGACGACGACATCATGCTGAACATTAAACCCGGTGAGCACGGCTCCACTTTCGGCGGCAACCCCATCGCTGCCAAGGTGTCCATCGCTGCCCTGCAGGTAATCAAGGAGGAGCACCTGATGGAGAATGCCGAGCGTCTGGGCAAAATCTTCCGTGAGGAGATGACCAACTTCAAGAGCCCCATGATTGAGAAAGTGCGCGGTAAAGGTCTCCTGAACGCCATCATCATCAAGCCCCACAACGGCAAGGAGGCTTGGGACGTGTGTCTGAAGATGCGCGACATGGGCGTTCTGGCCAAGCCCACACACCAGCACATCATCCGTTTCGCTCCTCCGCTGGTCATCACCGAGGAGCAGCTGCGCGAGGCTATCGAGATTATCAAGAAAGCTATCGCTTCTTTCGAATGATTTACTGAATCATAGGAAACTGACAAAGAGTGGCGGCACTGATGCCGCCACTCTTTATTTTATAAAAAACGCACACGCGGGAACAAAAAAAGCAATGTATGGAAAAAAAATCGTACCTTTGCAAACTATTAACAGCAATAGTGCCGTCGCTTACGGGTAGGTATGTACCATTGCACCGGAGCTGATTGCCACACTGCTCAGAATAAAGAACGATATGACATCTTCGGCCCCCACAACAGGCATCCCTGCCGTGAAGAAACCTCGAAGCTCGAACCTTGAGCTTTACCGCATCATTTGCATGCTCATGATTGTAGCGCATCACTATGTGGTCAATTCAGGCCTTATGGAAGAAGGCGCCCCGCTCCTTGGCCACCCCGACACATGGCACACCATCTTCCTGTGGCTCTTCGGCATGTGGGGGAAAACGGGCATCAACTGCTTTCTGATGATTACGGGATACTTCATGTGCAAAAGCCAGATCACCGTGAAGAAATACCTGAAGCTGCTGCTGCAGATATACCTGTACAACTGGGTCATCTTCATCATCTTCTTCCTCACCGGCCATCAGCCGCTCACCACCCACAGCGCCTTGCAGTTGATTCTGCCGTTCTGGGGCTTCACCAACAACTTCACCTCCTGCTTTATCATCTTCTACCTCATCATCCCGTTCCTCACCATCCTGGTGCAGCATCTCAGCCAACGGCAACACCTGTTGCTAGTACTTGTAGCCACCGCGTGCTACACCCTCTTCGGCTCCATCCCGTCGTTTGAAGTCACCTTCAACTACATCACCTGGTTCAGCATCATCTACTTCATCGCCTCATACATCCGCCTCTACCCTGCCCCCATCTTCGAGCGGAGAAGCCTGTGGGGATGGCTCACCCTGCTGTCGGTCATTGGAGCCATGCTGTCGGTGGTCATCCTTCAGCACTCCACCTTCATGGTATACCAATATGTAGACGACAGCAACAAGCTTTTCGCCCTGCTTGTGGCGTTCTGTTCCTTCCTCTGGTTCAAGAACATCCACATCAAGCAGAGTGCATTCATCAATGCCGTCGGCTCTACCTGTTTCGGTGTGCTGCTCATCCACGCAAATTCCGATGCGATGCGGGTGTGGCTGTGGAACGACACCGTCGACTGCATCGGCAGCTACGCCATGCCCATGCAGCATCTTGTCCCTTACTGCATTGGTGTGGTCATTGCCATCTTCGCAGTGTGCAGCCTGATAGACTACCTGCGCATCCAATGTCTCGAAAAGCCTTTCTTCAAGTGGTACGACAAGCGCCTCGACTCCCGAGTGAACCACTTTGTCAACACCAAAATCCTCGGTCTCCCCGACAACGATTAATCCCTGGAACATGATATGAAAAGATTCGTTCTTTCCACACTCACCCTGATTGCAACATTCCTTACCGTGTTGCAGGCGCAGACCTTTCCCTTCCAAGATACTACGCTCAGTGTCGACGAGCGGGTGGAAGACCTGCTGTCGCGGCTGACGCTGGACGAGAAGCTGAGCATGATGGAGCACCGCAACCCTGCCATCCCCTCGCTTGGTCTGCCGGCTTACAGCTGGTGGAACGAGGCCCTGCACGGCGTGGGACGTAACGGACTGGCCACTGTGTGGCCTATGCCCATCGCTTTGGCGGCATCGTTTGACGAGGAGATGGTTCGTCGGGTGTTTGCCCTGACGGCATACGAAGCACGAATAAAGCATTTCGAAGCACTCGACACCGGCTCTGCGATGCTCACCGAACCAACCGACTACACAGGACTTACCTTTTTCACTCCCAATATCAATATCTTTCGCGACCCGCGATGGGGGCGCGGCATGGAGACCTACGGCGAAGACCCATTCCTTACGGCACGCATGGGATTGGCCTGTGTGAACGGGTTGCAGCACAATTATCCTGAAGCGGATAATGCACACCTGTCGGCAGCGGCCTGTCTGAAACACCTGGCCGTACACAGCGGACCGGAAGGCTTGCGACACGAGTTTGATGCACAGGTGTCGCCACGCGATTTGTGGACCACCTATCTGCCTGCCTTTGAATATATCATCAAGCGCAGCGATGTGCAGCAGGTGATGTGCGGCTACAACCGACTGAACGGCGAGCCTTGCTGCACCAACGAGCATCTGCTAGTGGACATCCTTCGCAACAGATGGAGATATGATGGACTGATAGTCACCGACTGTTGGGCGCTGAACGACTGCTGGGAACGCGACACCGTCATCCCACGCCACAAAACCCATGCCTCCGCTGCATTGACGGCAGCCGATGCTTTCGGCAGCGAGGTCGACTTGGAGTGCGGCAGTGGACTGGAAGCCTTGCGCACGGCGGTGGACTCGGGCTATATCAGCGAAAAGAAAGTGAACGAGCATGTACGCCGCATCCTGCGTACACGTCTGCGGGTGATGGAGGAACCTTATCATGAAATTCCTCACATACTTGAAGAATGCTCCACGATGAAGATGGCGACAGAGACCTTGGTGCTGTTGAAAAACAACAAGGACCTGCTGCCCCTGATGGATGGTATCAAAATATATCTGACAGGCCCCAACTCCACGGACACGCTGATGCCGTTGGGCAACTATAACGGCACACCGGCGCACACTGTGAGCATCCGCGAAGGGCTGTCGACTCTGTTCACCCTAGTGGACAACCCCAAGAAGGCGGATGTGATAATATATGCCGGAGGGCTGAATCCCCAACTGGAGGGAGAAGAGCTACCCGTGGACATGCCGGGATTCTACAAAGGCGACCGCACCCGCATAGAACTGCCCGACGAGCAATGCCGGGAGATACGCCAACTGCAACGCAAACATCGGCCTGTGGTGCTGCTGCTGTGCAGCGGCAGCGCAATAGCGTTGGACAAACAGACGCTGAAATGCGACGCCATTATACAGTGTTGGTACGGCGGGCAGAACATGGGCATCGCTGTGGCGGCTGCCTTGGGAGGATTATTCGACAACTTCGGACGGCTGCCCGTCACCTTCTATAAAAGCACAGCACAGTTGCCACCGTTTGAGGATTACAATATGGCAGAACGCACCTACCGATATATGACCGAAGAGCCGCTCTACCCCTTTGGATATGGACTGGACTACGCCAGGTACAGGCTGGAAAATGTGCGGTATGAGGGCGGGAAGGTGCTCGGAACTGTGAAGATGGTGGAACTGCCCGCAAAGAAACCTCTGAGATACAGCAGTACCGTGGTAGAGGTGTATCTCAAAGGCAAAGACGACAGCTTGGAGCCGCGCAAACAACTGGTGGGATTCAAGCGGGTGCCCGTAGCAGAAGGAGCATCGCAGTCTTTTGAGATTGACATCGACCCCTATTGGCTGCGGACGTTTAATGAAAAGACACAGGAGATGGTGCCGATACCTGCGGGCAGTCCAATAGTGCTGCAAGTAGGCTTCAGTAGTTCCGACAAGGATTTGAATGAAATAATAATACGATAATACACCCGGAGTATTCCGCGCTGAACAATCTGAATCAAAATAATAACAAATACTTTACAACATGAAAAAACAAGACTGGCTTGTAATCTTGATTGTGGTGGTCGTACTGGCCCCCTTCTTTATCCCCGCTACGGGATTCTTCGCATGGTTCGAGGCTTCGACCAAGGCACACCCCTTCATCATGGCATTCTTCAAGTTTGCCATCCTCGCCACCTTCGGCGAGATGCTGGCCCTGCGCATCCGCGAGGGCGTGTATAACAAGAAAGGCTTCGGCATCGTGCCACGCATGATGGTGTGGGGTTTCCTCGGCATGTGCATTGCCATGGCGATGATTATCTTCAAGAGCGGTGTCCCCGCCTTCCTGGGTGTGATAGGCGGCTGCAGCTGTCCTGCCGAGGTCTTTGCCGCCCCCGAACTGACCTGGGGTAAGGTGGGCGTGGCCTTTGCCGTCAGCGTGCTGATGAACACCATCTTCGCACCTGTCATGATGACCTTCCACAAATGCACCGACATCCACATCCTGGAGAATGGCGGCACCGTGCGCGGACTGCTCCGTCCCATGCACATGCGCGACATCTTCGCTAACAAGATTAACTGGGATGTGCAGTGGAACGTGGTGTTCAAGAAGACCATCCCGCTCTTCTGGTTCCCCGCCCACACCATCACCTTCATCCTGCCCCCCACCTTCCAGGTACTCTTTGCAGCCCTGCTCGGTGTGGCTCTGGGTCTCATCTTAGCCCTTGCAGGAGGAAGCAAGAAATGAAGAAGATACTAGTTGTCCTAGTACTACTAGTAGTATCACTAGTTAGACTAGAAGCTCAAGAGGGCTTTCACTTCGACTTCCACGGCTTCGTCAATCCTCACTACTATGCCGACAGCCGCAGCGTTGTCGGGGGTCGTGAAGACATGATGCTCTTCTACCCTAAGCCCATTGTGCGCGACAGCCTTGGCCGCGACATCAACGACGGCTGGCAGGCGAATATGCTTGCCATTACGGCAAGGCTGAATGTGAAAATCACCGGTCCCGAGATGCTGGGTGCAAAGACCTCGGCCTTTGTAGAGGGCGACTTCACCGGTGCCACCAATGCCACCATCGACAACCTCCGTCTGCGCCACGCCTACTTCATCCTCGACTGGGGTCGCCACCGCCTCCTTGCCGGACAATACTGGTACGCCATGGTCATCCACGAAATCATGCCCATGACCAACCCCTTGAACATGGGTGCACCCTTCCACTGCTATGCCCGCCAGCCGCAAGTGCGCTACGAATACCGCCTCGGCGGACTCGAAGCCGTTGCTGTGGCACAATGGCAGCTCGACAACATGAGCCAGGGCCTGCTCAATGGCACCCCGCAGAGCAGCCCACTCTTCGCCCGCCACAGCCTCATACCCGAGATGAACGCACAGCTGCGTTACCGCCAAGGCAACCTCTTTGTGGGAGCCGCTGCCAACCTCAAGACCATCCAGCCTGTGGTGCCAAACCCCACAGGAACACTCCACACCTCCTTATCGTGGAGTCTCTTCGGCAAGGTCACGCTGGGCCCCGTCACTATCAAGGCACAGACCCTGCTCAACAACAGCCTTTACGAAGGCTGCTCGCTGGGCGGATACCTGATGCTGGCAGATGGTTCCTTCCGCGATTGGCACTTCAACACCGTGTGGCTCGACATCGAAGGCAACCAAGGCCATTGGCGTCCCGGCCTCTTTATGGGCTACGCCGAGAACCTGGACCACGGCAACACCGACTTCATCCACTGCTTCGGCCGCGGCCACGACCTCGCCTACCTATGGCGCGTCCAGCCCCGCCTCACCTACACCACACAGAAAGGCCTCTCTTTCGTGGGCGAAGCCGAATACACTTATGCAGGATACAAAGAACCTGTTGGCAACCTCCGACTCTCATTAAGTGCTGTCTATGCGTTCTAACTACCACACCCATTCTTGCTACTGCGATGGCAAGGGCGAACCGCGTGAATACGTCGAATTCGCCCTTGCCAACGGCTTCACCGCCCTCGGATTCTCCGGCCATGCTCCTTTGCCCTTCAGCAACACCTTCTCCATTCACAACGAAGATTACCTCGCCTACTGCACCGAAGTGCGTAAACTGCAAGAAGAATACCGCGGCCGCATCGACATCCTGCTGGGATTGGAGATAGACTATGTGCCGGGTGTGAACGACGACTTCCAGCCACTTATCCAACAGGGAGGACTCGACTACTTCATAGGAGGGGTGCATCTCGTCACCGACCCCGACGACACCCCATGGCTGCGCAACCACCCCAGCGAAGCGGCACAGCGCATCTGGTTCATCGACGGCCCGCGGCAGGAGACCTACGACGAAGGACTGCAACGGGTCTTCCACGGCGATATACGCCGCGGCGTCACCTCTTTCTTCCGTCAGACCAACGCCATGATTGAGAGCCAGCGACCCACTATCGTCGCCCACTTCAACAAGATAGTGATGCACAACCGCGACCGCTACTTCTCGGAGCACGACAAATGGTATCTCGACCTTGTGTACGAGACCATCGAACTCATCCGCGAAACAGGGTGCATAGCCGAAGTCAACACCCGCGGCATCTACAAGAAACGCCACGACGACTACTACCCCTCACGCGAGCTGCTATGCCACATGAACGAGAAACACATTCCCGTCATCGTCAGCACCGACGCCCATTGCCCCGAAGACCTCCTCCGCACCGAAAGGGCTTACGAATTCCTCCACCAAATCAACTACCGAAATATCATCGTTGAACTCGTTAATTCGTAAATGCGTTAATCAATTCACACATTCAAACAATAACACATTCAAACATTAAACACAACAATGAAAAAATTCCTTCTCACCATCCTCGCCCTGCTGATTGTTGGAATCGGCAACGCACAGAGCGCATTGAACAACGCTGCTGACAACATCGTCGGCACCTACTCCGGCACACAGGGAGGTGATAGTTTCCGTGCCAAAATCACCAAACAGCCCGACGGCACCTACCAAGGACAGATTGTCTGGATGCAGAATGACAAGGACGAGAATGGCAACAAACGCCTCGACACCAAAAATCCCGACAAAAGTCTCCGTAACACCCCGTGCGACCGTATCGTCATCTTCTCAGGCCTGCAGTACAACGCCGACAAGAAATGCTGGGACGGCACAAAAATCTACGACCCCCAGCGCGGCATCAAGGCACGCCTCACCATCACCTTCGAGAAAGACGGCCGCCTGCGACTCAAAGGGTCTGTCTTAGCATTCAGCGAGAGCGTCTACTGGACAAAAGTGCAGTAACTCCGTGATAGTTGGACATCAAATTACTGCTCTCCCCTCAAATCGGACAGACGGCGGCGGGCGACAAGATACGTCACTCGCCTGTCGGTGACGGCATTCTCCGCCTGCAGCAGGAGTGCATGCGCCTGTAGCACATCCGACACCGTCACCACCCCAGCGGAATAATTAATCTCCGCCAGCCGGTAATTCTCACGCGCAAGCTGGAGCGCAGCCGAGTCACTACGGATTAGCATGCAAGCGTCCACCATGTCGTTGTAGGCCTTTTCCTCCTCAAGCGACATCATCTTGCCGTAATGTTCTTCAGCCACACGAGCCTGCTCGATGCGGATATTATGTTCCCTAATCTTGTGCGACGTGTTCCACCAGTCGGACAAAGGCACCGACAGGCTGAACCCCGCCACAGCATTGGCCGAAACATCGTTGCGCACTGCATTTCCATAATAGCCTATGCCGAGGATGGCAAGCTGGGGCAGGGTCTCGCCCACAGTCATCCGCTTGAACAGTTTCTGTGACTCCACATTGATTTGAAGCAGACGGCTCTCCGGACGATGGATATCCTGAGACAACTGACCGCCCTTCAAATCCACTTCAACAGGAGACATCCGCAACAGGCTGTCGCCACCGAAAACAAGACTGTCGTTATACGCAATGCCTATCTGGATGCACAACAGACGGCACGACATCTTGATGCCACTTGCCAACTGCTGGCGTTTGGCGTTGATTTCGTTCCGCTTGAGGCTGATCTGCAGCATGTCGGCACGTGTAGCCAACCCATTTGCCAACGCCGATGTAGCCACACGTTCCAGCGAGTCAATCAATGTCATTGCAGCCACCACGGAGGCCTCTTTTTCCTTCAAACCAACGACAAGATAATATGTCGACTCGACCTCCTCAAGCACATCGCGCATCTTTATCTCCGCCTGGAGGGCAGCAGCCTCCTCACCAAGCGAGGCCAGCCTGTTGCCGTTCACTATCCGTCCTCCGGCATAGACAGGCTGGGCAGCGGAAACAGAAGCACTGAAACCGTGCTTCATCAATTCAAGACGGTCGGACACGTCAGTCTCCTGAGAGAAAACATTGTAGATGGCTTCCAGCAAGTCGCGCATATCGTTGGAACGGATATCCTCCAGTGCGAAACTGATCATGGGTCTTGCTGCCACATAGCCCATCCCGTTCAACTGCAACTGCGGGAAGAAACGGGTGAACGCCTGGCTCTTCACCGCCCGCGCCTTCTGAACGTCGAGCTGCGATGCACGGATGTCCGCATTGTTCCTCTTTGCCAGTGCCAGACAGCTGTCAAGCGTCAGTGTCTGGGCTTGGACAGGATTGACGAAAGACTGCAGATTGAAAACCAATCCAAGGCATAAAGGCAGGCAATATAGGTATTTTCTCATGGGTATTAATGGATTTAAAGTAAATTAGTAACAACACCCTTTCTTATCTACTTTTTGTTATTGGCATAACTAACATTGACAGGACGATGGTTGACCCGCTTCTTGTTCTCGAAAGCGACGCAGTAGGCCACAGGGAGGATGGTGACTACCAAGGGCAGGGTGAAGATGGTACCGAAGCATACCACAACGCCCATGGGTGCCCACAGCAGGGTTCCAGCCGTAATCATCGGGATGACACCGAGAGCCGTAGTGACCGAAGTGAGGAAGATGGGCCGCATTCGGCGCAAGCCGGCATTATAGGCCGCATCGCGGACCGACATCTGCTCCTTGCTGCGCAGTTCGGACACATAGTCGTACATGATGATGGCATTGCGCACGATGATACCCACAAGCGAGATAAGACCGAGTGTGGCCGTAATGGAGAAATCATAGCCGAAAAGCCATAGCCCGAACGTGGCACCAAACAGGCAGAGCGCAGCCATCGAGATGGAGAGCAGCGATATGCCTATCTTGCCGTAATGCACTATCAACACAATGAACATCACGCAGAGGGCGGCAATCACTGCAAGGATAAGACCCGGCAGCAGCTCGCGCGAATATTCCATCGCCCCGCCATACTCCCAGGTAACGCCTTCGGGGAGCTTCATCTTTTCAATCCGTCGTCCGATAGCGGCAAGTTCTTTCAGCTGCCCTGCTCCCATCATGGCATCGGCCGAGACGGTGATACAGCGTACACCATTGCGGTGGGGCATATTGTTGTGATGGTATCGCGGATGGATGTCCGCCACTTGGCGCAACGGGACCCACATGCCCGCTGTGGCACATGGCACCAGCAAATCGCCCAGCGAGCTGTAGTCGAGATTCTGCGAGCCATCGCTGTAGACCGTGATGGGGATATTGTAATCACCCTCCCACATCGAGGAGAGATGCGTCCCCGAAAGGGCGCCGCTGATATATACCGACAACGTCGACTGTGTTATCCCGAAGGTGTTGGCCACATCGCTCTTCAGCACCACGTCCACAATCTCCTCCGTCTCGTCATAGTCGGAGTGGACGTAGAACAGCTTGGGGGCCTCCCGCATAAACCGTATCAGCGAGTCTCGGACAACAGCGAGACTATCGTAATTGTCGCCCTTGATGTAAATCTCAATGGGCGAAAGAGCCATCTGGTAATCCAGCTGCTTGAAACGCATCTGTGCATTGGTGAAGACATTCTCATAACGTTGTGCATACTCTTCAATCACCGCTTTGGTGGCATTGTCGTCAACCGTCTTCACAATCAGCTGGGCGTAATTGTCAGCAGGCAGCTGGGGAGCGTAAGTGATATGGAACCTCGGCGACGACATGCCCACAAACGAGGTGACGCTCGTGATGCGGGGGTCGGCCATCAGCATCTTTCGCAGCGAGTCGGCAGCGGCACTGGTCTCCTTCAGCGAAGACGAAGCGTCCAGACGCATCTCGATGGCGAAACTGTCGCGTTCGGCCTTGGGCAGGATCTGGATGTTCACCTTGGCAAACAGCAGCGCCCCAGCCACTACCGAGGCGGCTCCCACGGCCAGAGTGATCTTCTTGTGGCGGAAACACCTGTCGAGCAACCAACGGTAGCCGTTCTGCAAAGCGTTGAAAAAACGCTCCTGCACCCGTTCCACACGGGTCTTCTTGCTGGGAGCGCTCTGGCGTATCAATCGGGCGGAGAGGAACGGAATGACAAGGATGGCGTAAAAGAAACTGCAAGCCAATGCAATCAATATCATCCAGGGGAACAGCTTGATGAAATCCCCCAGCATATTCCCTTTAAAAATGGCTATTGCCGGGAAGAACATCATGGCTATAGAGGCCGTGGCAAACAGCATCGAATTGGCCAGCTTAGATGTCGACACCGCCGCCGAATACCATCGCGAATGCCCCGCCCTCAACAAGTCGGTATACCCGTCTATCACCACCACCGAGTCGTCCACTATCATACCCAGCACGGCAATCAGTGCGGCAAGGGTCACCGTGTTCAGTTCAAACCCGAGGAAATACATAATGCCCAGTGTGGCGGCGATGCAAATAGGCACCGACGTGGAACTCACCAACGCTGTGCGCAGCGGGAAGAGCAACAGCATCACCACAATCACCACGAGGATGGCTTCAATCAGGTCGCGCAGAAACGACCGCACCGAACGGTCCACCACCTGCGGCTGGTCGGTGATGCGATGGATATGGATGTCGGGAGTGAGCGTCTGCTCATACTCCGCCATCACCTTCTCCACTTTCTTGCCAAACTCCACCACATTGTTCCCGCTCCTCATTTCCAGCGACAGCACAATGCAACGGGTGTTATCTGTAACCGAGTCGCTGTACACGATATGCGGAACCTTGTCGGGATAGTGAGGCTCAAGCCGTGCCACATCGCGCAGACGCAACACCTGACCCGTCACCGGGTCGGAGAACACCACCAACTCATTGAGGTTATACAAATCGCCATAAGGTATCGACACATGCACCAAGGCATGACCCTCATCGTTCTCCAGCTTGCCCGAGATGGTGCGGAATCCCTGCGCCGCCAGTTCTGCCGAAACTATCGACGGCGAGATGGCATACTGCGTCAACTTCACAGGATCCATGTGCACCGCTATCTCTTCCTTCTGGTCCCCCACCACATTGATTCTTCCCAGCTCGGGTATATTGCGCAGGCGTGCTGAAAGGTTTTTCGACACTTCCTCAAGCTCCCTTGGAGACCGCTCGGCACTCTCAATGGCTATCAACAGCGACGATGCATTGCCGAAGTCATCCACCACTGCCGTGGCGGCCACACCCTGTGGCAAGTCCGTGATGCGGAACAACGACAGCCCCTCCCTGATGCGCGACCACGTCACCTTGGCATCTCCATCGCTGTGTACCATGGTCACGAACACATACAGCATGCCGTCCTTGCTGTAGGAGTATGTCTTGGTCTTGTCCACCTCGTTGAAAGTGAAAAGATAGTCCTCCACTTTTCCCGTCACCTGCTCCTCAACCTCTTCGGCGGTGGCACCGGGGTATATGACGGCCACAACGCCCTGCCGAATCGTCACATCGGGAAATTCGTTCTTGTTCAAATGCGGCAATGCATATATCCCGATGGCCACCACAGCAATAATGCTGAGTGCCAAAATGGGGAAAGTGCGCATCGCCTTCTCTATCAGATTGGTTCTTCGAGCCATTTCTTTTGAACTTTTGAATGTGTAAATGCTTGAGTGATTGCTTGAATGCTTGATTGTGTAAATGCTTGAGTGATTCTCAATTCTCCATTCTCAACTCTCAATTTTCAACTCTCAATTTTCACTTTGGCACCGGTATACAGCTTCTGCTGCCCCGACACAATCACCGAGTCGCCGGCATTCAGTCCGGTCTCAACCATCACACCGTTGCGGATAAAATCACCCACGGTCACAACACGGTGGTATGCCTTGCCACCTTCCACCACCCACACAATCGTCCCCTCGGGCATCACCTGAACACATTCGGCCGGTACCACAATGCCTGCCTTCGTGTCAATATCCACTTCCACCTTCGCCACCATGTCGGGCAGCAAGCCAGCTTTATTCACATTGGCATTGCCCTGCGACACAATCGTTGCGTAAACCTTGTAGGTATGCCCCAGCGGATTGGCCACAAGACTCTTGTCCGTCACCCGTAGTGCAAACTCTTTGTCGTCCAAGGCAGGGACCACAGCCTTTGCAGTTGTACCCATCGTCAGAAGACCCACCTCATGTTCGGGGACGGAAAAAGCAACACGCAGCCGGCTCAAGTCAATAACACGGGCAAAAGGTTCAACGGGCTTCAACTCCTCCCCTGCATGGTGCATCCCGAACGACACTACCCCGTCGAAGGGAGCGCGCAGCACACAATCCTCCACCCGTTGACGGGCAGCGGTCTCCGCCTGACGGGCCTTTTCAAGGTCTGTCTCCATCTGCACCCAACGCACATCGCTGATACCACCCTCTTCGTGCACACGCTGCATACGTCCGTATGCATCTTCGGCCTGGCGCAGGGCGGCGCGTGCCGAGCCCCACAGACTGCGTGCCGTCGTGGCATCCACCTCGGCCAGCACCTGACCTTTTTTCACCCGTTGCCCATTGTGAACGGCAACTTTGGTCAACCGACCGCCGAGGGGGAAATATACATCCATTTCCACCTCCGAGCCGATAGAACCCACATATTCACGCTGGTGCATATTCTCGCCTCCGTCCACAACTGCCACACGGACACCCACAGCGTCGCTCCAGCCGGTATCCTGTTTCCTGCCGCCGCAGCCCATCAGCATTGCTGCAACACAAAGTAATATTATAACGTGTTTCATATATTAAGAAATAATAATTAAACTTTCCAAAATAACAATCAACGTAACTACAAATATCAAAGCGTTCAATTGCCGTAGTACCTTAATGTGCGGACCTCCAGAACGGTAGGGGATGTAACGCCGGCAGTGGTACGGTGCACCCAGTTACCGTGGTCGTCGTAGACATAGGTAGCTATGATGGGATTGGAGTTGTCCGGTGACTGACCCACAACCTCCTCCAACACACGGCCCAGACTGTCGGTACTCAAAGGCGGGAGAGTTGCCATGTACCACGTGTGCGTCCCATCGCGGTTTATCTTTGTTCGCAAATCGCCCTGGTCGTCGTACTCATAACGCTCAGCCGAGGCATCAGGCCAGGTGCGGCACACAAGCCGTCCGACTGTGTCGTAGTCGTAGCTGAAGCGGGAGCCGTCGGGGTAGACGAACCGTTTGAGTTGCCCTTGCCTGTCGTAGCGCAGGCGGAAGGTGTGCCGCCTGCCGTCGGGTCCGGTAATGCGGGCGCGGCATGTGCGGCCATTGCGGGAGTAGCTGTAGACTGTGAGGGTATGGAGGCGGGTGAGACTGTCGAAGGAGGTGCCGGCGGTGTCGAGGTAACAGCGTTCCTCTATACGCTTTCCTGTGGTGTCGTAGACAAAGGCAAGATGGCGGCAGGTCTCCCTGTCGCGGTAATAGTAGTGAAGACAGTGTCCGGCAGTGTCGAAGCAGGCGGTCTGCTGCGAGACGATGCCGTCGGAGTACTCATGAATAGTCTGGCATGTGAACATGGAGACAGCCCCTGTCATGTCGTTGGCGTATGTGGTGCCAAGGTTGTAGTCGGTGGGGAGGTTGGGTACATAGGGGAAGGGCACTTCGCCGTAACGGCAGGAAGCAAGCAATAGCACTCCGCACACTACGGGCAGCAGCATGTGAGGCAGGAAGGGGTGGCGTCGCGACCGATGGTGGCGGAGTCGCATGGCTGTCAGGGCATGACGGCTTTGGCCACAACGGCTGCGAGGTCGCCGTTGCGCTGTGCTTTGAGCAGACGTTCGCAGAGACGGCTTTTACCTACATACGACTGAAAGGTCTCGTAGTAGCGGAGCATGTCCTCGACGGCGACGTTGGCACACACCAAGGGCGAGGAGTCTTTGTACTGGAGCGAGTGGCGCGTCCAAGCGGCGAGGTAGGCCAGAAGGAGCTGCTCGTTTCGGGGGTCGACGATGTCAGGAGCGACAACCAGCTGCACTTGTGGGGCGCCTTCGAGCCAACGGAGGAGGAAAGAGGTGCACTCTTCGTGTTTGGGCTGGTTGAAGGCGGGGTCGGCGGTGAGGAGGTAGTTGCAGCAGTTGAGTATGTCGGTCTCGTAGTTGGCATACTCGGATGGCCACATCTTCTCGGGGAGGATGGGGAGTGAGAACTGCTGAGCCATGGCCGTCTGCGACAGTACCAGAGCGGTAAGAATCAGTAATATTTTCTTCATTTCTTTAAAGTATTATTTAATTCGTCAATTCGTTAATTCGTTAGTCTGATTAGCACATTAACACATTCACACATTCTCCTCTATTCATCCACTGCCAATCCGCCAAGGGCGGTCTCCTTGTAGAGGCTGGGGAGGTCGTGGCCGGTGCGTTTCATGGTGCGGACGACCTTGTCGAAGGTGATAATGTGCTTGCCGTCGCTCATCATGGCGTAGATGTTGATGTCGAGGGCACGGAGGGCGGCCATAGCGTTGCGTTCGATACAGGGTATCTGGACGAGGCCGCACATGGGGTCGCAGGTGAGGCCGAGGTTGTGTTCCATGGCCATCTCGGCGGCATATTCGATTTGTTGTGGGCTGCCGCCGAAGAGCTGGTTGGCGGCCACAGCTGCCATGACGCAGGCACTGCCCACTTCTCCCTGACAGCCGACTTCGGCACCGGAAAGGGAGGCGTTATGCTTGATGACGTTGGCGAAAAGGGCGGCGGTGGCCATGGCGCGGAGTATCTCGGTGTCGGTGAAGCCGTGGGCTTGCTGCAGGTGGTAAAGCACAGCGGGAAGGACACCGGAGGAGCCGCAGGTGGGGGCGGTGACGATATATCCGCCCACGGCGTTGCGCTCGGAGGTGGCAAGGGCGTAAGCGATGACGAGGGCACGACTTTGGAGGGAGGGTTTATAAGAGGAGGCGCGGACGTAGTACTGGCGGGCTTTGCTGCGCAGGTGGAGTCCGCCGGGGATGACGCCTTCGGCCTGTAACCCTTGGCGGATGGTTTCCTGCATGGTGTTCCACATATCCTGCAGGTAGTCCCAGATGGCGGGGCCTTCGCACTGCTCAACGTATTCCCAGTAGGTGAGTCCTTCGCGCTCGATATAGGGGAGGATTTCGGAGAGGGTGGACATGGAGTATACATGCTCCTCGGTCACGCTGGTGGTCTCGTTGGCGAGGGCACCGCCGCCGACACTGTAGATGGTCCAGTCGGCAGTGGTGCGGCCTTGGGGGTCGAGTGCTTCGAAGTGCATGCCGTTGGTGTGGAAAGGGAGGACGACTTCAGGGCGCCATACAATCTCGACAGGCAGGGGTGCGGCACCATCCTGCAGGGCTTTATCGGTACGGTGACCGCGGCCTGTGGCGGCAAGGCTGCCGTAGAGGGTGACGCGGATGGAGTGGGCGTCGGGGTGGTCGGCCTTGAACTGGAGGGCAGCGGCATGAGGCGCCATGGTGTGGCTGCTGGAAGGGCCGTAGCCTTTGCGGTAGATTTTCTTGATAGACTCCATCCTTGAGTGTGTTGATTCGTTAATATGTTAATTCGTCAGTCGGGGGTGACTCCGATCTTTTGTCTGTTGATGCTTGCTATTGAGGGTGCAAAATTACGATTATTTTTCGACATTGGGAAATATTTCGTACCTTTGCCACGTTTTGACGCTTGGTCGAATCATCGTTACCAACATGAATATCATCATTATAGCCAATGGATTATTCCCCACGGGGGCATGGGTGGAGAGCCTGCTCAAGGAGGCCGACAGCATCGTGTGCTGCGACGGTGCGCTGAAAAATTACATCGAATGGGCATCCCCCCGTGAGGGGTTCCGCAAGGGGGTCGCCGTTGTGGGCGATGGGGACAGTCTGGACCCCGACCTCGTGACGGCAGCCCGCCAAGAGGGTTTCGAGGTGCAGCAACACGTGGTGGACGAACAGGAGTACAACGACTTGACGAAAGCGACCCACTACGCCATCGCGCAGGCCCGTCTGTCGGGCTGCAAGGAGAGTGCGATGAGGGTGTGCTATATCGGAGCCACGGGACTGCGCGAGGACCACACCATTGGCAATATCAGCCTGTTGGCTTACTACATGGAGCTGTACCCTGAGGTGGAGTTCAGCATGAGGAGCGATTACGGCACCCTGATACCCATGGAGGGCAGGAAGCGTTTCCGTTCGCGCAAAGGGCAGGAGGTTTCCATCTTCTCGCTTACGCCGCAGGTGCCCCTCACGGTGGAGGGGTTGCAGTACCCCATCCAAGGGCGGTGCCTCGATGCGTGGTGGCAGGGGACGCTCAACGTAGCCCTCGGCGACAGTTTCGAGGTGTCGGGGGGCAAGGTGATAGTTTATGAATTGAGAATTGAGAATTGAGAATTGAAAATTGAGAATTGGCTGCCGCACCCGGATAATTATCAATTTTCCATTTTCAATTTTCCATTTGCCTGACGGATGGCACGGCAGAGCTGGTCGGGACAGGAGGTGTCCTTCCAGCCGCAGCGGATGCCCTCAAGCTTTTCGAGCACTTGATTGACTTCCATGCCCTCGACCAGTCGGGCTACTCCCTGAAGGTTGCCGTGGCAACCGCCATAGAAGATGACGTTGTGCAGTCGTCCGTCGACGATTTCGAAGTCTATCTGCTGACTGCAGGTTTGTTCGGTTTGATATGTATATTGCATGACATTTATAATGCGTTAATGTGTGAATGCGTTATTGTGTGAATGTGTGAATGTGTTAATGCGTTAATGTGTTATTGTGTTAGTCGATTTACGAATTCAAAATCACAAAACATATCAACAACTTCTCAATTCTCAATTCTCAATTATTTTCAAAGAGGTTTCGGAAGGCCTCCTCGATGACACTGACCCCTATGATTTGGATGTTGTATTTGTTCTGTTCGAGGTTGCGGAGGTCGTATTTGGAGATGAATATACGCTCGAACCCCAGGCGTGCAGCCTCGCCGACACGGTTTTCTATCCGGCTGACGGGTCGCACCTCGCCGCTGAGCCCCAGTTCGGCGGCAAAGCAGTAGCGGGGTGAGATGGGCATGTCGACATTGCTGGAGAGGATGCTGCAGGCCACGGCGAGGTCGAGGGCAGGGTCGCTCACGCGCAGCCCTCCCGCCATGTTGAGGAAGACATCCTTGGCTCCGAGTTTGAATCCGCAGCGTTTCTCGAGGACGGCAAGGAGCATGTTCATACGCCGCATATCGAATCCGTTGGCGTTGCGCTGGGGCGTGCCGTACACGGCCGAGCTGACCAGCGACTGCACCTCGACGAACATGGGTCGTGCCCCCTGGACGGTTGCCGCAACCGCTGTGCCGCTCAGCTCTTCGTCGTGGTGCGACAGGAGCAGGGACGAGGGGTTGGAGACTTCGGCCAGGCCGCTGCCACGCATCTCGAAGATGCCTATCTCAGAGGTGGAGCCGAAACGGTTCTTCAAGGCTCGGAGGATACGGAAGCCGTAATTGCGGTCGCCTTCGAACTGGAGGACAGCATCGACAATATGCTCCATGACCTTGGGACCGGCAAGGGTGCCGTCCTTGGTGATATGGCCGATAAGCAGCACGGGGACGCCTGTGGTCTTGGCGTAGTGCTGGAACTCGGTGGTGCACTGGCGTATCTGGCTCACACTGCCTGCGGGCGAGTCGACATCCTCGGTGACGACGGTCTGGATAGAGTCGACAACAAGCAGGTCGGGCTGCACGGCATCGATATGCTCGAAGATGCGCTGGGTGACGGTCTCGCTTACGACGAAACAGTTGTCGGCGTGGATGCCGATACGGTCGGCACGCATGCGTATCTGCTGTTCGCTCTCCTCACCGCTGACATAGAGCAGACGGCGGTCGGTGATGGCCAGTGCTGTCTGCAACAGCAAGGTGCTCTTGCCTATACCCGGTTCTCCTCCCAGCAGCAGCAGACTGCCCGGCACAATGCCGCCGCCAAGCACACGGTCGAACTCGGCACAATGGGTTGGTATGCGCTCGGTCTCGCTGTAGGTGACCTCCTGAATGCGCTTCGGGACGGCCTTCCCATAGCTCCCCTCCTTGGAGGGTTTTGGGGAGGAGGCCTTCACCACCTCTTCGACAAAGGTGTTCCACTTGCCGCACTCGGGGCAGCGCCCAATCCACGACGACGACTGGTAGCCGCACTCCTGACAGAAATAGTATGTTCTTGCTTTAGCCATCTATTTTGAATGTGTTATTGTGTGAATGTGTGAATGTGTGAATGTGTTGATATGTTGGATGTTGATATGTTGATACGTTGCGAACCAAATAAACTTATCAACAGATAAACGTATCAACAGATAAACGTATAAACTTATCAACGTATAAACTTATCAACGTATAAACTTATCAACGTATAAACTTATCAACGTATAAACTTATCAACAGTATTAACGAATTAACGAGTTCAACCGACATTTATTTATGATGCCCGAGGCGAGGATGATGCCGCCTGCAATGGCGATGGTGACTTTCAGTGCAACAAAACCCGTCGCGGCAGCCATACGCAGCTGCTCGGTGACGATGTAGTAGGCTGTCCAGAAGATTCCCCCTCCCGGCACCAAGGGGATGATGCCGCAGATCAGGAACACGGTGACTGGACAGCGGCACAACTTGGCCATCACGTGGCTGATGGCTGCCACAGTGAGCGCGGCGAAGAAGGCGGCTCCGACCACCGAATGGCCAGCGGCCACCAGCAGATATACCGCCCAGCCAGCCATTCCCGCCAAGCCGCAATAGAGGTAATAACGGCGTGGTGCACCAAAAAGAGCCGAGAAACCGACCGTGCCCACAAAGGCGGCAACCACCTGGATGGCCCAATGGGCAGCCACAGGATCCTTGACAGGCGCTCCGAGCTGGACGATGCCGCCGGTGGCGACACCGTCGATGATGAAGGCCAGCGCCACACCCAGAGCAATGCAGAGGAACGCCAGGAAAGCATCAGTAAGGCGGGTGGTGCCCGCAATGTAGTCCTCGTTGGCCAAGTCGCGCATCCCATTTGTAAATGGAACTCCCGGCACCAGAGCTATGATTGTGCCGATAATCATATTGGCCAAGTGCAGCTGCGGCAAGCCTGCAAGGTGCATGGACATCCTGTATAAAGGGATACAGCAGATTCCCCCCGCCAGCCCTCCAGCCACGTTGCCCACAAGGCGCGAGAGATGCGGACTGACAAACGTCATGAACAGTCCCAAGAGCACCCCCGCCACAAGGGTGGCCGCAGCATCGACAAGACTGCCGCCGAAAAGGATGCTGAACGACGACACCCCGAGGGCGATGCCCAGCGTCATCTCCCACCACACCTTGCCGGGCATGGTGCGGATGGCCAGAATCCTCTGGCCGAGGGTCTCCACAGGCATCGGTTTCACACATTCTCCAGCGGTCACGTCGCGGCTCAGCTGGTTCACCTCCACCACCTTGGCCAGTTGGGTGCCCTTGATGGGGATAAACTCCGCACGGGCATAATGCTGCCCTGTGGCGATGATGCCGTTGCTCAGCACAAAGAAGCTCTCCTCCTCCACACCGTAAGCCGAGGCAATACGGGTCATGGTCTCCTCCACCCGGCTGATTTCCGCGCCGTTTTCAAGGAGGATGTGTCCCGCCTCAGTGGCCAGCTGCAAAGCCTGTTCCTGTTCCGTCGTCATAGACTTTTTTGAATTCGTAATTTCGTAAATTCGTAAACTGGTTAATTACAATCTCCACGTATCACACGTATTACTCGTATTGATAATACTTGTGATACGAGAGATACGTGGAGAAATAACAATTCTCAATTCTCAATTCTCACTTTCTCAATTCTCAATTCTCAATTCTCAGTATTCCTCAACCACCCTGTCCACCCGGTAGAGCTTGTCGCCGCGATGCAGCGTCTCGGAGGTCTTCACGCTGAACACGTCGCCCTGCTTCACCTCCGGCACGGGCTGGGCCGTGTCGCCCAGGCGCAGCTCCTCCACCGTGGCACGGTACACGCCGGTGGTCTGCCCTATCACCATGAGGTCGTCGCCCTGTTTCAGCCTCTCCGCCGTCTCGATGCGCATCTCCGCCACCTGCGGACGGTTGTAGTAGTTGGTCACCTTGCCCAGATAGACCTTGTTCTCCGTGGCCTGCGAGCCGTACCTTTCGCTCCATTCCCCCATCCTGCGTCCCAGATAGTAGCCGTCCCAGAAGCCGCGGTTGAACACCGTGCGCAGCCGCTCCGTCCACCCTGCAATCTTCTCCTGCGTATACGTGCCGTCGGCCACCGCCTGCACCGCCTCCCTGTAGCACTCCACCACCGTCTTCACATAGTCCGCCGAGCGTCCACGCCCCTCAATCTTCAGCACCCTCACGCCCGCATGGATTATCTTGTCGAGGAAACCGATGGTGCACAAGTCCTTCGGCGACATGATATACTTGCCGCTCACCAGCAGCTCCGTGTCGCTCTTCGCGTCCTTCACCAGATACTCCCTGCGGCACAGCTGCAGGCAGGCACCCCGGTTCGCGCTGTAGTTATACTCGTCCAGACTCAGGTAGCACTTGCCGCTCACACTCATGCACAACGCCCCGTGGGCAAACACCTCCACCTGCACCAGCTCCCCCTTCGGACCGCGGATGTCGTTCTCTTTAATAAACTGGGTAATCTCCGCCACCTGACTCAGGGGCAGCTCGCGCGCCGTCACCACCACGTCGGCATAACGGGCGAAGAAACGCACCGCCTCCACATTCGAGATATTGCACTGCGTCGACACATGCACCTCCACGCCGATGCTGTTGGCATAGAGAATCACCGCCATGTCGCTGGCGATAATGGCCGTGATGCCCGCCTCCTTGGCGGCCTGCACCAGCGCGTGCATCTCCTCAATCTCGTGGTTGTAAATGATGGTGTTCACCGTGAGGTAAGTGCGCACACCGTGCTGCTGCGCGGTCTCGGCGATACGGCGCAAATCCTCCACCGTGAAATTGGCCGCCGAGCGCGACCGCATATTCAAATTCCCCACGCCGAAATAGACGGCATCGGCCCCCGCCTGGATGGCGGCACTGAGGCTCTCATAGCTCCCCACGGGAGCCATAATCTCCACCTGTTGCCGGGCAGCGAAAGCGCCCCCGGCCTGTCGATACTTATCCATCATACTGACAATCTGATAAATCAAGGCACCCGACACAACGGACACCCGACTGCAAAAATACGACTTTTTTTTCAAATCATAAACGAAGAAGGGTGAAGAAGGGTTGCCACTGGCAACCCTTCGAAAAACGCCAGCGGCAAAGTCTCCCGCCACACATACCCCAAAGGCATCTCGATTTCCTTTTCTCTAATCGACCGTGGAGACATTGAGACTTCGAGACATTCACTCCTTGAACTGCTCCACAATCCAGTCGCGGGCATTATGAATTCGTTATTTCGTTAATTCGTAAATCGACTAACACATTCACACATTCACGCAATAACACATTCACACATTAACACATTCACACATTAACACATTCTTTTTATAATATATCAAAAAATAATCGTATATTTGCATCCTAAATTCAATACGACTTATGGCACACCCGAAATACAAGTTCCTCATTTTCGCTCTGATGGCACTGGCCACCGCGAACAGTTATGCACAATATTCTGTTAATATATCCAACGGGCAGACCCTGCAGGTTGACGGTTGTCTGCACCCCTCGGGCACCATTTACGACGATGGCGGCCCAAACGGGAATTATTCGAACAACTTCGACGGCTACGTCGTCATCACCGTACCCTATGGAGTGACTGTCAACCTGTCGGGCAGTTACGCGCTTGAAGGGTGTTGCGACCATCTTTATGTCTACGATGGCAATGGTGCTACTGGCAATACCCTGGTGAATGGCGTCTACGGTTCTGGGACTGTCAACGTCAGCTCTACAACCGGCTATATCACCATCCGTTTCACCTCCGACGGTTCTGTCAATCCAAGCGGCTTCGCCCTCAGCTACACCTGCAGCGGGGTCGGGCAAAACTGCATCAACGCCCCCAACGGTGTGACCCTATCCAACATCACCACCTCTACCGCCCAGGTGGACTGGAACGCCACCAACACCTCCGGCCCCTTCATGGTGAACCTCAACGGCAACATCTCGACAGTGAACACCAACACCCTCTCGCTCACCGGACTGAACGCCAACACCCACTACGACCTCGCCATCAGCAGCGTCGCCGACAACTGGGCACCCTGCTGCACCGCCCACGAGTCGTTCCGCACCGCCTGCGGCACCATGAATCCCCCTATGGAGGAAAGCTTCGACGACTACGGCATCGGCTACAACATCCTACCCACCTGCTGGACCAAACTACTCAACTACGACGACACCCTCAACGAACCCCAGATCGTGGGCAACCCCTACAGCAGCTCCCCGGGCGCCCTGCGCATGTACTGCGGCAGCAACAACGACGGCAACCACTACTCCATGGCCATCGCCCCACGGATGAACGTAGCCGACATCGCCACCATGTCCGTCCGCTTCAGCCTCCGCGCTGCCTACAGCGGCACCTACATCATCGTGGGTGTGTGCGACAGCACCCTCCGCAGCAACAACAACTTCACCCCTGTCGACACCCTCACCGTCGACAACATCAACACCTGGGAAGAGAAACTTGTCCCCCTGGCCTCCTACACCGGAAGCGGCAAATACATCGCCTTCCGCATGCAGCGCAGCCTCCAGTCGGGCGACGGCCGGTTCATATTCATCGACGACGTGGCCCTCATCCCCTGCGGCACCTGGAACGAACGCCTCTACAACCGCACAAGCAACAGCATGTGGCTCAGCTTCGACACCATCGGCTCGCCCGTCGTCAACATCGAATACGGTGTGGCCGGTTTCGTCTCTGGCACCGGCACCACCCTCTCCGGGGTCACCTCGCCGCTCCGCCTCACAGGCCTCACCCCGTCCACACAATACGATGTTCACATCCAGGCACTCTGCTCCGGAGCACCCGTCGAACCCCGCACCGTGCAATGGAACACCCTCGACGCACCCGACAACAACATCACCCAATGCCAGGATTTCGAAACCGCCAACACCCTGCCTCCCTCATGGCTGCGCACCGATATCTACGACGGCACCCCCACCACCTCAACCAGCTACCACCACAGCGGAGGCCGCTCCCTCCGAATGCGTCCCTACTACACCAACACCATGCCCCTCGTGGCCCTCCCCCTCATCGACACCGTCTCCATCCGGCACCTCAACGTCTCTTTCTACCTCTACTCCGACGGCTACACCTCGGGCCAAATCGAAGTAGGCGTCATCGAATACCCCGAAAACGCCGCCACCTTCACCCCCGTCGACACCGTCTACTGCACCGCCTCGCGCACTTGGCAGTACAAGCAGGTCTCCCTCTCACGCTACAGCGGCACAGGCAGCTACATCGCCCTCCGCGCCTCCGACCCCAACACCCACTACAACTCCATGTACATCGACGACCTCAACGTCGGCTCCTGCCTCGTCGGTAGCGTGCACTACACCAACGTCGGCTCCCACAGCGTCGAGATCCGGTGGGACACCGTCGGCACCCATTTCCACGGCGACAGCATCATCGTCGAATACGGCGGCAACGGCTTTGAGGAGGGCACCGGCACACGCCTCTCCGCACCCGCCCACGGAACCGGTCGCCAGCTCGCAGGCCATCGGCAACGGCTCGTCGTCACAGGCCTCGCCGCCGACTCCACCTACCAGTTCATCGTCTATGGCGCCTGCGACACCGTCGTGCAGCACTGCGATGCCGTCCGTCTCACCGCCCGCACCCTCCAGCAGGACATCCTCCTCCCCTACTGCCTCGACTTCGAAGGCATGGCCGACGGCTCCTACCCCTCCGGCTGGTACCGACCCTCCATCTACGACAACTTCCCCCGCATCTACGACAATGGCGCCCTGCAGCACAGCGGCTCCCGCGCCCTCTGCCTCCGCTCCTACCGCGACCTCGAGAACCACTCCACCGTCGTCCTTCCGCTCCTCGAGACCGACAGTCTCAACGGACTGGTCGTCGACCTCTACGCCTACGGCGACGCCCCCGACGGACACACCCTCCAAATCGGCATCATCGAAGACCCCAACGACGAGAGCACCTTCACCACCCTTGCCACCGCCTCCGTGGGTTACCACCGTTGGGAGCGTCACGTCGTCGCCATCAACGGCTACATCGGCACAGGGCGCCACATAGCCATCCGCAACCTCAACAACTACTACTACTCATCCGACATAGTATGGATCGACGACCTCGTCGTCAGCAGCGCCGACGCCACCGGCCGCACCGTCTCCAGCGTCACCTCCCACGGCGCCACCTTTACCTGGCAGCCCCAAGGGCGCTCCTACAACGGCGCCATCGTCGAGTGGGGCCCAACAGGCTTCACCCGCGGCACAGGCACCAGCGTCACCGTCGACGCCAACACCTACAGCCTCACCGTCGACACCCTCCAAACCAACACCACCTACGACTGTTACATCACCGCCCTGAGCAGCGAGACCGCCGCCACCTGCAACTACGGCTGCAACACCTTCACCACCTTCGAACACCCCATGGTCTCCACCTACTGCTACAGCTTCGACGACACCGACCCCTACTCCTTCCCCTCCGGCTGGACACGCCCCCTCACCTTCGACAGCCGACCCCGCGTCGAGAACACCGCCCGCACCGGCAGCGGCAGCCTCTACATGCGCTCCTACAACTGCTCCGGCAACGTCTACACCTCCATGGCCGCCATGCCCTACCTCGAAGAAGCCAGCCTCGACGGCCTCACCCTCGCCTTCTACACCCGCGGCTACAACTACTACGGCAGCAGCCGCCTCTACATAGGCATGCTCACCGACCCCTCCTCCCCCGCCACCTTCGACACCATCGCCCAAATCAACTACGACTGGTCCGACAACTGGCAGCGCCACACCGTCGACCTCTCCACCTACACAGGCAACGGACGACATATCGCCTTCTGGCTCGTCACCCCCGACGGCTGCAACGAAGGCAATCTCTACCTCGACGACATCACCCTCAGCCGCTGCGGCATCACCGATGTGCACCTCTACAGCGTCACCTCCCACGACGCATATCTCACCTGGACCACCGACGGCAGCGTCGACAGCGTCGACGTCGAATACATCGGCAGCTCTGGCACCGCCCCCACTATCGTCACCAACGCCACGGCGCCCCTCCACCTCACCGGACTCAACGCCGACGAGACCTACACCTGCCAAGTGCGCCCCTGGTGCACCGGCAGCACCGCCAGCTGCTCCAACGACATCCACACCTTCACCACCCGCACCGACAGCATCGCCCCCGGCTACTGCGACAACCTCCAATCTGCAACCCCCTGGCAAACCCCGCCATACTGGACAACCCTGCAGTCCTACGACAACCACCCCCTCACCACCGAAACCGACGGCGACCTCCATCTCGAATTCTACACCTGCTCCGGCGAAGGCAACGGCAACCTCATCGTCATGCCCGCCGCCGAAAACCCGGTAGCTGGAGGTGTAGTCTCTTTCTCCCTGCGCTGCACCAACAGCAGCGTACGCAACCGCGCCCGCTTCACCATCGGTGTCATCACCACCCCCTACGACAGCAGCACCTTCATTCCCATTCGCACTATATACCCCACCTATCAGTGGCAACAATACAGCGTCGACCTCAGTGCCTACACCGGCACAGCCCGCCACATCGCCTTCCGCTACATCTCTACCGACGGATGCTTCTACACCCTCCTCGACGACCTTGGCTTCAGCCTCTGTCGTCCCGGCGACCTACGGGCCACCAACATCACCGACCAAAGCTGCCGCCTCACCTGGCACCGCTACGGCACCACTACCTCCTCCACCCGCTATACCGTCGAATACGGTCCCACAGGCTTCACCCGTGGCGCTGGCACCTTCATCCACACCGCCGACACCACCGTCTCCATCACTGGTCTCACCAACAGCACCAGCTATCAATTCTTCGTCTGGTCCTCCTGTCAGGACAGCACCGAATGCCAGCAGGAAGAGGTGACCGTCCACACCCTCGACGAACCCCTCTACACCCCCTTCTGCAACGACTTTGACAGCGAGACCGCCGACCGCGTACCCGCCGACTGGGTGCGCCCCTACGGCGACGAATACCCCCGCATCTCCACCGACCGCAGCCACTCCTCCAACAAATCCATCCAATTCTATTCCTACTGCTGCAACAACTGGGAAGACCAAACCTCCATGGCCGCCATGCCCATGGTCAGCACCGACAACATGTCAAGCCTGCAGGTGGACTTCTACTACTACAACGAAAACCCCGACGCCGCCCTCATCATCGGCGTGATGACCAACCCGCGCGACACCCACACCTTCACACCCCTCCACACTGTGCGCACCTCCGGCCGCTGGGCACGCGTCAAGCGGAGCCTCTCCTCCTACAACGGCAGCGGCCGCTACATCGCCTTCCGCTACCGCGCCTCCTACTGCAGCAGCGGCTGGGCATACATCGACGACCTCACCCTCCGCAACTGTGCCATCACCGACTGCCGCCTCAGCGGCCTCGGACAGGACGGCGTCGACGTGGTATGGCACGCCACCTCCTCCACTCCCGGTGTTTGGATGACCTACGGCCACAGTGCCTCCAGCCAGAGTGCACCCACATACCACACCTCCTCCCCCATCCACATCGCCGGTCTCACCGAGGCCACCCCCTTCGAGATCCACCTCTGGCCACAATGCGACAGCACCCCCGACAACTGCAACTACGAAACCCTCCGCGAAGAGACCCTCCACACATGGGTCAATATCCCCTACTGCACCAACTTCGACGGGATAGGTTCCAACAGCTTCCCCAACAACTGGCGCCGACTCTCCACCGTCGGCAGCGACTATCCACGCACCTCCTCCTACATACGGCACAGCGAGGGCAACTCCATGCAGTTCTACGCTGTCGACAGCCTCTACAGTCTTGCCGCCATGCCTACGATTAACCCCTCCAACGGTTGTATGGCCGTGAGCGGGCTGTATGCCAACTTCTGGACACGCTTCGAAGGCTATTCCTCCTCCGCCAGGCTGGTGGTGGGCGTGATGACGGACATCCTCGACACCAACAGCTTCGTGGGTGTCGACACCCTGGTGGGCAACTATTCCGACTGGGAGCATCACACCCTCTCGCTCGCCGCCTACACGGGCAGCGGCCACATCATCGCCTTCAAGCTGCTCACCGCCGACGGCAACTGGTGCGAGTGCTACCTCGACGACCTCTGCATCGAGAAGTGCGTCTCGTCCGACCTCACCATCACCGACATCACGCAGAATTCCATCACCGTCAGCTGGACAGGCCACGGCACGCAGGGCATCATCGTCGAATACGGCCCCCGGGGCTTCGCCCACGGCCACGGCACCTTCGACACGCTCCTCACCAGCCCCGCCACCATCGACGGCCTGAGCGAGCTGACCGAATACGAGTTTAACTTCAAGACCCTTTGCGACTGCCAGATCATCGGCGCCACTTACCTGCCCGGCGGCGGCAGTCCCGGCACCACCTCCGGCGGCAGCTGGGGGGGCGGTGGAGGCTCCGGCGGCAGCGGCTCCGGTGGCGGCGGCTGGGGCGGCGGCACCGGCATCATCATCACCACCCAGGCACACTATCTCGAGATCCCCTATTGCGAGTCGTACGAGACGTACGACACCCTCAACTTCCCGCCCAGCTACCGGCGCATCATCGGCTCGTCGAACCTCTATCCCGCCCTCACCACCACCAACCACCACAGCGGCGAGGGGTGCATCGCCCTCTACACCACCACCGACACCGCCTGCTTCTTCTCCCTTCCTCCGCTGGAGGAAGGCTCCACCACCGAGACGGTGATGACCTTCTACGCCTACGCGGTGAACGGCTACGCCACCGGCACCGACGCCCTGCAAGTGGGCGTGATGAACAACCCCGACGACGCTTCCACCTACACCCCCATTGCCGCTTTCCGGCTCGACAACACCGCCCGGTGGCAGCAGTTCAGCGTCGACTTTGCCCCTTACGCCGGCACAGGGCAGTATATCACGTTCCGCTTTAAACCTATCTACGCAAGTTATATCTATTATATCGACGACATCTATGTGGGCCGCTGCGGCATCACGAATGTCCAGTTCACCACCTCGCCCACCTCCGTTCAGGTAGGCTGGACGGCGCTCCACAGCCCCACGGCGGTCAATATCGAATACGGCCGCCAGGGCTACGACCGCACCGACAGCACCTACTCCCCCACCGTGGTCACCGCCGCTTACAGTCCCTGCACCATCGCGGGCATCGACCCCGACAGCAACTACGATTTCTACATCATGGCGCAGTGCAGCGACACCGATATGGCCCTCTGCGCCCCCGTGGCCTATACCCTCAACCCCATGCTCTACCCGCCTTACTGCCAGGACTTCGAAGACCTCCCCTCGGGCGTGCTCCCCGACCACTGGAAGGTGGTGCGCGGTCGCGACGCCTATCCGCTCACCGAGACCCAATACGACCAGCAGATTCTAGCTTTCTACCCCTGCTCCTACAACGACAACACGGTCCTGCTGCGCCCCCTGCCCTCCGGCGACTCGCTCGGCGGCAAATGGGTCTATGCCTCTTTCTCCACCTCGAACAACAACTACATCTATCTCGATTTCGGCTCACTCGCCGACACCTCCGACGCCAACACTTTCGTCCAGATGGCCTCGCTCAGCAACGGACAGACCGACCAGCTGCAGGAGTTCAACGTCCAGCTCGTCGGCGGCAGCCCCGCCCTCAACCGTCTGGCCATCCGCGCCCGCAGCACCTCCGGCTGCCGCTGGATCAGGCTCGCGGGCTTCGCCATCTCCAACTATCCCTACCCCACGGGGCTCAACAGCACCGTATACGGAGCCTCCGCACGCCGCATCGCCTGGAGCGGGCAATACAACAACCCTTACTACACCCTCCTCTACGGCTATGGCGACAACTGGCGCACGGTGGCCAGCGACAGCTGCCAGGCACTGCTCACCGGCCTCGAACCCTCGCAGACCTACCAGGTCTTCTTCATCAGCCCTACGGGCGAACAGCTCTGCCTCCCCTACACCTTCCGCACCGCCGACGCCGTGCCCCTCCCCTACTGCGACAATTTCGACGACTACCCCGACCTCTCCGTGCCCCCGGGATGGTACAGCTTCAGCGCCTACGGCGACAACTATCCCCGCACCTACAGCGGCAACTACAACAGCTGCTGCCGCACCATGGATTTCTACACCAACAACAACCACCTGCAATACACCGCCCTCCCCGACTTCGATATCGACAGCGTGAAGCATCTCGACCTCCAGTTCTCGCTCCGCATGGAAGACATCAGCCGCATGCGGCTCGTCGTCGGCGTGATGGACGACCGTACCGATTTCAACACCTTCACCCCTGTCGACACGCTCACCTGCCCTTCCAATTATGTCCACTATCCCCAGCATGTCTCGCTGGCCAGCTACGAAGGCTCTGGCCGCTTCGTCGCCTTCCTCATCACCACCACCGGCGGCCGCAACGCCCTCTATCTCGACGACCTGATGGTCTCGCCCTGCTCCCTGCCCGACCTCACCGTGGCCGGTGCACGGCAGGTGAAGGCCGCACTCGCCGAAGGCACCCCCGCCGACTACTGGATTGAGTACGGTCCCGACGGCTGCACCCAGGGCGACAGCACCAACACCCTTGTGCACGTCACCGAGAACCCATACTACATCACCGGTCTGCAGCCCGACAGCACCTACAACTTCTTTACCCGCTGCTTCGAACAGGTCCCCACCTGCGCACCACCCACCACGCTCACCACCCCGCAGGAGATGGAACTGCCCTATTGCTACGACTTCGACAACGCCCCCGACTACCAGATGCCCGCAGGATGGACAAGCCACAACAGCAGCAACAGCAACTACCCCCGCAAGAACTACGACGGCGTCGTCCAGTTCTACAACAACTGCAACTACAACAGCAGCAGCTATGCCGTCATGCCCGACGTGGCAGTCGACTCGCTCCGCCGCCTCGACCTCTATTTCGACCTCTACAGCGACCGCACCCAGTTCCTGATGATTGTAGGCGTGATGGACGACCAGAACGACATCAGCACCTTCGTCCCCGTCGACACGGTGCAGAACACCGCCACCTATACATGGCAACCCGTACAGGCCTCGCTGCGTGACTACCGCGGCACAGGACGCTTCATCACCTTCTGCATGGTCAACACCACGGGGAACTGCAACTCGATGTATATCGACAACCTGCGTATCAACGACCATCCCACCCCGTCGGTCGCCCTCACAGGCGCCACTACCGTCACCGTTGCCACAAACAGCGAGGACTATTCACCCGACTACTGGATAGAATACGGTCCCGAGGGCTGCACCCAGGGCGACAGCACCAACGCCTGGGTACACATCACCTCCGATTCGGTGGCCATCACCGGCCTTGAGGAACTGACCGCCTACGATTTCTACCACCATAGCGACAGCGGCGACGTCACCTGCTTCCCGCCCGAGAGCCTCACCACCTCCACTGTTCTGCCCGCACCCCATTGCGAATCGTTCGACTCGGCCCCCGACTATCAGATGCCCACCGGATGGACACGGCAAAACAGCTATCATGGCGACTACCCCCGCAAGAACTACGACGGCATCATCCAGTTCTACAACAACTGCAACAACAACAGCCGCAGCTACGCCATCATGCCCGACATCGACATCGACTCGCTGAGCCATGCCGAAGTACATTTCAGACTCTACAGCGAACGTAACCAGTTTCTGATGATTGTAGGCGTGATGAGCGACCAGTACGACATCAACACTTTTGTTGCCGTCGACACCGTGCAGAACACCGTCTCCTATGCCTGGCAGCCGGTTCACGCCTCGCTGCGCAACTACCACGGCACAGGACGCTTCATCGCTTTCTGCATGGTCAACACCACGGGCAACTGCAGCTCGATGTTTATCGACGACCTTGCCGTCCTACCCTGCCCGCACCCCAACATCCAGCTTGTCGGTGCCACTACAGTGGCTGCAACCATCGACTCGCAGTATACCGCCGACTATTGGCTGGAGTACGGTCCAGCCGGTATCGTGCAAGGAGCCATGGACACGATGTGGAGCAGCGACGGCCTCACCTACTCCGTTTCCCCTGCCAACACCCTGCTGCATGTCACCCAAAATCCGGCAATCATCAGCGGGCTTGAAGAGAACACCACCTACGACTTTTATATGCGATGCGACTCGGCCGTGGTGTCCGACTGCTATCCTTATACCCAAGTCACCACCTCGCGGTTGATGGAGGTGCCCTATTGCGAGGAGTTTGCCGACTACGGCTACGGCACAGGGGCTTTCCCCACGGGTTGGCGACGCTTTATGAGCGACAATAACAACAGCCGTCTGTACATCCAGAGCGACGGCGACGCGGCGGACTCCCGCGACCTGCGTTTCGAGATTTACAACGGGCTGTATGCCTACGCTGTCCTGCCCGAGCTGGACATCGACAATCTCAGCGACCTCACCCTGCGCGCCACGATGTGGAGTTCGTACAACCCCGAGACGATGTTCCTTGAGGTGGGCGTGATGACGGACATGACCGACATCAACACGTTCGTCGTTGTGGACACGCTGCGCAACTATCAGAACGGACGCTGGGAGGTGTTGCAGGCCAGGCTGGAAGGCTATACTGGCCATGGGCGTTTTATCGCCCTGCGGATGAGGGAGACCAACGGCAACTGGCGCACGATCTGGATTGACCGGATTGAGTTGCTCACCTGCGACATTCCCGCAGATGCACGTGCCATCCTCTCGCGCCACAACGTGGTGCGTATTGACGCTTCCGAGCCTTCGCGTACGGGCTTCTGGGTGGAGTACGGACCGGCGGGTTTCGAACAGGGGTCGGGGACTTTCGTGCATATCGACAGTCTCCCCACCCTTCTGACGCTGGCGAACAGTACGACGTACGATTTCTATTTCCGCTGCGACACGGTGTCGCCTACCTGCATCCCGCTGCAGCAGGTGACCACCCAGGCAGGTCCGCTGCCCGTTCCGCTGTGCGTGGATTTCGACACCTGCCAGAACAACAGCTTGCCCTTGGGCTGGCACAAACTGCGTGTGCCGCAGGAATACGGCAACGACTGCTATGTGTACAGCGACCAGAGCCATACGCCCAACCGCAGTCTGCGTTTCTGCTCGGCCTACACCGAGCGCACGCCGCTGGCGGTGCTGCCCGACCTGCAGGTGGACAGTCTGTCGAGGCTGGCGGTGTCGTTCTGGATGCGGAACAACAATTACGGCACGTTTATCCTCGACCTCGGCGTGATGAGCGACCCCTACGACGCCAGCTCGTTCATCACCCTCAAACGTTTCACCAACACACAGAACAACACTTGGCAGCGTATGCAGGCCGTCCTGACGGGCGCACCAGCCGAGGCGAGGTTCCTCGCCTTCCGCCTGACGAAGACTTCGGGCAGCTGGGACTGGCTCTATCTGGACGATTTGTATATCACCACCTGCGGTGCCGCCGACCTGCAAGTGGCGGGCATGACGGCCGACCGCATCACGCTGGACTGGCAGCAGTCCGGACAGCCCGACATCACGGTGGAATACGGCCCCGTGGGCTTTGCCGACGGCTCGGGGACGACGCTGCACCCTACAGCCCCTCCGTTGACGGTGGGCGGGCTGGACAACCTGACGAACTATGAGTTCCGCTTCTGCGCCAGCTGCGACGTCGGCATGGGCGGTTTCTGCGAGTGGAACTATTGCGACACCATCATGGTCTTCACCCCGGCAGGCGGCACGGGCTGCATCGACCCGACGAACCTGACGGCGGAGTACACCACGTGCACCTACGGCTCGTACAGCAATCCGCGCAGCCGCATGGGGGTTGTGGATTACGGCAACCAGAGCGCCTTGAGCCGCCACACGGTGCATTACGACACCACGGAGCGCGACCCCCGCACGGGCGGCCTGCTGCGCACCGTGCCCGAAGGCGCGGAGGCGTCGGTGCGTCTGGGCAACTGGACGTCGAACAACAGCAACCCCGAGGCGGAGTCGGTGACGTACAGCCTGTTTGTCGACCCCTCGTCGTTCGACCTGCTTATCCTCAAATACGCGGCGGTGCTGCAGGACCCCGAGCACAGCGCGGCGCAGCAGCCCCGTTTCAGCATCGAGATCCTGAACGAGTACAACGAGCTGATTGACTCGCGCTGCGGAGCGGCAGACTTTATCGCCAACGCCAATCTGGGCTGGAACGAGGCGGCAAACGATGTGCTGTGGAAAGACTGGACAACGGTGGGGCTGGACATGAGCGCATACGCCAACCAGACTATCCGCATCCGCCTGACGACCTACGACTGCGGCGAGGGCAGCCATTACGGCTACGCCTATTTCACACTGGACTGCCTGCTGAAGAACATCCGCGCGGAGTATTGCGGCGAGGTGGAGTCGAACGTCTTCACGATGCCCGACGGTTTCAACTACAACTGGTATACCGACACGGTGGAGCGCACCACGCTCTACACGACGCAGAGCATCAATATCCCGACATCGAACACGACGTATTATTGCGACGTGTCGTTTGTGGACAATGCCGAGTGCTATTTCACCATGTCGGCCTACGCCGGCACACGCTATCCGCTGGCGTTGTTCGACTCGGTGGTGTCGCTGACGAACTGCCAGTTCTATGTGCAGTTCAACAACCTCAGCACCATCTCGACCGACGGGGTGACTCCCATCGGAACGGGCGAGGGATGCGAGTCGGCGTACTGGGATTTCGGCAACGGGATGACCTCGACCGATTATAACGGCAGCACGGTGTACACCACTCCGGGGACGTACGACGTGATGTTAATCTCATACCTCGGTGGCGGCAGCTGTGCCGATACCATCGTCAAGACGCTGACGCTGGAGTATCCGTCGGCCTCGCCGTCGCTCATAGGTCCCACCGACCGCTGTGCCGGCACCCTGCCCGACACGGTGGTTGCGCTGAACGGTGTTTCGTACCGATGGATTACGGACGACACGACGACCACGTGGACCGACTCGATGGTTGTCGTCACCCCGACGACCGACACGGTGCTGCGCTGCGTTGTGACGAATGCCGACGGTTGCACCGACACGCTGCAACACACCATCCTCGTCCATCCCGTGTTCGACCTATACGACACCCTGACCCTCTGCACCAGTCAGCTGCCTTACACTTGGGGCGACACCACGCTGGCTGTGGGCACAGTGGACGGCACCTACGCTGTGGCTCGCCAAACGGCCTTCGGGTGCGACAGTGCCGCTTCGCTCAGGCTCACGGTGAACGATGTGAGCAGCGGCGACACGACGGCTGTGGCTTGCGACCAGTTTACGTGGCACGACTCGGTCTACACCGCTTCCACCACGGCCACTTTCATCACCTCCAACGCCCAGGGCTGCGACAGCACGGTGACGCTCTACCTGACAGTCCGTGCTTCATCCCACGGCACAGGGTACGACACCATTGCGTCCAGCGGTCTGCCATACGAATACCACAACCATTCGCTGACGGGCGACACGACCGTACAGCTGGTATTGACGAATGCCGAGGGATGCGACAGCACGGTTGATTTCCATCTGACGGTGATATGGCAGACCTACAGCACCCTTTACGACACGGTGTGCGACAGCGAGCTGCCTTACACTTGGAACCACCGCACCTTCACCGAGGCGGGTACGCAGTACGACACGCTGTCCAATGCCGCCGGTGCCGACAGTCTCTTGACCATGGTGCTGCATGTGCTGCCCACATGGCACCTCGATTTCTTCGACACCATCTGCAGCAACCAGTCGGCCACCTTC
>JAFZPH010000026.1 GCA_017550405.1 Bacteroidales bacterium
GACACCACCGTCAAGGTCGTCGAGGGTATGCAGTTCGACCGCGGCTACATCAGCCCCTACTTCGTCACCGACACCGAGAAGATGGAGTGCGCCTACGACAACCCCTATATCCTCATCTACGACAAGAAGATCAGCACCATGAAGGACCTGCTGCCCGTGCTCGAGAAAGTCGTCAACACCGGCCGTCCGCTCCTCATCATCGCTGAGGATGTCGAGAGCGAGGCACTGGCCACCCTCGTCGTCAACCGTCTGCGCGGCAGCCTGAAGATTGCCGCCGTCAAGGCCCCCGGCTTCGGCGACCGCCGCAAGGAGATGCTCGAGGACATCGCTATCCTCACTGGCGGCACCGTCATCAGCGAGGAGAAGGGCTACAAGCTCGAGGATGCCGACCTCAGCATGCTCGGCCAGAGCGAGAAAATCTCCATCGACAAGGACAACACTACTATCGTCAGCGGCAAGGGCGACAGCGACATGATTAAGGCTCGCGTTGGCCAGATTAAGGCTCAAATCGAGAAGACTACCAGCGACTACGACCGCGAGAAACTACAGGAGCGTCTGGCCAAGCTGGCCGGCGGCGTGGCCGTCATCTATGTCGGCGCCGCTTCGGAGGTCGAAATGAAGGAGAAGAAAGACCGCTTCGACGACGCCCTGCACGCCACCCGCGCAGCCGTCGAGGAGGGCATCATCCCCGGTGGCGGCACCGCACTCATCCGCGCCGCCCAGTGCCTCAGCAACGTTAAGCCCGAGAACGAGGACGAGAAGCTCGGCATAGAGATTATCCGTCGCGCTGTCGAGGAGCCGCTGCGCATGATTGTCGAGAACGCCGGCCTCGAAGGCAGCGTCGTCGTCAACGAGGTGAAGAACGGCAAGGACGACTACGGCTACAACGCCCGCACCGAGCAGTACGAGAACCTCTTCAAGAGCGGCGTCATCGACCCCGCCAAGGTGACCCGCGTGGCCTTAGAGAACGCCGCCAGCATCGCCGGCATGCTCCTCACCACCGAGTGCGTCCTCTGCGACATCAAGGAACCCGAACCCCCGATGCCCGCCGGCAACCCCGGCATGGGCGGCATGGGCGGAATGTACTAACCGCGTGCTCGCGGAGAGCAATAAAGCTACGCAGGTTATAGCCAACAACGAGCGAGGCCCCGCCGAATGGCGGGGCCTCGCTCGTTGTTGGCAGAAAACGCCTTATGCCTCGGCGGCCTCCTCGGTCACCTCCGGCTCCTCCTCCTTGCCGCCCTTCTTGCGGCTCTGCTGGTACTGGAGCTCGATTTTGGCCAGGTCGGCGTTGTAGTATTGCGCCGCCTTCGAGAGGCTCTCCTCGGGCTGCAGCTCCTGCACGGCGTTGAGGTAGGTGACGAACGCGCGGTAGTGCCCGTCCAGCGCCTCGCGCGCCGACTTCAGCTCGCCCACCACCACGTCGCTCTTCTCCTCGTTGCGCTGCCCCATCAGCCGCTCAATCTCCTCCGTCCGGCTCAGCAGGCGACGGTTCAGCTCCGTCAGCCCCATCATCTGCAGGTCGGCCACCAGCTCTCGCTCCGACAGCTTCTGCTCCATATTGTGAATCTTCGCGTTCTCGGCCACCAGAGCCTCGCTCGTGCGGAAGCCGTAGTCGCGGAACACCTGCGCCACCCTGCCGCCGTGCGCCGCAAGGCTCTCGTCCATCAGCTTCCGCTCCCACATCTCCGCCACGTTCTCCACCACATACGCGTACCCGTCCCGCTCCTTGTCGAGGGCGGCGATTTTGGCCGTCAGCTCGCTCTTGTTCGTCCGCTTGTAGGCTTCGTCGAAAGCCTTGAAAAGCACGTCGTACTTCTCGCGCATCTCGCGGAAACGGTCCAACCCGCACTCCGCGGCAAAGATTCTCTTCTCGAACGCCTCCACGGCGCTGAAATAGTAGGCCATAGGAAACACACTCAGTGCCTTTTCCGAAAATTTTACAGCATCCATAATTCGATATTTTTTGTGTTTGAAAAATCTCTTTTAACCATGTTTCAAATTCAAAACAGCCTCGCGACGCTCTTTTCACCGCCTTTCAATTTTGAAACACCCTCGCGACACCCTTTTAACCATGTTTCAAATTTGAAACATCCCTGCGGCACTCTTTTCACCCTCTTTCAAATTCATTTGGGGCTTGCGACAGCCTTTTCGGTCGGTTTCAAAACCGTTTTGCCTTTTTGCGTTCCTGCGACAGGCGGCTTCAAAAGCGGTTGGGATTGGTGCAAGGGCATCCATAGTAATTCATTTGTCAGTATATATTGCCGTGTATGTTGCATCGCCTCTCGCTATGACGGTACGGGGATTGTCCGTGTTTCCGTCGTCCCAACGGATGAAATCGCGTTCAAAGGCTTGCAGAATCACGGTGGCTCCGTATTCGTATGTTCCGCTACCCTGAGCCTTATATCCCGCTTCGGTGTATCGGTTTGCATCTGCTGTTATGGTGCAGAATTGTGGGATGTTAGCCGAGGTTCCATCTAAATAGACGTAATATGTTTTAATTGTGTTATAAGCACAAACAGGATATTCGTTTTTATAGTCGAAATGAGACTGGATACTATATGATGTATCTCGAGTGTCAATTTGAAAATCCACTCCATAATGGGTGCGAATAGTCGTTGAAGAAACTGCATTATTTTTTGTGGGTGGATTCTTGGGTTGTCGTATCAGTAGATAGTCCTCCATGCCATTCCATGGAGTGTTCTTATTGTCATATTCATAATAGGTGTCAACTTCATACTTTGTATTGGGCAATTCCGACCCGTACCATTCTTCATGAGAATGTATCAGATTGCCGTTTTCCCAAGAAAAAGTAATTGTACTCTCTACGCAATGTGTACACATATGAATTGCTGATATGGGTTGACCTATTTCATTGTAGGTATAATCCCATGTATCATGCATTGATTCAGGGTCAATGTTCACAATGTGAACTATTCGTCCATTCTCCTTTATGGCCATGCGGTCATTATTGAAAAAGATGGTGTCACCATTGTTGCGAATCGTTACACTTCCCCATTTCGTTATTACGCTGTCATTCCATACGATTGGCAGCCTGTATGCATATCCGGATGTAAAATAGCCATTGTTAGAATATGACACTTCAACTATTTGGCACAATCGTTTGTCGTTTGGTTGTTGTGTGTCATTGTCCTTGTGGCAGGCTGTTATTATAATGAGGGCGCACACCATCGCGCCGAGCAAAAAGAGTTTCTTCATATTGTCATACATTTAATTGTTAAACCATTCTGCCCCAAATAACGCAAAACCCCGCCGTTTATTGCCCCTCTTCAAGTTTGAAGCGCATGCGCCAGGTGTGGGTCTCTTCGTTCCAGTCGTGGGAGAGGATGCGGAAGGTGCCGATTTCTGAGGTGTTCTGCACGTGGGTGCCGACGCAGGCGCAGAGGTCGTAGTCGCCGATACGGACGAGGCGTAACGTCTCGCTGGCGTCGTCGGGCAGCTTCCGGAGATCTACTTCTGGCGGCACCTCTCCCCTCTTCACGAACTCGTAGCTGACGGGCAGATGCTGTGCTATCACCTCGTTGACGCGGCGCTCAATCTCCGCCACCTGCTCCTCGGTGGGGCAGGCGTCGAGGAGGTAGTCGCACTTGCTCTTCTTCTTTTCAATATGAGCGTTCCTTGACCGCGGACAGCCGAACATCCGCACCATCGTCTGGTTCAATATATGCTCCGCCGTATGCATCGGCGGGTACTCCTGCTTGTTATGCTCGTTAAGATTCGGTGTATCCATAATGGAGTTTTCTTATTGGAGAAACGTCATTTACAAGAAAATATTTTGCCATGTGTTTTTTTATATGTACTTTTGCATTCCGAAAAAAACAATTCCAAACAAATGCACCATTACTCTTTACCCATCAACAAGCCAACAACAATCGGCTTACTGCTCTTCTCCATGTTGCTTGGAGGCTGTCTGAAGGAAGACTCCCCCGTCAAAGAAGGCAACAACCGACTTGAAATCGCTGCCGAAGGGTTGGGCGGTCACCAAAAGATGTATATCGACGATGTGAACGCCTACTGGCAGACCGGCGACAAAGTGAACATCAACGGCACGGAATACACACTCAACGTCAACTCCAGCAATCCGGCCACCGCCTATATCGAAAATGTGCCGGTCACGGAAACTTACTATGGCGTATTCCCAGCCTCCATCTTCCGCAGCCGTGACGGCGGCAATGTTACTGTTGAACTGCCAGACACCTACCAGTATAAGACCGACGGCAGTCATCAGGTGTTGGATGCTCCGTTGGGCTACTATGGTGACGGCGACGGACGTCTCTATTTCCGCCACCTCACCGGTGCCCTCACCATCCAAATCACCGCACCAGAAGGCTTCTCGGTCGATCACGTCGTAGTGGGAACCACACAAGGCTACCGTATGAGCGGCAGTTTCACCTACGACCTTACCACCATCGACGGGATTACCCAGACAGGCACCAGCGGCAGCAACACCGTGGAGATGCTGTTCGACTACGACCAGCTTGTTTTCGTGGAAGCAGGTACCCAAAGCGTCCAGATACCGATTCCTGCCGTGGGAGGCATCGTCAATTTCTCCATCACCGTCGAAGGCCATCTCCAGGGTACCAAACACACCTTCAGTCGCACTCAAAACAGTGGTGGAATCCTCAACCGTGGAATCCTGGGCTATGTGCCTGTGAACATCAACAGCGGGCAGGCAGATGTCACCCTCACATCACTCTTTCCTGTCGATGGCAGTGGCTATCCGCAAATTGCCACCCCCACCGACTTCCGTATCATGGTGCAGGCCATCAACGGCAAATGGGATGACCCTCAAGGCAGCAATACCCAATACCACACCAAGCATTACGTCGTCACCACCCCACTTGACATGAGTGGCATCACCGTACAGCCCATCGGAGAAGGAATAACATTCTCCGGAGCTATCGATGGCGGAAGCAACTGGATTTCAAACCTCACCATCTCCAGCAGCTACAATAACAATGGCGCTTGGGTGGGATTGGTAAGCATCTTCAAAAGCACATGTTCTCTACAAAACATCTATTTGAGTAATCTAACTCTCATCTATACAGGAGCCTCTCTCGGAGGAAAACCCTGCTATATGGGCGGTATCTGTGCCGAACATTTTGCCAATAATAATTTCACCTACACCAACTGCAAAGTGTCCGACATTACCCTACAGCCTGGAGTTGCCACAATTGTTGACTTCGGCGGCATCGTCGGATATATTGTACCCGGAAAAGCAATCAATTTCGAAAACTGCAATTATTCTCAGACCAACACCTTAACACTCTCCGACCTCACCACTATCCGCCATGGAGGTATCTTTGGTGAACGTAGTTCAAACTATGGATTTGACACCATTCGGAATTGCACCGTCAATGTGAATGCCGACCTCAGCGCCACCAATGTCTATGCCGGAGGACTTATCGGCTATTGGAATTCCACCAACCCCGCTATTCGTTCTGAGTCAAACACGATTTCAGGACGCATTGACGCTTCTCCATCCGTTTATATTGGACCTCATTACGGCTATGGTATATCCTCATCATGGACAACCAACAGCAATGACAACACCTCAGGTTTTTCCAGCAATCGTTCCGGCACCGGTGCCAATCAAGAAATATTATAATATTATGAAAAACAAAAAACCATACATCACCCCCACCCTGACGGTGGTTCGTTTCAAGACCGAACGGGGCTATGCCCTCTCGGGGTCGGGCATCGTGGATCAGCTGCCGTTCTGGCAAGAAGAAACCCACGAAACCAACGACCAGGTACAAAGTTACAGCAGCCATGAAAACTGGACGAACGACGGCAGCAACTCCTTCTGGAACTGACCCTGTGAAATCTTTTTTGGCCATATCGGCTTTATTTAGTAATTTTGCATCCCAAATCAAATCACAACCATGATGTACGAACACCTGAAAATAGAAGAGAATGGCTCTGTGGCCATCCTCACCATCAGCGCCCCCAAAAGCCTCAACGCACTCAACACGACCATCCTCAAGGAGATGGACGATTACCTGACACAATTTGACTGCCAGAAATACCGCTGCCTGATTGTCACCGGCGACGGCGAGAAAAGTTTTGTGGCGGGTGCCGACATCAGTGAAATGGCTACACTCAATGTGCCGCAGGGACAGACCTTCGGCAGCCGTGGCGCCGCTGTGTTTCGCAAATTGGAGACCCTGCACGTGCCTGTCATCGCCGCCGTCAACGGCTTCGCCCTCGGTGGAGGCTGTGAACTGGCCATGGCCTGCGACATACGCATCTGCTCCGACAACGCCAAGTTCGGCCAGCCCGAGGTGGGTCTCGGCATCATCCCCGGTTTCAGCGGCACCGTGCGCCTGGCCCGTCTGGTGGGCATGGGCATGGCCAAGCAGCTGATTTATACCGGCCGTGCCATCCGTGCCGACGAAGCCCTGCGCATCGGTCTGGTCAATGCAGTGGTACCCCAGGCCGAACTGATGGACAAAGCCATGGAGATGGCCAACCAGATTGCCGCACAGGCACCATTGGCCGTGAAAGCCGCCAAGCTCTGCATCAACACCGAGTGGGACATGGAGGCCGACGAAGCCATCCAGTACGAGAGCGGCATCTTCGGCCGCTGCTTCGCCACCGAGGACCAGAAAAACGGCATGAAAGCCTTCCTCGAGAAAGGCAAATGCGAATTTCAAGGAAAATAAAACACAAACATTTAAAAATATTGCATTATGAAAATCTGTGTTATTGGAACCGGCACCATGGCCAAAGGCATTGTGAAAGCCTTCGCCACCAAGATGCCTATCGTCATGAAGAGCCGTACCCAGGCCAGCCTCGACAAGGCCATGGCCTCCATCGCCAAAGGCTACGGAAAACTGGTTGAGAAAGGCAAGATGACCCAGGAGGCCGTCGATGCCCTGCTGGCCAACATCACCACCACCACCGACTACGCCACCTTCGCCGATGCCGACCTCGTCATCGAAGCCGCCGTGGAGGAGATGCAGCTCAAGAAGGATGTCTTCACAGAGCTTGATGCCATCTGCAAGCCCGAGACCATCTTCGCCACCAACAGCAGCTCACTCTCCATCACCGAGATTGCCGCCTGCACCAAGCGTCCGGCCCAGTTCATCGGCATGCACTTCTTCAATCCCGCCGACCGTATGGCTCTCGTGGAGGTCATCCGCGGCCAGCTCACCAGCGACGAAGTGTGCAAATGCGTCATCGACCTGGCCACCGAGATTGGCAAGCAGCCCGTCGAGGTGAAGGAAGCCCCTGGCTTCGTGGTCAACCGCATCCTCATCCCCATGATCAACGAGGCTGTCGGTATCCTTGCCGACGGTATCGCCACCGCCGAGGACATCGACAAGTGCATGATGCTCGGTGCCAACCACCCCATGGGTCCCTTGGCTTTGGCCGACCTCATCGGCAATGATGTGAACCTCGCCATCATGGAGGTGCTCTACAAGGAGTTCGGCGATCCCAAGTATCGTCCCCACCCCCTGCTCCGCAAGATGGTCCGTGCCGGCCTCCTCGGCCGCAAGACCGGCGAAGGGTTCTACAAGTATTGATGCTTGAGGATTTATTCGAAAAGAGGGGGAAGTCAGTTGACCTCCCCCTCTTTTTCATCCACCTCACCATTATCCTTTCAGCCTATCTTTTCGGGTGGATATCCGCCAAACAGACGAAACACATCCTTGTTTCCGCATCGCGGACACCGTGTCATCACACTCGTTCCCAACAGACCACGTTCTCTGGCATGAGTGCCGCTACTATCAATTATTTCTGGCTTCTCATAGCCACATTCTGTACATTTTAAATAGTAGATATCGTCATAATATGCAAACCCTCTCCCCATGGCTTCTGATTGGTTAGGTCTGATACCCGCTCGTCTTAATGATAGTACTATGTAGAAGATCAAGCCCATCCAGACATTAAATATCAGCCAGAAGAAGATTACGGCAACGAACGGGAAATAGAGGAAGAACTTATCCGCATATCTCCAGCTATGCCTCGTGGCTCTATATACCTCCCCCGTCAGCACGGCGGCAACCACTACAATGATTATTTTTACATACCAAACCATAGTCTTTTTTCTTGTAAAACACTCAGTTATGTATTCAATATCAAGCACCGCTCTCATGAATTGATCGGAGCCACATCACCCCTCCTATGGCGAAGACCACTGCCAATGCCGTCCAGTACCACTTGCCGGTGTCCAGCCACGTCTCCACCCCCACCCCTATCACCAGTATGGCACAGCCAATGCGGCTCTTGCTCAACAGCCATATCAAGAGGGCGATGATGGCGAACACCACAATGGTAACCAATATTCCCACTGTCCAGAAACTCCCGAGGAAATGAATCTCCGTCAGGTCAAACTCCATGAATTTTCTCAGCATCGTTGCGTCCTTTCTTCTTCGATGTTAGCGACTGCAAATGTACACATTATTATTGACATATCCAAACAAACATCATAACTTGCTATTTCCCAATCACCTAACAAATACACTATTTACCTCAACAGTCGTGTACCCAATGACCGAGGTCGCGGAGGTAACGGCGGTAGTTTTGGTAAGTGAGACTGTCTTCGAGAACGGGCCACAGGCGCGTATCTCGTTTGCAATAATCCTCGCAGCGTCGGTTATAGCGGAGGAATTCCTGTATGTTGGGGTGCCAATAAAGGCTCTCCCACGGATTGAGCCACTGAGCATCCTCGAACTCGTAGCCGACACTCTCGTCGGGCAGCACCCATAGGGCGGCACGCATCATCTCGTTCAGCGCCTCGAGGTGGCGTCCTTGCTCCCAAGCACGGTCGGCCTCATACTCACGGCACTGGCACTCTTCGCGGATAATGGTGCAGGACAAGTAGTTCTCGTCGCCTTCACGCAAGCTGCAGTGGTAGTTCCTCATCGTGCGACCATAGTCATCTACTTTTTTCCACTCGCTGGGGACGATGTTGGTCCGCTCTCCATTGCTCCAGGCAACCATTTTTTTGTTGATTCTAATTCTGTTGTCTTTGCTCATAGTCATAGTTTTTTTTGTTAATAACATTCATGCACAGGAGGAGGGTGCAAAACGGTATGCCCGTTCATCTGTTGTCAAGGTACTATGTCAAAGAGCGCACAACAAAAAAAACAACACACACCAAACCGCATAATCCTCCTTTTCCGACCCTCCGACAGAGGGTCTTCTTGCTGTTTGGTGTGTGTCTAAACTATGACTATGAGCGTCTTAACGCATCTTCTATCGTTCAAAGTCGTGCTGCAAAGATACAACTATTTTTGAAATGCAAAAAAAATCATCGCTCATTCTTCTCCTACAGCAACCCCTCCAGCGTCCAAAGCCTGTTGGTGTTGGACCCCTTGACAAGGATGGTGGCATCGGCAACAGGGTTGGCCTCCAACCATGCACGCACCGACTCGGTGTCGGGGAAGAGTTGGTAGTGGGTAGTGGATAGTTGGCAGCTGGCTGTTGGCAGCATTTGGGTGTCCCATTCGGGGCCTACCAGCAGTACACAGTCCAACCCGCAGCCAGCCAGTTGTTCCACCACCTTTTCATGCTCCTGCCGCTCGTCGGCACCCAACTCATGCATGCCACCGATGATGGCCATTGTGCCTCCCATACCCTTGAAACTCTCGATGGCTGCCGCCATCGAGGAGGGGTTTGCGTTGTAGCAGTCAAGGTAAAGGCGATTGCCTCGCGAGGTCTCCCGGTATTCCGACCGCTGGTTACTCGGCACATATTCCTCGATGGCCTCCTTGATATCCCACGGCTCCACGCCGAAATGCAGACCCACGGCCACGGCGGCCATGCAGTTGTCGAAGTTGTAGGCTCCCAGCAGGTGTGTGTGAACATTATAGACATTGTCGCCCACCTCGAAGTAGAAATGCAGGTAGGGTGACGGGTTGGAGGTGCCACCTGCCACGAGAGTGCCTCTCACATCGGCTCTTTCGTCGCGCCCATAGGTGAACCTCGGCATCCCCTCGGACTTCTGCATCAGTATCTCGTTGTCGGCATTGACAAACACTTTTCCTCCTTTGGCAGCCAGGTGGCGGTACAGCTCCGTCTTGGTCTTTATCACCCCTTCGAAACTGCCGAAGCCCTCCAGATGGGCACGGCCCACATTGGTGATGAGTCCGCAGTCGGGGTCAGCAATGCCGCACAGGAACTCAATCTCGCCTGGATGGTTGGCTCCCATCTCCACGATGGCAATCTCGGTCCCTTCGGGAATGGACAACAACGTCAGCGGCACCCCCAGGTGGTTGTTGAAATTGCCCTTGGTAGCCGACGTCTTATAGCGCTTGGCCAGCACGGCGTGCACCAACTCCTTGGTGGTGGTCTTGCCGTTGGTGCCCGTGATGCCTATTACCGGTATCTGCAGGTGACGGCGGTGCTCCCGTGCCAACTCCTGCAGGGTGGGTAGTGCGTCGTCGCCGCCAACGCACATCGCCGCCCCCTGTTCCAATGCCTGGGGGATGAAGTCGTTGCCGTCGAAACGCTCGCCCTTGAGGGCAACGAAGATGCAGCCCGGCGTGATGGCCCGCGAGTCGGTGGTCACCCTGTGTGACTGCAGATATGTCTCATAAAGATTCTGAATCATCGTGTTATGTCTTGTATTATCAATCCTGCCAGCGTCAGCCCCATAATGGCCGTCACATGCATCATGCTGCCGTTTGGCTCACGCTCCCCGCTACCTGCTACCTGCTCTCCGCCACCTGCTCTGATCACCTCGGGGCTCCACACGCACTTGAACTTGTGTCCGGGGAACCGTTTCTGCCGACGCATACGGCGTCGCAGCGTCGCCGCCAGCGGACAGCCATCCACCTCCCAGAACTCACTCACCCGTATCTGCGTGGGGTCCATCTTCAACGCCGCCCCCATGGAGGAATAGAACCCGAACGGTACCGTTTTCTGCGTGCAACGCAGGATCAGCTCCAGCTTGTGCTGCAGGCTGTCGATGGCATCGACCACATAGTCGTAGTTTTCCAGTCCGAAGCCTTCCACCGTGTCGTGGCTGAAGAGCTCCCGCCGTGCATCGATGTCGGCCGCGGGGTTCACCTCCAATAGGTGCTCCTTCAGGGCGTCCACCTTCACACGTCCCACCGTGGCCGTGGTGGCCATCAGCTGACGGTTGATATTGCTCGGCACCACCACGTCGCCATCCACCAGCGTCAGGTGCCCCACCCCGCTGCGTACCAGTCCTTCGGCGCACCACGACCCCACGCCGCCCACGCCAAAGAGGATGACACGGGCCGCCGCAAGGCGTTCCATACCCTCGGTGCCGACCAGCAGTTCCGTGCGGTTGAATATCGAGCTGTCCATGTGTGGCTTGTTTGTTTCTATAACGATTCACCACCCTGCTTTATTGCCCCTGGAGTGCTTTTTTATCTATCAGCAAGCCGCTCCCTGGATTCCTGCACCGTATCTCCTCTGCTTCCTCTCCGCATCACCACCACCGGTCAGTGGAGGGGATGCGGAAGGGATGCGGAGGTGATGTGGAGGGAATGTGGAGGGGAAGTGGAATCATATCGAAACTGACATAGCGACTGCCATTTTGTCAGTCAAACTGTAAACTGTAAACTGTAAACTGTAAACTTCACCATTTGGCACGATTGTTGATATAGAGAGGGTGTAAAGTTGAATCAAAAAAAAGAAAGGAAACATATTATGAGCAAAATCATCGGAATCGACCTCGGCACAACCAACAGCTGTGTCAGCGTCATGGAAGGCAACGAGCCTGTAGTTATTGCAAACAGCGAGGGTAACCGCACCACCCCCTCCGTGGTGGGCTTCCTCGAGAACGGCGACCGCAAGGTGGGCGACCCCGCCAAGCGTCAGGCCATCACCAACCCCCACAACACCGTCTACTCCATCAAGCGCTTCATGGGCGAGACCTACGACCAGGTGACCAAGGAGATTGAGGCTGTGCCCTACAAGGTGGTGCGCGGCAACAACAACACCCCCTGCGTCGACATCAACGGTCGTCAGTACACCCCGCAGGAGATCAGCGCCATCGTGCTGCAGAAGATGAAGAAGACCGCCGAGGACTACCTCGGTCAGGAAGTGACGGAGGCCGTCATCACCGTCCCCGCCTACTTCAACGACGCCCAGCGTCAAGCCACCAAAGAGGCTGGCGAAATCGCCGGCTTGAA
>JAFZPH010000027.1 GCA_017550405.1 Bacteroidales bacterium
CGTCCCGTATTCATATCAATGCAGTATTACCCTGCAAAGATACTCATTCATTTCAAATCGTCAAAAGTTAAAATCATTATAAATGACAAATATATAACAAATTACAAAATAAAATCAAAAAATAACGCATCACTAGTAATTCTCAATACTCAATTCTCAATTCTCGTTACGTAAAATAACGTAGCTCCCATTCGGTCGCGACGTTATTTTACTTAACGTTCGCCAGCAATGCGGCCAATCTGCTCGAAACAAATACCAATCTGCCATAAACCCTATTGACCGATTTGGGATAATGCGAAAAAAACATTGACGGGTGCAATAATAAACTGGAAAAAACGTTATCGGAGAAACTGAAAGATACAACAAGCATTAATAACAAAGAATCGCTATCGGGTTCTTGTCCGAAGAAAAATAAAAACTAAAAAGAATGATATACGAAATTCTGTTGACTCTCTATTTTGTTGGCTGCCTGGTCGGCCTGTGGTTTGTTTTCAAGAAGGCCGGTGAGAGGCCGTGGAAGGCTCTTGTGCCTGTGTATAACATCATTGTCTGGATAAAGATTTGCGGCAAGGATACCAAGGAGAAGAGGGTGAAGTGGTACGTCGGATTCATTATTCCGGTGTGGAATGTCTTCATGTTCCTGTTGTTAGTTGTTGAGACCGCCAATGTGTTTCACCGCTACCGCTATATCGAACAGACCTTTGCCGTCATCTTCCCATGGATTTACCTGCCGTATCTTGGACTGAGCAAGCACCCCTATTACGACCCTCATAATGAAGAGCCACACAAGGTGACACAGGCCCGCGACTGGCTGGACGCTATTACCTTCGCCCTGGTGGCGGCGGTTATCATCCGGTCCATGATGCTTGAATTCTATAACATTCCTTCAAGCTCGATGGAAAAGTCGCTCATGACAGGAGACTATCTTGTCGTGTCGAAGATTGCCTACGGCCCCCGTTCGGCCATGACTCCGCTGTCGATACCCCTCGTCCACAACGTAATGCCATTCACCAACGGACAGGTGGAATCCTACCTGAAATGGATAAAACTTCCGTATCACCGCTACCGTGGATTAGGTCATGTGGAAAGATTCGACCCCGTTGTGTTCAACTACCCAGACGGCGACACGATGTGTACCGCTTGGAGAAGCAACAGAAGCTACCATGAACTGGTTCTTGAAATGGGAAGAGAAAACGTATTGAACGCCAATATGCTGCCTGTAGGAAACCAGATGGTAAAAAACAAAATAAGAGTGAGACCCGTCGACAAGCGGGAGAACTTTATCAAACGCTGTATAGGACTACCCGGCGAGGACCTTCAGATTATCGACCAAATAGTATATATCAACGGCAAAGCCATTGCCACACCTCCTTACAGCCAACAGACCTATGGCATACTCTTTAAGTCCGGCATCAATGCTAGAAAGGTTCTGGATGATATTGGGGTGAGCCACGACGACTTCTCCAATTCTCTGACCTACATGATGTACGAGAGCGAAAGCCATTACATCGTACCCCTAACACAAAGTCAGGTGAAAACGCTGCAGGCACGTCCGGATGTCATTGAAGTTGTACCCGACATCCGTTCAACGGAAGACGGTAGTATCCACATCTTCCCACATTCGGAACTCTACCATTGGAGCACGGATAATTTCGGTCCCGTCCATATCCCCGCCCGCGGCGAAACGCTGAAACTAACACTCCAGAACCTCCCAATCTATTACAGGGTCATCACCACCTATGAGGGCAACACGCTTGAGGTGAAGGGCGGCAAGATATTCATCAATGGGCAGGAGACAGACCAATACATACCCAAAATGGACTACTATTGGATGATGGGCGACAACCGCCACAACTCGGTGGACAGCCGCTACTGGGGCTTCGTACCCGAAGACCATATTGCCGGCAAGGCTGTGACAATCATGTTTTCATGGGACAAAGACCACTCCCGTCCACGCTGGAACCGAATCTTTAAATCGGCCAAGACTATGGAATGAAAAAAAATATAGTTTCCACACAATAAAATGTATTTTTTTAAGTTAATTGGTACAGATTGAAAGGTGAGAAATCCCAATCTTTAAGAATAAAAAATAACAATAAAAATAACTACAATGTACGCAATTATCGATACTGCCAAAGGTGCAATGAAGGCAGAATTATACGCGAAAGAAGTACCCAACACTGTCGCCAACTTTGTGAAACTTGCCAAATCGCACTTCTACGATGGACTCCGCTTCCACAGAGTGATACCTGATTTTGTGATTCAAGGAGGATGCCCCTACAGCAGAGACCCGAGAGACTACCGTGTCGGAACCGGCGGACCCGGCTGGACCATCAAATGCGAGACCGACGCAGAAAAGCAGTACCACGACCGTGGAGTCCTCTCCATGGCACATGCAGGCAAGGACACCGGCGGCAGCCAGTTCTTCATCTGTCACAACCGTGAGAACACAGCTCATCTAGACGGGGTACACACCTGTTTCGGAAAAGTTGTGGAAGGTCTCGATGTGATTGACAAGATAGTCCCCGGCGACCTTATCAACAGTATCTTGATTGTTGAGGAATAACTTGTCTGCCCATTACAGGATAACCCTATCCAAATAATAATGAATACAAACAGAACAAAAACGAGATTATGAATTTAGGTATAAAACTGCTTGTTGCAGAAGACGACCCCAATCTGGGAACCATCCTGAAAGCCTATCTTTCACAAAAAGGCTACACAGTGTTTCTGGCCGTTGACGGACAGGCGGCTCTCGACTCTTATCAAAACGACGATGTCGACGCCTGCATCCTTGATATCATGATGCCCGTAAAAGACGGATTCACTGTTGCAAAAGAGATTCGCCGCGTGGACAAGCGCATCCCCATCATCTTCCTCACTGCCAAGAACCTCGAAGCTGACAAACTGAAAGGGTTCGAAATCGGTGCCGATGACTACGTCACCAAGCCTTTCAGCATGGAAGAATTGTTGGCGCGACTGAATGCCACCATCAGACGCTCGTTCGATGATGGTAAACCGGACAAGAACCTCTTCCATATCGGCAGCTGCGTGTTTGACTATGCCCACCAGACACTCACTTGCGGCGAGAACGTACAGCGCCTCACCATGAAGGAGAGTGAATTGCTGCGCATGTTCGCCATGAATTTCAACCAATTGGTGGACCGCACCAGCACGCTGCAGAAGATATGGAAAGACGACAGCTACTTTGCCGCACGCAGCATGGACGTGTATATCACCAAACTGCGTAAGTACTTAAAAGTTGACCCCAGTGTACAAATAGTCAATGTGCATGGTGTGGGATTCAGACTTACGGTAAAGAACGAGTAATGAAACTAACATTTTTAGGGACGGGTACTTCGATGGGAGTACCCGTTATTGCATGCCAATGTGCTGTATGCCAATCTACAGACATCCACGACAAGCATCTGAGAACATCGGCTCTTATCGAGACTGACACAGGTGGGAACATACTGATTGATATCGGTCCCGACTTCCGCGAACAGATGCTAAGGGAGAAAGTGATGCATCTGGAGGGTATCCTTATCACACATGCCCACCGCGACCATGTGGGCGGATTGGATGACATACGTTCTTTCAACTACGTACAGAGGCGCAAGATGGACCTATACTGCAACCGAGAAGCACGGATTGCCATTGAGCGTGACTACCACTATATATTCGATTACCATCAGTTCCCCGGACTGCCCGAAGCAGTGATACACGAGCTTACCGGCGACACACCATTCACAGTAGGCGACACTGAGGTGATTCCCATAAAGGCGATGCACAAGGATTTGCCGGTATTGGGATACAGGATAGGAAGGATAGGATACATCACCGACGCAAACCATATCGAGCCTAAAGAACTGGATAAATTGTCGGGGGTGGAACTCCTTGTTATCAATGCTTTAAGAAAAACAAAACACTTCTCACATTTCTGTCTTCCCGAAGCTTTGGAAATAATAGAAAAGGTGTCTCCACGCGAGGCCTACCTGACCCATGTCAGCCATGAGATGGGACTGTATTCCGAAGTGGACAGAGAGCTGCCACAACACGTACACATCGCTTACGATGGATTGAAAATAGAGACAAGGCATGAATAGTGACCACCTCCACATCGTATCGTTTAATGTGCCATGGCCAGCCGACTATGGCGGAGTAATAGATGTTTACTACCGTATTGTTGCTTTGGCCAAAGCCGGGATTCACATCCATCTGCACTGCTATGCATACGGACGAACACCTGCAAAGGAGTTGGAGCAATGGTGTGACGAGGTCTGCTACTATCCACGTGAGACAGGGTTGCGTCATCAGTTGCAATCCCGGCCTTATATCGTCGCCTCGCGTTGCTCCAAGGCGTTGCTGCAACGCTTGCGCCAAGACGACTATCCCATCCTCTTAGAAGGGCTGCATTGCTGCCTGACACTGGAGCAACTGGCAGGCCAGGGAAGACCCATCTACGTCCGTTCACATAATGTGGAACACGACTATTACCGCTCTTTGGCAAAGGCTGAGAAACAGATATGGAAACGGTTATTCTATCTTGTTGAAGCGCAAAAGCTACAGCGATATGAGCCCGTACTGAGAAACGCCACAAAAGTGCTGGCTATCTCAAGTTCCGATGCCGCGCACTTCCGTGCCATCGGCTGCAAGAACGTTGAGCTGCTGCCTCCGTCGCACGGACACACCGAGGTGACTTCGGCAATCGGCAAAGGAGACTATATCCTATACCACGGCAACCTTTCGGTGGGTGAGAACATCCGTGCCACGCTATTCATCCTGGATAATATCGCCAGCCACAGCCCCTACCAATTTATTTTTGCAGGGAAAGACCCTGACCCCAGCCTAGTGACAGCCGTCAGCAAAAGCCCCAATGTGCGCCTTGTCTCAAACCCCGACGAGACCGTCATGCACCGACTCATCGAGCAGGCTCACATCCATCTGCTGATCACCGACCAGGCGACAGGTGTGAAGCTGAAACTGATGAACGCCCTTTACGAAGGACGTTATTGTGTGGCAAACAGCACCATGGTTCAAGGTACACAGTTGAGTGATGCTTGTACAATTGCCGACACACCCGACACGCTTATCACAGCCATTGACCAGCTGATGGGGAAGGATTTTACGGAAGCGGAGCTGTTGAGGAGAAGACAGATTCTGAACGACGTTGATTCAACTCAAAACATAAGTTCCTTCATCTTCTAGAAAACATATTTAACTTGTTGACATATTCACCATTACTCATGCGAACCGACCCATTAACCACCACACTCTTTTTGCCGACGAATAATCATTATTTTATCCGTATCAAAAAAAATATGTAAATTTGCATCTACTAAGAAGAAATGGCTAAGTTTTTTAGACGATATAAATCAACCATATACGGCAACTATCGGAAAGCCGGTCTTATCGACGGGCTGCTGGTGGGTGTCGCCATGTCGGTTATTGTGGCGGTAAGAGACTGGTTGGCTTCAAAGCCAATGGCCACTCCCGAAAACTACGTCACAGAAATCGTGTTGGCAATAGGTATCTTCTGGTCCGCATACCATTACCGCAAACAACTGGATGATGGCAAAGTGACCTTGAAAGAGCTGATGCTGCTTGGCATGACCATCGGGGTGGTGAGCGCCATAGTATATGGATTGTGGACCTGGTTGAACTGCGGAGTGCTGAACACTCAGTTGGTTCAATACTATAACGAATGCCGCATCAATGTCATGGAGCCCGCCGAGACCAGTGCCAATGCCAAAGTGGCCATTGAAAGCGTCAAGCGTTACACCGCCGGCGACTGGGGATTCATTGCAGGATTCCGGTCGGCAGTGATGAGCATTATCATCACCTTCTTCGCAGCCTTGGTTTTCCGTACCGAGAAAGGCGAAGTGGTGGCATGGAGACAAAAGAAGAATCAATAATTATCAAGATATGGATATTTCAATAGTAGTACCGCTATTCAACGAAGACGAATCGCTGCCGCATCTGGCAGAATGGATAGACCGTGTGATGGATGAACATCATTTCGACTACGAAGTGGTGATGGTTGACGACGGGAGCAAAGACAACTCCTGGAAAGTGATTGAACAGCTTCATGCCAAGAATCCCCGCTACAAGGGAGTGAAATTCCGCCGTAATTATGGTAAATCGGCAGCCCTCAATGTGGGTTTCGGCCAAGCCCAAGGCGATGTAGTAATCACCATGGACGCCGACCTTCAGGATAGTCCGGACGAAATTCCCGAACTGTACCGAATGATTAAGGAGGATGGATACGACCTGGTGAGTGGCTGGAAAAAGAAACGCTACGACTCGAAACTGGCGAAGAACATCCCTTCCAAATTCTTCAACTGGACAACACGCAGGTTGAGCGGAATCAAACTTCATGACTTCAACTGCGGCCTGAAGGCTTACAGACACGATGTGGTGAAAAGCATCGAAGTGTACGGCGAGATGCACCGCTACATCCCTGTCATCGCCAAATGGGCTGGTTTTGGAAAGATAGGGGAGAAGGTTGTGCAGCACCGTAAACGCGAGTTCGGTGTGACAAAGTTCGGCCTGAACCGTTTCGTAAACGGCTATCTCGACCTGATGAGCATCATGTTCATGTCGAAATTCGGCAAACAGCCGATGCACTTCTTCGGACTGATAGGCAGTTTGTCGTTCCTGTTGGGTTTTGTAGCATTCATCGTTGTGAGTGTGATGCGTATCTGCGGCCACATCTCCCTTACCAACAGCGTATGGTTCTACGTTTCCATGTTGTTTATCCTGATGGGTACCATGTTGTTCCTGGCAGGTTTCCTTGGAGAACTGATATGCCGCAACTCCACCACCCGAAACCAATATCTGATTGAAAAAGTAATAGAGCAATGAGTCTACAATGTGGTATTGTGGGTCTGCCCAATGTCGGGAAATCGACCCTTTTCAACTGTCTGAGCAATGCAAAAGCACAGGCTGCCAACTTTCCTTTCTGCACTATTGAGCCCAATGTGGGCGTTATCACCGTGCCCGATGAACGTCTGGCCAAACTGGTCGAGATGGAGCATCCCGCCTCAGTCGTCCCCGCCACAGTGGAGATTGTGGACATTGCCGGGCTTGTAAAAGGTGCCTCCAAAGGCGAAGGGTTGGGCAACAAGTTTTTGGGCGACATACGCACAACGGATGCCATCATCCACGTGCTGCGTTGTTTCGACGACGACAATGTGACGCATGTTGACGGCAGCGTCGACCCTATTCGCGATAAGCAGACTATCGATTTGGAGCTTCAGTTCAAAGACCTCGAGACGATAGAGAACCGTTACGAGAAAGAGGTTAAGAAGGCAAAGGCCGGCGGCGATGCCAAGGCCAAAAAGCTGGTGGAGGTGATGGACCTCTACCGGGATGCATTGCTCAACGGACGCAGTGCCCGCACAGTGTCGCTGGACGAGAGCCAACAAGAGGCCGCCAAGGACCTCATGCTGCTTACAGCCAAACCGATTCTTTATGTTTGCAACGTCGACGAAGCTTCCGTTGTTACTGGAAACAAGTATGTTGACGCTGTACGGGAGGCTGTCAAAGACGAAGGGGCTGAAGTGCTGGTGATAGGTGCAGGTATCGAAGCGGACATCGCCGAACTGGAGACATACGAAGAAAAACAGATGTTTCTGGAGGATCTTGGACTGAAAGAGTCGGGGGTAAACCGCCTTATCAAAGCCGCATATAAATTGCTGAATCTTCAGACATTCCTCACCGCTGGTCCGAAAGAGTGCCGTGCATGGACTTTCAAAAAAGGAATGAAAGCACCTCAGACCGCGGGAATTATACACAGCGACTTCGAGCGTGGCTTTATCCGTGCCGAGGTCATCAAGTATGAGGACTATGTGGCTCTTGGCAGCGAGGCAAAGTGTCGTGAGGCAGGCAAAATAGCCGTGGAAGGGAAAGACTACGTGGTGCAGGACGGCGACATCATGCACTTCCGCTTCAATGTTTAAATAGGAGAGAAGTAAGAAAAGGTGAGAGTAAAGGTTCATAATAAAAAGCTGCGGCACTTGACCATCACAACGGGTGCCACCCTTTTTGCATCCTGTGCTCTCCTTATCCTTTCGCTATCCTCATGCTCCACGCAAAAAGCGACGTGGGCCAACATTCAATTCCATAACATCACCACTCACTACAACATCTGGTGGAACGGCAACGAGAGTCTGAAAAAGGGGGTGGCGATGATGAACGCTCAATACCGCGACGACTACACCCGCCTGTTGCCCGTTTACAAGATGGGGACAAAGAGTGAAAGTCAGTCACTGAACCCCCAATTCGACAGAGCAATAGAAAAAAGCGTAAAGGGCATCAAGAAACACAGCATCTTCGTCGACGGACAGGAACACGTGCCGTACATTCCCAAATGCTATTTGATGACGGCTTATGCCACCTTCTACAAGCACGATTTCGTCACAGCTGCCAGCACATGCCAGATGCTGCAGACACAATATGCAGGCACCGCCATCGGCGACGAGGCGGCTGTCCTGCAGGCACGCTGCTCGACCATGGACCTTCGCTACAAGGACGCTGAAAGCGCACTCGACGAACTGGTAGTGGCGGCAGGAAAAGACAATTTCTCAAACAGTCAGAAGTTGAACCTCTACCTGGCCATGGCCGAATGTACGCTGCCTCAGGAAAAATACAAGAAAGGTGTAAACTTCTTGAAACTTGCCCTCGACCAAAAGCCTTCACGCGAACAGAAAGCACGTATCTACTATATACTAGGTCAAATATACCAAGAGCTGGACAAACGCCCCACAGCATCGAAATACTATGAGAAGGTGTTGAAATGCGGTCCCTCTTATGAGATGGAATTCAACGCACGTCTTAATATTGCCTCGTGTGCCGACCTGCAACATACCGACAGGCAAAAGCTCGAGAGACTTTTGGACAAGATGTTAAAAGACAAAAAGAACGAAGAGTTTCTCGACCAAATCTATTATGCCAAGGGGGAGATGTATATGGGCATGCGTGAAAGCAAGAAAGCATGTGAGGAGTTCAAGAGATCCTCCGCGGTATCGAAAAGCAATCCTGCACAAAAAGCGCGTTCCGCCATCAGGCTGGCCGGTATTCTTTACGACAAGTTCCAGGATTACGACCAATCCCAGATATACTACGACACAGCCATGTCTATCATCAAGCCGGACTATCCCCACTACCGCGACATCAAGTCGCGCTACGACCTACTCACCTCGCTGGTGGCCTTCACAAGAGTGATAGAGCGGAACGACAGCCTGATAGCCGTGTCGCAACTTCCCCAGGACAAACTCACTGCCTTGATCAACAAAAAGATTGAAGAGTTAAAGAAAGCCGAAGAGGCCGCGAAGGAAAAGGAACTCCTGGACCAACTGGTAGGCGACAACAAAGCCATGCAGAATACTTTGCAGGGCGACTGGTATTTCTACAACAGCAATACCGTCCAAAAAGGCAAAGACACATTCCGCCAACGCTGGGGGATGCGCACACTCGAAGACTACTGGTTCTTGTCTTCAAAAGGTATGCTGGGAATGAATATGCTGTCCCAGATGAACATGTCGGACACTGCTGACACAGCAGAAGGGGAGAACAGCGGAGAATCCGATTCCATTAGTACAAAAAACGACACCGCCTCGTCTCTGACCCCCAAAGGGAATCCCAACGACCCTCACGACATAGCATACTATCTGAAAGATCTACCCAAGAGCCAGGAAGAAATCGACTCGATGCTGAACGAGACATCCATCAGTTTACTGAACGCCGGTTACATCTTCTACGACGGTATCCACAACCTCCCCAAAGCGTTGGAATGCTATCTGAGGCTGGCAAATGATTTTACCTCCAACCCCGAGATTGTACAGGCCTTTTTCATGCTGTACAAAATCTATGAGCGACAAGGCAACACTCCAAGTTCCAACTACTACCGCGACATGGTCCTAATGGGATTCCCCGACAGCGACTTCGCAAACCTGATACTTGACGAGGACTATTACAAAGAGATCATCCGGCGCGGACAGATGGTCAAGGAAGATTACGACAACGTATATTCCCTCTACCGCAGACACCGCTACGATGCAGTCCTGAGCAATGTCGCCAATGCCAAACTCCTGTATGAGGGCAATCCCATGTTAGGCAAGTTCTCCTATTGGGAAGGCCTTTCATACGCCAAGATGGATAATAAGTCCGCCGCCATCGCCACCTTCGAGGGTATCATACAAGATTATGCCGCCGACGACACCCTCGTAACCTTGGCGCAGGAGCAGTTGGACTATCTCAGAGGCGAAGGCGGCCGATATATAGCCAACAGCGGTGGCGATGAGAAAGACGAGTCCATCCCCGACGACGAGGCAAATACGGAAAAACGTGCACGCGTCGCATCCCAGAACCGTTCATCCTCAACAAACGAAGAGCTGCCACCCGAGGCTTTGCTGTTCCGCTACAAAGAGAATCTTGAGCATTCTGTCATCGTATTAATAAAAGACAAAAAAATCAGAGCTACCCAGCTGCAAGCAAAAATGGGGACATTTATCCTCACTTACTATTCCAACTCGGGTTACAAGTCTGCGCCTTTGATGTTTACCGACTCCACACAGATGATAACAGTAAACACCTTCAACAATGCTGGCGAGGCGAAGGATTTTGCCACCCACCTCTTGTCGAAAGACGGACCGCTTACCGACTACAAATCCGAAGACTATCAGGTCTACGCTATTTCTAAACAGAACTATGTCACACTCTACAATCGCAAACAGGTTGACGCATACAAATTGTTTTACGATAAATACTATTCAAAATGAACGAAAATACCAATGGACTAATCAACACCATCACCGTAGGCACCTCCATTAAAGGAGACATCCAGGCCAACGGCGATTTTCGCCTCGACGGCACGCTTGAAGGGAACATCACCCTTACAGGCAAACTGGTCATCGGCGAGCAGGGACGCATCGTTGGCAATGTCGTTTGCCAGAATGCCAACGTGATTGGCATCATCGATGGAAACCTCTCCGTCAAGGAATTCTTGACATTATATTCCACGTCGAAGGTACGGGGGGACATCGTGGCCAACAAACTGGCAGTGGAACCTGGAGCCTACTTCACAGGCACCTGCCACATGCTTGACGAATTATCCGACTGAGTTCACTATGACACCCAAAGAAGAAGTAATCAGCCTATTCCAAAGCTGGACAGGCAAACGTCCGTCACAGATTCTCTCCCTTGGTGCCCACGGTAGTGCCCGGAAATATTGGAGAGTACTGGATGGGGACAAATCATTTATTGCCGCCTGGAATGAAGACCTGCGGGAGAATGAGGCCTTTTTCTATTACAGCAAAAGCCTATTGGAAAGGGGTATTCGTGTTCCCGAAGTCTATATTGTCAGCGATAGCCGGAAATGCTATCTTCAACAAGACCTCGGCGACACAACGCTTTTTTCACTTCTTCTTGACAAACAACGGTCGGGTAGGGGATTTGACGCCGAAATGCTGACCCTATACAAAAAGGTACTCGACGACTTGTCCACCATCCAGACCGCTGGACGTGATTTAAGTTTCTCCTATGCCTATCCCCGAAGTGACTTCGACGAACAATCGATTCAATGGGACCTGAACTATTTTAAATACTGTTTCCTAAAGCTCCGCCATACTCCGTTCGACGAGGAACTGCTGGAACGTGACTTCCACAGACTGATATCATACTTGCTCAATACCGACTGCACTTACTTCATGTACCGCGATTTCCAGTCAAGGAATATCATGCTGTCGAATGATGTACTATACTATATCGATTTCCAAGGAGCCCGCCGGGGTGCAGCCCAGTACGATGCCGCTTCACTGCTCTACAGCTCAAAAAGCAATCTCTCCGAGCCCATCCGTCAAGAGCTTCTGACTCATTATATCGAGTGCATCGCCAGCAAGCATAGCATCAATAAAGATGAATTCCGCCAACGCTTTTATGGCTACGTGCTGATACGTATACTCCAAGCCTTGGGAGCTTATGGCTACCGGGGTTATTTCGAGCGTAAAGACTACTTCCTCAGCAGCATTCCATTGGCACTGGACAATATCAGACTCATTTTGGAGAGTCACCCTCTTCCTGTCGAACTCCCACACCTCACTTCCGTGCTACAGTCCATTGTCGAGAGCGAGAACAGCCATCCGTCATCCCCCACACAAGGCGGCCTGACGGTGACAGTGAACAGCTTTTCCTATAAGAAAGGCATCCCCCAGGACATATCAGGAAATGGTGGAGGATACGTGTTCGACTGCCGGGCACTCCCCAATCCCGGCCGCTATCCCGAATACAGATCCTACACCGGCAAAGACCGTCCCGTGATAGAATTCCTCGAAGGGGACACTGCCGTCGAGGCTTTCCTTGCTGCAGCCGAAAAGATGGTTGGAGCCTCCATATCCAAGTATTTGGAACGCAACTTTACCAGCCTGAACGTCAGTTTTGGCTGTACAGGAGGACAGCACAGGTCTGTTTACTGCGCAGAAAGACTCGCCAAATGGATAAACGAAAACTTTAATTGTCAAACAGTTGTACAACACACCGAACAACAATAGTAAAAATACTTCACACTTTTTTTTATCACATCATACTTTTTTCGTATCTTTGCAAATTGATAGAATAATAAAAACAATACTATATCATGAAAAGTAAGACTTTGATTCAAATCCTTTTGGGCGTTGTCATTATCGGATTGGCCGTTGCTCTGTATTTGAGCATGACAAAACCCATCAAATTCAACAATGAGTTCACTAAACGTCGCGATGCCTGCGCCGAAAAACTCAAAGCCATTCGTACTCTCGAAGAGGCATACAAAAACACCTACGGCTGCTACACCGGCAGTTTCGACACGCTTTTCAACCGTCTCATGAATGAGGACAGTCTCCGCGTGGTCAACAAGAACATCAATTACGACAAAATTCCCGAGGACGTCGACATCAATGAACTTTCCGAAACCGAGCAGATCAACGCCGGCTATGTCAGTCGTGTTACTGAATATGTCAACCCCATCGATAACCTGCGCAAGTCCGGAAAATTCAATCTCACCGACGAAGAGATTCTCAAACTCCGCTATGTTCCCTATCCCCGCGACAAGAAATACGACTTCGATCTGAAGGCCGGTTTCATCGAGAAGAGCGGTTACAACATGCCCGTCTTCGAATGCCTGGTGAACATGGAAGATTTACTTGCCGACCTGGATCACCAGCTCGTGGTGAACAAAATCGACGAGTTGATCAAGAACCAGCGTTTCCCCGGCTGGAAAGTGGGTGACATGACCCAGACGATTACCGACGGTAACTTCGAATAAAATGCCTCAGCTGGTCACAGATATTATTTCCACGGACAAAGCAGTGGCTAACAGTGAAAAAAGATTATCCATTTGCCTTCGGTCAAATGGATTTTCTTTTTCAGTTGTCTCTACTGACGACACTCTGCTGACTTTCGGCGTGGTTGAGTCCCAACAGCCCCTGTCTGCCTCGCAACTGGCACAACAGGTGATTCAAACATTGGGCGGACACGATGCTGTGCTCGACTATAGAGAGATGCGACTTATCATCCCCACTATGCACTTTGTGTGGATTCCCGCCCACCTCTACGACCCATCGCTCAACCGACAATACCTCGCCACCGTCACCCCCGTCGACCTCGAAACAAACATCTGCCGTTCCTATTCCAAGAGCCTCGATTCCTACATCGTTTTCACGGCTCCCGCCGACATCGTGACGGCTTTCAAGATAGCCATCCCTGGCGTGGACATCATCTGCCAGCACGCTGTCCTAGCCGACGCCTTGCCTGTCAGTACATACAAGAGCCATCCCACCATACTCCTTCATCTATGCGACAACGTGGCCGACATTGAGGCTTTCTACAACGGCCGACTTCTTCTGTCCGCCAGTTACCCTGCACAGAACAACGACGAGCTCCTCTACCATGCCATCAATGTCATGAAACAGCTCCACCTCGAAACCCCCGACATGGAGCTGGCCATCTGCGGAATGGTAGACCGCGACATCTACTCGCACCTGCAGCGCTTCTTCCCCAACGTCACCCTCTTCACTGGCAAGCCGTTCACCTACCTGAACCCCGATTTCCAGACCCTACACACCTACAAACACACCCTTCTCCTGTCCTAATTCATTCTTTTCAATCAAGTATCAAGACCCATCATCATGCGCATCATAGCTGGTTCACTCAGAGGCCGTCGACTTAATCCACCCACAACACTGCCTGTCCGCCCCACTACCGACATGGCACGCGAAAGCCTCTTCAACATCCTCAACAACTATGTCGACTATGAAGACTGCACAGTCATGGACCTCTTTGCCGGCACAGGAGCAGTCTCATTCGAGTTTATCTCTCGTGGGGCGAAAGAGGTTACCTCCATCGACATCAACAACCAGTGCATTGATTTCATCAAGCAATCCGCCACCCGCATGGGCGTGAACAACCTCCATGCGGTACGCACCGATGTCTTCGACCTCCTGAAACATGCCTACAAAAAATTCGACATCATCTTTGCCGACCCTCCCTACGCCCTCGAGAACCTGCCACAGCTGCCCGACATCGTCTTCTCCAGCAATGTCCTCACCGACGACGGCATCTTCATCCTCGAGCATCCACGTGAATACCAGTTCGAAGAGCATCCTCACTTCTGGCAGCATCGAAACTATGGCAAAGTGAACTTCTCCTTCTTCGCCATGAAGCTAAGTGAAGAATAACATCCAATTTGATTATAAAACAAAAAGTAATAACATCATGAAAGCAGTCATTAAAACACAGTTTTCCTTCCCCAAACAGAAAAGCCTGTACGTAGGCAAAGTACGCGATGTTTATAACATCGACGACAAATACATGGCCATGGTTGTCAGCGACCGTATCAGTGCCTTCGACGTTGTCCTTCCCAAGGGTATACCTTACAAAGGACAGGTATTGAATCAAATAGCTGCCAAGTTCCTCGATGCCACTTCCGACATCGTCCCCAACTGGAAACTGGCCACTCCCGACCCCATGGTGACTGTAGGTCTCAAATGTGAGGGATTCCGTGTTGAAATGATCGTCCGCGGCTATCTGGCAGGCAGTGCCTGGCGCGAATACAAAGCCGGTGCACGCACGCTCTGTGGCGTCCCCCTGCCCGAAGGCATGGTCGAAAACCAGAAATTCCCCACACCCATTCTTACCCCCACCACCAAAGCCGATGAAGGACACGACGAGAACATCTCACGCGAGGAGATTATCCGTACAGGCCTTGTAGCAAAAGAAGACTACGAGCAGCTTGAGAAACACGCTCTGGCACTCTTCCAGCGCGGCACCGAAATCGCAGCACAGAAGGGGTTGATTCTGGTCGACACCAAATATGAATTCGGCAAACGCGACGGCAAAATCTATCTCATCGATGAGATTCACACCCCCGACAGCAGCCGCTACTTCTATGCCGACGGCTACGAGGAGCGCCTCGCCAAAGGCGAACACCAGCGTCAGCTCTCCAAAGAGTTCGTCCGCGAGTGGCTTATGGCCAACGGATTCCAGGGCAAGGAAGGGCAGCAGGTACCCGAAATGACCGACGAGATTGTCAACAGCATCACCGACCGCTATATCGAACTCTACGAACACATCACCGGCGAGACCTTCGTCAAAGCCGAAAACTGCGCCGACATCCCTGCACGCATCGAAAAGAATGTCACCGAATATCTCAACAGCCTCTAAACCATCATCTTCATATCATGGAGATAGAACGTAAATATCTTGTCGCCAAACTGCCCGACAATCTGGAGCAGTTCAGCCATATTGAGATAGAACAAGCCTATCTGTGTACATCCCCCACGCTACGTATACGTCGCATGGGGGATTCTTACATCCTCACCGTCAAGGAGCGTCTCTCTACCAGTTCCTCGGCAATACACAATAGGGAAGAGGAGTTCACCCTTTCCCCCCAAAGCTACCAACACCTCATGTCGAAATGCGACACTGGACGAGTGGCTAAAACCCGCTACCGTATCGACCTCTTCCAACTGACAGGCAATGAAGACTACCGGAATCTTACAGCCGAACTCGACGTCTTCCATGGCCGTCACGATGGTCTATTGTTGGTTGAAGTAGAGTTTCCCAACACCGAGAGTTCCAATCGTTTCACACCTCCGGAATGGTTTGGCGAGGATGTATCTTCCGACCCCTGTTATCGCAATAGCTTCCTCGCTTCCATGAACTGACACCCATTCAAAAACAACCTATCCTTGTGAAGAAAATACCACATACCTTTACCATCGTTTTCGCGCTTATCCTCCTCGCGGCAGTCTCCACATGGTTCATACCCGCAGGCGAATTCATGCGCGAAACGGTCACTGTGCAGAACGCCGACGGCACGACTTCTTCGCGGCAGATTGTCAAAAACGACTCATTCCACTTTGTGGAACGCAGCCCCCAGACATGGCAAGTCTTCTCCGCGCTTTTCGATGGTTTCGTCGACAAAGCCGACATCATCATCTTCATTCTCATGGTTGGTGGCGCCTTCAACATTCTCAACAACAGCCGTTCCATCGAGGTAGGGGTGATGGCTTTCTTACGCAAGGTCCTCAAGCTAAACCGCTACAAATTGTTCCGACGATTAGGGGTGGAGAATATCATCATCACACTTATCATGATTATGTTCAGTCTTTTCGGTGCCGTATTCGGCATGAGCGAAGAGACCATCGCCTTTGTCATCATCTTCATCCCGCTTGCCATCTCCATGGGCTACGACTCCATCGTAGGTGTATGCATGTGCTATGTTGCTGCCCATGTGGGCTTTGCAGGTGCCATGCTCAACCCGTTCACTATCGGCATTGCCCAGGGCATAGCCGACATCCCCATCTTCTCCGGCCTCGAATACCGTTTCCTCTGCTGGATATTGCTCACCGTCATCGGTATCGCCTTTGTCCTGTGGTATGCCAACCGGGTGAAACGCCATCCCGAAAAATCCCCCACCTATAAACTCGACAACTACTGGCGCCAGCGTTCCGAGGAGCAGCATCAAAATCCGGTGACCTATGCCACCCCAAAAGTGGCGTGGATTCTCTTCGCCCTCCTGCTTATTGTCATGGGCGTATGCGCCTTCACTATGCCCACGACCACGGTCAGCGTGGGTGGGGGAGAAGCCGCGCTTCCGCTCATGCCCATCCTAGCGGCCCTGTTCCTTGTCACCGGCGTCGTCACCCTCCGCAAATCCGTCCACTTCTTCATTCTCGACATTATGCTCTTCACCATCTGTTTCCTCATCGTAGGAGTGTTGGGCTACGGATGGTACGTCAAAGAAATCTCTGCGCTCTTCCTGGCCATGGGCATCTGCAGCGGTATCGCCGACAAGCAATCTGCCGACGACATCGCCAAGCTCTTCCTCGCTGGATGCAAGGACATCCTCTCCGCCGCCTTGGTGGTGGGCCTGGCCAGCGGCATCATCTTCATCCTCCAGGACGGCAAGATTATCGACACGCTCCTCTACGGACTCACTCGCTCGCTGGCCGAAACCGGCGAAGTGGCTTCGGTAGGGGCCATGTATGTCTTCCAGACACTTCTCAACCTCATCATGCCCTCCGGCTCGGCTAAAGCCGCCCTCACCATGCCCATCATGGCGCAGTTCTCCGACCTCATCGGCGTCAGCCGCCAGACCGCGGTGCTGGCATTCCAGTTCGGCGACGGCTTCACCAACATGATTACCCCCACAAGCGGCGTACTCATTGCCGTCCTCGGTGTGGCCAAAATCCCTTACGCCACGTGGGTCAAATGGGCCTGGAAATTCATCCTGGCGCTCATTGGCATCGGATTCCTCCTGCTGCTACCAACCATGTTCATTCATTTCCCCGGATTCTAATACCACAAGACCATGAAGAGAACCATCCTGCTCGCATTGCTGACAATTACAGCATTCATCAATATTCAGGCCCAAGATTCAGCCTACGCCCGCCGAATCATCAAGACACTTTCCTCCGACAGCATGTACGGACGTGGATTCTGCCATCGCGGCGACTCCATTGCCGCCCAGTTCCTTGCCGACGAGATGAAACGCATCGGGCTGCTGCCTCTCCAAGTCAACTACATGCAGTACTACTCGCTCGACTGCTACAGCCTCGACGGCCCCATTTCACTATCAATCAACGGCATCGAGCTACAGCCATACACCCAATTCCGCGTCTGCCCAAGCTCCACATTGTCCCGCTCCAACAAACTGAATGAGGCCAAGTGGTCCAAACAGCTCAAGGATGGCACGTGGGTGATAGGGGTGAACCAACTCGACACCTATGCACCCATCGCAGGCCCGCAGAAGGACAATCCCGTCTGCATAGAAGTAATCGACACCCTGATTACCAAACGTATACGCAAAATCAAAGCCGACATACCCCTTCAGTTCCACAAAGACTACAAGACCCAAAATGTGGTGGGGTATGTCCGTGGCGTCATCGACAGCATGGTGGTCTTCACCGCCCACTACGACCATTGCGGCACCATGGGCGACGGTGTCCTGTTCCCAGGTGCCCACGACAATGCCAGCGGAGTGGCGGCAGTGATGGACCTAGCACGTATGGCCGCCAGCCAAAAGCCATACTACACCATGGTTTTCATGCTCTTCAGCGGGGAGGAGTCAGGACTCAACGGCTCACATTATGCTGCTGAAAATCCGCTCATTGAATACTCTAAAGTAAAGTTGCTCTGCAATATCGACATGTTTTGTGGCGGGGATGAAGGCATCATGTTCTTCAACGCCAAAAGCCCAAACACCAAACAATTCTATGAGCAGATGAAAGAGCTGAATAACGAGACCCACGCGGCAGTGGAAATCCGCCCACGCGAAAACCGCCCGAACAGCGACCATTATTGGTTCTCAGGCTACTGTCCGTCAATCTTTCTGCTCACCATGGGCGGACCGTACGGTGGTTACCACGACCCATACGACATTTGCGAATCCTGCGGCCTAGGACACTACAACGCCTACATGCAATTGATAAAACAACTGGCTGGACTGGAATAATCATCCACTATCCGTTTCCCCGTACGTCACAATACATACTTTCAGAAGATGAAACAGAATTCTTCAAAGCATCTGAAAATTGCATTGATTGTATCAGTTTCAATCCTGGTGATTCTTCAAGTTTTTTTGGTTGTATTTGCTGTTGTAAAATATATAAGCCAGCTGTATATGTAAGATTAGCAATAATTCCGTACCATAATGAGACATCACCACCAAGAGCATAGAGGGCTACAACATTCCACAAAACATATATACCGAAAAGAACACTATTAAACACCTTACTTAACATAACAGCGGTACTCGTAAAAACGAAACACAGAAAAAGTAACACATTAGTAATACAAAATCGTCTGCGACGAACTGTCCGAAAATGCTAGAAAAAAGTGTGTTAATGGGAATAAAATAAAGATGTTAGCTGTACTCAGAACAACAAAGCACAAAAAAAATTAAACCGTAGTAAGTTCGTTCAAAACAGCATCGATATAGAAATCTTGCAGGAACGTTATATTATAACGTATGCAGAAACGAACGGATAACGATACCATAAGTATGCAGGATTGAACGACCCTTGTGGAGCACGGGCACCTTGCCCGTCTTCAGGATTACGGGCATCTTGCCCGTAATCAAAAGGCCAAACCTATGGCCGATGTCAATCTGTGTCGGGCGGATGGGTGACAATATGGCAGGTTCGGGATGCACTCTGTTGTCACAGATAATCACCACGCTGTGTACGGTGTTGGGATTAAAAAAGCGAGGGCCGCTGTATGGCGGTCCTCGCATTAGTTTGGATTAATATGTGAGTTGGTTTATTGTCCGGCCTCTTTTTGAAGGGCTTCGATACGGGCCTTGATGGGTTTGAGGTCGTCGTACATCTCAAGACGTGCATAGACGGTGTTGAGAGCGTTGAGGCAGTGGTAGAGGTTTGCACGGTTCATGTTCTGACCTTCAGCATCGAGGTTGTCGATGAATGAGATAGCGTTGTTGAAGTAAGGGATGGACTGGCGGAAGAAACTCTTGCTCTCGTCGTTGAGCTTCTCATAGAGCCCGGTCTCATCGTCGGGGGGAACGTTGTTGGCCTCGGTCAGTTTGTCGACGGCGCGGTTGTAGAGCATCTTACCCAGACCGAAGTTGGCGAGGAACTGGTTGGGCAGAGCCTGGAGGGACTCTTTGTAGCGAGCCTCGGCACTGACGAAGTCGTTGACACCCTCGAATACGGCACCGGCAGCGGCCAGAAGGCTGGAGTGGAGCTCGGGTTTGTCGACGGTGAGGTCAAGAGCCTTCTGGATTTCGGCGTTGCCTTGTTCCAGGTTGCCTTTCAGCAGATAGGCTTCGGCCATCATCATGTTGGCGTTGTAGTCGTCCTTGGCGGCTTTGGTGTAGTTCTGGGCCACTTTGATGGCTTCGTTGGTGTCGCCAGTTGATTTGTAGATGTCGAAGAGCGTCTTGTAAACAATCTGCTCTTTGCTGCGGGTACGCACCAGAGGCTTGAAGTATTTGAGGATAGCCTCGTTGTTGTGTGCGTTGATAGCGGCTTTGCCGGCGAGCAGATACGACTCGGAGGCGTACTCTTTCTTGCCGCACTCGTTGAAGATTTTGACAGACTCTTCACAATAGGCCATGGCCTGGTCCCAGTCTTGCTGGTTGAAGCTGCCGATGGCTTTCTTGTAATACTCGTTGCCGACGAAGCTGAGGATGGTGTTGTTACCCTCGGCATACTCTTTGTCGGTGTCGAGTTCCTTGCATCGCAGAGCGGCGTTTTTGCACTTGATCAGCCAGTCGGCGTCAAGGTTCTTGTACTTGGATTTGGGCTTGTCTGCTTCACCGCCGATTTGGCTGTAGATAAGGCCTGCATAGTACCAGGTCTTGGCATCGTTGCGGGTCTGCTCGTGTTCGCAGGCGGGGTCGATAAGTTTCTTAGCTTTGTCTAAGTAGCCTCTGTTCTGGGCTTCGCGGGCGCTGGAGACGTTCAACGACTGGGCTCCGGCGGTGTAGCCGATGACTACGAGAGCCAGGATTAAAGCGATTTTCTTCATGATATTGTTTTTTAGGTTTGTTTTGCTATTATGTATTCATTAATTGTTGTTTCTTGCACGGAGGGCCTCCCCTATTCAGCTGCCGGGGTGTCAACGTCCGGGGTATCTCCCTGTGGTTCTGTAGTGTTCACCGGATTATCGATGGGTGTTTCATCTTCGTTGTCGGTAGGCACTTTGGTGATGGAGGCGATAAAGTCTTTGCCGCGTAGATTGATCAGCTTCACACCCTGAGTATTACGGCCAAGGACGCGGAGGTCGCTGACTTTCATGCGGATGGTGATACCTGAGCGGTTGATGATCATGAGGTCTTCCTCGTCGCTGACATTGGTCAGGGCAACGATTCCGCCTGTCTTATCGGTCACCTTCATGGTTGTCACGCCTTTGCCTCCACGGTGTGTGGGACGGTAGCCTTGGTTCTTGTCGGGGTCGTATTTGAGCTGCGACTTCTTGCCGAAGCCGTTTTCGCTCACCACGAGGATGTCTTCGTTTTCGTTGTTGGTGCAAATCAAGCTGATGACTGCATCGTCGTCGCCATCGAGTGTGATACCCTTTACGCCCGAGGCGCCACGACCCATCTCGCGGAACTCGTCTTCGCTGCAGCGTACCACTTTGCCATCCTTCGAGGCGATGAGCAGTTCGCTCTTGCCGTCGGTGAGGCATGCGGTGACGAGTTCATCGCCCTCGCGGATGCCGACAGCGATGATGCCGTTGGTACGCGGACGGGAGTAGGCTTCGAGCGAGGTTTTCTTCACCACACCTCTCTTGGTGCACATAACGATGAAGTGGCTCTTCAGGTACTCCGGGTCGCTGAGGTTGCTGACATTCACGAAGGCTTTCACCTTGTCGTCGGGCTCAATATTTATCATATTGAGTATGGGACGGCCTTTGGAGTTCTTCTCCCCTTCGGGCACCTCGAAGGCACGCATCCAGTAGCAGCGGCCTTTCTCGGTAAAGAACAGGAGGTAGTTGTGATTAGTGCACATGAAGATATGTTCGACAAAGTCTTCGCTGCGCACCGAGCTGCCTTTGGAGCCAACACCTCCGCGAGTCTGCGCACGGTATTCGTTGAGGAGTGTGCGCTTGACATATCCCATGTGGGAGATGGTGATGACCACCTCGTCGTCGGGGATGGTGTCTTCGATGCGGAAGTTGGAGGCTTCGTACTTGATGGCTGTGCGGCGGTCGTCACCGTATTTGTCGCGGATTTCTTCCAGCTCGCCTTTAATGACACTCATCAGCACATTTCTGTCGCCGAGGATTTCTTTACAGCGGGCGATGAAGCGGAGTTTCTCGTCGTATTCGTCCTGCAGTTTCTGACGTTCCATGCCGGTGAGCTGACGCAGACGCATCTCGACGATGGCTTGTGCCTGGAGTTCGCTGAACTGCCAGGTGTCCATCAAGCCCTGCTTGGCCTCGTCGACTGATTTGGAGCGTTTGATGAGCTGGATGATTTCGTCGATGATGTCGATGGCGCGGAGGAAACCTTCGAGCAGGTGGGCGCGGCGTTCGGCCTCGGCCATGTCGAATTTGGTGCGGCGGGTGACCACCTCTTCGCGGTGTTCGACGAAATTCTGGATAAGGTCTTTCAGGTTGAGGAGCATGGGACGGCCATGCACCAGGGCGATGTTGTTGACGGCAAAAGAGCTTTGCAGCTCGCTGAGCTGGAAGAGTTTGTTAAGGATGACATTGGGGACGACATCGTGGCGCAGCATGTACACCACGCGGGTGCCTTCTTTGTCGGACTCGTCGCGGATGTCGGTGATGCCGACAATCTTGCCGTCTTTGACCAGCTGGGCTTGGCGTTTGATCATCTCGCTCTTGTTGACGCCATAAGGGATGGTGTGTGCCACGATGATGTTGCGGCCCTTGTTGTCCACATCGATGGAGGTGTCGGCACGGAGCACAATGCTGCCGCGGCCTGTGTTGTAGGCGTCGCGCACGCCGTTATATCCGTAGATGATGCCTCCGCCGGGGAAGTCGGGAGCCTTGATGTGCTGCATGAGCTCGTCGACGGTAATGTCGTTGTTGTCGATGTAGGCTATGCAGCCATTGAGGACTTCGCGCAGGTTGTGGGTGGGCATATTGGTGGCCATACCTACAGCGATGCCGTTAGAGCCGTTGACCAGAAGGTTGGGCACCCGTGCCGGGAGTACGGTGGGCTCTTCGCGCTCGTTGGTGTAGGTGGGCATCATGTCGACGGTGTCCTTCTTTATGTCGGCCATCATCTCGTTGGCTATCTGCTCCATGCGGCACTCGGTGTAACGCATGGCCGCAGGGCTGTCGCCGTCGATGCTGCCGAAGTTACCTTGACCGTCGACCATGGGGTAGCGCATATTCCAAGGCTGCGCCATACGTACCATGGCAAAGTACACCGACGAGTCGCCATGGGGGTGGTACTGACCGAGCACCTCGCCGACGACGGTGGCGGACTTGCGGTAACTTGTATTGTAGAACATGCCCATGTCGTTCATGGCAAAAAGTATTCGGCGTTGTACCGGCTTGAGGCCATCTCTGACATCGGGCAGCGCGCGCGACACGATGACCGACATGGCATAGTCGATATAGGCGGTCTTCATGGTAGTTTCGATGTCTACGCGCGTGATTTTTTCGTTTTCAGAAATCATCTCTTACTTATATTATTGTGTTTCAAATGTAAAATGCCACTGTATTTCTACAATTAAAATACAAAGATACTATTTTTTTTTGACATAGCAGATGTTGCAAACATTATTTTATTAACAACCGGGGGATTGCTCCCGTTCAATAGGGATGCTGTGCAGGCATTTGCGCAATAACAAACATTGTCATGTTGAAAATAATTGTGGCACGAAACTTGCTGTATCCTATTTTTGTAGTAATTTTGCATTTCCAATCATTACAATATGGAACCCAGATTAACAGAACACGCAAAGCAGGCTATCGCCAATAGCCGCGACGAGGCTATACGCTTGAAGAATGGTGCGATAGGTGCCGAACATCTGTTCCTCGGCATCCTCCGCGAGGAGGAGTCGTCGACGGTGAGGATGCTCCGGCAGATGGAGGTTGACATACAGGCTGTGAAGTCTCGCATCGAAGGCATTGTGGGACAACTTGACAGCGACATCCGCTATTCGATGGACAGCGAGATCCCCATGCTGCGACAGACCGAGAAGATTCTCCGCCTGAGCTTTCTCGAGAGCACCCGGCTGAAATCGAAAGAAATCCACACTATACACATGCTCCTCGCCATGCTGCAGGAGGGGGAAAACACCGTGTCGCAGGTGTTGCAACAGTTCGGTGTCGACCACAAGAAGTGCATAGAATACCTGCAACGCACTGGCGACCTCCCTTCGTCTGTGTCGCCGAGCGACTTCGCCGCTCCCCTACCCGATTTCCGTTCCCAGACCAGCGAGGACGACAACGACGACCCCTATGCCGACCCCGACGACGACAACCTGCGTCGGCCGGGTGGAGCCTTCAACACCGGCTCGGCTCCCAAGTCCGAGAACAAGACTCCGGCACTTGAGAATTTCGGACGCGACCTCACCCGCATGGCCCGCGAAGGCAAGCTGGACCCCATTGTGGGGCGCGAACGCGAGTTGGAGCGCATCGCTCAGATCCTCTCCCGCCGCAAGAAGAACAACCCCATCCTTATCGGCGAACCCGGCGTGGGCAAAAGCGCCATCGCCGAAGGGCTTGCCATCCGCATCGTGGAGGGACGGGTGCCTCGCACCCTCTACGACAAGCGAGTCATCTCGCTCGACCTGGCCTCGCTGGTGGCAGGCACCAAATACCGTGGCCAGTTCGAAGAACGTATGAAGGCCGTTCTTAACGAGCTTGAAAAGAATCCCGACATCATCATTTTCATCGACGAGATTCACACCATCGTGGGCGCCGGTAGTGCCAGCGGCTCGCTCGACGCCTCCAATATGTTCAAACCGGCACTTGCCCGCGGCGAAATCCAGTGCATCGGAACCACCACCCTCGACGAGTACCGCCAGTACATCGAAAAGGACGGCGCCCTCGAACGCCGTTTCCAGAAGATACTGGTGGAGGCCACCACGCCCCAAGAGACCCTCACCATCCTGCAAAACATCAAGCAGAAGTATGAGGACCACCACCTGGTGCAGTATACCGACGAGGCTCTCCACGCCTGCATAGCTCTCACCGAGCGTTATGTGAGCGACCGTCTGCTGCCGGACAAGGCCATCGACGCCCTCGACGAAGCCGGTTCCCGCGTCCGCATCGCCCATGTGGAGGTGCCGGATGACATTATCGCCCTCGAGAACGAGATAGCGCGTGTGGAAGGACTCAAAAAAGAGGTTCTTGCCCGCAAGAGCTATAACGAGGCCGCCGAATACCGCGACCAGGAACGCGAACTGCGCGAGAAACTGACCGAACGCAAACGCCAATGGGAGTCCGACGACCGCGACAAACGCGTGCAGGTGACCGACCAGGATGTTGCCGAAGTGGTCGCCATGATGACCGGCGTGCCTGTGCAACGCATAGCCTCCAACGAAGGCTCCCGCCTGCTGCTGATGGAGAGCGAACTGGAGAATACTGTCGTCGGACAGAACGAGGCCGTCCGCCAGATTTCGAAAGCCATCCGCCGCAACCGCGCAGGACTGAAAGACCCCAACCGTCCCATCGGCTCCTTCATCTTCGTCGGCCCCACCGGTGTCGGCAAGACCTACCTCACCAAGGTGCTGGCCAAATATTTATTCGAGAGCGAGGCCAACATGATCCGCATCGATATGAGCGAATATATGGAGAAATTCGCCGTCTCGCGCCTCATCGGTGCGCCTCCGGGATATGTGGGCTACGAGGAGGGCGGACAGCTGACCGAGAAAGTGCGGCGCAAGCCCTACTCCATCATCCTGCTCGACGAGATTGAGAAGGCACACCCCGATGTCTTCAACGTCCTCCTGCAAGTGCTCGACGACGGACAACTGACCGACGGCCTGGGTCGCAAGGTCGACTTCAAGAACACCATCATCATCATGACCTCCAACATCGGCACCCGCCAGCTGAAAGACTTCGGTACCGGCGTCGGCTTCAACACCGCCGCCCGCGAGGCCGAACGGGCTTCGCTCGAACGCTCTGTTATCGACAAGGAGATGAAGAAGAAATTTGCCCCCGAGTTCCTGAACCGTATCGACGATGTCATCTTCTTCAACAGTCTGCAACGTGAAGACATACACAAGATTATCGAGATAGAACTAAAGGGTCTCTTTAAGCGGGTGCGCAACATGGGATACGGCATCGACATCGACGAGAAGGCCAAAGACTTCATCCTCCGCAAGGGATGGGACGAGCAATACGGCGCCCGTCCGCTGAAACGTGCCATCCAGCACTACATCGAGGACGACCTTGCCGACGAGATAATCAAAGCCGACATCCTGCCGGGCGACACCATCCACATCACCGCCCTCGAAGGCTCCGAAACCCAAACGGAAGGCCTTACCTTCAACATCGAAAAAGGCGACACCAGCCACCAGTTCGATGCCGCCCTCAGCGAAGCTGCGCCCACCGAGGTGAGCGTGGAATAATGAGGCGGGCATCGGAATAATCACATACAAAAGGCTTGCCTTTGAGGCAAGCCTTTTGTATGTGCCGCAAAAAAGGGTGCGGTTTTTGCTAAAGAAGATGGAACGAGCTTTGGTATGTGGGGAATATTGGGTCGTTGAGGGAGCTTCTACAGGTTTTCTTCATGCTATCTTTGCGACGGAATTGCAGTGTGCCGCCGATGTTGACTGTGGTGCCGTGCAATTGCGTGTTGTAGTCGAACGTGAGGAGGTTGGCGATGGGGTCGTAGGTGAAGGGGTGTCGTGTGCCGTTGATACGGACGGAACCGGAGTGTGTCGTGCTGTCGTATTGCCAGAGGAAAGAGGTGCCTGCACAGGTGCTTCCCGCACAATAGTTAATCTGACCGCCCCAACCATACTCCCAGAAGTCTAACCCCCATTCTACAGGCATCAGTGTGTCGCTTACCGTCAGTTGCTGTTCTGCTTCCCATGATGTTCTGACAGGAAAGACATATTGCTCCTGACCTTCAGGGTATAGAACTGTATAGCCACCAAGGGTTACATTGCCGTCGCCTACAAACATATTCGTTGAGATGGTGTGTGTGGTGGAGTCGTAAGTAAACAGGGAAGAGTCACCGATGTTTTCACTACCGTAGGTACATATTTCTCTTCCATCGAAGGTATAGGTGAAATTGTCATCAAAGGATGGCTGTGGACTGGCGGCGATGACAATATCTAAATGAAGTGTGCCGGTGCTGTCGGAGAGAAAGTCGATACTCCACATGAGGGTAGCGGGATAGCCTCGATAGTTGTCGTCATAGCTCCCCACCCATGAGGTTCCAGCCAATGAGACGGTTGGTGCAGTGTCGGTTTGGGGCTGAGGTTCGTTGATGGGCTCTTTTTTACAGGCAGCGAAGAGCAAGAAGGCCGCCATTGTGATGAATGCATTTTTTTTCATTGTTGTGTGTTTATTGATGTGACATGATTAAGTATCTGTTCTTTTTCGGTAGGGGTCGTGTAGAAGAAGAGCCAGAGGGTGAGTGCATCGCTGTCGTTGTGGATGATGTAGCCGCTATGGCCATTGTCGATGGTGGTGTTCATCAGTTGTTTGTTCCATGCAGGTATGGCGGTGTCTGGAATGCCAGCCGAGTCAACCAATATGCCGTGCTCATAGTGGAGACGTTTGGATACAGAATAGCATGTGTCGATTCGTATGGAAATGGGACGGCTGTTGGGAGTAGGACTCTGTCCAGTCAGGCTGTCAAAAATGTGAGTTACCGCTTCGCGAATGGTGCTGTTTGAAATATGAGACACCGCTTCTCTAATGACACTGTCGGAGTGCGGCTCAAAATCCTCCAAGCTGTTGTAAGTTCCTGTATTGAAATTGGCTATCGTGAGACCGGACACTCTTGATGTGTCCAATGTTTTGGCATCTACATGGTTTCTCACTCCAAACTCTTCGCTGAGTTGCAGCCAATCCTCTATGGTTTGTGCCTGTAACATCACGGCATTGTAGCCTTGGTAATTGCCGATTAGGGCAACCGTCAATTCCTTGCGGTCGGCATATTGCAAGTAGACCTCCTTGGCTGCGGAGGTGGCTTCTGGTAGCGTCTCATCGCGCTGACAAGTGACAAACAATAACAATATCAATGGGAATACTATTCGTTTCATTTTATGATAACTTTAAAGTTTTGTAATGTTCCTTCTGGAGTGCAGCCGTTGTTGCAGGCAAAATAGATATGCTCTCCGTCAATATCTATCGATGCTATTTCACCTGTGGCACCACTCTTCATAAAGATTGCCGCAGGAATGATGATGGCGGCCAATATGGCGGCAGCGGCAGGCCACAATCGGCGTTTTGAAGGGGTTTTTATGTTCTCGTCTGGTTTGATATTCCATAGAACACTACGAATCTCCTTGTCCAGTTCCGCATCGCTGTGCGGGTATCGGGAGTTTTTCAATTCGTCGCTGTACGCTTTCATTTGTTGCTTAAAATCTCGCATGTTATTTCTGATTATATTGTTTCCGTAATTTGCGCAAGGCGCGTGAAAGTCTCATACTCACAGCACCAATGGTCAGACCTGTGATTTTGGCTATCTCGGCATAGCTGAACCCTTGCACGTGAGCATTAATGATTGTACGGTCGGGCTCGGTTGTTGCATTTATTATTTCTACCAAGTCGTGGTAGTTTTCGTCATTGTACGACGGCTCTTGATTGCTGTCTGGCTGAACAGTCGGCTTATTACTTGCCTTTCTCGTCAGGGAAATCATAGTATTAGTAGCCACTCGATAAATCCAAGTGCGTTCCGAACTGCGTCTGTCGAAACTCGCAAACCCGCGCCATAGGTCACAGAGCACTTCATGGAAAGCATCTTCTGTGGTCCATGCCGCACTTAATCTGAAGCTCTTACAGATACTCCAAATCATATCGCGGTGGCGATGTATGAGTTCCTTGAATGTCCTTTCGTCGACTTCCATATATGAGAATGAATTCGTTAATTCGTTAATTTGTTAATTCGTTAATCGACTAACACGTTAACACATTCACACGTTAACACGTTCACTATGCCCCATTAGACGCAATGAAAATTCAAATCACAACATGGGATATGTTTTTTTTTGAAACCAAATTGGATAAAAACACAAAAGGGTACCCAAACGGATACCCTTTTGCGCATTAAATGTACATTCTATTACTCGGCGGGCCAGACGGGCTGGAGATTGCGGTCGCCGTAGGCGTCGTCAATCTTGCTGATGGTCGGCCAGTACTTGTCACCATGGGGCAGCGGGAAGGCTGCAGTCTGGCGGCTGTAGGGATAGTTCCACTCGTCGGCGCAGACCACCTGCATGGTGTGCGGTGCGTTGGCGATGGGATTGTTCTTCTCGTCGTACTTGCCGGTCATCACGTCGTCAATCTCCTTACGGATGGCGATGAGGGCGTCGCAGAAGCGGTCGAGTTCGCTGAGGGGTTCGCTCTCGGTGGGCTCCACCATAAGGGTGTTGTGGACGGGGAATGCCACCGTGGGGGCATGGAAGCCGTAGTCGTCCAGACGGCGGGCGATGTCGCCCACGCTCACCTTCAGGCTGAACTCGCTGAAGTCGACAATCATCTCGTGTCCGCACATGCCGTTCTTGTTGGTGTAAAGAATCTTGTAGTACTTCTGCAGGCGGGCGCGCAGATAGTTGGCGTTGAGGATGGCGTGCTTGGTGGCTTCGGTCAGGCCGTTGCCGCCCAGCATCAGCAGGTAGCCATAGCTGATGGGGAACAGCAGGGCGTTGCCGTAAGGCGCACCGGCCATGGCGTTACCCTTCTTGCCGCCCACCTCCACCTGGCTGTGCTTGGGCAGGAAATCGAGCAGCTTGGCACTGACGGCAATGGGGCCGACACCGGCACCGCCGCCGCCGTGAGGACCTGCGAAGGACTTGTGCAGGTTCAAATGGCACACATCGGCACCCATGCGTCCCGGGCTGGTCAGACCAATCTGGGCGTTCATGTTGGCGCCGTCCATATAGACGAGGCCGCCGGCACCGTGGATGATGTCCACAATCTCAAGGATGCCCTCTTCGAAAGCACCGTGTGTGGAGGGATAGGTAATCATGATGCAGGCGAGGTTGTCCTTGTACTGCTCCACCTTGGCCTTGAGGTCGTCGATGTCCACATCGCCGCGGTCGTTGCATTTCACCACCACCACCGTCATGCCGGCCTTGGCGGCACTGGCGGGGTTGGTGCCGTGGGCACTGGCGGGAATCAAGCACACATTGCGGTTGGCCTGACCCCGGTCGATATGGTAGTTGCGGATAACCGTCAAGCCGCTGTACTCGCCCGCAGCACCCGAGTTGGGCTGCAGACTCACGCCAGCAAATCCGGTGACGATAGCCAGCAGGTCTTCCATCTCGTTGATCAGCTCCGTCCAACCCTCGGTCTGGTCGGCGGGAGCGAAGGGGTGCATGCCACCGAACTTGCTCCAGCTCAACGGCAGCATCTCGGCGGCAGCGTTCAGCTTCATGGTGCAGCTGCCCAGCGGAATCATGGCGCGGTTCAGGCTCAGGTCCTTCACCTCCAGTTTCTTCATATAGCGCATCATCTCGGTCTCGCTGTGATACTTGGAGAAGATGCTGTGGGTCAGATACGGAGTGGTGCGCATCAAGTTCTCCGGCAGCGAGACGATGCTGGTGCAGCAGCTGCCACTGCATTGCAGCAGCTCGGGCTTCTTGCCGGCGGCAGTGGCCAGCACGGTGATAATCTCGTTCACATCGTCGCGGCTGGTGGTCTCGTCGATGCTGATGCCGATGCACTCCTCGCAGATGTAGCGGAAGTTAATCTGGTGTTCCAGCGCCACCTTCTTCACCACGTCGGTCTTCACCGGGCACTGCAGGGCGAGTGTGTCGAAGAAAGCACGGTTGTGCTGTTTGTAGCCGTATTTCTCCAGCTCCTTGGCCAGCACCGTGGCAATGCTGTGGATATTGCCGGCAATGTTGCGGATACCCTCGGGACCGTGCCACAGGGCGTAGAAGCCGCTCATGATGGCCTGCAGGGCCGAAGCGGTGCAGATGTTCGATGTGGCCTTGTCGCGCTTGATGTGCTGCTCGCGCATACCCAGTGCCATACGCAGGGCGGGATTGCCCTTCACGTCGATGCTCCAGCCGATGATACGTCCGGGGAAGGCACGCTTGAAGGTGTCGGTGATAGCGAAGAAACCGGCATGGGGACCGCCGAAGCCCATGGGCAGACCGAAACGCTGGTTGCTACCGAAGGCGCAGTCGGCACCCATCTCGCCGGGAGTCTTCACCATGGCCAAAGCCATCAAATCCGTAGCCATACCCACAAAGATACCATTCTCGTGGCACTTGGTGATAAACTCGGTATAGTCGCACACCTCGCCAAACTGGTTGGGGTTCTGCACCACCACGGCGAAATACTTGGAGGCGTCGAAGTCGAAATCCTTCACGTCGCCGGTGACAATCTCAATATTGCGGGGAGCGGCATTGGTGCGCATCACGTCGAGCGTCTGCGGCAGGATGCCGTTGTCGACGAAAATCTTGTTCACACCATCCTTCTGGGCCTGGCGGCTGCGGCTGGCAAAGAACATCAGCATGCACTCGCCGCCCGCGGTGGCCTCGTCCAGCAGACTCGCGTTGGCCATGGGCATGTGTGTCATGTCGGCCACCATGGTCTGATAGGTCATCAAGGCTTCGAGACGGCCCTGGCTGATCTCGGTCTGGTAAGGCGTGTAGGCGGTATACCAACCCGCGTTCTCAAACACATTGCGCTGGATCACCGACGGCGTGATGGTGCCGTAGTAACCCATGCCGATATAAGTCTTATACAGCTTGTTCTTCTGAGCCAGCGAGCGGCAACGGTTCAGAAACTCATACTCGTTGATGCCGTCGGCAATGGGCATCGGCTCCTTCAGACGGATAGCGGCAGGCACCGCCTTGTCGATAAGTTCTTCCATCGAACCGACACCGATTTCTTTCAGCATCTTCTGTTCGTCAGCAGGGTTGGAGACACCGTTGTGTCTCGGGGCGAAATTGTTGCTAATCATATTATTAATATTTATTTATAAACTATTAATCGTTATAATTCAATCTACAAAGATACACATTTTGTCCGACATACACAAAATAAATTGAAAAAAGCCCCCACAGTTAACAAAAAAACGGGAAGGGCACAGTCGCCTGTACCCTTCCCGGCAATCGTGACGTTATCGTCGGAAATTATTTCACCACCACCACACGGCGGACGGGACTGTTGCCGACAGCCACCAGATACACACCCGTGTGCTGCATGGCAAACTGGCACAACGCCTCGGCCTTGCCCACACCGCATACATGGCGGCCTACGACGTCGTAGATGTCTATCCTGCTGTTCTCCGCACCGGCCACGCTGATGATCCGACCCTCCAAGGCAGCTACGCTGATGCCGCCTTCGGCATCGTCAATCCCTTCAACGCTCTGGAAGGTGGCGATGTACGTCGCATCTCCGGCCACGGTAATCGTGCGCGGATTCGTGGTGGCGTTATCCTGCCAGTGGACGAAACGGTAGCCTGCAAAAGGCCGTGCCGTCAACACAACCGAAGTGCCGGCCTCATATTCTCCGCCGCCCTCAACAACGCCCATCGACGGGTCGGCAGCAATGGCCGTGATGGTATACGTCTGCGGCTGCTCGGCGGCGAAGTATGCCGTATAAGTGGCGTCGCTGTTGACGGTGACCGTCCGAATGGCATTAGTGTTTCCGTCCTGCCACTGCACAAAACGGTAGTGGGGCTCGGGCGTGGCCATGATGGTGACAGCGGTGCCGTGGGGATAGGTGCCGCCACCCGTGGCGGTGCCCATCGTCGGGTCGGCAGAAAGCACCGTGAGGGTATGCGTCTGGACGGTACTCTCGGTGATGGCAAGGTCGTCCAACTGCAGCCAGTACACATCCGTGCTGTTGTGGTGACGGAACGCGATATAAATCGTACTGCCCGAGTAGCCGGACAAATCGACGCTGCGCTGGGTGAAGTTCGCCGTGGTGAGGGTGGTCTGGAACACCGGCGTACCGGTGAAATCGTCCACCTGGTTGCCCGTGGTGGACACATACACTGAATAGTGCTCGTTGTAGTAGTTCTCATCCACCCCGCCGTCATACCATGTGAGGGTATAGTCATGCCCCGACGCCAGCTGCACGGGAGGCGTCACCAGCCAGTTGTCGGGCGTCAGCACACCGACATCGTTGATATACGATGCCGAGGCCATCGTCTGCACACCGGTGCGAGGCACCCCCTGCAGCTGCGTCCAGCCGTAGCCGTCGCCGTCGTTGTCTATCATCGTCCAGCAGTCAAGACTCTCGTTGGCTTCGAAACCCATGGTATACGGGAACGAGTTGATGGTGCACCCAATCACAGTAACCACCAGTGTGTCGCGCAGCGTGCTCCCGCCCCAGAGAGAGGACACAATCACGTTGTACGTCCCGGGGACGCTCCATGTCGCCGTGACCGTGGCTCCTGTGGCTGTGGAGGGCGTTGCGCCCGTCAGCGTCCAGCTGTATGTCCCCGAGGGCACACCCGAGGCGGTGAAAGTGGTGGGATTGCCCACAATCGCCGTGGCGGGACCGCTGATGACTATGCTGGGCGTGTTGCTGTTGGAGAGGATGGCGCGAATCATCCAGGCGCCGTCCAGCTCGCCACCGCTGGCCGTATACAGGTCGTACCAGTTCGCCCCGTTGTCAACAGTCAGCAGACTGTTGTTCGTGTCGCTGTGCAGGTTGCACATCGCCGCGGGATAGGATGCCGTGGCGGTGCTGAAGGTAATCCAAAGCGGCAGCGTGGAGTCGAGCGTCACCGGCGCCGTCAGGTGGATGGTCTTCCACATGCCCAGGTCGGCCGATACGTAGGTCTCCACCTGGGTGGCCAGGCACGACGTACTGGAGGGCAAAGCGCCCTGATAGACGTTAAGGGTATAAGCGGACGCTTCGTGCACATACAGCATCACGTCGGTAAGATAATGGCGGTGGCTGTGCATGGCCGGTGGCAGCCGGATGCCCCACGTGAAAGCACTGCCTGTACCCACGCTGTTGTAATAGACATTGTCGCCGCAATAGTCCACTGTGTCGCCCAGCACCGAGGGACTGCCGCCACTGCCAGTGATGGCCTGTATCATCCAAGTGCCGTTCAACTCGCCGCCCGAAGCGGTGTAAAGCGAATACCATGTGCTGCCGAAGTACACCAGGCTGCTGTTGCTGTCGCCCACATAGTTGCATATTGCAGCGGGATACGTCACCCCCGTGTTGGAGAAGACCACCCACAGCGGCTGCGAGGCATTGATGCTTACAGCCGAGGACAGATGGCAGTTCTGCCAGCTGCTGTCCGCCGAAGAGCCGAAGGTGTAGGTCTGGCTGGCCACCATGTTGGCCAACGCGGTGGTGGTGCCCTGATAGATGTTCAGCGTATAGGTGCCACCACGGTACACAAACAGCCTGACGTCCGTCAGGGTGCTGTGCCCTGCCAGCGTGGCAGGCATGAAACGCACACCCCACGTCAGCGACCCACCGGCGCCGATGGCACTCACCATGGTGCTGTCGCCACAGTACGACAGGGTATCGCCCTCCATCACTGGGTCATCTTCCTGCTCGGCGAAAATGCCGCGAATCATGAAACTGTAATCGTAGCCGCTGGGGGTGAACGAGCTGCCCCACAAGGTCGCATCGTCGTTGCCGCTGCTGTAGCTCATTGCAGCGGGATAGCTGGCCGAGCTGCTCAGCGTAATCCACAGCGACTGGCTGCCGTCCACCGCCACCGGCGTGTTCAGCGTCAGCACACCCCAATGGTCCTCAAGGCTGGCCGGCGCGTTGAAATGCTGCGTGTAAACCGCTGTGGCGGGTGAAGTGGTGCCGGTGTAAACGGTGAGAGTGTACGCGCCTGCCGAGGCCACATACATCATCACCTTGGTCAGGTCGTGCCCCGCTGTCAGCACCGAAGCGGGCAGTCGGATGCCCCAGTACGACGTGCCGTAGCCGGAACCCAGACTGGTGATACAATGCCTTTTGCAGTAGCCCAGCGTGTCGCCGCTCAAAGGTTCGAAATTGGCCACAAACGAATAGTTGCCACCGTTGGCCAGGAACGCACGCGGTGTGAACTGATGCTCGTCGTTCCAGCCCGTAAAACGGCATCCCGGCGCCGCCGTGGCATACAGAGCCACCGTGTCGGTATTGGTGCCCGTGAATGTGCCGCCACCTGTCACCGTGCCGTAACTAGTGTTATTAGAGGTAGCAGTAACGGTGGTCGTGCTGCCAAAACTGCTGTTAGGCTCAATGCCGATAACTGCCACATTCTTCAGGTTGAACGTACTCGACGCATTGCCGCCGGTGCCGCCCGACGAGGGATTCAGCGAGCCGATGGCATAGTAGCCGTCGCACCAGCCACCCCAGCCCCAGTTGATGTGGAACTGGCCGCCGTTGTCGTAGCCGTCGCACACAAAACAGTGCCCGCCGGTCGAGTCGCGTCCGCTGTAGAGAATCGGACGGCTGGCATTCAACTCGCTCATCAGCAACGCGCTCCAGTCGGCATTGCTGTAGTCGTCTATCGACACCTGCCGCAGGCTGCTCTTATACTTGAAGTACGTCCGCAAGGCATTTTCCGCCGAAGGCTCGAAGGGGTCGCCGTTGGAGTATGCCAAAGCCCCGCTGCCGCCATTGGCCGCCACGTCGTAGTTCATCTCCATCGCCACGCCCACATGGTACATCAGGGTCGCCACAGCCGTCCGCTGGGCAGTGGTGCTCGAACTGGTCAACTGAGCCGGCATGCTCGTCCAGGCATAAGTCGTCGAGCCGAAATTGGCGCTCAGCGTCCCGTAGTAGGAATGGACGTACGAGTGCGACCCGTGGCCTGTGGCGGGATGGTTCCAGAACTTCATCACCTGCGCCATGGCCGTTGCCACACAGCCCGTCACCGTGCGCTCGCCCTGATAGCTGTCGTACGGACAAAGATTGTTGTAATACTGCGTCTGGTTCCACGTGGTGGACAGCAACGGCGATACCGCGGTGTTTTGCGGCGGGTCGTCATAGTGGCCCTCCAGAAAATCCATCCACGCCCTGCTGCCCTCGTCGCGGACGCTTTGCAACCGCCCTGGTCCGAGATTGCGATAGTGGACAATCTGGCGCTCGTAGTCGTCTAGCCACCCCTTGACATTCGAGGGCATGCCCTCCGTCACGAACGTGCCCGAAGTGCTGTAGCCCAGGACAGGCAGCACACAGTCGTCCGCCGACACGATGACGAACCCCTTGCCGTCGCTGCCGGCAAAGATATAAAAGGCCGTGTAGGGAGTCGTGCCGGTGATGTCCACCAGCTGCAAATCCTCTGCCCCTTTGGCCTTGAGAAACGAGATGGCAGCCGCCTGCGCCTTGGCCTTGTCCACCGGCGCCGCCGACACAAAGGTGCCGACCGTCAGGACGGCCGCAACCAACAACAGTGATAATGCTTTCTTCATGATGATAGCTTTTTAGTGATTTATAGAATGATTATCAATATACTATTCCAAACAAAGAGAGTCCAAAGCAACCCGGCACCGACACACCGTACGACCCCACATTTCAAGATGCAAAGATACGACATTTTTTTCATTCCGCAACAAGTAAAGACGTATTGCCAGTGGCAATGCGTCGATAACGACAGCGGAGAAGTCTACGCCATGCCGCCCGCATGCCGTAAGGCATTCCGATTTTGTCCCTCACAAAATCGGGTTTTTCGGTTTCCTGATGACTGATTTGGGTTTATAGCACTAAGTCCCTTCAATATGGCATCGTTTAACTATTGTTATCCATTCGTTATCCGTTGCTATTTGCTGTAACGATGCGGTATCTATGCTGTAACGATGCTGTATTGAACGACCCTAGTGTTTGTCTCAGTATGACCGATTTGGGGTAGACAAAAAAGAGGCTCTGTCAAAGCGTAATATAAAATGAGGGGAAAGGCCGACTTTAACCTTATTGCCCGATTTGGGATAATCAGCCCGTCGCCAGTGGGGGCGATGGAGCGTTGCTGGCTAGATCAGGTTGAAGCTATAGGCATAGGCGATGGCCTCGGAGATATTCGACACGCCTAGTTTATTGAACACATGCCTTCTGTACATCTTCACGGTATCGACTGACCGGAACATCTTCCCCCCTATCTGGTTCATGGTATAGCCTTGTGCCGAAAGATGCAGCATTGTGCGCTCGTCTTCGGTCAGTTCCAACCGTTCTTTTATTCGGTTCCAACGATGGTTTTCGAAGGTGTATACCGAATACTGCCCCTGCGTGCTGATGGTGGCGACGATATGCCCTGTTTCGCTGTGCGGCGATGGCGACACGAGACACAGCGCCAGCCACGCCTTGCCCTCCTTGGTTCTGGCCAATGGGGTGACCCTATGGTTTATCAACACGGGTTGTCCGTTGACAAGAAAATGAAAGTGACATGAGATGGTGTGGATGTGGCTGGCTTTGTCGGGCAGCCACCGATGGGCGTTCCCAACGGTTTCCACCAGCTCCTGCATCAGTGGCCTGTCCGCTGTGGCGGCATTGGCTATGAGGAAGGAATAACCGCCTTGCATCGCCTCCTCGACTGTGTGTCCAAACAGCACCAACGGACTGTCGGACACGTACATAAAATTATTCCGAAAGAGGTCGGCCACAAACACCCCTTGGCTTGTAATGCGTGCAAATGCCTCCACCACGTCCATTTTCGATTCCAACGACCTGTAATCCGCATCCGAAATATCTGTCGGCGACGATATATTGAAAAGTATTTCAGATATATTATTCATAATCCAGAATCTTTTTCTAAATGCAAAAGTAATTAATTTTTTGGTTTTTGCATTATCATTTATATCCTTTTAATATTTTATACACTTTTGGGTATTTTATTTTCTTTACAATACAAATACCCTTTTGAGTATTTACAAACATGCTCAAAACATGTACTTTTGCATTAATAATGATAATTTACATTATAATGTAAATTATTGACAATCAATAGTGATACTAAACATTAAAGAAGATGAAAACACAATTCTTTCAAACCTCCAAAGTAAAAGGGCTGGCCTTCGTGCTGGCTTTTGCCTGCATCTGCCTCGCTACCTCATGCACCAAGCTGAGAAGCGGTGATACCTTCACCATCGAATCCAACGGTATCAACTACCGGTGTGAGGTGATTGTCTCGCACCAGAACTATGTGCGTATTACCCCTGTAGCGCGGCCGGGAGCAGTAACGGGCGCCATATCGCTGCCTTCCACGGTCCAGTACGACGGGCATACCTATATCGTGTCGCAGGTAGGGGCGAACGCTTTCAACAACTACTCCGGCATCACGTCCGTCACCCTGCCGTCGACCATCTCTACTATTGAAGCTTCCGCCTTCCGCAACTGCCAGTCGCTTACCAACGTCAATGTGCCTACATCCATCTCCGTGATTGGTGACAGTGCGTTTGCCAACTGCAATCGCCTGCAGTCGTTCCAATTCGTCACTTCCCTCTCTTCGCTTGGTCAGGCTTGTTTCCGTGGATGCTCCTCGCTGGCCAACGTCAGCCTCCCCTCAACCATCACGGCCATTCCGGCAGATGCTTTCTATGGCTGTTCTTCCATTACCAATTTGCAGCTTCCTTCCACAATATTGCAGATTGGCGACCGGGCTTTTGCCTATTGCTCCAGCCTCGGCGACATTTACTTCGACCGGTCGGTTCAGACCATCGGCGACAGTGTCTTTATGGGATGCAACGCTGTGCAGTCCATCACCTGCCTCACTGCAACACCGCCCGCTTGCAGCACCTCTACCTTCAGCACCATTCCCGTCGACATCCCTGTCACGGTGATGCATTCGTGCCTGGCCAACTATCAGAACGCCATCGGCTGGAACCGCTTCACTAACTACATCGGCACCTATTAATCCTGTCTAGATATTATTGATCAATAAAGACCAATAGCGTCCTAAACAATTTCTAAAAAAGTTGCAATAGGCACGCCGGAGAGGGTGTCAAACTCTTTTCCGTGAGGGGGGCTTTTCATTAGGTGAAGAAGCGTTTGCCGAGGCGGTCGGCGCGCCGTTCTACCCAGAAGTCGTCGTGGCGGTGGCGCGCCTTGGGGTTGAGGTCCAGGGCTTGGCTGACGAGGCTGGGCAGCCCTATCACGGGCAGGTAGAGCCATCCCCACAGCTGGCTGTCGACGGTGTGGCCGTATTCGTGTCGCACCATCTCGTTGCCGCCGTGCCATGCCCACCGCTCGCAGTTCTCCCCTGCCCTGCGGGGCAGCCACATCTGCACGAAGCAACCCAACGACATGCCCGCCGTGGTGTGGGGCTCACGATGGCGACCGGCGACGAAGGTGACGCCGTCCAGGGTCTCTATGTGCTTCACGCGTCCCGAGGCTACACGCCATTGGGCTATGAGGTAGCCGATGGCGGTCTGGGGCAGTTCCCAGCCAAAGCGGGTCGACGCCTGCAGGAGGCCATGGAGGGTGTGTCTGTCGAACCGGTAGCGTGCGACAAACAGCTGTATGGCCTGCCGGGGTCGCACGACCGTGGCCACGGCGGTGGAGAGGAGCATCAGTCCTTTGCCTCCAACAAACAGCCAGGCGGGCAGGCTCCACCCGCTTTCGCCGTTCAGCAGCCACAACGCCACCACCCACGGCACGGCGACGGCCACAAGGGCGACGGCCACAGTCAGGTGCCGCAGCAGCAGGGATTTGGTATGACTTTTTGAATGTGTTATTGTGTTAATGTGTTAATGCGTTAGTCGATTTACGAATTTGTTAACGTGTGAATGTGTTAATGCGTTAGTCGATTCTAAATGTGTTAGTTGTTGATATGTTGGATGTTGATATGATGCGAGTCGTATAAACTTATCAACGTATTAACTTATCAACAGTATTAACGAATTAACGAATTCAAAAATCAACGTATCAACAATTAGAAGTTGTAGCTTACGCCGAGGGTGAGGAGTGTGGCGTTGTGGGCGTCGAGTCCGAAATGGAGTGAGGAGAGGGTCTCGCTGTATTCGGGGGTGACTGTCTTGTTGGAGGTGTAGGGGTCGACGCGGTAGGTGCGGTTGTGGCGGATGGTGGTGCCGGTGTAGAGGATCGACAGCAGGTCGATGTAGCCGTCGACACTGAGCCGCTGGGACAGGCGGTAGGTGACGACAGGGACTAGCTTGACGGCCAGCTCGCCAAGGGTGTAGGGGGTCTTAAAATGGAGGGGGCTGTTGTTGCGCGAGTCGTATTGGGTCTGTGCGGTATTGCCCAGCCCGATATGGTAGGTGGCGGTGAGTTCCACGGCCAGAGCGAGGGAGCCGAATTCGAGACAGCGTTGGCGCACAAACAATCCGCCACCGAAGGTGGCGAGGGTGCGGTCGGTGATTTCAGTTTTTTTCCACTCACCTGCATCGGCGTTGTAGTAGCCGTCGGTGTAGGTGTATTTCTGGTTGGAGAGGAGCAGTGTGACACCCGCCTGGAGGGAGGGTGAGAAAGCGTATCCCACGCGGGGCTCAAAACGCAGGGCCATGCCTTTGGGCTTGGTGGGGTCGAAGCCTTCGCTGCGCGAATAGCGGGCGAGGTCGAAGTCGAGGTTGCCCGACACAAAAAATTGCGCGGCAGCAGGCAGGACAGGCAGCATCAGGAACGCCAGCAGGATAAACCTTTTCATAGAATTGAGAACGTGAGAATGTGTTATTGTGTTAATGCGTTAATGCGTTAGTCGATTTTGAATGCTTTAATGTGTTATTGTGTTAATGCGTTAGTCGATCTTGAATGTGTTAGATGTTGATATGTTGATAAGTTTATACGGCTCGCAACATATCAACGGATAAACAGATAAACATATTAACGGATATACTTATCAACAGTATTAACGAATTAACGAATTAACTCATTTACAAATTATCGATTTCAAGGGGTATGTGGGGTGGAGTTTCAGTCCGGGCACGTATTCCATGATGCCGGCCACTTTCTCCTGGTCGGTGTATTGCCAGACGGTGTAGCGGGTGTCGGGGAAGCGGAGGCCGTTGCTGACGATGATGACATGATAGGAGGCGTAGCGCTCGAGGCTGAAATACTTGAGGTAGGCCTGCTGGCTGGCCATGATGAAGGGTTTGACGCCGTAGGCCTGCTCGAGGAGCTGCAGGAGCATGTCGAGCCGTTTGACATTGATGTCGTAGGGGCTGTCGGGCACGACATAGACGACGGGAGGCAGGTCGGTATGGTAGCCTTTGACGGCGGCCTGGAAATTGTCGAACTGGCCTTGGGCGGAGAAGTGGCGGTCGTAGCGGAGCACGGCTCCCACAGGCAACCCCACTTTGTGAGCCTGGGCAAGGTTGAAGCCGCAACGGTTGTCGGTGACGGCGGCGCCTTCGGTGGCCATAACATAGACAAACTCGAGGGCGTTGGACTCGTTGACAGTGGGCCAGTCGATGGTGTTCTGGTTTTGCGACACGAGGATGCCCAGCGGAGCGGTGGTCTGTGCCGAGGCGACGAAGGGCATGGCCATGAGAAGGGTGAGGAGGGTGGCGGCGAACCACCGTGAATGTGTATTGCTGTTGTTCATTTTGATAGGTGTTTTTATGCGGCGGGGGGCTACCCCGACCGGTGTATTAATTTTTTTGCAAAGATACATGTTTTTTTTCAATCATAGGGTGTTGTGGGCTCAATTATTTATCGCCATCAGCGCCAATCATCCGCTCATAGTCTGATTCACTGATGATTGGTACACCAAGTTTCTCGGCTTTCTTGCGTTTCTCGGGTCCCATGTTGTCGCCAGCAAGGAGGTAGGAGGTCTTGCCGCTGATGCTGCCTGAGGCTTTGCCTCCGTGCTGCTCGATGGAGGCCTTGATTTCGTCGCGCGAGTAATGTTGGAACACCCCGCTCACGACGATGGTGAGGCCTTGCAGCTGGTTGCCCACACGGTTGTCGACGGCTTGCATCTGCAGTCCGGCGGCACGCAGCCGTTCGACTATCAGGCGGTGGGCTGGTTGGTTGAAGTAGTCGAACACCGCCAGAGCGGTCACTTCGCCTACATCCTCGACAGCGGCGAGGTCGGGCACGGTGGCGGCCATGAGCGCGTCGATGTTGCCGAAATGGTGTGCCAGCTTGCGGGCGCCCACTTCGCCGACGTAGCGGATGCCCAGGGCGAAAAGGACGCGCTCGAAGGGGACGGCCTTCGACTCGTCGAGGGCTTTGAGTATGTTGTCGGCCCCTTTCTCCTGTATGGAGGAGGGAGAGCCTTCGCCAAGTCCCACGAGGCTTTGGCGGGTGAGGCTGTAGATGTCGGCCACGTTGCGTACCAGTCCGGCATCGTAGAGCAGGCGGAGGCGTTCGGAGCCGAGGCTGTCGATGTCCATGGCCCGACGGCTGACAAAATGCTCGAGGTGGCCGAGGATTTGGGGCAGGCAGCCGTCCTGGTTGGGGCAGTAGTGGCCGGCCTCGCCTTCGGGTCGGACGAGGGGTGTGCCGCAGACGGGACAGTGGGTGGCGTATTGAAGGGGTGCGGCGCCGGCAGGGCGTTTGTCGAGATCCACCCCCACGATCTTGGGGATGATCTCGCCGCCTTTCTCCACCAGCAGGCTGTCGCCGTGGCGGATGTCGAGTTTGGAGATGAAGTCGGCGTTGTTGAGTGTGGCACGGCGGACGGTGGTGCCGCCCAGCCACACGGGCTGGAGGTTGGCCACAGGGGTGACGATGCCGGTACGTCCCACCTGGTAGCTGACATCGATGAGGGGTGTGCTGACCCGCTCGGCTTTGAACTTATAGGCGATGGCCCAGCGGGGGGATTTGGCGGTGGTGCCGAGACGGTCCCACAGCGAGGTTTGGTTGACTTTGATGACCACTCCGTCGATGCCGAAGGGGAGGTTCCACCGCTCGTGGTCCCAGTGGTCGATGAAGTCTTTGATGTCGCGGATGGTGGCACACTCTTTGATATAGGGCTGCACCTTGAAGCCCATCTGCCTGGCTGCTGCCAGACGGGAGGCATGGGTGGCATATTGCGGCAGGGCGGACTCGGGGGCGTCGGGTGGTAGCATCATGAAGTACATGCAGAACATGAGTTTGCGTTTGGCGCATTCGGCGGAGTCCTGCAGTTTGAGCGAGCCGCTGGCGGCGTTGCGGGGGTTGGCGAAGGGCTGCTCGCCGAGGGTCTCTCGCTGGCGGTTCATGGCCTCGAAGGCGTCGAAAGGATATACCACTTCGCCCCGTGCCTCGAAGTCGTCAGGGTACTCGCCTTGCAGGCGTAGGGGGATGGTGGCGATGGTGCGGGCGTTGGCGGTGATGTCGTCGCCCACGGAGCCGTTGCCGCGGGTGACGGCCTGCACCAGCTGTCCGCGACGGTAGGTCAGGCCGATGGCCACGCCGTCGTATTTCAACTCGCAGGTGTAGGAGAAGGGGATGCCGTCCAACAGTCTGCGTGTGCGCGACTCGAATTCTTCAATCTCCTCGATGCTGTAGGTGTTGCCCAGCGAGAGCATGGGGAAACGGTGGGTCACCTGGCGGAAGGACTTGTTCACCTCGCCGCCCACACGGCGTGCCGGGGAGGTGGGGAGCGACAATTCGGGATATTGACGCTCCAGGTCTACCAGCTCGCGCAGCAGTGCGTCGAACTCGTAATCGCTCACCAACGAGCGGTCGTTCATGTAATACTCGTAGTTGTAGCGGTCCAAGAGCCGTGTCAATTCGGCAACACGCTGGCGTGCGCTATCGGGGGCTGGGGTGGAGAAAAGATCCATTGGGGAATTGAGAACGTGTGAATGTGTTATTGTGTGAATGTGTTATTGTGTGAATGTGTTAATGCGTGAATGTGTTATTGTGTTAGTCGATTTACGAATTAACGAAATAACGAATTTACGAATTCAAAAAGGTTCCGGTGAAGTTGAGCGACACGGGACCGATGAGGCGTACATGGGTGTAGACGCCTTGGTGCAGACGATAGTCGACGGTGAATTCACCGCCGCGTGTGGAGAGGCGTTTGCAGCCGGTGACGATGGCACAGGCTGTGACACCCGTGCCGCACGCCCAGGTCTCGTCCTCCACACCGCGCTCGTAGGTGCGCACCATGAGCCTTCCGTCGGGCAGAGGCTCGACAAAGTTGACGTTGGCTCCCTCGGGACCTAGTTGCGGCAGGCGACGTATACTTCTCCCCTCCCCTGCCACATCGAAATGCGCCAAGTCGTCGACCCGCTGGACATAGTGCGGCACCCCTGTGTCGAGGAGCCATCCGTCCAAACAGCGCTGCACACTGCTGTCGTCGACATCTTTCATCCCAAGGTCAACAACGCCTGCAGCCGATATGTCGTCCCACGCCAGCACCACAGCGTCATGCGGGCCGTCGTCGGCCAGAAAGCGGAGTGTGGGACCTTGGTCGGTGATACGCGACAGCCCCAGGCGATGGGCGAAAGCGGCGATGCAACGGCCTCCGTTGCCGCACATGTCGGCAGGGTACCCATCGGAATTGTAATAGCGCATGACGAAGTCGTAGCCATCCTTGGGTGCACCAAGCAGCAGCAGACCGTCGGCGCCCACACCGTGACGGCGATGGCACACTCGCGCTATCTGTTCGGGGGTGAGGGAGAGGGTTCCGGCACGGTTGTCGACAACGACAAAATCGTTGCCGGCACCGTCGTATTTGCTAAACGGGATTGTCATTGGCTTGGGTGTTTGGCTGCACGGCGTTGCGTGCAAGCTCGTCCGACGCCTTTACCAGACGGCGGCTACTGAGCAGCACGAGCAGCGAGCAGTAGATGATGGAACAGAAGATGACGGAATAGGTGATATGCTTGATGGTCTCGGCTCCCGGCACGACGGTGTAGCCAGCGGCGATGTTCACCTGCTCGGGCATGGAAGCCAGAACAGCAGAGACCAACCCCTTGGGTATCATCATGGAGACGGTGAGACGGTCGTCGGGGGTGTTGCGGCGACCCACGACGGCAACGAGGCCGAAACGCACCACGAAGAGGGCGGCGGCGATGATGGCGCCGTAGGCCAGTGCCTCCAGATTGGTGAAGGGGATGCAGATGCCGATATAGACAAAGAAATAGGTCTTGAGGATGAAGACAAACTCCTTGAAGAAACTCTTCTCGCCCTCTTCGAGGGGAGTCATGTCGTTGAGGTGAAGTTTCTTGAGGAAAGACATCTCGAAATATTCGGGGTTGCCCAGCACAAGGCCGAAGGAGAGTGTGGCAATGGCCCCGCTATAACCCAGCGACTCGGCCACACCGTAGATAACAAAGACAAAGGCAGGAGTGAGGAACATGGAGTTCTGCAGTTTGCGTATGCGGTCCATGAAGGACGACCAGACGATGCCGCCGACGATGCCGATAACCAGAGCCATGAGGATGGAGGCAAAGACGCGCCCCAGCATTGAGCCGATATTGATGTCGCCCAATTTGTAGCCCTCGATGAATGCGAGGGAGATGACGATGCAAAGCACTCCCGAGATGGCGGATTCGAGGGTAAGGGTGACGCGGGTCTTGTCGCTGACGCGCATACGGCGCACCAGGGGGATGACGATGGCGGCAGCAGTGCCCGCCACCATGGCACCCAGCATCATACTGGCCTGCAGCTCGAGCTCGACAAGGAAATATGCTATCAGCGCCACTGTGGCCATGGATACGACGAAGGAGAGGAAGGTAACCTGCACCACACCCGACCAATAGCGACGAATCATGTCAATCCGCATGTCGATACCGCTGTCGAAAAGGATGAAGAGCAGGGTGAGCGACGCCAAAACGGGTCCTATGTCGCTGAGGTCGGCAGGAGTAATCCAACCAGCCACAGGTCCCACCAGGATGCCGATGACCATCAGCAGCAACACGTCGGGGATACGGCGGCGACTGAACCACGCATTGAACAGGTGGGCGCAGAAGATCAGGACTCCGAGGAAGATGAATGTCATAGGCTATTCCGTTTCTTTTTTCTCAATTATCAACACGAATCTTCATCCAATAAGCATGATTACATGTTCTATTCGCAGTTGATTCGTGTTTTGTTTATTATATCGTTTTCTTCAATTTTAATGTCACATTTTATTAATTCCGCCGGTGGTTGGCCGTGATGAAGGTCAGTAATCCACTTCGGGGAACAGTTTTCTGAATTCGGCAAGCTTGGGGTTGGTGGCGGTCATGACATCGTATTTGTCGCGGGGATGGTAGATTACCGCCTCGCGCTCTTCATATTCCACCAGAACAGAACAGTTGAGCAATGGCCGTTGGGCAAGACTGCGCAGTATTTTGAGCATCGGGATAAGGTGGGGTTTGATTTCGCTCTCGAGGAACGAATTGTTGACGACGATGACGAAATGCTCGTCGCCGTCCATGCGCAGTTCGCGATCCTTGAGAATGCCGACCAGTTTGGGTTGTTCATCCTTCAAGCGGTCGAGCATTTCCTGCCAGAGGGGCTTGAGCTCTTCGGCGGTGAGCGGCGGGAGATGCTCGGCGTGGGGTTTGAGCGATGCCAAGTCGGCGGGAGTGACCGTAGAGGGTTTGACGCTGATGCCGGACACTCTCCGCACACGTCCCACACCATGGGCGACCTCAGAGAGCTCGCCGTTGATTGTCTCTTGCGGCACATTATTGTTTGACTCCGGCGGCACGCTATTGATTGTCTCCGGCGACACGCCGGGGGTAATTTGGGACCGGTCGCCTGTTGGCGCAGAAGCAGACACGACAGTCTCGGAAGAGATGCCTTTTTGTGTCTCCGGCGACTGGCCGGAATCGTGCTCCGCCCGAGGCGACCTTGCAATCTATGATGGAACAGGAGCGGAAGAAGCGTTCTGTGCAGCCACGACTAATGTAGCCAGTTTCATAAGAGCCACCTCGACAAAGAGGCGTTTGTTGCCAGCATCCTTGTAGCGGTATTCGTAGTCGCTCGAAATGTCGAGCCAACGCAGCAGCAGGGGAAGCCCGCAGGCAGCAGCCTGTTGTCCAAAGCGGGCGCGTTGTGCCTCGCTGCCCTCCAGCAGCTTGTGGGTGGCGGGGTCGATGCTCACCATCAGGTTGCGCAGATGCTCACTCAACCCAGTGATGAAATGCTGTCCCTCGTAACCCTTATCAATCACCTCCTGATAGCACAGGAGCGTGTTAGAGAGATCGCCTGCAAGGAAATAATCCACCAGCCGGAAATAATAGTCGGCATCGAGCAGGTTGAGGTTCTCGTTGCAGAGCTGGCGGGTGAGGTTGCCACGGGTGAAAGAGACCAGCTGGTCGAAGATGGAGAGCGCGTCGCGCAGACCTCCTTCGGCCTTGCGGGCGATAATGTGCAGCGACTCCTCCTCATATTGCACCCCCTCTTTCTCGGCAATACCCTTAAGGTAGGCCGCGATGTCTTCCGACTGGATACGCTTGAAGTCGAACACCTGACAGCGCGAGAGGATAGTGGGGATAATCTTATGCTTCTCGGTAGTGGCGAGGATGAACTTGGCGTAGGCGGGAGGTTCCTCGAGGGTCTTGAGGAAAGCATTGAAAGCCGAGGGCGACAGCATGTGGACCTCGTCGATGATATAGACCTTGTAGCGGCCTGCTTGGGGCGGGATGCCCACCTGGCGCACCAGCTCGCGGATGTCCTCCACGCTGTTGTGCGAGGCGGCGTCGAGCTCGAAGATGTTCATCGAGCCCCCTTCGGCAAAGCTGCGGCAACTCTCGCACTGGCCACAGGCCTCGGTGTCGGGAGTGAGGTTGGTGCAGTTAATCGTCTTGGCCAGGATACGGGCGCAGGTGGTCTTGCCCACACCACGCGGACCGCAGAAAAGAAACGCTTGTGCCAACTGTCCTGTGCGGATGGCATTCTTGAGCGTAGTGGTGATATGCTGCTGCCCGACAACGCTGTCGAACGTGGAAGGTCGGTATTTACGCGCTGATACTATGAAATTTTCCATACAATTATATACACTAATGCGATGCAAAGATACGAATTTTTTTTCAAACAGCCGAAAAATAAAACAAATCCCCATTAAGAAGCGGGTAAGAACAACAAAGTGTCTCCGCCGACACATCGGTGTAGCTCCAGTGTAACTCCAGTGAAGCTTCGCTCACGTGGTGCCCGGAAGGTGGGTTTGTATGGGAGCTTTATTATAGTGCGGTGACGTAACAATCGATTTGGGATAGAGAAAAAGGGGCTCCCGCAGAGGTTTCTTCTCTCTGTTTTTCATAATGAATCTTAAAAATATTTTGCAGTATTAAGATTATTTTGTACTTTTGTAAAGTGAACCTAAAGATTAATACGCATGAGAAACACTTATAAACTATTCAGAGAGAGCGTAAAGGAGATAACGCACTACTATCTGCTGCTGGTTGAGGAAACAAAGTCGCAGCGGTTGGTTGGCAGCACCAACGAGTGGGTGCTGGACAATTTCTACATGATTAGTGAGCAGGAGAAAGTGCTGAAGGTGGATTTGCGGAGCAAGGAGTTCCGCAAATTGGAGGGGAAACGGATGGAGCGGCTGAAAGAGATGCTACAGGGTTATCTGCATAGCTGCCACTATCAGATCGACAAGGGCCTGTTTTTCCACTACATGACACAGTACCAAACGAAGAACAATGATTACCTGACGTATCCCGAGGTGTGCGCCCTGTTGCCGTTGGTGAAGACCATGCTGATAAAGGAGCTGGCCGATTTGTGCCATGAGATGGAGGAACGCCATGCGTACCATTATTCGTTGACAGACAAGTCGCAGGCCGACATGGAGCAGCTCAACGAGGCTTCGCGCGAGAACCTGTTGATGATGAACATCTTCAACTCGCTGAAGAAAATGACCAAGCTGCCCATCGAGGAGTTGCTGGACAGCGTGAGTTTCTCCGAAAAGATGCTGAAGGAAGAAAAGGCCGACATGTATGACCAAATGTACGACCGCACAAAGGACGATTACCGTGCCAAGATAGTGCGGCTGTGCAAGAAACATCGGATGAAGGAGTTCGACCTTGTGAAGCAACTGGTGGCCGAAGCCGACGAAAAGGGCGAGCATGTGGGTTGGCAGCTCTTCCCGCCCAAGAAGTGGAATGTGCGTGCACATCTTTATGTATGGATTGTAGTGTTGCTGACACTGGTGCTGAGCCTGCTGTTTGCCTGCTGGGCGACCTGGAGCCATGGGTTCACCTTCGGGACGGCAGTGCTGACACTGCTGATGTGGGTGCCGATGAGCCAGGTGGTGATCGACTTGTTCAACCAGCTGCTGTACCGTATCCACAAGCCCCAGAACACATTCAAGATAAAGTTTAAGGACGGACTGATACCCGAAGAGTACGCCACGATGGTCATCATGCCCACCATCCTGAAGAATAAGGCCAAGACCGAGGAGCTGCTGGAGCAATTGGAGGTATACTATCTTTCCAACATCAACCGCGCCAGTGAGGGACAACGACTGGAAAGCCGTCCGCAGAACCTTTACTACACGTTGATAGGCGATGCCGCAGCGGGTCCCAACGAAGATATGCCTTGGGACGACGAGGTGGTGGAGGCCGGTCTTAACAAAGTGAAGGTGCTGAACGAGAAGTACGGCTCGCATATCTTCAACTTCGTCTACCGCCGCCGTGCCTGGAGCGACGGCGAGAACTGCTGGCTAGGCCATGAGCGTAAGCGTGGAGCCATCCTGCATTTCAACGACCTGGTGCTGGGACAAACCACAGAGGAAGAGAAGGCCAAACGTTTCCGCTGCGAGACCATCAGCGAGTGGATGAAAGGGCCTGTGCCATCCATCCAGTTTATCATCACCCTCGACACCGACACCGAGCTGGTGCTCTATTCTGCCCAGAAACTGATCGGCTCGATGGCCCACCCGCTGAACCGTGCCCGCTTGAGCGACGACGGCCGTCGTGTGAACGCAGGATACGGCATCATGCAGCCGAGAGTGAATGTGGACGTTGAGGTGACGAACAAGAGCCGCTACGCACAGTTGTTCGCCGGACTCGGCGGCCTGGATGTCTACACGACGGCATCGTTCGAGCTGTATCAGGACATTTTCAACGAAGGTTCGTTCTGCGGAAAGGGTATCTACGACTTGAAGGTATTCCAAAAGGTGCTGAAAGGCACATTCCCCGAGAACTTGATTCTGAGCCACGACCTGATAGAGGGATGCCACATCCGCTGCGGCCTAATCAACGACTTGGAACTGTTCGACGACAACCCCTCCAACTATATCGACGATGCCAAACGCCATCACCGCTGGACGCGTGGCGACTGGCAGATTATCGGCTGGCTGCGCAACAAGGTTCACAACGAGCGCGGCGAAGAGGTAAAGAACCAGGTGAACACCATCGGACGGTGGAAGATATTCGACAATCTGCGCCGCTCGATGCTGTGCCTGGCCATAATGGTTGTGCTGCTGGTGGGATTCAGTGGCATCACTTCGGTGCATGCGGCTTGGTATGTGCTGGTGGCGCTGGTGGCTGTGGCAAGCCCCATCGTCTTCTTCATCCTTGGACAGATAACCAAGTTGCCCAATTTCGGCAAACGCTACCACTATTATGCCACACTGATGCGTGGTTTCACCGTCATCCTGTACCGCTCGCTGGTGCAGTTCTCACTGCTTCCCAAGGAGGCTTGGATGTATACCGATGCTGCGATACGGGCATGCTATAGGATGTGGTTCTCGCACAAGAATCTGCTGAACTGGATTACCAGCGACGAGGCGGCCAAGAGTACCAAAGGCACCTTGGGCGACTATATCAATAAATTCTGGTTCAACTATGTTGCGTCGGTCGTTATTATCCTGCTCTTCACATTCAGCTATGGCTCGGTTATCGACTTCCTGGCCATGCTCTTCTGTGTGGTGACCTGGTGCGGCGCACCTTTCCTGATGTTCTGGCTGGGTAAGAAGTTCCCGCAGAACAAGCATTCGCTCACTGAGAAAGAGACCGACGAGATTCGCCAGCTGGCCAAGGACACTTGGAATTTCTTCGACAGCCTGATGACCGAAGAGAACAACTGGCTGATGCCCGACAACTATCAGCTGAACCGCGAGGTGAAGACGGACTACAAGACTTCACCCACCAATATCGGCTATTCGTTGACGGCCATTGTCAGCGCCTCCGAACTTGGGTTTATCACCCAAAAGGAGGCTGTGGAACGCTTGGGACACGTCATTGACACCGTTACCCGGTTGGAGAAATGGAACGGTCACCTGTTTAACTGGTACCATGTGAGGAAACTGAACGCTCTGCCCAATTACTTTATATCCACCTGCGACAGCGGCAACTTTGTGGCCTGCCTGTATGTGGTGAAGGGATTTCTGGCGAGCTTGAACGACGCTTTGGACAAGAAAGAAGACGGCAACAACCTGCTGATGAAATCGCAGGTATCGTCACTTGCCTCGAAAGTGCAGCGCTTAATCGACCAGACCGATTTCTCGAAGCTCTACAACCCCGATCTGGATGTGTTCAGCATTGGCTACGACTACAGCAGCTACCGCCTCCTCCCCTATCATTACAACAACTTCGCCTCCGAAGCTCGTCTGACCAGCTTCCTGACCATTGCCCAAGGCGACGCTCCCTACAAGCACTGGTTCTGTCTCGACAAGACTCTGGTGCAGTACAAGGGCTACAAGGGTGTGGCCTCATGGTACGGCACATTGTTCGAATACTTCATGCCGCTTATCTTCCTCCCCACCTTCAAACACACGTTGATGGACGAGACCTACAGTTTCGCCATCCGCGCACAGAAGGCATTCTCACATCAGGTGAAACGGGGCAAGGAAGAGCTGCCATGGGGTATCTCGGAGACCGCCTACAACGAGCTTGACGATGCTCAGAACTACAAGTACCACGCCTTCGGTGTGCCTTACCTCAAGTTCCAGAACACTACACCCGACCGCATCGTGGTGTCGCCCTACAGCTCGTTGATGACAATCGGAATCGACGACAAGAGCGTCTACGACAATCTGCAAAGGTTCAAAGCGCTTGGCATGTACTCCCAACCTCACCGTATCGAGGGGACACTCGGCAGTTTCGGTCTCTTCGAGAGCTACGACGAAGAAGACCATGTGGCCGTACAAGCCCACTATGCCCACCACCAGGGCATGATACTGGCCAGCCTGACCAACTATCTGGCCGACCATTGCCTGCAACGCTACTTCATGCAGGAACCCACCATGCGCTCCATGGAGACCCTGCTGAAAGAGAAGGCTCAGGTGAAGCCTTATATCGACCTGAAGGTGACACAATATAAACGTTACCAGTACTCGAAGGTGCAGACCGAGAGCGACGCCCGCGACTACGACACCATCTCCAACGTGCCTGAAATCGGCGTCATCAGCAACGGCCAATACACTGTACTGCTGAACGACCGCGGCTCGGGATTCTCGCGTTACCGCAATATCATGCTGAACCGCTACCGCAAAATCAGCGCCGACCATTACGGCACCTACCTCTTCATCCGCAATCTGCGGAACGACAAACTATGGTCAGCCACCTACTCTCCCCTCGATGTCATGCCCGAGAACTACCACGTCAGTTTCGCCAGCGACAAGATTAGCTACATCCGCATAGACGACGGCATCGAGACCAAGACCGAGGTAACCGTACTGAAAGACCGCTCCGCCGAGATACGCCGGTTCACCTTCACCAACAACACCGAGAACGATGTAGATCTCGAAATCACCAGCTATGGTGAAGTGGTACTGGCCCAGGGTGTTGAAGACGAGAACCACCGTGTGTTCAACGGCATGAAGATCCACAGCGAATACGACAACGAACACGAGGCTCTTATCTTCTGCCGTCCCTCTTCCAACGAGAGCCAGCATTTCATGATCCACAAGCTCTGGACCATCGAGAACGACGAAGAAGAAGAGAAGACCGACTGGTCGTCGCTTGTGGAATACGAAACCTCACGCCTCAAATTCCTTGGCCGTGGCGGAAGCCTGCGCCATGCCGACATCATCGAGAGCCACCGCACCCTCACCGGCACCGTTGGCACTACACTCGACCCCATCATGAGCATGCGCCGCCGCATACACATCGCCGCCGGCAAGGAATGCCACGCCTTTATCATCACGGGCTTCGCCAAGGCACGCGAACAACTGCTGCAGCTCACCGACCAATATCAAAGCCCTGTCGACATCGAACACGCTTTCAAGACCTCTTCGGTATTCAACAACATGCGCAACAGCATGTCGCTGCTCAAAGGTGCCCAGATGAGGCTCTACAACAACATCTCCAAATACATGGCCCAGACAGCCACCCTCGGCAACAACAGACAGGAGGTTCTGATGAAGAACACCATGTCGCAGAGCGACCTGTGGCGTTTCGGCATCAGTGGCGACCTCGCCATCCTGTTGCTGGAGATTGACCGTGCCGAACGCTCGGGATTCGCCAAAGAGCTGCTGCGCGCTTTCGAATACTTCAAAGTCCACGGCCTGTTGCTCGACTTGGTCATCATCAACGATGTGAAGGTGAACGACAGCGCCAACGGCGGATGCAAGGACCGCGACGGTCTCACCCATTTCATCCGCAACATGGCCAACACCGAACACCTGTGGGCTTCGCATCAGGAGGCAGGTCACGTCTATGTACTCAACGGCAACGAAATCTCCGATGCCGAACGCACACTGCTGCGCTGTGTGGCACGCCTTAGTTTCAACACCCGCGACAACCTCACCATCGAGGAGCAGCTGCAACGTCTCGAAGCGGCCAATCAGCACTATCAGGACAAGGTGGAATACCCCACCCTCAAGACCAGCAGCAAGTTCCGTGTATGGAGCAGCTTGGAGTACTACAACCAATACGGTGGTTTCGACCAGAACGGCCGCGACTATGTAGTCACCAACACCAACACCCCGATGCCGTGGGTCAATGTTATCGCCAATCCCCATTTCGGTTGTGTCGTCAGTTCCACCATGGCGGGATTCACCTTTGCCTTCAATGCCCAGCAGTTCAAACTGACCGGCTGGAGCAACGACATCGTGCGCGACAACGCCAGCGAGATGCTCCTCATCAACAAACAGCAGTTCGTCCCCGCCACAGCACGCCACAGCCAAGGATTCTCCGCCTTCGATGCCGACTACGACAACATGACCGTCAAGGTGCGTGTCTTCGTGGCCCACGACCGCATGGAGAAATACTACCAGATAAAGGTAGGCAACAAGACCGATGCCCCCATGCCCATCCAACTCGACATGGTATACAAACTGGTTCTTGGACAATGCGAGGAACAGACCGCCCGCTACCTCTACTCCGAGTGGGACGAAACATCCAACAGCATTCTCGTCCGCAACGTCTACCACCCCATCTACCACAACAAGGTGCTTCAACTCACTGCCATCACCGACACCGACGACGCAAAGACACCGTTGCAATACGAACTCGACTACCCCAACCGCAAGAACCTCGGCATGCAGATCACTATTCCTGCCAACACCGAGAAGGAGGTGGCCTTCATCCTTGCCGTACACGAGCAAGGCGAGCCCGCTGTCGCCCGTTTCACCATGCCCGAAATCAACAGGCAGTACGAGAGTGTCGTCGCTTACTGGGACGACACCCTGAGCCACATCCAGGTCGATACTCCCGACAAATCTTTCAACTTCATGATCAACCGCTGGTACCTCTACCAAGTCTACACCGCACGGCTCTTCGCCCGCGCAGGGTTCTATCAAGTAGGCGGTGCCACCGGCTTCCGCGACCAGCTGCAGGATGTCATGAGCATCCTCTATAGCGACCCCGACTACGCACGTCGCCAAATCCTCGACCACGCCGCCCACCAGTTTGCCGAAGGCGATGTCCTCCACTGGTGGCACGAAAGCATGCACCTCGGTGCCCGAACCACTTTCAGCGACGACTACCTCTGGATGGTGTTCGTGACCCACCGCTACCTCCAAGTCACAGGCGACAACAGCATCCTCTCCGAGCGCGTCCCCTTCTGCCAATCCGACCAGCTCAACCCCGGTGAGGCCGAACGCTGCATCACCTATGCAGTCCCCGATGAGCCCGACAACCCCAACTTCGAATACGCCACACTCTACGAGCATCTGCGCCGTGCCATCAACCGCTCCATGAACCGCATCGGCTCCCACGGCCTGCCCCTTATGGGCTGCGGCGACTGGAACGACGGCATGAACCGCGTAGGCGTCGAAGGCAAAGGCGAGAGCGTATGGGTGGCCTTCTTCCTCGCCGACCTCCTGCCCAAGATGGAGCAAATCACCCAGCAGATGCCCGGCGCCGACTTGTCCTACTGCGAAGAGCTCTCACAATTCCGCACCAAACTCATCGATTCCATCCAGCACAGTGCTTGGGATGGAGCATGGTTCCTCCGTGCCTACTTCGACAACGGCACCCCCATGGGCAGCCGCAACAATCCCGAATGCCAGATCGACCTCATCTCCCAGGCTTGGAGTATACTCACCGGCGTTGCCACTCCCGAGCAGAAGCAATCCGTCATGCGCGAGACCGACAACCGCCTCGTCAACCGCGAACAAGAGCTTGTCCAGCTACTCACTCCGGCATTCCAGAATTCACAGCCCTCACCCGGCTACATCATGAACTATCCTGTCGGTGTACGTGAGAACGGCGGCCAATACACTCATGGCGCCATGTGGTACATCATGGCCCAGTTGAAGGAAGGACGCTACGACATGGCCTATTTCCTCTACTCCCTCATCAACCCCATCCACCGCACCCAGACACTGGCCGATGTGCTCAAATACAAAGTCGAGCCCTACTGCATCGCTGCCGACATCTACAGCAACCCGCAGCATCCCGGCCGCGGTGGTTGGACCTGGTACACCGGCTCCGCCTCCTGGGCTTACAAAACAGGTATCGAAAACATCATCGGTATCCACAAACGGGGCGACAAACTGGTACTCGACCCGCGCGTACCCACCGAGTGGCAGCACTTCACCATCCGCTTCCGCCACGGCAGCTCGATATACATTATCAGCTACGAACGCACCGCCGAAAGCCCCGCACCCTACTCCACCATCGACCTCGTCGACGACGGACAGACACACGAAATTGTCATACACTAACCCAGTGTGTATAAAACACAGCGGGCGGAGCTTTCGGCTCCGCCCGCACTTTTTATCCCAAATCAGCCCTGTAATCATCAAGAATTCTAGACAATTAATGATAATTCGTGTTTAAAAAAGAGCATTATCATTGCCATGCAATGACTTGATGGACATAAACGCGACAACAATTTCCACTTTTTTTCACAAACAAGAAAAACGCGCAATCACCTACATACCAACAATTAACGCCATACCATCAAACCATGCTAACAAATATAAATATAATAAATCAAAAAAAAATCTTATTTTTGCAAACGAAAAAACAAAGAATATTAATCTATTAAACATCTTAACATGAAAAAACTCACATTGATGATTGCCGCCATCCTTTTCTGCGGCTCAGTTTTCACCTCCTGCAAAAAGGACCCCAGCGGATCAGGTTCTGGCTCGAGCAGCGACAAGAAACTTGTTGAAGTCAGAGTCAACCAGTCCCTCACCCTTTCCCCCAGCAGTACCGATGCCTTGAATCGTGCCTACAACGTGAAAGTGATCTATTTCGATGCCGGGAACCAGATTGCCACCCACAACTTCACTCCCAGTGAACTCGGCTGGATTGGAGAATGTATCCACACCTCCTTCCCCTGCAAAGCCGGCTTCCGTCTGTACGCCACTCCCAAGTCCGACCTCTCGGGCGTTGCCGAGGATGAGAAGTTCAACATCGATGGCACCTTCAAATTTACCATTGTTGGCAAATACTCCGATGGCACCACAGAAAATCTGGAGTTAAAGCAAGAAGGAATTGCCTATACTGGATTGAGACCCTACAATGGCCGCGTAATCAAGTCACTTCGTTTTGCCTATCAAATAGATCAGAATGGCAAAAAACAGGCAATTGAAATCGAAGAATAAGAAATCACGCTAGTATATCTAGCGACGATTTTACATACAGCCCTGACGAGGCTGAATCTCAGAAGCCCCAGACAGCACATCGTTAGTCTGGGGCTTTTGCTTGTATTCCAAAGGGACACGAATCAAAATCCACTATTCGTCCTCCAACCCACCATAAGGAAATATTGCAGCAGCCAAGTATTACCTTGAACCCAAATCGGTCATTAGGAAACCGAAAACAGAGTAATTGCCGAATCGTGCAATGCACGGGGATTAGCCCTGCCCTGTAGGGGCTTACGTTTAATAGCATAAACATTGATATACAAACATATTCTCCGTAGGTGATTTCGAATAGTTATATTCCAATGACCGATTTGGGTTAAGCAGCCTCGAAGAGGCTTAATCTCGATAACCCCAGACAAGGAACCGAAGGGGTGCAGCCCCTCGGCTCTGCAGTCTGGGGTCAAAGAATGGCTCCTCACACCAGCGTCCCGGAGGGACGCGATTTCAAAACGACCAGACAATCCCCAAATCACCACAAAGAAATATAACGACAGCCAGGGATTACTCCTGTAGGGAATTTTCGTCTAATAGCCAGCCCAATATCCTATTCATATCTTACTCCGTGGGAGTTTTCGGTATCCAAACAACCGAGTTGGGATTAATCCCCGTCCAATTGTATAAGCAGAATATATCCAAAACACAATAAGTCAAAGACCTCGCTTTTGAGGGAGGCACATACTTCCTCCTCAAAAACCGCCGCAAAAGTACTCAAACAAATTTAACTACAGACACCAACCCACTCCTACCCTCGCAAACGCATTACAATGTTCCCTATTTCCAAATCTCTAGTACATCAAATGGAAAAACAAACAATACAGCAACCTTATTATCAGCAAAAAACGGTATAGGGCAATAAAAACAGCACTTAACAGACACAACTTATTACTGAAAAATCATTGTCCTTCTATTTCCCAAACAGACATATCCACCACATCTTCTACCCCTTCTTCTATTGAATCATCAAGATAACTAAAAAAATCTATTTTTGTAAGTTCTTCTACTTGATTAACCGATTTAGTTGCCTCTGAAAGAGTTAATGGTTCACTACTATTGGGAAAAACATATGCAATTGCATTGTATCGATTGTTGTGATAAACAAGTAACACCTTAAAAAAATAATCTGGTACGGGAATGTGGCTATCCCCGATAAATCCATTAATCGTATCAGTAAAAATAGGTCCACATACAATACGAATTGAATCGTATTGAGTCGCTAAATCACGCGCATCTTTCTCCACCTTGTCCCAAATACCATTGTTTAACACTGAATTCTGAGGGCAGATATTTGTGAAATAATCACTCTCTCTAACCGCCTGTTCCGACCATTTCAAATCCTGACGCTTTGCCATATGTCCTCTCGTCCACCCCGAACCCTTGTAATCATAATCCGATGCTTGAGGTAGGAGCAATTCTGGGTCTGGAGAATAATGACGAGGAATCTTAGGTGTATGATTAGTTTGCTCAACTTGTTCTGCAGTCATAGTATATTCCACCCACACAGGTTGAAGTATTTCAGCTTTATATAACACTTTGAAACCCAAATAACTTATTATTACTGAATCTGCAGACAATTCTATTATTTGGCATTTTTCTATATTGCCCACTAATGGAGTCTTTTCATCATATTCTTCATATTCATCATTATTACTTGGGTTACAAGCTTTCACCACTAATGCAAGGAGAATAATTCCCGTAAACGTTAATATGAGAACCTTTTTCATAGGCAATAAAGCATTTCACAAATATGTCTTTATACTCTCACCCTTTACGTCTTTCCATAATTCCCATCCGTTGCTTGTTTTTCCTAACACTATAGAAGCCGCGTGAATTGGGTCTTTGCAAATCTCATCAACAACTAATCTATAACCATTATTTTCTCTTACACATTTATCAACAACAATAGACTTTCTAATCTGTCCAATAGTGGACTTTGCAAACATTGTCGATTTGACAGTAATGGACAAAAGACTTCCCTTCTTTAATGTGAACTGACCAGACTTGGGGTCGTAATAGCCCATAGCATCATACACATCATTCTCTCCAATTGCATTTCTTAAATAGAATGCGTGAGCACCCCACCTTATCTTGCTCTTTGAAGTATCTAAAGTATCTCGAGTAACGGGAATTGCACGCACCTCATATTGTATAGATGAATCTCCGCATCTGGAAAACTCATCGGGGAAATAATCCTTTAAGTATTTTCCGTTCAAATCACGCCATAAAGTGTAATTTGCATCTATTTGTCCAGTCACATAATATGCAGCACCTGTTGCATTCTCACATTTTGCATCCTTTACGACTTTCCACCCATATCCTAATTTCTGACACGCCTTTTCCAAAAAACGTTGTCTCCTTGTGGAAATTACACCCTCTTCCGACACAATGCTTCCTTCACAGATATAGAAAAAGCCTTCCTCTTGTGCGTAATACCCAGATGCTTGGTAATAAGGTGCGTTCGATAAAAAGAATAAATGATGGGTGTTTTTCTTCGGTGTCTTCTTTGCTATTGGTTCTTCTTTTTCTCGTATTACCTCATCCAAGATAAAACTCTTCTTTGGACTTTCTTCTTTCTTTTTAACAAAATGAAGTTCAGTCTGACTATCAATGCTTTTTGGTTCTGCTTGTTCATTATTTGATTTCGAATTATTTTTTTCATATGCCAATGACATACCATCATCATCAACCCATTTCAACGATTCAGCTTCATCGCCAAGATATCGCTCTGCTGCAATAGACGGAGAAAGATAGCTCCAACGGTTTTTCTCACAATAAATATTCCCGTGCTTCATAGAGCATCCTAGTATCAAATCAGCAGATCCGGTATTTTGAGGAGGACGAATGGTAAATGACCATTTCAATACTATAAAAATATATTTATTACCATAATATCTATTATCAAAATATCCCGCAGCGTGAACAACGAGTTTCTCTTTCTCGACTTTTCGTAAATAATAGAGGTGACGTCCTGCCTTCTTTGCGTCTTCAATTGCTTCTGCTATCATTAATTCATGATATGGAATCAACTTGACACCCTCAAATGGTAGCGGAATGCCATAATATTTTTTTCTGAGAATTTGCCCTCTATTCAATGACTTTTCATCTGCAAAATAATGAGAATGTGAGTCGCACGTGCCATCAATAATCTCTTTCCTCAATACAATATACTCTTCTTCATCAAAAAGCATCTTTCGAGATATCGGTCCATGCAGTTTCTCGTATTCTGCATTAATGTCAAGTTCCTTATCCATTACTCTGTGCTTTACTTATTGATTTTCTTTTAAGCTGTCAATTTTCGCTTTTGTCACATCAATATTTCCAATAACTGGAACAATATGAATAAGAAACCTCTGATTCTTTTCTTCAATGGAGTTATACATCTTTTTGTATTCAGCAGGGTTAGGATATTTCACTTTCAAGTTATATTCAGGATCATCAGGATTATATCTTGGCACACCACCTTCTCCACTACCTGAAATTATTACTTGACATTGGGAGGATTCTAATTCTATACCATTTTTTTTCCAGAATTCATTTAGATACTGTGCACGGAGGTATGATAAAGTATAATTGTTCATCCAGTCGTTAACACGGTACGGCTTTCTCGATGCTTGTCCTTCGATAATGACAAGGAATTTGATGTTGTCAGAGTTACGCTCAGTTCGTTCAAGTGTAGAAATTGTATTTTTTATTAGATGTCCTGCTGCAATAATACTATCTCGTATTGAATTGGCTTTAATTATATCTCGTTCCGCCATATTCGGGTTAGTATTATCAAATCTCACTAGTGTCTATTAAATAATTTAACATTTATAATTCAAGTTGAAGTTGTCCGCTCATAACAGGCATTGGCTCCCTTGTTGGGGTGAAAAGTTCGGTGATGCTGTCCTTTGCGAGAAGCGAACCGCTGAGGATACGCAGTA
>JAFZPH010000028.1 GCA_017550405.1 Bacteroidales bacterium
ATAACCAACGGCAAACTCGAAGGCATCAACAATAAAATCAAAACCATGAAACGCCAAGCCTATGGCTACAGAGACATGCCTTTCTTTAAACTCAAACTCCTCTCCCTACACGACTCCACCTATCCATTTAGCGGATGAACCTAATTTTGTATGTAAAAAAAAAAACATATATTTGCAAATGAGACATTATGAAGCCATAATAATATCTCATTGTTAATAAACATATTAAGAAAACAAACTCATAGGACAATTATGAAAAAGATAGTTTTATTTGCCATAGCCGCCCTATGGATGGTGGCAGGAAGGGGTCAGCGGCCTGTGGGAGACACGATTGTATGCCCAGACTCAACATATTATACCTATATTTACGATTGGTGTGGCGATGACCATATTCCCTGGATGGTAAGGACTGATTATAGCCATATGCTTGGGGTAAACCGATATACATTAGAGGAGACAGACCCTGATGGATCGATGGAACCTACTGAAATGAATTATTTCCATGGTAATGGGATTGTAGGAACGCAGTATGTCACCGACCGCCCCCTCAAGATAGTGGGGATAGCGGCACCGGCATACATGGAGCCTGCTCGCGACACAACCTTCTCGGGTCTGTCCTTGCCATTAGGAAGCGGATTCCCAAACGCTTTCCCAAACACGCGAGACATCACCTTGGCGGGAAGAATCACTGATTCAATGATACTATATAAGGTGACCCCCGACGGCGGAAGTCTTGTCGAACTGATGGCTGCAGGGTGGCGAATGGAATACCCACACAGATATATCCACCTTCCTCCTGGAAAACTGGGGCAACCCAATGAATGGCCTAATCGTCCATTGGACAGCTCATTGGTTGTACCGTTATATGAGGTGATGTTTGAGAAACCCGTGGTAGTGGAGGACACCTTTGTAGTTGCGGGAACATACCTGAACAACGAAGGCAGCTGGGAATGGCAATGTGAGCCTATGTGGGAAGATAATAGAAGGATGATGTGGCTGTGGAACCACTGCCCTACACGTTATATATGTTGGAAAGGGGAGGCACCGGAACCTGATAGTAGAAGAATCCTTTGGAGTAAATTCCGTACCGCGCAATGGCAAAAGCTAATAGCTGCAAGGATGAATATATATAACACCTTTGCCCCATTTCATTCCCCGTTGATTTTCCCAATCATCGAGCCGGGGTTTGACACAACACTTTGTCACGACACGAGGAACATCCGCGTGGCAGACCGGACGGACAGCAGCGCAACGCTGATATGGGACTCGGACGACGGAGGCCCATGGGAGGTGGCTTTCGGCAAGATGACGGACCAGTGGACAGACTATACTTTCACCACCACCACCAGACCAACCCTGACCGTGACAGGACTGGAAGTGGGAACGATATACTTTGCCATGGTGCGCTCCTATTGCAGCGTGACCCATGAGTATGGCGCCTGGGTCGGCCCCGTGGAGGTGGAAATCTACCAGCACCACAACCCTCATGAAAATGGTATAGACGGCACCGCCGACGGCGACAGATGGGTCAGCCTGATGCCCAACCCCGCACAGGGTGCAGTGAACGTGCTATCGTCGTACAGGCTGAACCGCATAGAGGTCTATAACCTGAAAGGGGAAAAGGTCTTTGAGCAGAAAGCCGACGGCATCACGGCCGAGTTTGACGTGAGCGGCTGGGCAAAAGGAGTATACATCGTAGCCCTGTATCCTGAACACGGCGTGGTGACCAAGAAGCTGGTGGTGAGATAGCACCGCAATCAGCGAATACAATTACTCCGAAACCGATTTACACACAAGAGGGGGGGGCAGTCGCTTTGACCGCCCCCCCCTTTTGGTGTCCACATGCCGGTGGACTATTCTACATTCAACAGGTAGTATGATTTCTTCCCTTTCTGGACAAGGATACTGCCACAGGAGAGGATGTCGGAGGCGGAGAGGCGGCAATCCTCACCTACTTTCTGTTTGTTGACAGAGATGGAGTTCTGCTTCAACTCGCGGCGTATCTCTCCTTTGGAGGCGAACATGCCGGTTTCGGCAGCGAGGTCGATAAGACTGACACCCTCGTCAATGGTCGAGCGGGAGACAGTGAACTGGGGTACACCTTCGAAGACGGAGAGCATGGTGGCGCGGTCGAGGCTGTTGAGCTGCTTGGTGGTGCCTTTGCCGAAGAGGAGTTCGGAGGCAGAGACGGCCATATCGTAGTCGCGCTGCGAATGGACACGGCAGGTGATGTCTTTGGCCAGGGCGCGCTGGAGGACACGCCGCTCGGGGGCTTCGGCATGCTGACGCTCGCATTCCTCAATCTCCTCGCGGCTGAGGAGGGTGAAGATGCGGATATAGCGGGCAGCGTCGACATCGGAGCAGTTGAGCCAGAACTGGTAGAATTTGTAGGGGCTGGTTTTGGCGGGGTCGAGCCACACGTTGCCGCCTTCGGTCTTGCCGAACTTGGTGCCGTCGGCTTTGGTGATGAGGGGGCAGGTAAGGGCGTAGGCTTCGCCTCCCTCCATACGGCGGATGAGCTCGGTGCCGGTGGTGATATTGCCCCACTGGTCGGAGCCGCCCATCTGCAGACGGCACCCTTTGGTGCGGTAGAGCACCAGGTAGTCGTAACCCTGAAGAAGCTGGTAGCTGAATTCGGTGAAAGAGAGACCCGTTTCGAGGCGTTTTTTCACCGAGTCTTTTGTCATCATATAGTTGACGGTGATGTGCTTGCCCACATCACGGATAAAATCGAGGAAGAGATAGTCCTTCATCCAGTCGTAATTGTTGCATATCTCAGCACCGTTGACGGGGTTGTCGAAGTCGAGGAACTTGGCCAACTGCTGGCGGATGCAGTCGACGTTGTGTTGCACCTCGTCGACGGTGAGGAGCTTGCGCTCAGCAGCCTTGAAGGAGGGGTCGCCAATCATGCCGGTGGCGCCACCCACGACGGCCAGGGGCTTGTGACCTGCCATCTGAAGGTGCTTCAGGAGCATGATACTGACCAGATGGCCTATGTGGAGCGAATCGGCAGTGGGGTCGATACCGACGTAGGCCGTGGTGACTTCTTTATTGAGTTGTTCTTCGGTCCCGGGCATGATGTCGTGTATCATACCGCGCCATTGGAGTTCTTGTACAAGGTTTGTTTGCATCGAATAAACGTATATTAATGAATGTAAACAAAAAAGAGGTACTGAGAGTTGCCAGTACCTCTTTTCCTATCTAACTGTTGTTATCTTACAATTAATTTCGAAGTGGCTTTCTGGCTTCCGACAACGACGTTGACAAGATACATGCCATAGGGCAGTGACTGGCAATCGACGGTGTGGGTGTAGACGCCTTCGGCGAGGGTGCCGAGGTTCTCGGTGTAGACCAACTTGCCGCTGAGGTCATAGATGTAGACTGTGGTTTTGCCGGCATTGGCAACGGTGAGCTCCATGGTGGCACGGTCGACGGCGGGGTTGGGATAGAAGCGGACAGCGTTCTGGCCATTGGACACCACAGAGGGGATGCCGAGATAGACATCGGGAGGAACGATCTCGTTGCTGTGGTCGACGACATAGCTGCTATCCATGAAAATACCACGGCCATAGGTGCCGAAATACATGGCCTTGCTCCACTTGGTGCGGGGGTAGACATAGAGCACCTCGCTGACACCTTCGTGGCCGATGTGCTTGATAACGGGATAGTCGTAAGTGACCTGGTACATGGAGGTGACGGGGACACCGCGGAAATCGCCGTATTCAGTCCAGTTGTTCTGGCCGACGCCACCGTTTTTGTAGACGCCCTCTTCGGTGCCCACATAGACTTCACCTTTGGTGCATTCCACCATGGCGCTGTAAGCAGGTACATTGCCGGGAAGGGTGGCATAGGAAATCTGATAGTTGTCGGTGCTGGCGTTGTTGATGTAAGCCACATCGGGATTGTCGTTGTTAAGACCGTCGAAGGTAAGGATGACGCAATCTTTGCCGTCGCGAGGATCGACATTGATGGAAGAGATGCGGCGGCCGAAGAAGTAGCCATTGGCATCAACCATCATTGTATCGATATCGGTGACACGGTTGTTGATTTTATAATTGAAGTTGTCGCGAACCTGAGCGACACTCAAATTATAGTTGGCCCTGCTGAGACCGTGTACACGGACGATGAAGGACTGCTTGAGGGTGTCGTTTTCAATCACGATGAAAGCGCAATCGCCATTGTTTGACAGGGCAGTGTAACGGACATAGATGTGGGGGTTGGCAACGCCGTTGACACCGTAGAGGTGGCTCCAGAAACGTGTTTCGTTGGATTCGTCGAAGACCTTACGGAAATCGTTGGGGAACCAGCAGTAGGAGACATTGGTGTTGTTGGGGAAACCGCTCTCGACAGTGACAGCCAACATACGGCTGGCAAAGGGTATGCGTGCACGCTGGGTGAGTTCGTCGCGCACGATGAAGGAATGGTCGAAGACATGGTAGAAGGGATAGGAAGCATGTGCGGGAGAAATAATCATCATGGAGTCGCCAGCCTGGATGCGGAAGTTGTGCGAGAGGTCGTGACGCACACCGTTACGACGGATGAAGCTGAGGGTATCGATGACGAAAGTCAGGCTGTCGTTAGCGGGGTTCTTGTCAGTCTCCCACAAGTAAATCTGACCAATGGCGGGACCACCCTCGACAAGGTCGGACATGAAGGCATTGTCGGAAGTCCAAGTCTGAGTGTTGGTATAGTTGGAGTAGTCGGCAAAGGCACGGCCGATAGAGGCATTGGCAGAAGAGACAAAGATGTTGCGGCGGACAAAGGGCAGATACTGCATGAAACGCGAAGCGGCCACTTTACCACCATTACCTTTCCAAATGACATTGGCCATGTGGTTCATGTTGGTGCGGCTGTTGTCATACCAAGTGGAATCGTTGATACCACCGTTGTGGGTCACACGAGCCTCGATGAAGGGGCAGGCATTGCTGTTGGCACCGCTGATGATGGAACCGTCGGGGGAGACAGCGATACCATTTATCTGTACATTGTTCAAACCTCTGTTGTAGTTGATGAAACCTGCACGCTGCGATGTTGTGGTGTAGACACCACCATCGGTGGCGATGACAAAGGTCTCGTTCATCTGGTTGGCATCTTCGTCCCATACTAAATAAGGTGTGATTTCATGTACACCCGAGTGCAGGAAAGCTGCATTGGAATAGACGTAGGACATATAGTCGCCGAAGTTGAGTTCAGCCTCGTTGGAGGAGAGGACCGTCCATTGATAGGGGGAGTTCTCGACATAGCCTTTGCCCTTCCAAAGATTGGCACCGGCGATGTAGACCTCAGCGGGGTCGAGGGGGCTGACAGCAAGGGCACCGGAGGTTTTGGCAGTGGCAGCACTGGTGAACGGAGTCACGGTGGAGGAAGAGAGAAGAATCCAGGAGTTGGTGTTGCGGGAGAGGTAGAGGCCTCTCATCAAGCCGTTGGCATCGCTAGCCATGGCATACAGATAGCTCTCGTCGGAGGGAGCAAGGGCGAGGTCGATATATTTGGTCTTGGAACCGAAACCTTCGCAGCTACCGGTGATGTTGACAGGAGCTTCGCCATTGATGACATCGCTGATTTTGTACACACCGCCCTTGGATGAGAAGAAGGCGCGATTGAACTGCTTGGAGACCACAATGGAGCGGACATCACCCTGGAAGACAGACTGAGGGGTCTTTGTCCAGTCGCTCTGCTGACCGACAACCCAACGGAAAAGGCCTTTGGGGGTGGCAATGTAGATGTAGGCGGACCCCTGGGCGTTCATTAAAGCAATCTGGTTGACAGATGCGAAATTGGCATCAAGATCGTTGTTGGGGTTTGTCTGGTTCAGACGGGTGAAGGAGGCGGACTTGATGTTGAAGAGGAAGAGACCGCGACCCATGGCTGCCATCTTACCTGCATTGGTGGCTTTGTTATAATAGCTCTCGCCAGTACCAATGAGGATAAGGCTGTCGTTTACACGAGCCATGCTGCTGATGGGGAGGGTAAACTCTTTGCCATCGATATAGCAAGGAATATAATTCCAGTACTCGTCATTGAAGTGACGATTATACAGACCGCCAGATGCTGCACCGGCATACAAGACATTGGAACGGTCTTGCTGGAGGCCGCTATTGACGGCAACGACAGATGTCACACGACCGCCGATATTGTCGGGTCCAATCTCAACCAATTTGTTACTTTGAAAATTTGCTGTTTGGGCAGTTGCAGTGCCTGCAAGACAGACACAGAAACCCACAATCAAGCCGAGAAGTACTTTTCTACTTTTCATAAGATTTTAATATTTAATTAGATATTTAATTTTCATTCAAGTATTTTAATTAGCAAAGATACATTTTTTTTCGATAATAGCATGCTTTTCGTGCTAAAAAAACAAAAAAAAGTGTTTTTTCGGCAATAAATGAGTTGGGGGGACGTTATCAAACCGAAAAAAACGACGAGGCAGGCTCCTTTGTGCGAGACGATGGAAACAACATCCTTACCAAATCACTCAAAACCCCAAAGGCCTCCCCTGTCAAGATTGCAAACGACATAAATAACAATATTATATATGGAAGAATTTGTCAACATACAAGAACTGAACGACCGCATTGCCCGTGAGAGTGCTTTTGTCGACGCTCTGAACCTCGAGTTGCGGAAAAACATCATTGGACAAAAACACATGATAGAGAGCCTGATGATAGGCCTTCTCAGCAATGGTCACATCCTGCTCGAAGGTGTGCCAGGTCTGGCAAAGACATTGACCATCACCTCTCTGGCCAAGGCTATCGATGCCAAATTCAGCCGTATCCAGTTCACCCCCGACTTGCTGCCTGCCGACCTTTTGGGAACAATGATTTACAGTCAAAAGACCGAGTCCTTCAATGTCAAGAAAGGCCCCATCTTCTCCAACTTCATCCTGGCCGACGAAATCAACCGCGCCCCCGCCAAGGTGCAGAGCGCATTGCTTGAAGCCATGCAGGAGCGTCAGGTGACCATCGGAGAAACAACCTACAAACTGGAAGAGCCCTTCCTGGTCATGGCCACCCAGAACCCCATCGAGCAAGAAGGCACATACCCACTGCCCGAAGCCCAGGTTGACCGTTTTATGTTGAAAGTGGTAATATCCTACCCCCAGAAAGAGGAAGAACGCCAAATCCTCCACCAGCAGCTCTCCGACGCTCCTGCCGGACAGCGCCCCATCCTCACCCCGGCCGACATCATCAAGGCCCGTGGACTGGTCCGCGAAGTATATATGGACGAGAAAATCGAGAACTACATCACCGACATCGTTTTTGCCTCCCGCTACCCCGAACAATACAACCTCGGCAACCTGAAAGGGCTGATAAGCTATGGTGCCTCGCCCCGTGGCAGCATCAATCTGGCACTTGCCTCAAAAGCCTATGCCTTCATGCGCCGTCGCGGCTATGTGATTCCCGAAGACGTGCGTGCCATGGCCATGGATGTCCTGCGCCACCGTATCGGTCTGACCTATGAAGCCGAAGCCGAGAACGTCACCAGCGAAGAGGTGGTCAACGAGATACTGAACCGCGTCGATGTGCCCTAACCGGCAACAGCACCGACTCTCCCCAGTTCATTATCATTAAACAATAGACATACAACTGTTTATTACTTCCAGTGGAACAAAACAACGATATATTAAAAAAGGTCCGCAAAATAGAAATCAAAGCCCGCGGGCTTTCCCGGCAACTGTTTTCGGGCGAATACCATAGCGCCTTCAAAGGGCGCGGCATGGCATTCAGCGAAGTGCGCGAGTATCAGTACGGCGACGATATCCGAAGCATCGACTGGAACGTGACCGCACGTCTGTACCATCCTTATGTCAAGATATTTGAAGAGGAGCGCGAGATGACAGTCATGCTGTTGGTAGACGTGAGCGGTTCCAACCGTTTCGGCACCCACCACCAGTTCAAGGAAGAGCTGGTGGCCGAGGTGGCTGCCACACTGGCTTTCAGCGCCATCCAGAACAACGACAAGGTAGGCGTCATCCTGTTCAGCGACAGAATCGAGAAATTCATCCCTCCCCAAAAGGGCAGCAGTCACATCCTGCGAATCATCCGCGAATTGATCACATTCCGTCCCGAAAGCAACGGCACCGACCTCGCCTTGGCACTGGGCTACTTCTCCAATGTCATCAAAAAACGCTGCACCGCATTCCTGCTTAGCGACTTCTACGACGACGGCTACACCGATGCCCTGAAGATTGCCTCCAACAAACACGACCTTGTGGCCATACGTATCGCCGACGAGAAAGAGGAACATCTTCCCGACCTCGGGTTGGCAAAATTCTACGACCCCGAGACTGACGAAACCATCTGGATTGACACCGCCGACCCCTCGGTGCAACACGATTTCAAATCGCGCTACGCCGACCATGTCAACAAGGTGGAGGAATCGCTTCGCAAATACGGTATCGACAGAACCATCCTCTACACCGGCGAGGACTACGTCAAGGAGCTTAAGAAACTTTTCGAACGGCGTTCAAGACCCGGAAACAAATAATGAAGGTACACCACCCTTATGCGCACTTGAAAAACGATAGGTTGAAACATGTATAATTCGAGACGACTATTCATCATATTGTTATGCTGCCTTACAGCAATGGGAACCCGTGCCGTGGCACAGGAGGCTGACCCCGACGCCTCCCTGCCGCAATACCGATTCAAATTGGACAGCAACAGCATCATGCTTGGCGACCAAACCGTGCTATCTATCGCCAAGACTCCCATATATCCATCACTCGACGACTTGACCAACAACGACATCGTTGCCGTCAGGCAGTGGATGGACACCACCGACGGCACCCTCTACACCGCCCTCACAAGCTTCGAGCCCGGCGAGCACTGGCTACACATTGGTTCCGACTCTATTATGCTGACCGTGAACGACGTTTCGAATGTCGACACAACAACGGCCAACATACGCGACATCGCCGACATCATGAAACAGCCCTACACCTTCGGCGAGATAGCACGTGCCGTCCTCTGCTTCTGGGCCTTCTGGGCAGTGGTGGCCCTGGCGGTCTTCATTTTCATCCGCATCAAAAGTCGCAAACCGCTTATCAGCATACCCCAAGCCCCGCCACTGCCTCCCGACACCCGTGCCCTTCAGCGTCTCGAATCGTTGAGACAACGGCAACTGTGGCAACAAGGCATGGTGAAGGAATACTACACCGAACTAACCGATACGGTTCGCGAATACCTCGAGGAATCCTACAGCATCCCCTCCACCGAGATGACCTCCGGCCAAACCCTCGAGGCTTTCCGCCACGCTCCCGTCTACACCGAAGAGAACGCCATGACATTGGGACAGATATTGCAAGCCGCCGACATGGTCAAATTTGCCAAGTCCACTCCCCAGCCTTACCAGCACGACATAGCGCTCAACCAGTCCACACAATTCATCAAGAACACCGCCGCCTTGAACCCCAAACCCGAGACATCCGACACCGACGAGGGGCAATCAACCGACTCAAACATTGCTGAATCATGAACAACATCACCTTCGCCCATCCCTATCTGCTCCTGCTGCTGCTTGTCATCCCCCTGATGGTGGCGTGGTACATCTTGCGTTACCGAAAGCAGAAACCAGCCCTGCAATTCTCCAACATCAGCCTGTTCAAAGGGGTGCGCAAAACCTTCCGCCAGCGGGCTTACCCACTGCTCTTCATCCTCCGCATGGTCGCCGTGGCAGCCATCATTGTTGCTTTGGCCCGCCCCCAGCGCATGCTTAGCCGTCAAGAGATGAAAGTGGAAGGCATCGACATTGTCCTGGCCATGGATGTCAGCGGCAGCATGTTGGCCGAAGACTTCAAACCCAACCGACTCGAAGCAGCCAAGAAAGTGGCAGCCGACTTCATCGACGGCCGCAAAAGCGACCGCATGGGTCTCGTCGTCTTTGCCGGCGAAGCCTTCACGCAGGTCCCCCTCACCATCGACCACAACGTACTCCTCAAACAGCTCGCCGGACTCAAAGACGGAATGACCAAAGACGGCACCGCCCTCGGCGACGGACTGGCCACCGCCATCAACCGCATCAAAGACAGCGAAGCCAAGAGCAAGGTCATCATCCTCCTCACCGACGGTATCAACAACCAAGGCGCTGTCGACCCGCAGAGTGCCGCCGAGATTGCCGCCCTCTACAACATACGCCTGTATACCATCGGTGTCGGCACCAAAGGCCTTGCCCCCTACCCCTTCCGCGATGCCTTTGGTCGCAAACGCTACCAGAACGTCCCCGTCGAACTCGACGAAAACCTGCTCACCCAGATGGCACAATCCACCAACGACGGACAATACTTCCGTGCCACCAACAAGAAATCCCTCCAGCAAATCTTCGACCAGATTGACAAGATGGAAAAGAGCAAGATTGACGTCACACAATACTCCCAGACCAAAGACGAGTACCAAGGCTGGCTGATTCTCGCCGCCCTTGCCCTCTTGCTCGAAATCCTGCTAGGCCTGTTCTATTTCCGTAGCACTCCTTGACACATCAACTAATAAACACAATAAACACGTGATACATTTCGAACATCCACAGATACTTTGGGCACTGCTTCTCATCCCCCTGTTTGTAGGGCTCTGGATATGGCTCCTGCTGCGTGGCAAAGAGCGTCTTGCCCAGTTTGCCGACCGCAACATGTTCGGCCGCCTCATCCCCGATGCCTCCCGCTGGCGTCCCTCCCTCAAATTCGGACTCATCATGTTGGGAGCCGCCTTCCTCATCCTTGCCTTGGCCAACCCGCAAGAAGGCAGCAAAATGGTAAAAGGCGAACGCATCGGCAGCGACATCGCCATCTGTCTCGACGTCTCCAACAGCATGATGGCCGAGGACATCCAGCCCAACCGCCTGGAGCGTAGCAAACGCACCATCAACAACCTGCTCTCCGCACTGGGCAGTGACCGCATCGCCCTCGTCGTATTTGCCGGCAGCAGCTATGTGCAGATGCCGCTCACCAACGACTACAGCGCCGTCAAGCTCTTCCTCGACCAAATCGACTGCAAGCTCATCAGCACCCAAGGCACCGCCATCGGCGACGCCATCGAGAAGGCCATGGAGACCTTCGGCTACGGCGACCCCGACCGTGAATGGGTCAAGAACCAAGGCCGCGCCATCATCGTCATCTCCGACGGCGAGAACTTCGAAGACGACGCCCAGGCCGCCGCACGCAAAGCCGCCTCCGAAGGCATCTTGGTTTGCACCATCGGCATGGGCCTTACCGAGGGAACCCCCATCCCCGAATACCGCGGCAACCAACGTGTAGGCTACAAACGCGACATCAACGGCAACACCGTCACCACCCACCTCGACGAAGCCACCCTCACCTCCATCGCCCATGCAGGCAAGGGCATCTACGTCCGTGCCACCAACATCAACTCTGGTGTGCAGGAAATCGTCCGCCTCATCGAAGGGCTGGAGAAAGACCACTACGGCGAGGCCATGTTCTCCGAATACGAAAGCCGCTACCAATACCCACTCGTTGCAGCCATTGTCTGCCTGCTTGCCGAACTGCTCATCTTCGAACGCCGCAACAAGAAAATCAATCTCGACAAATTACTGCGTAACCGCAAATCCAATTAATCCACTAGAGCAATGAAACCCTTCAAACATATCACACTCCTCCTGCTGCTTGTCCTGCTGCCTGCATTGCTGTCGGCTCAGAACAGGACCGTCCGCAAAGAGACCCGCCAAGGCAACCGCGAATACAAGGCTCAGCACTACGACCGTGCCGAGGTCAACTACCGTCGCGCTCTCCACAGCGACAGCACCGCATACCGTGCCCAATACAATCTGGGCAACACACTGTACCGCCAGAAGAAATACGATGAGGCCGCGACCCACTACGGCTCCGCCCTCCAACAACCCGACCTCGACGCCAAGAAACGCAGCCAGATTCTTCACAATCGCGGCAACAGTTACCTTAAAGCCGGCCTGCAGAAAGAAAACCGCAGCGAAGGCATGCAGCAATTCCAGCAAGCCGTTAACGACTATCAAGAAGCCCTCAAGCTAAACCCCAAGAACGACGACACCCGCTACAATCTTTCCTATGCCAAGAAAATGCTGCAACAGGCCCAACAGCAACAGCAGCAGCAAGGCGGTGGACAAGACAAAAACAAAGACCAGAAAGACAAAGACAAAAACAAAGACAAGGGCAACAACGGCCAGGACAAACAGCAAGACCAGCAGCAACAAAATCAGCAGCAAAACCCGCAACAACAGCAAAACCAGCAGCAACAGAATAAACAACAGAAACAACAGCAAAAGCAGCAACAACAGAAAAAGCAAGATGCCGAGCGTCTGCTGGAAGCCGTCAAAAACAACGAGAAAAACACCATGAAGGAGAACGCCAAGAAAGTGGAAGCCGGCGTACCTCGCAACATCGAAAAAGACTGGTAACAACAAACTCCCCACACCTAACGCGAAACAGTGAATCGACAATACATTAAGTTAATACTTTAATATGAGACACATATTAGCATTTAGCATCTATCTTTTAGCATTACTCACCCTATCGGCGCAGGAACTAACCGTACGTGCCCCCGGCCGGGTGGATGTAGGAAGCCGTTTCGAGGTCCGTTACGAAGTCAACGACCGCGCCAGCGACTTCCGAGGCCCCTCCTTCAAGGGGCTTTCCGTCCTCTCAGGCCCCATGGTCTCACACCAGCAAGGGATGTCCATCATCAACGGACAAATGTCGCGCAATGTCTCAACAGGCTTCACCTATATTATTCTCGCCGACGCCGAAGGTACCTTCAACATCGGCAGCGCCTCCTGCAATGTCGACGGCAAACGCGTCACCTGCCAAGGTTTCTCCATCCGTGTAGAAAAAGGCTCCACCCAAGCCCCGCAACAGAACGCCTATGGCGGTGGACAACAGCGCCGGCAATCCGCCACACAGCCCGCACAGTCGGGCAGCATCGACAGCAAATCGCTCTTTGCACGTGCCAGCATCAGCAAGAACAACCCCTACCAAGGCGAGCAAGTCATCCTCACCTATAAAATCTACACCCAAGTGTCGCTCAGCCAATATCAGATCGACAAACTGCCTGGCAACAAAGGCTTCTGGAGCGAAGACATCACCCGCGACGGTGCCGTCCGCCAATACGAAGAGACCGTCGACGGCCGCCGCTACATGGTGGCCGAAATACGGCGCGGAGCACTCTTTGCGCAGGAAAGCGGCAAACTGACCATCGAGCCCCTCGACCTCGACGTCCTTGCCCTCGTGCAACGCCAGCGCCAACGCACCGGCTCCATCTGGGACCTCTTCGACGACCCCTTCTTCAATCCCACACAAGCCGTTGAAAAGCACTTGCGCACCAACAACATCAACGTCCATGTCAAACCCCTCCCCGAAGCCCCCAACGGATTCAACGGGGCCGTGGGTAGCTTCACCGTCAAAGCCGAGACCGACACCCGCGAAGTCCGCGCCAACGAAGCCATCACCTACCGCCTCACCGTCAGCGGCGCCGGCAATCTCATGCTCATCGACGCCCCCGCCATCGAATTCCCCAAGGTTTTCGAAGTATACGACCCGCAAATCAACGACCACATCAACCGCAACAGCAACGGTATCAGTGGCAGCCGTACCTTCGAATGGGTACTCATCCCGCGCAGCCAGGGCGACTACACCCTGCCGGCCTTCTCCTTTGTCTTCTTCGACCCGAACACAGGCCGCTACGTCACAAAGAAAGTCGAGGCCATCCCCGTCCACATCAACAAAGGCGACCCCAAATCCATGAAAAACGTCACCAGCAACAAGAGTGACGTCAAACTGCTCAACAGCGACATCAACTATATCCACACCCAAAACACCCGTCTCACCCCCCTGCTCAGCCGCGACAGCACCCCCTGGTGGTTCTGGACACTGCTCCTGCTCATCCTTGCCGCCACCGCCGCCGCCATCATCGTAGGCCGCCGCAACCAGGCTCGCCAGCAGGACATCGCCGGTGTACGCCTGCGCCGTGCCACCAAGATGGCCCGCCGCAGACTAAAAGCTGCCGCCGCGCTCCTCCACACCGACAACGACAACCGTTTCTACGAAGAAATCTACAAGGCCATCTGGGGATGCCTTGCCGACAAATACAATATCGAACTCTCACGCCTCAGCAGCGACTCCGTCCGCCAATGCCTTGCCGAGAAGCAAGTGCCCGAAGAGCAACAGACACGCATCCTGCACACCCTCCAGCAGGTCGACATGGCACGCTTTGCACCGGGCGACGCCTCCACACGCAAACAGGAAATCTACGACGAAGCCCTGCAAATGATAGTGATGATTTAACAACCCTCAAGACCACCGACATGAAAAAGATACTCACCCTCATCCTTCTCGCCATGGCCGTGTCGGCCACGGCCCAAACCCCTGCGCAACTCATGCAACAGGGCAACGACGCCTACGCCAAAGCCGACTACCCCGCCGCCATCCAGCACTACAACGCCGTGCTGCAAGCCGGCCAGCAGTCCGCCGACCTCTACTACAACCTCGGCAACGCCCACTACCGCCAAGAGGAATACGGCCTTGCCATCCTCAACTACGAACGCGCCCTGCGCCTCAACCCCCGCTTCACCGAAGCCCGCGAAAACCTCGACCTCGCCAACACCAAAACCGAGGACGAGATAGCCCCCCTGCCCGAGATATTCCTCCTGCAGTGGGCTCACAACGTCGTGGCATGGTTCAGCCCCACCGGTTGGAGAATCCTCTTCCTCTGCCTTCTGGCTCTCCTTGGCACACTCACCGCCCTCTTCGTCCTCCGCGACGACTACCTCTGGCGCAAATGGACCCTTATCGGCGGCATCGTCACCGCCGTGCTGCTCATCCTCAGCCTTGCCTGCACCATCTCGTCCAGCGTCAGGTATAACCGCCACGACGGTGCCATCGTCACCGTCCCCATGGCCGTTGTCAAAAGCTCGCCCGAAAACGAAAGCGTCGACAAGCTCATCCTCCACGAAGGCACCAAGGTGAAAATCGATGAGACCGTGGGCGACTGGCACAAAGTGCGTATTGCCGACGGCAACACCGGTTGGCTGCCCCAATCCGAGATTACCATAATCTAACAATCCCATAAAACACCCAACCATGAAAAAGACACTGTTACTCATCGCCACCCTCCTCCTCGCCCATGCAGCATGGTCGCAAGAGGATGTGAAATATGTCGACGACGAAGAATGCGGCTGCGAACTCGTATTCATCGACGGCATCCAAACCACACAAAGCGGCGACCGCTTCGGCTTCAAGCGCGAAGACGGCACCGTCATCGTGCCCAACAAATACCTCTTCGTCGACAAATTCCATGGCGACTACTGCAAGGTGTACATGAATTACGACAGCTGCGGCCTCATCAACCGTCAAGGCGTGGAAATTATCCCCTGCATCTACAAAGATGTATTCTATCCCACCGACAGTCTCATCATGGTGCTGCGCGACACCCTCTATGGCTATTTCGACACCCTCGGCCGCCAGCGCATCCCCTTCCGCTACCCTGCCGCCTCGTCCTTCACCGAAGGCATGGCCGTCGTAGCCGAGTACATCGACAGCGATTTAGTCGCCTACGGCTTTATCGACCATTTTGGCAACACTGTCATCAAGCCCTCGTTCCAATACGCTTTCCCCTTCTCCGAAGGCTACGCAGTGGTGAAAGACTACGACCGCTACGGCATGATCGACCGCCAAGGCCGCGAAGTCTTCCCCATCAAATTTGAGATTCTCACCTCCATGTTCGAGGGACACCTCTTTGCCGGCGACGACGAAGGCCTGGCCCTGTACAACAACCGCTTCCAGCCCCTCACCAAACCCATCTACACCGAACTCGTAGGCAAAACCGAAGACCGTATCCTCGTGAAGCGCGACGGCAAATACGGCTACCTCGACAACAACGGCAAAGAAATCATCCCCTGCCAATACGACAACGCAGGCTTGTTCAAGGAGAGCCGCACCTACGTCTCCCGCAACGGCAAATGGGGCATTATCGACCGCATGGGCAACAGCATCCTCCCCATTGAATATGACAACAGCGGCTATCGCGGCGAAGCCTACATCTACCACGACGGACTGGCACTGGTGGAGAAAGACCACCTCTACGGCTATGCCGACATCAACGGCAACCTGGTCATCTACCCCTGCTTCCAAAACGCCTACCAGTTCTCCGACGGGCTTGCACCGGTATTCATCGGGTCATGGGGCTACATCGACACCAAAGGCGACTTCTTCATCCCGCCCGTCTTCGACATCGCCGGACCCTTCACCTGGGGCCGTGCCGAAGTAATATACCACGGCGAAATACATAAAATGAACACCGAAGGCCAGTGCGTCAAAAACTGCAAGAACGCACCCAAATCCTGGCGATAAACCCTCATACCAACCCCAATCAACACCACCTCGACCATGGAACAGACAACCCACGACGGCACCGTGCTGAACGTACAACCCGGCTTGGTGAAAGTACAGATGCAGGTACTTAGCGCCTGCGCCTCGTGCGAAGCCCACGCCCGCTGCACTTTCTCCGAAAAGAAAGACAAGATTGTCGACATCGAGACCCCGCAATGGCAGCAATATCGCGAAGGCGACCCCGTCACCGTCATCATCAACACCGGCCACGGGCTCCTCGCCGTCCTTCTTGCCTACATCCTTCCCGCCATTGTCATCCTCGCCACCTTTGCCCTGCTCTTCTCCCTCCACCTGTCCGAGCTGTGGGTAGCCCTCATCACCCTTGTCGCCGTGGCCCTATACGGCGGCATCCTTTACCTCTGCCGCAACCGCCTGCAACAGAAATTCACCTTCCGCCTCGCCAAAAGGGGCTGACACCGCCACCCGCCACCTTCTGCTTCAACACTGCACTAAGTTCGTTCAATCCAGCATCGTTACAGCATCGTTATCCCATCGTTACCCGAATATGATATAGGATAACAATCCCGAAACGACGCTGTAAGGATAGGCGATTGAAGGGAGTCACTGCAAACGCGCCACTGACTGGCTCCTGGTCGCCACACCGCGCAGCGCACTCCTGCTCCCATCCTGTCGTGGGAAAAATATTCACATTTGCCCGTTGATTAATTTTCAGAGAGACACCCTGCTAATTGAATAAAAAGCCATAATTTTGCATTTTGAAAAATAATATCCACAGCGCAATGAAAATCACACGCAAATCACACCGCGGCCTAATGCTTATGGCAATGCTGGCTGTGGTCGCTTTAGCCCCCTTAGGCACTGACGCCCAAGAGCCTGTGTCGGCTGCACAGACCGAGCACCAATACAACGACGACATCCATTCGTTCATCCTCAAACGGCTTCGCCAAACCACCCTGCAGCGCGAAAAAAAGATGAACAAACAGATTCAGCAGATGCTTGTCAATCTCCCAAACGCCGAGAAACTATACGACGAAACCTTTGTCCGCATCACCACACAGGTTGTTGAGGACACCACCGAGGAGGGTTCGCCCGAAATCAACTTCGTCTACAACATCTCGTACAACTGCCATCACTTTGAGGGAACCGAGGACGACTACCCCTCGGGAGCGTACCTGTGGTCCACCTCCAACTCGTGCCGTGCGATATGCAATCTCACCAAGTCCATGATTGAAAGCGAGCTGAGCGACATCTTCACCGCCGGGCGCAACACCACCATCACCATCACCTCCACCACCGATGCCGCCGAGATACAGCACATCGACTACAAAGGGGAGTTCGGCGACCTGCGCTACATGCCCGCCGTGTTCAACGACGAGAATGTCCGCATATCGGTCGACCAGAAGGACGGCATCACCACCAACGCCCAGTTGGCCTACCTGCGTGCCCGCAGCGTGCAGAGCTTCCTCGACGAGCAGATTGGCGTCCTGAAACGGTCGCAGAACGAATACCGCTTCGTCACCCGCTGCTTCGACATGACGGGTCCCCACTACCGCCGCTCCAGCCTGCAGATAGTGGTTCACGGAGCCTTCGACGCTGCCGCCCGCAGCCTCGAGGCCGCCCTGCTCAACGACGAGTATGTCGACTTCAACATCCCCCATATCGAGGAGAACATCAACAGCAAGACCTACGCACTCATCATCGCCGACGAGGAATACACCGCACCGCTACCCAACTGCGACTTTGCCACCAACGACGGCGATGTGCTCCACCAGTATTTTGTCCACACCCTCGGCATCCCCACACGCCACGTAAAGGTGCTGCACAACGCCGGGCGACAGGAAATTTACAATGAAGGCATCCACTGGCTCAAGGACATCATCAAGGCCCAGAGCGGCGACGTGCATATCATCATCTACTATGCCGGACACGGCGTGTCGAACCAGAAGTGGGTCCCCTACCTTATGCCCAGTGGGGTTGACGTCAGCAAAATACGCGCCTTCCGCAGCAAGACCGGCACCCTGCCTGAGGACATCGTGCTGAAGGGCGGCGATGCCGAGAAGATACTGAGCCAATGCATCTCGTTCGACACCCTTACGGGATGGTTCAACCGTGTTGAAGCGTTGAGCTACACCTTTATTATTGATGCCAGTTTCGACGGCATACAGCGTAGTGGCAAACCCTTCTTCACTATCAAGAAAGAGTCGAAGCGCTACCGTACACCACGCGTCCGCAGCGATATTGTCGTCTTCATGGCTGCCGACGGCGACAAAACCGCCTACTCCTTCATCGACCAGCACCATGGATTCTTCACCTACTATATCCTGAAAGAGCTGAAATACACCCGCGGCGAAATCACATTCCAAGACCTCTTCAACAACGTCACCAAAAACCAGGCGTATGAGTCGTCGCTGCAAGGCAAACTGCAAGAGCCCAGCATGATTATCGGCGGCAAGCTTGGCGAGAACTGGGGCACCCGCACCTTTATCAACAACTAACAGCAATCACTACCTGTGTGGATGGATATATGCTCCCCCATATACTCATCCACACATAAGTTTATACCTACAGTAAAATGAAGTATACACCCGATTTCATCACCCATCTCAAGCCTAACGAGGTGTTTGTGTTTGGCAGCAACCTTGCCGGCCATCACGGCGGCGGTGCCGCCCGACTGGCTTACGAGCGTTTCGGCGCGGTATACGGCCAAGGCGTGGGGCTACAGGGACAGAGCTATGCCATCCCCACCATGCAAGGCGGCGTGGAGACCATCCGCCCATACGTCGACGAATTCATCAGCTTTGCCCAGCAGCACCCGGAGCTCACGTTCCTTGTCACCAAGATAGGTTGCGGCATAGCAGGTTTCACCGAAGAGGAGATTGCACCCCTCTTTGCCGACGCCCACCTGGTGCCCAACATCGTGCTGCCGCGGAACTGGTGACACCCCCGTAACGAAATGTTATTTTTGCATAAGACAATACTAAAACAAGCAAAACAGCGTTACAGCATTATTTAAAACGATTATTTAATTCTATCACAAACATGAAAAAGATTCTTATCGCAGCAGCCGTTATGCTGTTGACCATCGGAGGAGCCTATGCTCAGAACAATTTCCGTGGCATTGTCAAATACAAAATCGAGAGCACCGGAAAGGTCGATGTCAAGATTCCACCCGAACAAGCCTCGATGGAGATAAAAGTGTACGACGACCAGCTACTTTATGAGCAGACCATCCAGCACGGGATGAAAGTGGCACAAGCCATCGACTTCAGCCAGGCCATCTCCTACCTTGCCGCCAACGGCATCGAGCTGGAGACCTACACCGGCGACGGCAAATTCATCGTCCGTCAGGAGATGACAAAAGAACAGCTGGACAGCATCTATATCCCCGATGTTGAAGCAGGACACTACTACTACGAGAACGTCAACGAGACCAAGGAGATGCTGGGCTACACCGTCCACAAGATGATTATGCACCGCTACAATGAAGAGGGTGTCGACAATCCCGCCGAGTGCTGGTACTGCAGCGAGATCGGCCCCGAATACTGCATTGTGATGGGCAACCTGAAGGGATTCCCCTTTGTCTACACCCAGGAATTGGGCGAAGGACGTGCCATTACCATCACCGCTGTCGAGGTGGTGAAAGGCAAAGTGAAGGAAGTCGACATGCTGCTGCCCGCCGGCTATAAAGATGCCTCCGGCGAAGAATTCGAGACCTTCCGCTCCGAGTTGAAGGATGCTATCGAGCTCCTTGAAGACTAATCAAAAAAAAGACTGAGGAATAGAACCCTGACGACCTAAGAACAGGAGACTCATCAACAACCGAGGGCTTGAGGGGAGAGGGAATGCTCTAACCTCAAGCCCTTCGACATAAACACAAAGCAAACTCAGAAAACCTAAAAAGAGAAGCACAACCGATGCCGAAAAAGAAATCAAAGAAAACCGTCCGACCGACAAGCCGCCTTGTCGAGTTCTGGCGCACCCAACGCTGCCGCCACCTGAGAGGGGCATGCTATATCCTGTTCGCCCTTTTCCTTGTCATAGCCATGATATCGTTCTTCATCTCATGGCCTTCGCACCAAAACTGGATGGGCGCGTTGGGCTTCCACCTCTCCAAACTGATTATACAAAACACCTTCGGCATCGCCTCGTTTGGATTTGCTTTTATCATCTTCATCTATGGACTCCGCCTGCTGGGCCGCAATATCCTGCCTTGGTATAAAACATTCTGGAGCACCCTGTTCTGGATGGTGTGGATTTCGTCGGTTATAGGCTACTGTTTTGGCCGCTGGGGCAAGGGCAACATCGTGATGGGAAACTATGCAGGAGTGACAGGCGACTTTATAGCCGAGCAGTGCTACCATCTCATCAAATGGGGCACGCTGGTGCTGTTCCTCTTTATCGGGGTGGTATATCTCATTTTTGTCCACCGCGTGAAAATATGCACGCCCAAGGTAAACCTCAGCCTGCCCGACATCAAGAACATCCTCCCCCCTGCCAAAGAGAAGCCACAGGAGGCTGAGCCGGAAATAACCCCAGACGCACCGGAGGAGAAGAGTACCCCCATCACCCCCGTCGAGCCCCCGTCCTCTACACCCGTTGAGGACAACAAAATCACCTTCTCGATTGATGACGAATTCAGCCGTGTGAACCAACGTGCCCAAGCCCGTGCCGAGGCTGAGCAGAAGGCCGCACCTTCCACCCCACAGCCTGCGCAGCAACCCGCATTCACCATTGCCGAGACCGCGCCCGAAAAACCTGCCAGCAACAGCGAAGAGCCTGTGCAGTACTCTGAATTCGAGAACGTGCATACAGGCCACCATTTCACAATCGACGAATTATACGACCCCCATCTCGACCTCAAGCAATACCAAATGCCTACCACCGACCTGCTCACCGACTGGGAAGTGCGCAATGTGAAGGTATCAAAAGAAGAGCTGGTGGCCAACAAAGACCATATCGTTGAAACCCTTCGTAACTACAATATAGAAATAGTAGAGATAACCGCTTCGCCGGGACCTACGGTGACCCTATACGAAATCAAGCCTGCACCAGGTATCAGAATATCCAAAATCAAGAGTCTGGAAGACGACATCGCCCTCAGTCTTTCGGCCTTGGGTATCCGAATCATCGCGCCCATCCCCGGCCGTGGCACCGTCGGCATCGAAGTGCCCAACGCCAAGCCGCAGATTGTGTCGATGAAAAATATGCTGGAGTGCGACGCCTTCCGCAACAGTGGGAAGATGGAACTACCCATCGCCTTTGGCAAAACCATCAGCAACGAACCTTATATCACCGACTTGGCAAAGATGCCCCACCTGCTCATGGCAGGAGCCACTGGTACAGGTAAATCGGTCGGGTTGAACGCAGTGATTACCTCGCTCCTGTTCAAGAAGCACCCGTCGGAGCTGAAATTTGTAATGGTTGACCCGAAAAAGGTTGAGCTCTCGCTCTACAACAAAATAGAACGCCACTACTTGGCAAAACTGCCCGACAGCGATGAGGCTATTATCACCGACGTGAAGAAAGTGGTGCGCACACTCAACTCGCTCTGCATAGAGATGGACCAGCGTTACGACCTGCTCCGCAAAGCCGGTGTGCGTAAAATAACGGAATACAACGACAAATTCATCCACCGACAGCTCAACCCAGAGAACGACCACCGATTCCTCCCCTATATCGTGCTAGTGATAGACGAGTTTGCCGACCTTATCATGACCGCAGGCAAGGAGGTGGAGATGCCGATTTGCCGACTGGCACAGCTTGCACGTGCTGTAGGCATACATCTTATTATCGCCACACAGCGTCCCACGACGAATATCATCACCGGCACCATCAAAGCCAACTTCCCTGCCCGTGTGGCATTCAAAGTAACTAGCGGCATCGATTCACGCACCATCCTCGACTGCAGCGGGGCGCAACGGCTCATTGGACGGGGCGACATGCTCATATCCCTTTCTGGCAGCGACCTCGTACGCATACAGTGTGCCCTTATCGAGACCGAAGAGATTGAGGAGCTTGCCGACTTCATCGGCACACAACGGGGTTATCCTGACGGGTTCCTCCTGCCCGAGTATCTCGATGAGAACGAAGAGCCTAACAAGGACTTCGACCCCAAACAGAAAGATGAATTCTTCAACGATGCCGCCCGTTTAGTCGTGGCCAGCCAGTTCGGCTCCACGTCGCTCTTACAGCGCAAACTACAGCTTGGATACAATCGTGCAGGACGCATCATCGACCAGCTCGAGGCGGCTGGAATCGTCGGACCCTATAACGGCTCCAAGGCGCGCGAAGTGCTCGTACACGACGAAGTGCAACTGGAAGAAATCCTCCGCAACTTGTAAGCCACGATGTCCTCGATAGAAGACTACTGCACCCGCCACACCTCAACATTGGGAGGCACGCTAAACGACATCTACCGTTCGGTCGCTCTGCATACTGCCAATCCGCACATGGCTTCCTCCCCGATACAAGGCACTTTCCTGCACATGATGGCAGCCATTCTGCGACCTGAGGTGGCAGTGGAAATAGGTGCACACGCGGGTTTTGGGTCTGCATGTATTGCCACAGGTATGGGCGGACATGGTATACTGCATCTGGTAGAGGCCAATCCCGAGTACCAAACACTCATCAGCCGTCACGCCGAGATGGCGGGAATCGGCGACCTGATACGTCTGCATATCGGACAGGCAAAGGACATTATACCCAGCCTCCCCAACGGCATTGGGTTGGCTTATATCGACGCTGACAAAGAAAACTATGACAATTACTACAGCATGCTCCTTCCAAAGATGAAGAAAGGGGGAGTACTGTTGCTCGACAACATGCTGTGGTACGGACGCGTGGTAGACGAGGAGAAGAACACTGCACCGCCGACATCGGAACTACGCTGCCAGCGCGAAGCACGACTGCTGCATCAACTGAACAACAGAATCACCCTAGACGAACGGGTAGACAATATCCTGCTACCTTTACGCGACGGTATCATGATGTGCCTTGTACGCTAATGGCAAGTCACCACTACATTCAAAAAAAGGAACAGGATTAATACTCCCACTCGCAAAGAGTATAACGTCGTGCGGCAAGCCCCTCCAGATACACCATCTCGGCACAGGTCTTGCCCTGTTGGCTCAACTCTTCGGTTGTATAATAATCTACACCCATATTATTCCTGATACAGCGGCAGCGTTTATTACACGACACCGTTCCAAGAGAGAGCATCAACACCATAATGGCCAAAGGCATACAACGCCATATACGAATGTGCAGTTTATCTATCTTCATCTTCATTTCTTAAAAAGCGGACTATTCTGTGTTCATCAATATTGCGGTAATGGCACGTTGCCACGACCTCACCGTCGTCGAGCAGGAAAACCATCGGACGCTGGCCATAGGTTATTTTCAAAAAAGTCATCATCGGAACCCGATAACCGGGACGCTTAAACGAGACCGAGTCAATGGCAAGGGGTGACTGAATGCTGTCCGATGAGGGCAACAGATAAACGAACGCCGTGGAATCCAATCCATCGCGGCGACAGATATAAGTCAATTTCTCATCAGCCATCCGACAAAAAGCGCATCCCGGAGACAAGAAGGCAACTACATGACGGCCTTCATCCAGCTGAAGCTGGGCAAGGTCGCCATCGTCAGCTACCGACTGCTTGAACATCTCGGCATCATACAGTTCGTCGGAAGGGCCGAAAAGCCAATTGTCGGGAGCAGAGAGGACAAATACCGTCACCACAGGTGCAAGCACCACAGGCAGCCACACAAACCAACGTGGCCGCCAATTCCAAGGGCGGGAGCCCATGGAAACCAACAGCAGAACAATGAGCACGGCATTCTTGACGAGTGAGCGGATGGGGTCAATCGCAAGGAGAGGCCCCATGCAATGGCAAGAATCGGTCCTACCAATCAAGGCGGCATAGCAGAGGAACACCGAAAACACGACCATCATGAGCAGGGCGCAGGTATCGACGAATTTATTCCAGATATTGGCCAACAAGCCAATACCCACCAACAGCTCAGCGATTATCACCAATCGGGCGAAGAGGAAAGCAGCATTCAGCTGCAATACATTGAAAGAAAAAAGATAAATCTCAAACTCGTCGATGCCGACAAGTTTGAGAATGGCCGACACGATAAAGAGGAGGCCAAGTGCCATCCTCAAGACCAGTGCGGCAATGCGGGCAGGCCTGCTACTGAAGGTTCTCATTACTCTTCTCGCACTTCACGGCATAAACGTTGCGCACGAGTTTTCCTTCAAGCAACTGCTCAAAGCCCACGCGCGTGATTTTACTGCATGAAGCACCTTGCTCCACATCGAAATAGGTCACCAGCGGACGCCCTTGAGCATCAACTTCCTGTATGGCTTGGCAACGGCACTGAGTGCTTTTGGAGCAACCCGCCACAAGTGCTACCGCGGCCACTAATAATAAAATGATTATTGTCTTCTTCATAACTTTGGCCTTTCAAATCAATTGTTATACACTATCAGCGAGTCAGCCTCGAACGGGTAATCAGTGCACACAAGTGTGTCGATATGCAGGTTATCCAGAATATCGTAATAACGGGCAAAAGACAGACTATGGCAGTCTCCTTTGCTGATAGTCACTATACGCACCGTCTGCGTGCCCATCACAGCACAGCGGCAATTCTTTTCTTTCGTGCATGCCACGGTCAGCAACATCATTGCCGCGGCCACGAGAAGGAGTTTTTTCTTCATAACTATATATCTATTTCAAAATGCAAAAATACAAAAAAAAATTCAAATGCCAAGATTTTGAGTAAAAATCTATCCTATTACTTGCAACAAGTCCGTCATGCATACCAACGTCGTCTGATTAAACACAGCGCGATAATCTCCATACGGCATGCAAAATTGGGTGTTTACTATTGTCCGACACCTATCGATTTGAACTAATTCACCTCAACAACGTCACTGTACCTGTCAAGGTCTTCCAACTCGAGTCGTGTCCATCAATATACCGCACATAATAAACATACGATGCCTGAGTGCATATTCGACCGTTTGAAGTCCCATCCCAGTACCCGGTCAGGCCGTCGAACTCAGTGACAATGTCACCCCTGCGATCGTACACAGACACCTTGCATTCCACAATATCGTCGCTGCACGTCACGGCGAAACGACCGTTCCCGCCCTCGCCGGGGATGAACACATTAGGTACCAATACCCAAGTGCTGTCGGGGGGATCCCTTCGCCAAGCGGGTATGATAATCAGTGTATAATAAATGATGCTGTCGCAGGTGTCGCCGATACTTAGATGGATGGGGAAGGCATACTGCTCGGAACTAAAGGAGTGTCCATTGAAGGTGACTGGCAACTGGTCGGAATAAACAGTATCGTATTCCCAATGGCAATGGGGACAGGTGACGAGGTCTATCTGCCACAGTGTGTCGCACCCAGAGGGTGTCCAGTAGGTGGTGACATAATAGATGCCTGTGGAGTCGAACTCGTTGCCCCGGAATGTGTAGCTGCCTTCACAGAGGCTGACCGCGAATGCACTGTCGTAATGGTTGTGGAACAGCAGTTGCACGGACAATGTGTCGGGTTTCATAGTAAAACAGCCCTCATCCTCATATATGAAGACCACTTGGACCGTATGGCGGCCTGTATCCTGAAACAGATGAACCTGTGGCTGGCTGAAGCCCGCATCGTTATGCGAATACGACACTGAGGTGCCGTCGCCAAAGTCCCATAACACACTGTCGCAAGGACGCTTGTTTTGGGCAAGGAAGGTTACTGGGTCATAGAGACACCATATCGAATCGGCCGGGAGATCCTGAGCAGGTGTGCCGTTCACCCATAGGAAAGTGCCACCCGGCTGCACATGAGGAAGATTATAGATAGCATGTTGGGCATAGCTTGCAGCAGATTGTATGGCCATGAACCGGCTATTCGTAATACTTTTGATGACGTGGGTACCCTGGGAGTTGAACTGATGGGTGTAGGGAAAACAGGCATAACTGTAGGGCGTTCCGCTAATAGGCGAAAAGTAAGATGCCACCGGGTAATCATCCACACGTAGAGAAGGAACCACATTTGTGTGTGCGAAAATGTAGAGAGAAAAATAACGGCCACCGAGATTATGATCCTCATCTATCTCGGAGATGGTCCCGTAATTCACCTGTCCATGATGCCACCATTCCTCAGGGGTGATGGCGAAACCGGCCTCGTCGCCCAATTCCGTAAACCAATTTATGTCAGCATATTCCTTTACGATGGCTGGAGCTGAAGTCTGAATAAAGAAAGGTCCCTCCTGATCATTCATTTCAAACCACTGGGTTTCACCTTTATTCACCGTAAGCTCCCGGATATCGGTCGTACCGCGTTCAGCATCGATGATAGTTATGTCGGTATTATCATACAGACCAGTGATACGGATAAAATCGGTATCGGATAATTGAATATTGGGTATCAGGAAGTTGGTGGCAGCATAACGAGTAGGAACAGCCTGTTCCATAACCATGTCGAATGTCCAGGAGTAGATACCCTGCGGTCCCAGTCTACCCAATGCCACTTCACCTATCTCGAAAGGGATATGCACACGGCTTCCACCCTCAAAGACAGCAATGCGCTTGCAATCGCGAGCCTTGATATGTGTTCCCGACAAGTCAACTATAAAGGGATCTATCCTGAACGTGTCCCCATCAAAGGAATGCCGCTGGATATAAGGATTCGTTAGTAGAAAGTCAGTATTGGGAGCATGTCTAGTATTAAGATTGTGGTAATAATAGGGACCCATCAGGTAAGTAGGATAATATTTTTCTCTTACCTCTCCCCCACCAATATGATACATTTCCCCCGCGTTGAGCATGATGGAGAATGTATCGCCTTTGGGGCGATTCAGGATATCCCAATCGCCCAGCTCGATGTCCACAATCGTACTGTCCTCAACTCCGACAATATCAATGGTCTGTCGCAATTGCCTGATGAAAGGGTCTCCTTCTCCATATTCGTGAGGAGGTATCCTAGTCGAGTCGAGATAAGATTCACCATCTTCTATAATACGCACTTTGGGATAAACCTGCGAAACATATTCATCGCGCAGCATATCAGTAGGGAGGATATTGGTTGCATCATACAGACCAGCTCCCCAAACTGACATGAAAAGGGAGATGGTGTCGGTGCTTGTGACATGGAATGCTCTGGGCTGCGGAGCGTTCATGGGTGCATCAGTATAGTCGTAGTGTGGCACGAGAGGCTCTTGAAACACAACCATGTCTAGGAACCTACAATATTGCTCAGGGATGATGATGTAGTTTGTGTCGGGAGGGCAGATGCGGCGGTGCATGATATGATAGGTTTGCGACCAATCGAGCCTCGGTGCAGACACTGTGACATCGCAATCACGCTCACAGACCACATACAGCTCTGAATAGTTAGCCGAGTAAGCAGCGTTCGTTCGGGGGAAACAAACCCAGAAGTCAGTCCCCTGGGTGGCATATTGCACTCCACGGTGGTTATATGGGTTGTCCTCCTGCGCCACCATGCGCAGCGGCAACAGGGCTAACAATATAATCCATATCGTTTTTGAAAAAGAACAATGTGAGTATGTCATGTATGTAAATATTAGAACTAACAGGTATTAAGGTTAATAAGTACCACCCATTGTGCATTCACCATTTCGTAATCATCCTTTCTTCCTCTTTATAGCCGGGAGCCACAGGTCGCGTTCAAACCATAGTGCAGCGGCAAAGTAAACGGCCACCAGCAGGGTGTTCCATGCCAGACGCCAACCCAGTGGTTCAGGCCGGAACCACACCGAGAGGCCATAGAGCGACAAGGCCAACACAAAATAGGCCAGAATACGCTTAACATCATAGGGTACGGGAGCAAGTTTGTGCCCCACACAATAAGAGAGCAACACGCATACGCCATAGCCGGCCACCCCACCCCAGGCACATGCCATATAGCCAAAGCGAGGCACACCGAAGATGTTGACAGCAAGCAGCACCACGCATCCTGCTGCGGAGAAGACGGCTCCCCACCAGGTCTTGCCGGCAAGCTTGTACCAGAACGACAGGTTGAAGTATACGCTCATGAGTATTTCGGCCATCATGACAATGGGAACGGCCCGCAACCCCTCCCAATAGCCCGAGTGGATGATATACTTGAATATGTCCAGATAGGCCATAACGACAAGGAATGCCAAGAGGGCAAAGATGACGAAATACTTCATCACCGCCGCCTGGCTCTCCCTGCTTTCACGACTGCGGCCTCCGCCGAAAACGAATGGCTCGTAGGCATAGCGGAATGCCTGGGTAATCAATGCCATAATCATGGCTATCTTGACGCATGCGCCATAGATGCCTAGCTGCACCTCGCCATCAGGACCGGGGACAAGATGACGATATATAATCTTGTCGGCCACCTGATTCAGAATACCCGCCACACCAAGCAGGAGCAAGGGCCACGTGTAGCGCAACATTTTCCGCACAAGGCTTCGGTCGATACCATGGCGCAGATAGCCCAGTTCGGGAAGGAATCCCAGCGTCACCCCAGCAGTACACAACAGGTTGACCGCAAACACATAGCCCACCTGCCAATCGGGATTGTACCACCGCATCAATCCCGGATGGGAGACACTGAGCCTCGGCGCCACCAGGAACACAAAGAGGTTAAGTCCTATATTGCATACGATGAACAAGAGTTTCAGGGCAGCGAACTTCCACGCCTGCCCACGGAAACGAAGCCAGGCAAAGAAGATGGCCTGAAAAGCATCCAAAGCCACCACACATCCCATCATCATCACATACTCCTGATGTGAGGCATAACCCATTGCCTTGGACACTGGCACAAGCAGCACGCCCAGCAGTATGACGAATATCGCACTCACACTTCCCACTGTCAATGCCGAAGTGGAAAACACTGCCTCGGCTCGGTCCTTGTTCTTGTTCGCAAAATAAAAGAAGGTTGTCTCCATGCCGAAAGTCAGAATCACCAGCATGAGCGCCGTATAGGCATACAATTCGGTCACCACACCATATCCACCCGACGAGGCGGCTATCTTGTAGGTATACAACGGAACCAAAAGGTAGTTAAGGAATCGCCCCACTATGCTGCTGACACCGTAAATCATTGTGTCCGAGAAGAGTCGTTTAAGATTGTTAGCCATTTTGTGCTTGTTTATGATTTACCAACCTGTCCTTTAGATTTTGTATTTCTTTTTATAACGTACCCTATTGAATATTATTGCCCACCGCTATAAATTGTTTTTTGGTGCCGTGGGCACACTCTCCACCGTAAGCCGTTAATTATTCTTAACTACCACTATATAAGGTTGCAGATACGGATATTTTTCGTACTTTTGCATTTTTAAAAATGTAGATGAGACACTTTTGTTCCATACTGCCCAAACTCCCGGTACTTATCCTGCTACTCGTATTGACATCGTGTGGCAGGAAAGTCCAGATAACAGATTACGCCATCATCCCCGAACCTGAATACGTGGTGCTGAAAGGGCGTTCCTTTACCCTTTCATCGTCAACAAGGCTGTGTTTTTCCAATCTCGGCCGCAATACTCCCACGGCAAAATACATCACCAACTCGCTGCGTCGCATGCATGTGCGACCCGCTTTCACAAGCGACCCGAAGAGCGACTGTATCCTCTTTGTCCTGAACGACACAATCAACCCCGAACTGGGCGAAGAAGGCTACCTGATGCAAGTATTGCCCGAAGGCGTCTTTATCAGTGCCAACAGCGAGGCAGGGCTTCTGTATGCATTCCAGACATTTGTGCAGATGCTTCCCGCCGACATCCTTTCAACCTCCTACGCCCATATCACTCTCCCCGAATGTACCATTCTGGACCGGCCACGCTTCCCTTGGCGTGGAAGTCATCTGGATGTCTGCCGCCACTTCTTCACTGTCAAGCAAATCAAACATCATTTGGACCTGATGGCGGCCTACAAGCTTAACAAGTTTGTATGGCATCTGGCCGACGACCAAGGGTGGCGCATTGAGATTGAGGAATACCCCGCACTCACGCTGACTGGCGCCTGGCGTGTGGACCGTTCGGACTACCCCTGGGGCAGTGCTCCCCCGCCTCGTCCCGGCGAAGAACCCACATACGGCGGTTTCTATACCGCCGAAGACATTGCCGAGATAGTGGAATATGCCACCCAGCGCAATATCGAGGTAATCCCATCCATCGACATACCCGGTCACTGCAGTGCCATTCTTGCCTCATACCCGTCACTGGGTTGCGATGGGAAACCCCGCACAGTGGCCACCGGCCCATGCTGGCCACACGATGCCACCCTATGCCTTGGCAACGACTCCACACTTCCCTTCCTTTTTACGGTAGTGGACAGAATCGCATCGCTTTTCCCTGCCGAGGTAATCCACATCGGTTGCAGTCCCTGCAGCACCGAACCGTGGGAGTCTTGCCCAAAGTGCCAGGCACTGAAGAGGCGTCTGGGGCTGGGCAGCGAAGCCGAACTACAAGGGTGGGTTGTAGAGCAAGTGGCCGAACACCTTGAACGCAAAGGCAAGCGTATCATGGGATGGGACGACATGCTCGACTACGGAACCCTGCCACCTGACGCCATGGTGGCTGCCACCCGTGGCGACAGTGTCACCGCCATTGCCTCGCTGCTTTCGCAAGGAACGGTGGTGGCCGACAATCGTTATTGCAGCTTCGACTATTATCAGGCAGACTCGGCCTATCAGCCAGTCGCCTCACCCCAATTCCTGCCACTGCAACAGGTATACCGATTCGACCCCATCCCCGCCACGCTTTCCATGCGGATGCCCGACCATGTTTTGGGAGGGCTTTGCATGCTGTGGACCGACAATATCAAAACATACGAACAAGCCGAATACATGCTTCTGCCCAGGCTCTGTGCCTTTGCCGAGTGCCTCTGGTCTGCACCCGGAGGCAAGGACTGGCCACGCTTCAGGCACAAAATCGAGCAGCACAAAACCCGTCTTTCCGAGAGCGGCTATACCTATTGTCCCGGTTCTTTCAAGCCCATCGTGACCAAAACGCTCCAGGGCGACAGGCTGCTGGTAAATATAACCTCCGAAGTGGAAGGGTGCTACATCTATTACACCACCGACGGCAGCGACCCCACCCCCGAATCGCAGGTGTATGTCTCTCCGCTATCGCTCACAAAAGGCACACTGCTGCGCACCCTGACCTACTATCAAGGCAAACCCCGCGAGGGAATATACAACTACAATCTTTAATCTTTGATTCCACAATACCCAACCCTGAATGAAAAAACCGTTAGTATATGTGCTTCTTGCCCTATCCACTGTGATTTGGGGCGTTAGTTTTATCCTCACCAAGGAGATATTTGTCACCCAACCGCATATCACAGTCTTCACCCTGCTCACCTTCCGACTGGTGATGGCATCGGCTGTCACCATCCCTGCCCTTCTGCTGCTGAAACGGCTGGAGCCTATCCGACGTGGCGACCTCAAATGGTTCCTTTTGATGGCACTTTGCGAGCCGTTCATCTACTGCATTTGCGAGACTTGTGGCGTGCAACTCGTGAGCGGTAGCATGGCAAGCATTGTGGTGGCGACCATCCCTCTCTTTGTTCCTTTCGGCATGGCCATTGCCTATAAAGAACGGATCCAAATCCTCACCCTTGCGGGCATTGTTCTTTCGCTGGTAGGCCTGGGTGTGATGCTCCTGTTCGGTGGCGAGGCCGGAGGCGCCAACCTCGATGCCAACCCCAAGGGACTTGCCTGGCTGTTTGCGGCAGTGTTGACGGCTGTAGTATTCACCATCCTGCTTGTCAAACTAGTGGGGCGCTACAAGCCCTTCACCATCACCGCTTACCAGAATCTCTTCGGCTGCCTGTATTTCATCCCCCTGATGCTCATCATGGACCATACGCAACTGCCGCTGCTCGACTACACGCCCAAGTTCATCGTCATGATAGCCATCCTCGGCATCTTCTGCAGCACACTCGCCTACGTATTCTACAACGTAGGTGTGCAGCACCTCGGTGCCACGGCCGCTTGCATCTTCAGCAATGTCATTCCTGTCTTCTCTCTTATTGCGGCCATCCTTATCGGTCAGGAACAACTGTCCTGGTCAAAACCTATCGGCATCGTGATAGTTGTCTCGGGTGTGATACTTGCACAGTTGAAAGGAATTAAGAAAACGCATCGGGACCGCAAGTGACCCCCGGTAGCTTAATATTTGCTCATCTCCATTATCTCCAACTCCTTTGGCGAGCCGTCTATTACAAAACGCACCAACGTCGCCACTTTGTGAAACCCCACCTTGCCCGCTGCGCCGGGGTTGATATGCAGCAACCCCATCTCAGCATCGTACATCACTTTCAGTATATGGCTGTGCCCGCATACATAGATGTCGGGGCGTTCATGCAGCAGCAATTCGCGCATCTCCTTTGGGTAATGCCCCGGCCAGCCACCGATATGGGTCATCATCACCTTCAACCCCTCGCACTTGAACAGTTGCGTGCGCGGGACATCATACCGCATCTCATAATCATCCATGTTGCCATACACCGCCCTCACAGGCTTCCATTCCTTCAACGGTTCCAGCACACCGCGCCCTATGTCGCCCGCATGCCACAACTCGTCGCAGTCCTTGAAGAAAGTATACACCTGCTGCGGCAAGGTCCCATGGGTGTCGCTCAACACTCCGATGCGTTTCATTCGTTGGCGTGTATTTCTTCCAGATTCTCCGCCACCATCTCCTTTAGGTAACGGATGATGGACAAATCGTTCATGCTCATGCCCCCTAACGCCTCTTTCACCTCGTCGGTGTCAAACACAAACTCCCCTTCGTCAGTGATGTAGGTGATGATGAAATGGATGTCCTCGTGCTGCGACACAAGCATCACCAGCGTTCCTGTCAAGTCGCCCATAGGCGGACGGTCCCAATGGTCGTGCTGGAACCAGAACTCCAACCGGGTGCCTTTGCCCAGCTCGCTGGTCAACTTCATGCCACCTCCGCAATTCTCGGTGTTCATCTTGATCAACGGCAGCCCAAGGCCCACCTTTCGCGTAGTGCGCGAAGTGGTGTACGGGTCGGTCACCTTGGCCAGAAACTCGGGCGACATACCCTTGCCATTGTCCTCTATGGTAAAGTGGAAATCGTTGTCCTTTATGCTGTCGCGGATTGTGAGCTTCACCTCTGTAGAGTTTGCAGCGGTCGAATTCTCCATCAAATCATACACATGCATCGATAATTCTTTCATAATAGTAGATATTTTTTCGGTGCAAAGATACTAAAAAAAACAATAAGTCGTTAATGAGAGGTATGATTTTTAAGAAAAAGAACTCCAAGATACTCCTTGCCTGCCTTGTGGCAACACTGGTTTTCAGTGCGTGCAAGAAATTCCAAGGCGATGTCGAGGTTCCCGCCTTCCTGCATCTCGACCGCATCGACATCGCTCCGCAACCCCAAAACGCCCCCTCTTCCGAGCCGGGGTTCTATTCTTCCATTGTGGATGCGGCCCAACTGATATGTTACTACGAAGGCGATGCCTCCGAGTCCGACTTGGGCGTATTCCAACTGCCCTTCACCGTCCCCATTCTGCACCACGGCCCCGTCAAATACATCAAGGTTGTACCCGTCATCAAACAGAACGGCATCTCCGGCACCCGTATCTCCTACCCCTTCTTCCAGACCACCCAGATTGACGATGTTTTTGTTGCCAAAGACAGTGTTACCAACATCGGCACCCTCGACAACGGGCAATGGACGCTCAAAGCCCACTATATCCCCCGCCGCCAGATGGACATCCTGATGGAAGACTACTTCGAGCCCACCAGCTTCTCCACCAATTTCGACAGCTGCATCACCTGGGTGCGCAACGAACCCGACCAAGCCTGCACAGGGCAAGGCTACGGCCTGTTGGATGTGCCCGACAGCGTCACCACCTCCACCTTTTCAATCAACATCGACCTCAAACCCAAGACAGGACAGGTGCTCTATCTCGAAATGGACTACCAAACCGACCTTGAGCTTTATGTCAACATGCTCGGATTTGTCTACAGTTCCGGCGGTTCCGCCAGCTCCAAACCCATCATGACCCTCCTTCCCAACGACCGTTGGCAGAAGATATACATCAACCTTGGGCGCACATGGGGCCAATACAACTACAACACCCCCATCCGACTCTTCTTCCAAGCCGCCAACCCCAATAAGACCGGCGGAAAGGTAAAGATAGACAATGTGAAAATAGTTGCCAAATGATTCTTCCCGGCAGCAACACCTCCCCCACAGGCAAAAAACCACCGAGGTGTCTGCTGCCACTCCAACAAGTAAAACCCGTATAACATACTCTTGACTGCATGAAAAACGCCCGATGGGTCACCGCCCGATACCTGATATTCGACTTCCTCAGCGCCGCCACGGCCTGGGCACTCCTCTTTCTGCTCCGCAAAGTGGTGTTCGAACACTTTGACATCAACCAACTCCCCTCCATTATCGCCGACGCCAACCTGTGGCGCGGCATCATAGCCGTTCCCCTAGGCTGGATAGCACTCTACGCGCTCCAAGGCTCCTACAAGAACGTGCTGCGCAAATCGCGTCTCAAAGAGCTGCAGCAAACAGCCATCGCCACCCTCATCGGCACCGTGGTGCTCTTCTTCGCCCTGCTGCTCGACGACTATGTCGACACCCGCAGCAACTACTACATCTCCCTCCTCTTCCTTGCAGGCGTCCACTTCGCCCTCACCTACGGGTGCCGACTGGTGCAGACCTCCGCCACCGTGCGCCGTGTCCACAGCCGCCAACTCGGATTCCCCACCCTCCTCATAGGCAGCCACAGCAAAGCCTACAGCACCTACCTCGACCTCGAAAACCAGGAACGCTACTCGGGCAACATCTTCGCCGGCTTCGTCGAAGTGGAGGGCAACGACGCCCCGTCGGCCTGCGAAAGCCGCCTCGAAGCCGTCATGCCACGCCTCGGCACCACCGCCGACGTCCCCCGCCTCATCGCCGAACACAATATCGAAGAGGTCATCATCGCCGTCGAGGACACCGAGCACACCCGCATCCAGCAGATACTCCGCATGCTCGACGGTTGTGGCGAAGTCATCATCAAAATCACCCCCGACGCCCGCGACATCATCCTCGGCATGGTACGCGTCGACAGCATCTTCCACTCCCCCCTCATCACCATCAACACCCGCCTCATGGAGGAATGGCAATACAGCGTCAAGCGGCTCTTCGACATCGTCCTCTCCCTCTTCGCCCTCGTGCTCCTCAGCCCCGTCTTCCTCATCACTGCCATCATCGTCAAGTGTACCAGCCCCGGTCCCGTCTTCTTCGCCCAGCAACGCATAGGCTACCGCGGCAAACCTTTCACCATGCACAAATTCCGCAGCATGTATATCGACGCCGAAGCCTGCGGTCCCGCCCTCTCGCGCGACGACGACCCACGCATCACCCCCTTCGGCCGTTTCATGCGCAAAGTGCGCCTCGACGAGATTCCCCAGTTCTACAACGTTCTCAAAGGCACCATGTCTATCGTCGGCTACCGTCCCGAACGCCAGTTCTATATCGACCAGATTGTGAAACGCTGCCCTGAATACCTGCTGCTGCAGCGCATCAAACCCGGCATCACTTCATGGGGACAAGTCAAATACGGCTACGCCAGCACCGTGGACGAGATGTGCGAACGGCTCAAATACGACCTGCTCTACATGGAGAACATGTCCATCACCACCGACCTCAAGATACTTATCTATACCGTTTTCATCATACTCCAAGGCCGTGGCAAATAAGCCTGCGGCAACCGCACAACACGAAACAACAACAAATATCAACAATACAAAACAACGACCCACAAAATGAAAAAGACCCCATTCCTACTTCTTGCAGTAGCCACGGCATCCTTCAGCATCCTCTCGTGCCAGAGCAATACCGAGCGTGCCACCCTCAACAGCCAACGCGACACCCTGAGCTGGGCTATGGGCATGAGCCTTGCCGAAACAACCAAAAGCAATTTCTACGACTTCGACGAAGAGGTAGTCCTCAAAGCCTTCAAGAGTTTCCTCGCAGGCCGCGAACAGCCCATCTCGCAACAAGAATATGAAGATGCCTGCGCCTATATCGGATTCCTTGCCGCCGCCGAAAGCCGCCGACAGGATCAGCAACAATCCACCGACAACGCCAAACGGCAGGAAGAAACCTTTGCCAAACTCCTCGCCCAGAAACCCGATCTGAAGCAAGCCCCCCAAGGGTTCTACTACGAAGTGCTTCGCGAAGGCAAAGGTCCCAAAGCTACCGAGGGCAAGCGCATCGAGTTCGACTTCAAAGGCATCAACATGTTCACAGGCGAAGTCATCGAGCAGACCTACGGCAAACGAGGCTCGGTGGTGCATGTGCTGGGCAAGCCCATGTTCGAAGGCATATTCGAAGGCCTCCAATTGATGAATGCAGGTAGCCAGTTCCGTTTCTACTTCCCCTTCGAGAAAGTTGTCGGTGCTCGCGGCATCCCGCCATACACCCCCGTCATCTACGAAGTCGAGCTGCACAATATCTACAACGACTAACCCTCCACACCCCCTCTCCGCCACCTCACCATATAGGCGCAAGGGGAACAATACAAAAAGCAGATGGCTCCTCAGCCCATACGGACTGGCGAGCCATCCTTTTTTTTCAATCGTCTTGTGGTATCACGCTTGCTGCTACTCTACCACCAGTTTCTTCACGGCGGTGCCTTGCACTGTCTCCACCTTCACCACATAGCAGCCTTGCGGCAGCCCCTCTGGCAATTCAGCTTTGTACTGCTCGCCTGCATAGTGCTTCTTCTGCACCACACGCCCGCTCATGTCGCACACCTCCAAACTGCGGATTGCCCGCTCCGACTGCACCACTGCATGTCCCCGCGTCGGGTTCGGCAGCACCTCCACACCGTCTGCCTCTCGTTCGGCCTCGTCCACAGCACCGTTCCCCAAACGGATGATAGGGAAAATACTCGGATGACCCGCTGCTGTCAATCCTAACTCCTCCACATCGGGAATAAAATTTGTATAATCATTCCAGTGAGTACAACCGGGCGTCCAATTCTGCACTCTTCCATGATAAACATTCAAATTGGTATACCCTGGCACACAAAATGTATGTCTACCCGAAGCGTCCACTATAGAGACTCCCGGGGTACACCCAATAATATCGCCGGGTGAAGAGGGGTTCAAATCACGAAATCCAACAAAAAAAGTCCCTTTCACTGTCACAGGGCTATCGAAATAGAATTCATACACGCCCGTCCTTACCCCTCCCGTGTCAGAGAAATGCATACCCTTGTCTGGATACTGCCCTTTACTTATCGTGAAGGCCTGGCGTTTCACCAGCCGCAACACCGTGTCACCCTCTGTCCCCTCATATATCATAGCCTCTAATTCTGCATCTACCGGAAAGCCGTTATTATAGGGCCAAATAGCCATTTCTGCCTGAGAAAAGGAAACACCATAGAAGACGCCATCGCCATATACCCCAAAGCACGCTGCCAGCCCGTAAATCTTGCACGAGTCAACACGCGACGGGCTTGCAAAATTATATGGATGAAAGTGCAACCATATAGTATCTGTTGAAACTCTATAACTGTTTGATACCATGAGCAAGTTATCAGAAAGAGGGTGATCCACATACCAATTCATGTAATTGGAATACGGGAAATATATATCCTCTATCTGCGCCTGTGCCTTCTGTCCACCGTCACAAAGCAGCAACGCAATAAAACTTAACAATAAAGCAACTTTTGTCTTCATAATAGATTTATTTTAGAATTCAATATCAATTACTTATCAGACTAATAATACGCAATCTTTGCCATCACTTGTCAGAAGGGGCCGTATTATCATGAACACAATTATAATAAGAAGCATCTTCTATATTCTTTGGAAAATTAACAAATTCCATGCTATAAGGGTAGACTATTCCAGACACATATGGACCCTCGGATCGCAGAGGACATTTGAAAAAGTCTGTAGTGTACGAACCCACACAATTAACGGCATAATAGGGCATAGGTGTAGTATTGAAATCAAGAACCAACCAATTGCTATTTGCAGCCGCCACACAACTGCTCGTTGACAATGCTGCTAATGAATAGTAAGGCTTCTGCTCCCCATGAGGAGGTTCCACAATCACGCCAGCCGCATCTACCTGAAAAGAATTATCATGAAAATAGTATTGAGGCACATATAATGGAGCAGTCGAACAAGGATCTAGACGGATTATACCGCCACCCGATAGATATGGTAATGAGTCTATCATCATCAACGCCATACTGTCTTTCATAAATACCATGTCCCTCGGTGTGAAAAAAGAAACATCAACAGGGTAAAGCTGTTTACTCCATTGATTATACAACATCTGGGCACTGGACACATCAATGGTTGAGACCTGTGTCCCGATTCTTTTGTAAACAACAGAATAAATACTTGTATCATATTTGTAATGCTCAGCCACCACTATTCTGTCCTTATCAATGGCCGAAGCCCTTACCCCTCCTGCAAATGTATGCACACAATCATAAGAATAACGTATCTCAAAAGGAGGTAGGAATCCCGTCCAGGGTGTCCCAAAGGGAATTCGACGCATAGTCAGGTCCTTTACCCCACCAGATATCACGTTTCCAAGCGTACCAACGACAACGAAATAATTCTCCGTCGACACCACATCCCAAAACACATCATAATCATCACCAAAAAACAGACAGCCCGACGCCGCTCCGTAGTCATCAATATACAGCACCACGTCCGAGCAAGCCTCCCATAGATTATTTTGCATCTTAGTATTCCCAATGGCCATCATCGATATAGTAGTCTTATCTGTGTTAACAACTATTCGATGCAGAATCTTTAACTTATAAGCAATATTGACATCTCTATGGAAATGGACCTGCAAAGGATAATGGAATAATTCTGAAATAACAAAATGCCCGAGAAGGGCCGATGTGTCACCCATATCAACCCCACAGAAATAAGCTATCCCATCTAATACATGAAAATCCATCACCACCCAATTCTCAGGAAGCTGTACACACTTATAATTGGTAGTTGTAGCCGGATCTGTGTAAAGAAAAGAGGGTATATAGGCAAAATAATGAGAGAAATTATCTTCATAGTAGACTATATTGTTTTCGCGGATAATCCCCTTGCCTAAAGATGGAAACGAAGAATTAAGATAGAAACCAGTACTTTGTGCCGCTGCGCACTGCAGCCCCATCGCAAGAATGGTAAAAAGAATTGTTTTTTTCATTATTGATAGTGTTTAAGTTAATATAATACCTTTATTTCACTCTGACATTCAACATTATACATTGCATACACACTGCACTTTCGTTCATTAAATCCACTGCAAATATACACATTTTTTTCCAATCCAAACCGATTATTAGTGTTTCATCGGCCCGAATCTGACATTTTTTTCGGGGGAAAGTCAGGGGAAGCCAAGTCCCTGATTCATCGGTCTTTCTTTTCTATATATTTTATCTATTATTTACCTGTATTTTACCTATTATTTAGGTAAGGCAAATAATAAGCAGCCGAAAGCCTGTCAAAACCGGATGCAAAATGCGGAGGTGGTATGACATAAACCCTAATGACCGATTTGGGATGGAAGAACAACGAGG
>JAFZPH010000029.1 GCA_017550405.1 Bacteroidales bacterium
CATGTCGGTATCGTTATCCGTTTCCTGCTGCAAAGATACGCAAACTTTTTCATTCAGGTACTTGTCTAACCACCCGTACAGCACTACCGCGCTGCTGATGTGGTACTTGGCAACTATCTCCGATGCCGGGCATTTGCGCTTGTACCAGCCTAATAAAGTAGACTTGTACCATCTGTACCAGCCTAATAAAGTAGACATGTACCATCCTAATAAAATAGAGGGCTTGCCCAATCATCGGCAAACCCTCTTTATTCATAAAAGACAGCATCAACCCAAGGCCTCTATCTGGGCTTTGAGGGCGGCTATCTTGCTTTCGGCGTCGGCTTTTTTCTGACGCTCGACGGCGACAACCTTTTCAGGGGCACCGTTGACGAACTTCTCGTTGCTGAGTTTCTTCATCACGGTGGCGAGGAAACCTTCGGCATACTTCAGCTCTTCGTTGAGCTTTTTCAGTTCGGCCTCCTTGTCGATGTTGAGGCTGACAGGCACAAAGCACTCGGTGGTGCCGACCATGAAGCTCAGTGCGCCCTCTACCTTGTCGGTGACGGACTCAATCTTGCCCACGTTGCCCAGCTTGCAGATGATGCCGTTGAACATGGCAGGGCAATGGCCTTTGATATAAAGGTCCAGCACCTCCTTGGGTGAAAGACCTTTGCTGTTGCGCAGGTTACGGACACCGGCGATAATCTCGCGCGCCATCTCGAAGTCGTCAAGCATACGCTGGTCGTAGAACACGCTGTGGGGCATGTGCTGCACCATGATGCTGGCACCCTCGGGGCGGTCGGCCAAGGCATGCCATATCTCCTCGGTGACGAAAGGCATGAAGGGGTGCAGGATACGCATCAGGCGGTCGAAGATACCAAGAGTGGCCTCGTATGTCTCGCGGTCGATGGGTGTGCCGTAGGCGGGCTTGATCATCTCCAGATACCAGGAGCAGAAATCATCCCAGACGAGCTTGTAGCTCTTCATGAGGGCTTCGCTCAGGCGGAACTCGTCGAAGTCTTTTTCAATCTCTTCCAGCACTTGCGCCATGCGCATCTCCATCCACTGGACACTGACGTTGTTGTTGTAGAGGGTGTCGGACTGGGCGGACCTGTCGGACTGGTCGGACTGGTCGGAGCCATCGCTCACTTCCCAACCCTTCACCAGACGGAGGGCGTTCCATATCTTGTTGGAGAAGTTGCGGCCTTGCTCGCAAATGCTTTCGTCGAAGGGGATGTCGTTGCCAGCAGGGGCGGTGAGCAGCATACCCATACGCACACCGTCGGCACCGTACTTCTCAATCAGCATGATGGGGTCGGGACTGTTGCCCAGACTCTTCGACATCTTGCGGCCAAGTTTGTCACGCACGATACCCGTGAAATAGACATGGTGGAAAGGCACCTCCTTGCGGTACTCCTCGCCTGCCATAATCATACGTGCCACCCAGAAAAAGATGATGTCGGGAGCGGTGATAAGCGTGTCAGTGGGATAATAGTATTTAATCTCCTCGTTGTCGGGGTTGCGGATACCGTCGAACAGACTGACAGGCCACAGCCAGCTGCTGAACCAGGTGTCGAGCACATCCTCGTCCTGTCGCAGGTCATCGGCACTCTTCACGGCTCCGGGGTGTTTCTCACAAGCCAGACGATAGGCCTCTTCGCGTGTGGCGGCCACCACCACTTCGGTTTTGCCATCCACATCGTAGTAGTAGGCGGGGATGCGATGACCCCACCACAGCTGACGGCTGATGCACCAGTCCTTGATATTCTCCAACCAGTGGCGGTAAGTGTTCTTGAACTTGGCGGGGTGGAACTGGATAGTGTCGTCTTCTACCACCTCGAGAGCCTTCTTAGCCACATCGCTCATGCGCATGAACCACTGGGCCGAGAGCTTGGGCTCAATGACTGCATCTGTGCGCTCGGAATGACCCACATTATTGGTGTAGTCCTCAATCTTCTCAATCAGACCGGCCTCCTCAAGGTCTTTGACAATCTGCTTGCGGCAGGCAAAACGGTCCATGCCGGCGTACTGCAAGCCATGTTCATTGAGGGTTCCGTTGTCGTTGAAAATGTCGATGGTCTCGAGGCTATATTTCAATCCAAGGTTGTAGTCGTTGATGTCGTGGGCGGGAGTGATTTTCAATGCACCTGTACCGAACTCACGGTCGACATACTCGTCCATGATAATCTTCACCGCACGGCCCACACCGGGGATGACCACACTCTTGCCCTTCAAAGCAGTGTAGCGCGGGTCTTCGGGATGCACACAAACAGCGGTATCGCCAAGAATGGTCTCGGGACGGGTAGTGGCCACCACAATGTACTGACCTTTCTCATCCTGCTTGATGCCGGACTCCTCAGCTATAGCGACAGGCTCTCCCTCAAGATAATACCGCAGATAGAATAACTTGCCGTGGCTCTCCTTGTAGATAACCTCCTCGTCGCTGACGGCTGTGAGGGCTTGGGGATCCCAGTTCACCATACGCACGCCGCGATAGATAAGGCCCTTATTGTAGAGGTCGACGAAAACACGGATGACGCTCTCATAGCGGACATCGTCCATGGTGAAGGCGGTACGGTCCCAGTCGCATGAGGCACCGAGTTTACGCAACTGCTTGAGGATGATGCCACCATACTTCTCCTTCCACTCCCATGCATACTCCAAGAACTTGTCGCGCGTCAAACTGCGCTTGTCTATGCCGCGTTCCTTGAGCATGGCTACCACCTTGGCCTCGGTGGAGATGCTGGCATGGTCGGTGCCGGGTACCCAGCAGGCATTCAAGCCCAGCATACGGGCACGGCGTATCAGCACATCCTGAATGGTGTTGTTGAGCATGTGGCCCATGTGCAGCACACCCGTCACATTGGGCGGCGGTATCACGATAGTGTAAGCCTTGCGGTTGTCGGGTTCGGAATGAAAGATTTTTTTCTCCAGCCAATAGGAATACCATTTCTCCTCAACAATGCTGGGGTCGTATTTCGGTGCAAGATTCATTTATGTGTTATTTATTGTTATTGATATTGAAATATAATAACTCAATTATTGGATGAATATTTTATCGTGAGTGAAATATTTTTACTGCGCCCTGCCGTCCGTCCTCCAGCTGGTAGACGGCTATGAACACCCCGAAAGGCATTGAGACCATATCAAGATCCACTATATCACCCGACAGCTTTGGTGCATAGCTGGAGCCTGAAGCTGGGCTGATTATGTCCTCTCGGCCTGAATGCAGCCACTTGCGACCCGTGAGGTCATACAACTCCAACGAAGTGAAACTTGTCGAAGGCTCACATCTCAGCAGGGTGCGCTTCCCCGCCTCCATCACCCACACAGGTTTTCTGTCCAAACCAACGGAAGGCTGGGACGGGATGCTGTCGGCAAGGCTCGTCTGACCCATATAGATATGCCGGTTGGGTATGGTGCACATGGCTGTTTTATATACATACATGTGAGGGTGTATTCCGAATTCGATGATCTTCTCCCCGTCATAATCGAAAAAAACGTATGCCCAGCCCCAGTACCAAGCACCATTGATATTCTTACGAACAGCCACATACGAAAAAGTCTTCTCATGCCGAAGATCAAAATAGGCATCACAAAAACGACGATCATAATTAGGTATATCATTCGTCATCTGCAGCATATCTGCCCTCCATGCACACAGCAATGTGTCTTCCGGCCCTGTTGATTGATTTACCTCTAATGCATAATAAGCCCATTTGTAACCTTTAAGTTTTGGCTTGAATTCCCCTATTCCATCATCATCCATGTCTAAAGCCAAAACCGAATAATGGTGCGAAACAACAATACCCTGAGGGTAAATCAAAGGAATGGGGTATTCGTGCACCACAAAACCTTCGTTTTGTGCAGACAATATTGTGGCGAGCGTTAATAAGGCCAAATATAGCATTGTTTTTTTCATATTCGGTCTGTGGTTATAGTGATAATTGTATTATAGACAGGGTAAAGCATAGCCCTGAATATGAAGAGAAAACTAAAAACTAAAAGGTCATTGGCCCTTTGGTTTTTAGTTTTCTCTTTTTACGAATCTCACACTTCCCAGGTGTCGCCGGAGTTCAGCAGGTCATCCACGCACTTGTACTTGCCGTTGGCCTTGCACTCGTCCATCTGGTTCTCGTACAACTCGGTGTAGGAAGGTTTCTCGACATTGCGGATAACACCGAGAGCCACGGGCAGGTCGCCGCTCATGCGGGCCAGCATCATGTGGATACCAGTGTCCTCAGTGTCCTCGTGGTGAATCATAATATCGTCCATGGTGATGCCGTTCTCGCCGATAGTGACGGCCTCGAGGCAACGTCCATTGAAACGAATACCCTTGTTCTTCTCCTTGCCGAAAATCATGGGCTTGCCATTCTCAAGCACAATGGTGCGGTCGTCGCGCACGGCGCGGTCGGTAATGGCAGCATGAGTCTTATCGTTAAAGATCATGCAGTTCTGCAATACCTCCACCACACTGGTGCCGTCGTGCTTGGCAGCGGCTTCCATCACCTGGCTGGTGAGGGCGGGCACACAGTCGAGCGAACGGGCGAAGAAGGTACCCTGGGCACCCATCACCAACTCACCGGGGTTGAAGGGGTAGTCGATAGTGCCAAAGGGAGAGGTCTTGGTCACCTGTCCGAACTTAGTGGTAGGACTGTACTGACCCTTGGTCAAGCCGTAAATCTCGTTGTTGAAGATAGTGATGTTGAAGTCCTGATTGCGGCGGACAGCATGGATAAGGTGGTTACCACCGATAGCCATAGAGTCGCCGTCGCCCATATTCACCCAGACGCTCAGCTCTGGGTTGGCCAGTTTCACACCCGTGGCAATGGCGCAAGCGCGGCCGTGGATGCTGTGGAAACCGTAGGTGTCCACATAATAAGGAATACGCGAGGAGCATCCGATACCGGATACCATGCAGATATTCTCCTTCTTGTGGCCAGTCTTGGGGAAGGTGCTCAACAGGGAGGAAAGAATGGCGTGGTCGCCGCATCCGGGGCACCATTTTACCATCTGGTCGCTGGTGAAATCAGCCTTTGTATATTCAACTCCCGCTTTGGGAACGAAATGTCTCTTTGCCATGACTTATTCTCCTAAAATTTTGGTGAAACATTCTTTAAGCTCGCCGACCTCGAAAGGCAGACCCATAATCTTGTTGTACTGCTGCATGGGGCACTCGGGGAACTGGGTGCGCAGGTAGCCGGCAAACTGACCGTTGTTCAGCTCGCAGACCACAATCTTTTTGTACTTGCGCAGGATGTCGCCGGTGTTCTTAGGCAGCGGGCATATATAGTTGAAGTGGGTATAGGCCACTTTCTTGCCTTCGTTGTTCAGCTCTTCCACAGCCAAGGTGATAGCACCTGCGGTGCCGCCCCATCCGATAACGAGCAGGTCAGCGTCGGGGTTGCCGGTCACCTCTTGTTCGGGGATGTAGTTGGCCACGCGGTTCACCTTCTCCTGACGGTTGTAGGTCATCAGGGCGTGGTTCTCCGGGTCGGTGCTGAGCGGACCGTCGGGGCATTTCTCAAGACCGCCTACGCGGTGGCGCAGACCTTCCATGCCGGGCAAAGCCCATTCGCGGGCAAAGGTCTCGGGGTCGCGACGGAACGGACGGTAGTTCGGGTCGTTGGGCTTGGCCAGACGAGGAGTGATGCTCGGCAGGTCAGCGACTTTCGGAATGCGGAACAACTGAGAGCCGTTGCCCAGATAGCCGTCGGTAAGCAGGATGACAGGAGTCATGTGCTCCAGAGCCAGTTTGGCTGCGGTGTAAGCCCAGTAGAAGCAGTTGGCACTGCTCGAGGCGGCGACAACGATAAGGGGAGCCTCGCCGTTGCGGCCATAGAGAGCCTGGTTCAAGTCGCTCTGCTCGGTCTTGGTGGGCAGACCAGTGGAGGGACCGCCGCGCTGGACATCGACCACCACCAAAGGCAGCTCGGTCATCACAGCAAGACCCAAGGCCTCGCTCTTCAGCGACAGACCGGGGCCCGAAGTGCTGGTGCAGGCCAGAGCACCGGCATAGCTGGCGCCGATGGCGGAGCAGACACCTGCAATCTCGTCCTCGGCCTGGAACACGCGTGCACCCAGAGCCTTGTGTTTCGACAACTCGACCATCACATCCGTGGCGGGAGTGATAGGATAGCTGCCAAGGAACAGACGGCGACCGCTACGCTCGGAAGCAGCCAGCAGACCCCAAGCGGTAGCCACATTACCGGTGATATTGCGGTAACGGCCCTTGGGCATCTCGGCGTGAGCCACTTCGAAGATATGGGAGTGGATAACCTCCAACTTGTCGGCATACTCATAACCCTCACTCAGCACAGCCTTGTTCAGCTTGATGACATCGGGCTTCTTGGCAAACTTGCGCTCCAGATAGGCAAAGGTCTGGTCAAGCTTCTTGTGCGTCATAAAGAAGATGATGCCCAACGCAAACATGTTGCGGCACTTGTCGGCGGTCTTCTTGTCGGCACCTTGTTCCTGACCGATGCGAGCGGTGAACGATGTGATGGGGGCCTTGATGATGGTATAGGCATGCTCCATCTCATCGGTGAAGGGGTTCTCCTTGTAGCCGGCCTTTTCCATAGCCTCGTCGGTGAAGGTGTCGATATCCACAATCACCGAAGCACCCTTCTTTGCCCACTTCAGATTCGACTTGAAGGAAGCAGGGTTCATAGCCACGAGGATGTCGCACTTATCGCCCGAGCTGTAAATATGGTTACCCACATGCACCTGATAGCCCGACACGCCAGCGATGGTGTTGTGCGGTGCACGAATCTCGGCGGGATAGTCGGGGAAGGTGGCGATGTCATTCCCCGTCAGGGCAGAAGCATCGGAAAAGAGCGTTCCCGACAGCTGCATTCCGTCGCCGGAATCACCGGCAAAGCGGACAACGAGGTCGTCTTTATTAACTATCTGATCTTTTGACATATTAGAATGTTTTAGATAAATATTGCATGATTTGTTTGAATTGCAAAGATACAAAAAAATATCCACATATTATCAATGATTATATTAAATAAAAATAACAAAGTATGTTGATATTCCACCAACAGACACAAAAACAACAGCATACACCAACACAACATATTCCATTCCGTCAGTTTGGACCTACTGTAAACGACCTTTGCAGGATAAACGTCACCAGTATGTCGGACACTGGAATACCCTTTCCCGGCACGTTCCTCCTCCCCTTCTCTCGACCCATATCTTGACATCAGCACATCCCCATTGCGTACACTCTCTAAACTATGGAAATAAAACAAAGTCCCACCTATCATAGACCGTCTCGCAAACAGCCACAGAGCTGAGCAGCAACGCTACCAGAAAGCCATCCCGGGTGTTTCCATCGGTATGGAAGTATTAATTTGAGGTACTTTTTAATGAAAAAAAACGGATAGATGTCATTTTTTTTGTACCTTTGCAAAAAAATATACACAAATGAAAACGATACTCAACACCGTTTTGCTAGCGTTAATATTACTGACTGCCAGTCCTTTTGCAATCGGACAGGTTTCCCGCCCTGTAGTATACAAGAGCGGGAATATATATCATGGCGCTTTTGACAAGTTCACCCGACCGAACGGCTTCGGAACAATGGACTTCCCCAACGGCGACAAATATGAAGGCGAGTGGGTGAAGGGAAAATACCACGGCAAGGGTGTTTATATCTATGCCGACGGGGGAAGACTGGAAGGCAATTGGGAGAACGGCAAGATGGTCGGACCCGGCGTGATATACTTCCCAAACGGCGACATGATTGAGGCCGACTTCACCGACGGCACATCGCAAACCGGCAACGGCAAGTTCACCTATGCCAACGGATGCGTCTATGAGGGCGACCTCGTGGACGGGCTACCAGAAGGCGAAGGAAAGAAAGTGTGGCCCAACGGTGCCACTTATACTGGGCAATGGCACAAAGGGGCCATGAGCGGACAAGGCGAATACGTCTTTGAGAACGGCGCCCGCTACAATGGTTCGTGGGCCAACGGCCGCTACAACGGCGAAGGCACCTACACCACCAGTAAAGGCAAGGTGACCCACGCCATTTACAAAGATGGGAAAGTGGAAAAGGTAATTGAAGACTAACTATACAATAATATAATCATGCGCAAAATCATTATCATCTTGGCAATACTGTTTGCATCAGTGCAAACAAATGGACAACAAGTGAGCTTGAACACAAACGGCAAGTGCGACGGCATCACCCAAGTAGAACTGCAGAAAATGCACCGCACCAAGTCTGGCAAAGAAGAGATACGGCTTTTGGCCAAAGTCAGAGAGGGGTTCGACGCGCGTAAACTCGCATCCCAAGGCATCATCGTCGGTACCAAGGCCGGCAACATTGTCACCCTGCGCTTGCCCCTGAGCAAGCTTTCACTGCTGCAGTCCTCACCCGATATCCTGCAGTATAGCATCTCGCAGAAAATAGTCCCCACCATGGACCGCACCCGTGTCGACACCCGTACCGACAGCGTTCAGCAAGGCCTCGGACTGCCCCGCGCTTTCACGGGCAAGGACGTGCTGATTGGCATCACCGACTGGGGTTTCGACTACAAGCATCCCAACTATAACAACAACGGTGCCGACAATCGCCGGCTCTTGCGTGCATGGGACCAGTTCCGTCTGAAAGGCCCTGCACCCCAAGGCTACGACTACGGTACAGAAATTGTGGGTCGCCATGACCTTCTGGAGGCTGGCTGCGACACTTCGGGACTGTATGGCTATGCCACCCACGGCACCCACGTGGCCGGTATATGTGCCGGCCGGGGCATCAATGGCAAGTACCGTGGACAGGCTCCCGACGCCAATCTGCTGTTTGCATCGTTCTACCTCGACCTCCCTTCATGGATTGATGCTGTGGGTTGGATGAAAAACGTGGCCAAAGAAGAAGGCAAGCGCCTTGTCATCAACAACAGCTGGGGCATGTACACCCTTGGCCCCATCGACGGTACCTCGTTGGCAAGCCAAGCCATCAACAACCTTTGCGACAGCGGTATCGTCTTTGTCACCAGCGGCGGAAACTGCGGCGACGATAAATTTCACGTCTCCCACACCTTCGAGCCTTCCAGTACAGACACTATACGCACCATCGCCACATACTACGGCTATCATGAAATCGGCGAAGCCATCACTTTCTGGGGCGAGCCGGGCAAGCATTTCGACATTTCCTTTGCCATGGTTAAGGAAGGTGACTCGCTGTGCACACCGTGGGTGAGTACAATTGACAACGGCTCCCACCCTTGGATGCACTTCACTGACGGGATTTTCTATATGGACAGTTCCTTTATTACCTCAGATGGCGACCAGATTCACTACGATATGATTGTCGAATCGGCAAACATCTATAACGGACGTCCTCATGTAATACTGAATGTGGACAAGTCCCCGGCCTACTGCATCCATGTGGCCTTTACTGCCACCGAAGGCACTGTCCACACCTGGAATGTCTGCATACTGGAGAACGGTGCAGGCAACATGGGGGCGGCTTTCTCCAACGGCCGACTGCCCAACTACACCGCCGGTGACGACCGCTGCGGCATAGGCGAGCCCGCTTGCTCCGAAGGTGCCATTGCTGTCGCTGCACATGCCGCCCAATCCAAACGCAACGACGGCACTGTTGTCCCTGGCATACTGGCCAGTTTCTCGAGCAAAGGCCCCGTGATTGACGGTCGACGCAAACCCGAAATCTCCGCCCCCGGCACAAACGTAATCTCTTCCATCAGTTCTTACACCGAAGAAAGCTATCAAGCCCGAATGACTTTCGAGCATGGTGGGAGGACTTATATCTGGTCCAATATGTCGGGTACCTCTATGTCGGGTCCTGCCGTGACGGGAATTGTGGCCTTGTTGCTCGAAGCGAACAAGGACCTCACCCCCTGGCAAGTGAGGGACATCCTGTGCCAAACCGCACTCAACGACATCGAGACCGGTCCCCTGCATGCCAACGACAGTATGAGCGATGCCTGGGGATGGGGCAAGGTGAATGCTTTGGCAGCAGTCAACGAAGCCCTGGCACGTGTCGACATTCAGGAGGCCGACGAAAGCTGGTTTGAGAAATCGCTGCAAGTGTTCCCCAACCCTGCCAGCGAAAGAATCACTATCATGACCGGTCGCCACACCCCCGAAAAGGTGACCATCTACGCCATCAACGGCACAGAGATAATGAGCATGGATGTAGTGATGGAAGCCACTGTGGACATCTCCAGTCTTCCCCTTGGCGTATATGTGCTGAAATGCGGTGCCCGCACCGCCCGTGTGGTACGTCAATAATTCTGCAAGACGAATGTTAAAGGCCTTTCGCAATAACGATATCATTGTCCAGATAATTGTCATACTGGCGGTGGCGGGACTGATGTGGGCAAAGAGTTTTGCCTACCCTCTTTCCACTCCCCCTTCGGGTGGCGGCAGCCTGTTCTACTGGCTGACAGGGGCGATGAGTCCCACCCTGGCCACGGTGCTCGGCTTTGTGTTGATGCTGGTGGAAGGGGTATTGCTTACCAGCATATTATATCGTCATAAACTGATTGGCCAGGGCACTCTGCTTCCTGTGCTGTTCTTTGTGATAGCCATGAGCCTTGGACGGCCCTCCCTCACCCCTGTCATGCTCGGCACCCTTTTCTTGCTGCTGGCCATCGATCAACTGCTTATCACCAGCACCCTCCTCTCCATCGGACTTGACAAGACCTTCGGTGCAGCAGCCTGCGTGGGGCTGTCCATTGTGCTTTGTCCCACCATGGTGGTGTTTGTCATTCCCGTCATCATCAGCATGTTCAATTTCAGTCTCTACAACTGGCGCGACTGGGCCATGTTCATTCTTGGACTGCTTGCCCCATGGATTGTTGTGGAGACGTACTACTGGCTGTGCGACGAGATGTTCTATCGCAACTACCTGCTTTGGTATACCGTCACCGACATCCATCTGTCGGCATGGGGCAATGTGCTGCAGTGGATCTGGAGTATTCTCTTCCTGCTCTTGCTGCTGTGCGGCCTGTTCAAGGTGATAGGCTCAAGCCGCAACCACAGCATTAATTTCAACAAGAATATCACCACCCTGCTCCTGTTCACCATTGGCAGCGTCGGACTGACCTTGTACACACAGTTCTTCCCCGTTCCTGCCGAGGGATACGCCATCCCCTTTGCATGTTGTGCCACCTATTTCTTCGCCAACTGGAGCTCAACGGGTAGCTTCTCAGCACGGCGCAACGACATCTGGATGAATGTGACCTTTGTGTTGACCGTGGTCTTCTTTGCAGTGATAAACATGATAACATCCATTGCGTAGGATATGCTGAAAAGTCAATACACCCCCGATTTGATTGAATGCGGATGCGACGAGGCCGGCCGCGGCTGCCTTGCCGGAGCCGTCTTCGCTGCGGCGGTGATACTGCCCAAAGACTACAGCAACGCAACCCTTAACGATTCAAAACAACTCACCGAGCGGCAACGCTACGCCCTCAGAACAGAAATTGAACACGATGCCTTGGCTTGGGCAGTGGCAAGCGTCAGCCCCTCGGAGATAGACAGGACCAACATCCTGCGAGCTTCCATGCACGCAATGAACATGGCCGTGGCCAAGCTTGACATCACACCCGAGCTGCTGCTAATCGACGGCAACCGCTTCTACAACGAAGGACTGATACCCTATTTCACCATCGTCAAGGGGGATGGAAAATACATGTCGATAGCAGCCGCCTCGATCCTTGCCAAGACCTATCGCGACGACTATATGAACGAACTGAACTCACAATATCCTAACTACGGATGGGACAAGAACAAAGGCTACCCCACCGCTGCACACTATGCAGCCTTGGCCAAGCATGGTCCGTCTCCCGTACACAGGATGACTTTCAAACTTACCCGTATCGTCTCGGGCAATGCCACAAAACGCACCCCGAAAACAACCAACAGAACCGCATGAATGTAGTAGAGAAAATAAGGGAGCAATATAAAACCAACATGATGCAGGAACTCGTGGTCAAACCCCACAGGAAACGCATCATGCATCTCGACGACGTGCGCAGCATCGGAGTGATAGCCCACGGACTTACCGACACCGAACAAATCACCCTCAGCCAGTTCACCCACCACATGACCAACCGCGGGAGTATGGTAAGGAAGATTGAGCTGCCCCTTAACGCCGACGAACTGCTTGACAAATACGGGCTGCCGAAACCCGACTTCATGCAGTTGTTTACCAGCTACCACTACGACGTACTCATCGACACCACTACCGGCAACGACCTTTATGGCCCTTATGTCACCCTCAACGCCTCATCAAGTCTGCGCGTGGGCTATGGCGGCACACCGCCTGCGGCCGTCCACGGCACAGCCACCGACAAACCCGCGCCCAAAGCCTACCTCAACATCTACGACCTTATCATCCTCGGCAACCAACCCTACGAGTTGTCGCATTACTTGACCAACATACTCGAATACCTCGTCATGATCAAGAAAAGTTAGAATAAAATAATACAAGATATGAAGAATCCATTTGTCGGAACGGGTGTAGCCCTCGTGACCCCCTTCCGTAAACAAGAGACCATCGATTTCAGCAAACTGGAGAAGCTTATCGACGACATCATCGACAACGGTGTCGACTATATCGTCGCTTTGGGTACCACCAGCGAGGCCGCTACCATGACTGAGACCGAGCGCCACGCTCTGCAAGACTTCATCGTCGAGTGCGTGGGTGGACGCTGTCCCATCATGCTGGGACTGGGTGGCAACAATACGCTGTCCGTTCGCGACGCTATCGCCAACACCAATTTCGACGGCATCAGCGGCATCTTGTCTGTGGCCCCTTACTATAACAAGCCCAACCAACGCGGACTGGCTCAGCATTTCAAACATGTTGCCGAGGCATCGCCCGTACCGGTGATTGTCTATAACGTTCCCGGGCGCACTGGAGTGAACATGACAGCCGAGACCACCCTCTCGCTGGCACGCGAATGCCCCAACATTGTCGGCATCAAGGAGGCTTCAGGAAACCTGAACCAGGTGATGCAGATACTCCACGACAAGCCCGACAACTTTGCTGTGATTTCCGGCGACGACTCGCTCACCCTGCCCATGGTGCTCATGGGAGCTCAAGGTGTTATTTCGGTGATAGCCAACTCCATGCCGAAAGAGATGTCAACCATGGTTCGCCATGCTTTGAAAGGGGATGTAAAGAAGGCCGTCCCGCTCCATTTCCGCCTGCTGCCGCTCATGAATGCCATTTTTGAAGAGGGCAATCCCTCAGGCATCAAAGCCCTGCTCGAAATCCAAGGCAAAATAGGCAACACCCTGCGACTCCCCCTCGTAAAGGTCAGTAAACCGCTTTACAACAAGCTGTCATCACTTTATGAAGAGTTTAACGGATAAGGCCCGCGAAGTGTTTGCAAACGACCTGTACGCCACCCAAGCCACTGGCGTGGTGATAGAGTTTGTCGAGCCCAGGTCAGCAATCTGCAGCGTCAAACTGAACGATACCCACCGCAATGCCATGGGTGCCGTAATGGGTGGCGTAATGTTCACCCTTGCCGACCTTGCTTTTGCCATAGCAGCCAACAGCCAATGTCTGGAAGAGGATAGTGAAATTGAATGGGTATCGCTTGGCAGCAATATCCAATTCATCTCACAACCCAAAGGCGACACACTTCAAGCCCGAACCGAGTGCATCAAACAGGGGCAAACCACCTGTGTCTACCATATCATTGTTTCCGACACAAATGGCCGTACAGTCTCCATCATCACCACAACAGGCATCCGTAAACCCGTTATACCCTATTGAACAAAGAAGCCACTGAATAGTTATACCACTTCAACCACCTACAACATATCATGACTATCCAAGAATTGCAACTTCCTGTACTTGACGAATTCAACTGTTTCAAAGCAGAATACTCCCGTTGTATCAAAGGCGGCAACGAGGACCACTGTCCCTCGATTATCGCCGAGGTGGCAGAGCATCTCTCCTCCCATCCCGGCAAAATGCTCCGTCCGTTGCTGCTGTTACTTTCGGCAAAGGCATGCGGACACCTCTCCCACATGCATATCAACCTCGCCGTGGCCATGGAACTGCTCCATAACGCCACCCTCATGCACGACGATGTGGTGGACGAGTCCGACCAACGTCGGGGCACGGGCTCCATACGTTACCGTTGGGGCAATCAGGCAGCCGTACTGTGTGGCGACTATTTCCTTTCGCGTGTCATGTCCATCCTTCAGGAAACCGGCAACAAGCAGGCATCCACTCTTGTAAACAATACGGTGGCCACCATGAGCTTAGGCGAATTGAAACAACTGTATTATGTGGGGCGGAAAGACATATCCGCTGACCAATATATCGACGTTATCGGGAGCAAGACAGCCTCGCTGTTGTCTGTATGCTGCGAACTGGGCAGCCTTCCCGAAACCGGAGACCAAGCACCATACTGCAATGCCATGAGCGATTATGGCTACCACTATGGCATTGTTTTCCAAATACGCGACGACATGGCCGACATGCAGGAGGCCCATGACATCAAAATGCCGGATACCGTTCATCCCGAAGAATTGGTGGCGCACCATGCCCGGATTGCCTCCGAGGCCTTGCAGCATCTCCCCGACAGTCAGGCCAAACAATCACTTTTATGCCTCCTGCAAGAAATCCAATGCAATTAATCAACATCGAACAATACAAAATAATAACAACAAATAACAACACCATTATGAAAAAGCTCTTTTTAACAGTAATCACTCTGACCATCGGTTGCCTTGCCATGGCTCAGAACGCCACCTTGCCTCAAAACATCACACTGAAGGCTTTGGACGGTAGTTCAGTGCAATCTTCAGTCATCCAGAACAACGGCAAACCCATCATCGTGAACTTCTGGGCCACATGGTGCAAACCCTGCAACCGCGAGCTGAACACCATCAAGGAAGTTTACGAGGAATGGCAGGAGGAGACCGGCGTGAAGCTGGTGGCCATCTCTATCGACGATGCCCGCAGTGCTGCACGTGTCAAGCCCCATGTCGACGGCAACGGCTGGGAATATGAAGTGTACATCGACCAGAACCAGGACTTCAAACGCGCCATGAATGTGGTGAATCCCCCACACACCTTTGTCCTCAACGGTAAAGGGGAAATCATCTGGCAACATGCATCCTATGTTGAAGGCGACGAGGAGAAACTTATCGAAGTTGTTAGACAGGCAGCAGCTGAAGCAGAGAAATAATACACAAAGCACAAACCATATTATACCATAAAGAGAGATGATTAATATAAGAAAACTCATCCCCCTCTTTGTCTTCATGCTCTTGGCCACTCCCGCGCTGAGAGCTCAAGGCATTTTAGGAGGACATGTAACCGGTAACATCCAGCTCGACGGGCAGATTTCCCATGCCGACTCTTTGATTGGCGCTTCCGATGTGACGGAAAGACTGCTCACCAACAGCCGTGCCGACATTCTCTATACCAACGGCAATTTCAGTGCCGGTATGCGTTTCGAGGCATATCTGAACCCCATGCTGGGTTTTGACTATCGATACAAAGGCATGGGAGTACCCAACTATTTCGCCAGCTATCAAGGGGAGCTCATCAGCATCACCGCCGGTAACTTCTACGAGCAATTCGGCAGTGGCATGATTCTTCGTGCCTACGAAGACCGCTACCTGGGTATCGACAACTCGCTCCGTGGCTTGAACGTCACACTGCGTCCCTTCAGCGGAGTCACCATCAAGGCCCTGACCGGTGTCCAGCGTTATTTCTGGAACTATATATCCGAAAACATCGTGAGGGGCATCGACGGCGAAGTCAACCTCAACAGCCTCATCACCTCCATGACCGACAGCAAACTGCGCGCCACCTTTGGTGCCGGTTTTGTGAGCAAGTATGAACCTGACGAGTTCATTGCCACCCAAGAAAATGGCTACAAACTCAACCTCCCCAAGAATGTGGGAGCCGGCGCCGTGCGTATGGACATGAGCTATGGCAACTGGGGCCTCCAAGCCGAATATGCCCGCAAAGGACAGGACCCCTGCATCATGAACAACTACATCTACCGCAAAGGCGAGGCTCTGATGCTCAATGCCACCTACTCACAAAAAGGATTTAGCGCCAACCTTCAGGCCAAACGCATAGACAACATGTGCTTCAAATCCTCCCGCTCCGAAAGTGGCGAGATGCTGTATATCAACTACATCCCCGCAATCACCAAACAGCACACATACGCCTTCCTCAACATGTACCCATACGCCACACAGACCACTGGCGAGATGGGTTTGCAGGGCGATGTGATGTACAAAATAAAGAAAGGAACCCTGCTTGGTGGCAAGTATGGCACCGACATCCACTTCAACGGAGCCGTCATCACTGGGTTAGACACCAATCATATTGGCTTCATGGGTACCGATGGCTACACCTCTTCATGGTTCAAGACTGGCGAGTTGTATTACACCGACCTCTCCCTCGAAGTGGCCAAGAAACTCAGTTCTGCTCTCAAGCTCACCTGCACCTATGGCTACCAAATCTTCAACCCCGCTGTTGAAGGGCATTTCGGCAACCTGCATCACAACCATGTGGTTGTGGCCGACATGACATGGAAAGTGAACAAGAATAACGTACTCCGTTTTGAAGCCGAATGGATGGGCAGCGACAGCAAGTACGACCCCGACGTGGACGACAAACGCTGTGGCGACTGGATTATGGGACTTGTTGAATACAACTTCTCCAGCGCTTGGTTCATCTCTGCCAGCGACCAGTACGTCTACAACGACGGCAACAAGGCCAACTACTACAACATCAGTGTGGGATACACCCACGATGCCACCCGTCTGCAGCTCGGCTACGGCAAACAGCGCGAAGGTCTCCTCTGCATTGGCGGCGTGTGCCGTCAGGTGCCCGCCAGCAATGGCCTCACATTCAGTCTTACAACATCGTTCTAATACGCAAAAAACAAAACACTGCGGAGAACCTCCGCACAACATGAATAGCAATGAAAAGAACAGTCCTTTACACCTTGCTCATAGCGCTCTTGTCGCTGGCCACCTCATGCGATAAAATAGAGCAAAACGAATACATCATCCCCAGCGGCATCACCGGCGAATGGCTTGTCAGCCTGAAAGACATCCCCACCCAGCAGCATGCCATGGTCGAGAAATATACCGGTGTGCGGTGCGTCAACTGCCCCACCGCCGACGAAGTCATCCATGCCGCCCTCGACCAATATGGCGACAAACTGATTGCCGTAGCCGTCCATTCCGGTGCGTTTGGCCGCCCACTGGGCAACGACCCCGACCTGCGCAACGAGAAAGCCAACGAATGGTACGAAAGCCTTATCGGCACCGGCACCGGCCTTCCTGCTGCAATGATCAACCGCGGCGCGCACTTCAATCCCATCGGAGGCATCAACGACAAAGTGGACGCTATAGTCAACGAGAAACCTGCCGTATCCATGCTGATGGAGAAAGCGAAAGTGGACGGCAAAATCACTGCCGATGTGCATATCAGCTTTGAGGAAGATGTCAACCAAGAGCTCACACTCACCCTCCTGCTCACCGAAGACAGCATCTTCACCACTCAGAGCCGTACCGGCGGCGACATCGAACACTACGCCCAGAACCACGTCCTCCGCGAAATCTACACCGACGTATGGGGCTTACCCATCAATGTTGGCAAAGCCAAGGGCATGAAATACTTCATCACCCTCCCCATCACTATTCCCACAGGGGTTGTTGAAGCACACAGCCATTTAGTAGCCTTCGTCTCCGAGAAAGGAAGCCGCAAGATTCTCAACGTCGTCCAGTGCGACCTCTGAACATGAACAAACGCATCCTATCGCTGGCACTGCCCAACATCATCACCAACATCACCGTCCCCCTGTTGGGGATGGTGGATATGGCCATTGTCGGGCGGCTCAGTGCCGGACACATAGGAGCCATTGCCATCGGCACTCAGATTTTCAACCTCATCTATTGGAACTTCGGGTTCCTCCGGATGGGCACCAGCGGTTTCACCGCTCAGGCCTATGGTGCGCACGACTTCAACGAAGCTGTGCGCATCTTTGTTCGTGCCATCGCCATAGCCATTGCCGTGGCCTTCACCCTCATCCTGCTTCAATGGCCCATCAGCCGGCTCTCGCTGCTCATCTTCAAAGGTGGGCATGAAGTCATCCAGCTGGCACTCACCTATTTCTTTGTCCGCATCTGGGCAGCCCCTGCCACCCTGGGGCTCTATGCCATCAAGGGGTGGTTTATCGGCATGCAGAACTCGCGGCTCCCCATGTGGATAGCCATCTTCCTCAACTGCGTGAACATCGTCTGCAGCCTGCTCTTCGTGCTGGTGTTCCATTGGGACATTAAAGGCGTAGCCCTCGGGACAGTGATTGCACAATACAGCGGTTTCGCCATAGGCCTCTTCTTCCTCGTCCGCGAGATGCGCCGCATCAAACCGCACACCACCATCCAGTTGAAAATAATACCCCTGCTCAAAGAGTCCTTGCACTGGTCGCAGCTCAAGCTCTTCTTCAAGGTCAACGGCGACATCTTCCTTCGCACCGTCTGTCTCTCGGCCGTCTTCACCTTCATCACTGCCGCCAGCAGCCATATCAGTGCCGAGGTGCTTGCCATCGACGCCCTCCTCATGCAGTTCTTCACTCTCTTCAGCTACATCATGGACGGCTTTGCCTATGCCGGCGAATCGCTTGTAGGCCGCTACATCGGTGCACGCGACAGCCGTTCCCTGCGCCTATCCGTCAAACTGCTGCTGCGCTGGGGACTTGGACTCACACTCCTCTTCACGGCACTCTATGCCATAGGGGGTGAATGGATCCTCCGCATCTTCAGCGACAAACCCGACATCATTCAGGGCACCTTGCGCTACCTCTTCTGGACACTGATAATCCCTGTGTGCGGATTCTCGGCTTTCCTGTTCGACGGCATCTTCGTCGGTGCGACAGCATCGCGCACCATGCGCAACAGCATGTTCGTTGCCTCGGCCGTTTTCTTTGCCGTCTACTATTTGGGCAAGCACTTCCTTCCCGCCCACCTCTCCGACCCCTTTGTCTGGAACAATATCCTCTGGACCGCCTTCATGGCATTCCTCGCACTGCGCGGAATACTCCAGGCGCTCTACCTAAATAAATCAGTATATAGTCAAGTTAAATAACACAAATCTATCATCATTATGAATTTTCGTTTTCATCTCGTGCTCGTAGCAGCCCTGCTTCTCAGCCCTATCTGTGCACATGCTGTCTACGTCGAAAACATGCCAACCACACAAGTCCAGCCTTCGGGCGACACCATCCACCTGTTCGTCACCGGTGACGAATGCTACCAGCGTTTCCACGACGCCCAGAATTACACCATCGTACAAGCCCCAAGCGGCTGGTGGGTCTACGCCCTTGCCGACGACGAGAAGGGTGTCCGTCCCTCTGCCTATCCCGTCGGCACCGTCAACCCCGCCACCCTGGGCGTAAAACCAGGTGTCTCCATCTCGCGCGAAGAGTGGCTGCAACGGCGTCACGCTTGGGTTATTCCCGAACAATACCGCCGTGCCGTCCCCAAAACCAGCGGCCGCAACCACGGCGACTTCTGCAACCTCGTTATCTTTATTCGCTTTGCCGACGATGCGCCATACTCCCGTCCCCTCTCCAACGTCGACCAGATGTTCAGCGACTCGTCCACAGCCACGGTCTCCTCGGTGTACAACTATTTCAAACACGCATCGTACAACAAGATCTTCATCCGCACCTACTATGCCCCGTCGCCTAACGGCGACAGCATCCGCTCTTATCGCTCGCCCCACCCGCGCAACTACTACATGCCCTACACCGAAGCCAACCCCATTGGCTACACCAACTACCGTGACCGCACCAACCGTGAGTTCGAACTCCTGGTAGGTGCCGTCAACTACATCAACGACTCCGCTCCCGTACCTACCAACTACAACCTCGACTGCGACAACGACGGCTACATCGACAATGTCAACTTCGTCGTCAAAGGTGCCGCCGCCGGATGGAACGACCTCCTCTGGCCACACAAATGGAATCTCTACGACCGCAATGTCTACATCAACGGCAAACAAGTCAGCACCTTCAATCTCGCCCTCGAGGGTTCCGGCTCCGACTACTTCGGCACCAGCACCTTCTGCCACGAGATGTTCCACTCGCTCGGTGCCCCCGACCTCTATCGCTACAGCCGCAATGACGACATCTCACCCGTCGGGCAATGGGACCTCATGGCCACCAACTCCAAGCCCCCACAGCACATGAGCGCCTACCTCAAATATAAATACGGCAACTGGCTGGACAGCATCCCGCTCATCACCACCCCTGGCAAATACACCATCAACTCGGTGGCCGACAGCATACCCAACACCATCGCCCTCCGTTTCCCCAGTGCCGACCCCGACCAATTCTATGTGGTCGAATACCGCGACAACACCGAAACCTTCGAACGGCAACTCCCCGGCCGCGGACTGATAATCTACCGCGTCGACACCCGTTTCGACGGCAACGCGGGTTTCGACGGTGAGGAATACTTCGACGAAGTGTGGGTTTTCCGTCCCGGCTCCAACAGCAACAGCGAGAACGGCCAACTGAACGAAGCCTACTTCTCCAAGCTGAAAAAACGCTCACAGTTCACCCCAAACACCAGCATCTACCCCTACCTCTCCGACGGCACCCCCGACGTCAGCTTTGCCATCACCAACATCTCGGTGCCCGGCAGAACCATCAGCTTCAACTACACCAACCGCCCCAACCCCTCGCACATCGCCATACAGCGCGTCACCACCTCCACCGCCTCGCTGACGTGGATGGGCAACTTCGACAGCTACACCCTCGCCTACCGCCCGCAAGGCAGCAACCAGCCATTCATCAACTTGTCATCAACTCTTTCCAACGCCACCATCGCCAACCTCACTCCCAACACTGTATACGAACTTAAAATCCGCGGTCACTACAACCTCCAAGACGGCATCTACACCGACAGCAGCGATTGGGTGACCTCCTCCTTCAACACCGAAATATGCAACAATGCAACCACTGTCGAAATCCTCGGCCGCTATTCCAACGACCGCACCGGCATGCCCTTTGCCACCAATCAATCCTATAACTTCTCCGAACAGCTCTTCATGGCCGAAGAAATGGAAGGCCCGCTGTCCATCCACGCCTTCAGCATCAACTACAACTATACCCAGGGCATCCACAAAGACAGCTGCACCGTATACATGGGACACACCACCCTCGACAAATTCAACTTCGAACACCCCTACATCCCCATCGAGGAAATGACCCTCGTATACCAAGGCAAACTCGACTTCGTCCATGGGCTAAACAAAATCAACTTCGACACCCCGTTCCAATACAACGGCACCGACAACCTCGTCATTGCCATCCACGACAACTCCGGTGTCACCACCTTTGCCGGCGACCGCTTCCTGTGCCACAGTACCAGCGACAACCTCTCCACCATCTATTACAGCACCAGCAAGGACGCCTATCCCTACACCGACTCCACAGGCGGCTCGCACTCACTTATCAACTACCGCAACGACATCCAGTTTATCGGATGCCCCGACAACGGTGGCAAATACTATGCCTGCATCATCACCGACAACTACGAGATGGGACGTGTCACCGGCGAAGGCCTCTACAACCCGAACGAAACCGTCGTCATCAACGCCTATCCTAAACACAATCACCGCTTCCACTCGTGGCACGACGGCAACACCGACAACCCGCGCACCATCGTCATCACACAGGACACCGTCTTCGTAGCCCACTTCTCCTCGCTCCTCGGCATCCAACCCACCGACACCGACGGCGGCTACATCATCGCCACCCGCCAGAACACCATCACCATACAGGGAGCCGAAGGCCAGCCTGTCACCATCCACGACCTCCTCGGTCGCACCATCGCCCGCAGCGGCAGCAGCCACACCGACCCGCTCTCCTTCACCCTTCCCCGCTCCGGCATCTATATTGTCCGCATCGGCAACGAAAAACCCGTCAAACTCATCCTGCCCTGACGCGCTGCAACCTGCATCATGACCATCCACTAAAAGAGACGCACGACACCCAATCGGCGTCTCTTTTCTTTTCCTCCAACCCCACTAACGCCCTTCAATACAGCATCCTTATTCAATCCCTCCTGCATCGTTACCCTACCGACATAAGGGGAACGAACGGATAACAATGCTATAAGGATACTGGATTGAACGAAGTCACTTGAATGCGTTATCTCAATAAAATATATTATTTCTCCACGTATCACGCGTATCACAAGTATAGCTATCTTTACGTGTAATACGCGAGATACGTGGAGATTGTAATTCGACTAACACGATAACACATTAACACGTTAACACATTCTCATCACTTTTCGTTATTCACTATTCAATAATTTAAAAAAAAAGTGTATATTTGTAAATTCAACGGAAGAACAAAATAGAATACAAGTAATAATAAATCAAATAGTTAATATAATGAAAACAACTCCGTACACAGACCTCCACATTTCGCTGGGAGCCAAGATGGCCGAATTTGCCGGCTACAACATGCCTATTCAGTACACAGGATTGGTTGAAGAACACAACAATGTCCGCAACAACGTAGGTGTGTTCGATGTGAGCCACATGGGCGAGTTCCGCGCCAAAGGCCCCATTGCCAAACATTTCATGCAGTATGTCACCACCAACAACGTCGAGGACCTTTTCGACGGCAAGGTGCAGTACACCTGCCTCCCCAACGGTCAGGGCGGTGTGGTCGACGATATGCTTGTCTACCGCGTCCATGACGACGAGTATTTCATGGTCCCCAACGCTGCCAATATCGACAAGGACTGGGCTTGGATGAGCCAGATTGCCGACAAGATGGGCATGGAGCTCGGCAAAGACTTCGTCAACGAGAGCGAGCAGTGGGCCCAGCTCGCCGTGCAGGGTCCCAACGCCCTCAAGGCCATGCAGAAGCTGACCTCCGAGAATATCGTCGACATGGAGTACTACACCTTCAAGATCCTCACCTTTGCAGGTATCGACAACATCATCCTCTCCACCACTGGCTACACCGGCGCAGGCGGATGCGAGATTTACATCCCCAAGGAGAAAGCCATCGACGTGTGGAACGCTGTCTTCGAGGCTGGTAAAGAATACGGCATCATGCCTGCCGGTCTCGGCTGCCGCGACACCCTCCGTCTGGAGAAGGGCTTCGCCCTCTACGGCCACGAGATGGACGACACCGTGAGCCCCCTCGAGGCTCCGCTGGCCTTCATCGTCAAGCTGAAAGCCGAGAACAACAACTTCATCAACAAGGAACTCCTCCTGGCCCAGAAGGCTGCTGGCTTCAAACGCAAAGTGGCCGGCTTCGAGATGATTGACCGCGGTATCGCCCGCAACGGCTACGAAGTCTGCAACGCCGAAGGCAAGAAGATTGGTGAAGTGCGCAGCGGCTCCCCCAGCCCCAGCACAGGAAAGAACATCGGCACCGCCCTCATCTGCGCCGAGTATGCCAAGGTTGGCACCGAGATCTACATCAAGGTCCGCGATAAACTTCTCAAAGCCGTCACCGTCAAGATGCCCTTCTACGAAGGCTAATCCTGCACTCGGAATAAAAAAAAGCAGGGGGTGCACAGTCACCCCCTTTTTTCGTCAACAATTAATAATCATGCACTATGAAAACGACCAAATTATTGATCATGCTAGTGGCTGCAGCCACAATAATGTTTGCCACCGTATCGTGCGAACCGCCCGAGGAAGGCGATGTGGCCGCCAACACGCTGGTATACAACGGAACCATTTACAAGATGACCAGCACCTATACCACCGATCATAGCGGACGCGTATACATCGATGCTAACGCAACAGACAAAACCGCCGACGGGCTGCCCATCTTCAACATCGTCTCCGACCATCCGGGTAATGGGACCTACAATCTGGCCACCGGTGGAGGTGTCTTCTTCCGGGTAACCTCCGAGGTGAACTACATCACCAGTTTCGAAAGCTCCGATTCCTACACCGTCGGCACCGTAATCGTTGAGAAAGACGACAAAGGCTTCCGTATGAAGATGGCAGGCAAACTGGCTTCAGGCCCCGAAGTGGCTTTCCACATCTATGTCCCCGCATCAGAATGGGGGCAGCTTGATTTCTAAAGCCACGACAGGTGCCACCTCCGCATCAAACTGCGCGAGAAGCTCCCCAAAGCCATCACCGTCAAGATACCCTTCTGTGAGGGATAAACATCATCTCATATCTTTGTTTAAGGTCGCATATTGTGGCCTTAAACATTTTTAGAGGATTAGTAGCCCTGAAAGGGCGACAGAACACAGGCAGGGGTGCAACCCCTGTACAACATGAACAGTAATTAACACCAAGCCCCGAAGGGGCGACAGAACACAGGCAGGGGTGCAACCCCTGTACAACATGAACAGTAATTAACACCAAGCCCCGAAGGGACGACAGAACACAGGCAGGGGTACAACCCCTGTACAACATGAACAGTTATTAACACCAAGCCCCGAAGGGGCGACAGAACACAGGCAGGGGTACAACCCCTGTACAACATGAACAGTTATTAACACCAAGCCCCGAAGGGGCGACAGAACACAGGCAGGGGTGCAACCCCTGTACAACATGAACAGTAATTAACACCAAACCCCGAAGGGGCGACAGAACACAGGCAGGGGTGCAACCCCTGTACAACATGAACAGTAATTAACACCAAGCCCCGAAGGGGCGACAGAACACAGGCAGGGGTACAACCCCTGTACAACATGAACAGTAATTAACACCAAGCCCCGAAGGGGCGACAGAATAAATAATACAAGATATGGCAAGTTCACTTGTAAAAATCGACATCCACCTGATATTTCATACAAAAAGCCATGGGGTAAAAATGCGTGAAAATGACCTTGGACGCATTCATGCTTATCTGGGCGGAATCATCAACAATCTCGGTGGCATTCCTATTATCGTTGGCGGGATAGAAGACCATGTCCATATTTTAACTTCACTACCAAAAACAATGGCATTGACCGATTTTGTCCGAGTCATCAAGGCCGACAGCAGCAAATGGATAAAACAATTAGATGGCCATTATTCCAATTTCTCTTGGCAGGAAGGCTATGGAGCATTCTCGGTAAGCCCATCATTGATTGAGAGAACAATCAACTATATCCGTAATCAAGCAGAGCATCACAAGATACGTACGTTCCATGAAGAATATAAACTGTTCCTTGAAGCATACGGAATACAATACGATGAGCGGTTTGCATTTGAAAAATGAATTTGTTGATTCGACAAAGAATGAAACGTTGGAACATACACAAATAGCCCTGAAAGGGCGATAGTGCACAGGCAGGGGTGCGACCCCAGTACATGGGGTACAACTCCTGTTTGATTTTATGGACAAATACTATAACCCTGAAGGGGTGACAGATTGTGCCATGATATTTTTCTGTCACCCCTTCGGGGTTTGGTATTGGTGGGGTGTCGTCGTACAGGGGTTTCGCTTCGCTGCACCCCTGCCTGTATTCTTGTGTCCCCTTCGGGGACATCCCACCTCATATACTTCAATCCTAATGTCCAAAGGCAACCCCCTAATCGCTATACGATGATGTCATGCGGAAGGGAATCGCAGTGTGACAAAATTCCACAAAAAAGAGGCTTGCACATGGGAATGGTGCAAGTCTCTTTTTTGTGTGAAATACATCTGTTGTAGTAGTTTAGCTATTCGCTTAAGTTAGAAAAACCAAAATTTAACTCTATTGAATACCCAGACGGTGCTCGCGGTGATGACATGTCCATAGGGGGGTGTGTTCGTTGGGAGATGATGGACGGTGGGGTGCAGTGACAAGGTGTCGTTTATGATGCGTCCATAATGTATTTCGATGTTGTGTACCGGGTTTTGGCAATCGTCGTGTATGATGTGGCTGGTATAATAGATGTCGAATTGTTCAAATTTCACGCAGTCGATAAGTACGGTTGTATACCGCTGGTTCCATGCATCCCAGGTTGTCTTGGAGTCTTTGTAGCAGGTGTATCTGTTACGATAGGTTGCGTTATAGTCGCCGTCCACTGCTTTCAGTGTGCATGTGTCTTCTTCGAAATGAAGTGATAATGTTACATTACCATCCAATTCGCATTCCCATTTAGTATTCTTAAAAGGGTTGGTTGTGTCATCTTTTTTACATCCACAAAATAGTACAGGGCATAATAAAAGAACAAAAGACAATTTTTTCATAGTGACAGTCCTCCTTTGTGTAAAAATCGACTACAAAATTACGAAGTTTTTTCCATTCGGCCAAATTTATTTTCCCATGTCGCGAAAAGTTCGTATTTTTGCAATCAGTAAATAACAATCTTTAATATGATAATCATATCGCAACCTATTAAACACAGCGAACTGATTGGCATGTTGCCCAGCTATTTTGGCGACATGATTAAGGCTGTTGTAGATGTGAGGAAGGGTACCCTCGGCCTTGATGCCGAACTGCAAGCCGATATAGAAAAGGAGATGCTGTCGCAAGGTTCGATGCTGACGGATCTATGGGGTATCAACCTTTATCCTGAAATGGATGGGGATGATTTCATAGAGTTCGACTCTCTCATCAATATCCGTCCTTTCCAAGGAAACCGAAGTCGCGACGTGTTAGACCCTAATGTTCGGAAACAAATAGTTGATATTGTAAACTCTTTGATTATATGAGCGAATACCAACACACAGGATTGGCCGCTGGACGTTGGGCAGAAATGACTCTGGCAGAGCAGATGCTGAACATCGGCAGCGAGGTGTCGCGTGCCAATCGATGGAAGAGTAAGGGCAATATGGAACAGTGCCATCGAGCCGCCGACCGGGCTTTGGAATTGCTTTCTCTCACCATTGATGCACAAAGAGGCAAACACGACCTCGGCGAGTTCTGCCGCCTTTATGAAGTACTGGCCGACTGCTACTATGGTGACAATAACTACCAGACCGACCCTGCCAAACTACAGCGAAGTTTTGATATTTTTTACGCTACAAGATAGCCCTATAGTATGGAAATTCCCTCCCCCACTTCCTCTCCCCGTATCCACTGGACGGTAGCCCTGATACCCCTTGTGGCGTTGATAGCCTTGCAGGTGGTCGTCATACGGTTATTCGGCTCCGACGCGCTGGACGGGGCAAGCCAGACGGCGCTGCTGCTTTCGGCTGGAGTGGCGGTGGCGATAGGGATGATTGGCTATCGTGTGCCGTGGAGCAGCATCGACAGGGCCATTTCCGATAACGTTAAAACCATCGGCGGCGCCATACTGATACTATTCCTCATCGGAGCCGTGTCGGGCAGCTGGATGATGAGCGGTGTGGTGCCTACGATGATTTACTACGGCATGAAGATTGTCAGCCCGTCGGTATTCCTTTTTGTCGCCTGTCTGATATGCGCATTAGTGTCGATTGTCACAGGCAGCTCGTGGACCACCGTCGCCACCATCGGCATCGCCCTGATGGGTATCGGCACAGCCCACGGCTACTCGGTAGGTTGGACGGCAGGAGCCATCATCTCCGGTTCCTATTTCGGCGACAAAATCTCACCCCTTTCCGACACTACAGTACTGGCCTCATCGGTCGGCGAAGTGCCGTTGTTCAAACATATCCGCTACATGCTTATCACCACGGTGCCATCGTTCTCCATCGCCCTGATCATCTTCCTGGTGGCGAGCCTCAGCCACACCACCGACAGCGGCATGCAGTCCGAACAGTTTGCCGAGGGATTGCAGCGGGTGTTCGTCATCAGTCCCTGGCTGCTGCTTGTGCCGGTAGTCACTGGAGTGCTGATAGCCCTGCGCCTGCCTGCCGCCATCGTGCTGTTCCTTTCCGCCCTCACAGCGGGAGTGACGATGCTCGTAGCCCAGCCTGACATCGTGGCCCAAATCGGCGAGGGCAACAGTTTCCGCGGCTTAATGCTGACCTACTACAGCAGCACCTCCATCGACACCGGCAACGAGGCTCTCACCAGTCTTGTGCAAACCCGCGGCATGCGGGGGATGCTCAGCACGGTATTCCTCATCTTCTGTGCAGCAGCTTTCGGTGGAGCCCTCACTGGCGCGGGAATGATACAAAGCATCACCTCGGCACTGGCCAAAGGCATCAGCGGAAGGCGTTCGCTGGTATCCACCACCGTGGCCACCGGACTGTTTGCCAACATGGCCACCGGCGACCAATATCTGAGCATCGTGCTCACGGGCAATATCTACAAAAAGCTGTACAAAGAGAAAGGATTCGAGGGGCGATTGCTGAGCCGCTCGACGGAGGACTCGGCCACCGTCACCTCCGTACTCGTGCCCTGGAACACCTGCGGCATGACCCAGTCGTTGGTGCTTAAAGTACCCACCATTGAGTATCTCCCTTACTGCTTCTTCAACCTCATTTCACCACTTATGTCCATCTTCATCGCCATGCTGGGCTACAAGATATTCCGCAATGTAGAAAAATAATTTCTCCATGTCAGGAAAAGTTCGTATCTTTGCAGTTTGAAAAAAAAGTCGAGTATTTCAATATCTAAATAGACACATTATGAGCATCATCAAACCTTTCAAGGGTTTTCGCCCGCCCGTCGACATTGTCGAGAAACTGGCCTCACGTCCCTACGACGTACTGAATTCCGAAGAAGCCCGCGTCGAATGCGAGGGCAACCCCTACAGCCTGCTGCACGTGACCAAGGCTGAAATCGACCTGCCCAAGGGCACCGACGAGCACTCGCCCGAAGTGTACCTCCAGGTGGTCAAGAACTACAACCTGTTCAAGGACCTCGGCTGGCTGGTCAAGGACGAAGAGGAAAAACTCTACATCTACGCCCAGAGCATGAACCCCAAGGATGCCGACGCCAAATGGCAGTACGGCATCGTGGCCTGCGCCTACAGCGAGGACTACGTCAACAAGGTCATCAAGAAACACGAGCTCACCCGCAAGGATAAAGAAGAGGACCGCATGAAGCACGTCCGCATCACCAACGCCAACGTCGAGCCCGTCTTCTTCGCCTATCCCGCCATCGCCCGCATCGACGAGATTGTGGCCGGCGTCACCGCCAAGAAGCCCATCTACGACTTCATCGCCAAGGAAGACGGCTTCGGCCATCGCTTCTGGGTCATCGACGACAAAAAGACTATCGCCGAGCTGGTCGACATCTTCGACAAGCAGGTTCCCGCCATGTACATCGCCGACGGCCACCACCGCAGTGCCGCCGCCGCCCTCGTGGGACAGGAGAAGAAGGAGCAGAACCCCCGCCACACCGGCAAGGAGGAGTACAACTACTTCATGACCGTCATCTTCCCCGACAACCAGCTCAACGTCATCGACTACAACCGCGTGGTCAAAGACCTCAACGGCCTCACCAAGGAGCAGTTCATCGCCGCCGTGGGCGAGAGCTACGAACTGGAAGACATGGGCACCGAGATCTACAAACCCGTCAAACTGCATGAACACAGCATGTACCTCGACGGCCACTGGTACAAGATGACCGCAAAGCCCGGCACCTACAACGACAACGACCCCATCGGCGTGCTCGATGTCACCATCCTCAGCAACCTCGTCCTCGACAAGGTACTTGGCATCAAGGACCTCCGCACCGACAAGCGCATCGACTTCGTCGGCGGTATCCGTGGTCTCGGCGAGCTGAAACGCCGCGTCGACAACGGCGAGATGAAGGTCGCCTTCGCCCTCTACCCCGTCAGCATGAAGCAAATCATCGACATCGCCGACACCGGCAACATCATGCCTCCGAAGACCACCTGGTTCGAGCCCAAGCTACGCTCCGGCCTCGTAATCCACGAACTCTGCTAGTCAATTTGAATTGAGAATTGAGAATTGAGAATTGGGGGATGAAGTTTCATCGGCGAGAGGTTTTGCTGTAGTTGAGCGACAAA
>JAFZPH010000004.1 GCA_017550405.1 Bacteroidales bacterium
ATTTGGGACAATAAAGTTTGTCTTCTCTCGTTCTTATCTCGAGAATTGTCTTCCCGCCCTCGTAGCGTGTCCGTGTGCATTCTTGTTCCCGGATTCCGAGGCAATGATACATGAAGCTGGTTTCCATTCCGTACTTTTTTAGCATTTACAATACGAAATGCCAGCTTCTTTTATTGTGTCTCACCTACGCATTTATCGGAAGAGCCAAAAAAGTCATATATCTGTTTAGAAACATTCTTTACGCAGTGCATTGAGTAATTATACTCAGTGCACTGCGTAAAATGTAAGAATACGTCCATAAAGCCTGAGTATAAAACACTTATGGGATAACTAAACAGCCACGAAGGATTAACCCAAATCGGTCATTAGGCCGACTTCTCAATCTTAACGACCGATTTGGGTTAAATAAAAATACAAGTAGGCTATAAACACCTTGTAATAAGTCTATTGGAAGACATTCCAACAATTTACTCAATGGGCTGAGTAAAATTACTCAGCCCATTGAGTAAATTGGATAAGTATGCCAGTATATTCTGGATATTAACACGTTACAATCCTATATACTACGCGTCACGGCTCTATCCAGTCGCCGTTTTCTTTGATGAGGTTGACGAGTTCGTCGACGGCGGCGGCTTGGGGGATGTCGCGTTTGACTACCTGTTTGCCTTTGTAGAGGGTTATCTTGCCCGCGCCTTGGCCTACATAGCCGTAGTGCGCGTCGGCCATCTCGCCGGGGCCGTTGACGATGCAGCCCATGACACCTATCTTGACACCCTTGAGGTGCTGGGTGCGTGCTTTGATTTGCTGCAGGGCTTGCTGGATGTCGTACTGCGTGCGGCCGCAGGAGGGGCAGGCGATGTATTCACACTTGCTGATACGTGCCCCGACGGCCTGCAGGATGCCGTAGGCTACGGGAATCTCCTCAACGGGGTCTTCGGTGAGGGAGACACGGATGGTGTCGCCGATGCCGTCGATAAGCAGTGCACCGATGCCGGCAGCACTCTTGTATCGTGCCTCCATGGCGTCGCCCGCTTCGGTGACGCCGAGATGGATGGGATAGTCCATACCGAGGGCGTGCATCTTCTCGACAAAGAGGCGTGTGCTTTGCACCATCACCTGCACATTGCTGGCTTTCATGGAGAAGACCAGCTGGTGGTAGTCCTGCTCGCGGCACACCTGGGCAAACTCGATGGCGGACTGGGCCATGCCCTCGGGGGTGTTACCGTAGCGCGACATGATGCGTTCGCTGAGCGAGCCGTGGTTGGTGCCGATGCGCATAGCAGTGTGGTGCTGCTTGCATATCTCTATGAGGCTCGACATCTTCTCCCCTATCCGCTTGAGCTCGTCGGCGTATTCCTGTTCGGTGAAATGGGTCTTGCCGGTGTTGCGGTCGGTGTAGTTGCCGGGATTGACACGCACCTTCTCCACGATAGTGGCAGCCGTCTCGGCGGCAAGGGGGTTGAAATGGATGTCCGCCACGAGAGGGACGGTGCAACCCCGTCGCGCCAGCTCGTTCTTGATGTTATAGAGGTTCTCCGCCGCCTTGACATCGGGGGCGGTGATACGCACCAATTCACAGCCAGCCTCTACAAGGCGCAGGGTCTGGTCAACAGTGGCTTGGGTGTCCATGGTGTCGGTATTGGTCATGGACTGGACTCTGATGGGGGCACCTCCGCCAAGCGTGAGGTCGCCGATTTGTATTTGTCTGCTCATGGGGGCGGGTATTTCTGATTAATCTTAGTATTCTGATTTTATGGATTATTTTTTCACTTTGATATACACTTCGGTGGCACCGGCACCGTAGAGCGACATGGGCGCATCGACGTATTGCACATTGTCATACATATCCAGCTCGTTGTGGATTTCGGTCTTCAGCACCCCGCGACCCACGCCGTGGATGAACACCACTTTCTTGAAGCCGTTGAGCAAAGCATGGTTCAGGCAGGTGCGGAAGAAACGCTTCTGCAGCTCATGTTTCTCTATGTCGCTGAGCCGTTCGGGATGGTCGGTCAGAGCTTCGATATGGAGATCCACTTCGGCCTCACCGGGACGGGTCATATACTGTAGCAACACATTGTCGTTGAGTTTCTTTGCATTGTGCGACTGAACCTGTGCCAGCCTCTCCTTTAAGGTTTTCACCTGATGTTGCAAGTTCGCCACCTGTGAGCGCAGACGGACATTTTCCTCGCGCAACTTGTCGACATCGTCGTCATCCGCCGAGCCTGTGAACTTCTCTTTCAACTTGCGATTCAACTCAGCTTCCCTGGCAGCCGACCCAACGATTGAAGGTTCTGTTTTCGATGCCAGTGGCGGTTCGCCTTTTAATACCAGTGGCGGTTCGCCTTTTAGTACCTGTGGCGGTTCGCCACCCGGGACATCTTGGTTGAACACCTTGGCCACACCGCTCATGTCGGCCATACGGATTAGTTCGCTGGGCGGCATGGGCATGTCGAAGCCCGTGTCGTCGCGCACAAAGATGAAATCGGGCGTTATCTTGGTGACGACACCGCCACCGACACTGTTGAGGAACTTCACTTTGTCCCCTATCTGAAATTTAGTCATATCGTTAAAATGAAAAGACTTGTATACAATTATTTAATCACTCACAATCAACTCGTCGGCTAGCTGCTTGAAGTCTATACCGTCGAAGTTACCGCTTGACATCATGAGCAGATTCATTGCCTGATTGCCTGATTGCTTGAATGTTTGAATGACTGCATCCACCATCTGCTTGGAGTCGGTGAACACCCTTACTTTGTCATTGGCAAAGGAGGCCTTCACCTGTTCGGGGTCGAGGTTGGGCAGTTTCTTCAACTGCAGTGCATGCTGGCTGTAATAGACGAATGGCACATCCGCATTATCCATGGTACCAGCATATTGTTTCAGAAATTCAGCCGTGAGGCTGCTAAAGGTGTGCAACTCCATGCATGCCACCAATTGGCGGTCGGGATACTGCTCCCGCATGGCCGAAATGGTTGCCCGCAGTTTCGACGGGGCATGGGCGAAGTCCTTATACACTGCACTTTCATCTGTTTTCTTCACCAGCTCCAGCCGTTTGCTGGCACCACCGAAGGTTTGGATTGCCTCGTTGAATTGTTCATCGCTGATACCAAGAGCGTTGCAGGCATAACGGGCAGCTGTGAGATTAAGGAGATTGTGCCGACCGAATATCTTCAGAGGAACAGGCACCGAAGACTCTGGTAACAAGCATGTAACGCCATTCTCAACCTTATGGTCTGGCACATCGTAGGGCTGTTTTGTGATGTCCTCGCGCTGGTTCTTCAACGCCACATCGCGCACTTCGGGGTCATCATTGCAATAAATGAGCCTACCACTTGGTTCTATGAGATTTATGAACTGAGCAAACTGGTCTTTGTATATCTCGAATGTCGGGAAGACGTTGATATGGTCCCATTCTATACCCGTGATAATGGCAATATGAGGTCTGTACAGATGGAATTTGGGGCGGAGGTCGATGGGCGAAGTCAGATATTCGTCGCCTTCCAGCACCATCACCTTTGCCGTTTCGCTGAGGCGCACCATCACCTCAAACCCTTCAAGCTGAGCGCCTACCATATAGTCTGCCTCCACACCGCAGTGCTGCAACACATGCAGTATCATAGCCGTCGTGGTGGTCTTGCCGTGACTACCGCCAATCACCACACGGGTCTTCTCCTTCGACTGCTCGTAGAGGTACTCCGGATAGCTATATATCTTGATACCAAGTTCTTGCGCCCGCAGCAGCTCGGGATTGTCCTTGCGGGCGTGCATCCCCAGCACGATGGCATCGAGGTCGGGGGTGATACGCTCGGGATGCCAGCCATAACTATCTGGTAACAAGCCATAACGCTGCAGACGACTCTTGGCAGGGTCGAAAATCTCATCGTCGGAACCTGTCACATGGTAGCCTTTTAGATGCAGGGCGATAGCCAGATTGTGCATGGCACTGCCACCGATAGCAATAAAGTGTACATTCATAATGAATTCGTTAATTTGTTAATTCGTGATTCTTTGATGCTCCAAGGACTAACACATTTACCCATTCACACATTCCCTCGTTCTCAGCAATAATTCTTTTGGAAAAAAGATATAGTATTTTGTCACCTGTTTTTCGAGGAAATGACGGTCGAGCTGGTCCGATGCATCACCGATGTCTCGGCATGAGCCGTCTTTGAACAGCACACGGATTTCCTGGTCGTTATAATCGTATGCATGGTTTTGGAGGATACCCGTATTGACGAAATAAAGGCTCTCCTCCTTTTCAATGCCATAGAGCAACTGAGCCTGGGTGCGGAGTGTCTCAACCGCCTCGGCCTCGAAAGGCTTGTCCGACACCCGGATGGCAAACAGATGGCGGTTCACCAAATGCTCCGCCAGCCTTCGGAGAACGGGGTCGGGATGGGACGACCAGCACTTCACAGCCATATCTATATCGCTGTCATCAATCAGAGCAAAGCGGTCAAGCAAATCCGAATTCTGCTCGAAATCCATCCGGGTATAATGGTGTGAAAGAAAATCGAAGAGTGGAAATCCCTCGATGCCAAGGTTCTCACCTGCGGCTGCCAGCTCGCGGGCACGTCGCAGGATGCTGGATAGCAGGTTGTCCGCAGCCACCACGGTCTTATGCAGATATACCTGCCAATACATCAAACGGCGCGAAACAATGAACTTCTCCACCGAATAGACACCCTTCTCGTCCACCACCAGGCGGTCGTCCTTCACATTCAGCATATTGATTATTCGGTCAGTACCCACAATACCCTCACTCACACCGGTGAAGAAGCTGTCGCGTCCCAGATAGTCCAATCTGTCCATATCCAGCTGACTGCTCACCAGCTGATGGAGGAAATGCCGCTCGTATGTATCGTCGAAGATGCGGATGGCCGTGCTCAGCTGTCCGCCAAACACCTCATTCAGTCGTTTCATGAAAAGGCGCGAACAATCCTCATGGTGTATATCCGCCAGCAGCCGCTCGGAAGTATGTGAGAAAGGCCCGTGGCCAATATCGTGCAGCAGGATGGCAAGCCGTGCCCCCAACACCTCGTCCTGCGACAGCTCTATCCCTTTTACTTTCAGCACGTCGAGGGCGCGGTTCATCAAATTCAACGCCCCCAGCATGTGGCTGAAACGGGTGTGCATCGCCCCAGGGTACACCAGACATGTAAACCCCAACTGCTTGACACGCCGCAACCGTTGGAACCAAGGATGCGACAGCACATCGAAGATAATTTCATCCTCAATCGTCAGAAACCCGTCATACACCGGGTCGTTGATAATCTTGCGTTTGTTAGTCATAAATATTAATTTAACGGATGCCCACCTAATTTATTGCATGGACATGAAAAAACTCACAAACAAAACCAATATACTCCAAACAAATTTGAAACAATCCACGTTTTTCACGACAGGTTTTGTCAATGAAAATAACATGAAAAAACAAATGGAGACAAAAGAATGTATCGAATGCAATAAACGGAATACTCTCGTGAAAAGTGAATATTTTATAAAAAAATGTTATTTATTTAAAAAAAAAGTGTATCTTTGCATAAGTTTTATTACTATAGTTTAATTAGTACTGATGCGTTAATGTACTGATGCGTTAATTATTAACGAATATTAAGATATCAAAACAAGGTAAGTTCTTTGACATTTTGGGATTGAATGAGAGCGGGATTTTGACGGGTCAGTAACTCGTGTATGGATATTTTCTCCAATGCTGACACAGACAGTAAAGTTGCCACTTCAGTTATGGTGTATGGGCTTTTGAGTTGAGCCTTGATCAGTGCAATGAGGAGATAGGCGCAGATGGATGTCCACAGTTGTGTCATCACAGCATTCTGCGAGTGACCCCATAATCTCTTGATGGTCAGGTTCTGCTTCATCCATTTGAAGAACACCTCTATTTGCCAGCGGTTTCGATACAGG
>JAFZPH010000005.1 GCA_017550405.1 Bacteroidales bacterium
AACATACCTGTCCGTCTCGACCTCTTTCCACTCGTAACATCCGAGCTCTTCATTGTACACTTGTCGTGTCTGTGTCTTTTGTCTCATTTTTACTTTTAGTATTGTTCCCAAAAGTGTCAACTTTTTTCAGGTTAAGACAAAGTGGGAAGTGAAAAGTGAAATATGTTATGTCTTTGCATGACGAGGGCTTGGGTGTGCCGGTGGTACACTATTTTATTAACCTCACACTAAGTGGAGGAGGCTGGTGTGGACGTGCTGCACTTGGCGGGCGCGGGGATTGCCTTCGTAATTCAGTATCACGTAGTCGGCGCGCATCATCTTTTCTTCAGCACTGAGCTGGTTGGCCATGCGGGCTTCGAGCTGGGTACGGGTGGCGTGGTCGCGCAACTCCAGGCGACGCATACGCTCTTCCTTGTCGAGATAGACACACACCACCTTGTCCACTTTCTGGTCAAAACCATACTCATAGACGATGGCACTCTCAAAGATGACATACGGTGCCAGGCGATTCTGCTCGGCGAAGGCGACAAAATCCCGCCACACCCGAGGGTGCACCAACGCATTTAACTTCTGCAACATCACATCGTCGGCAAAGACGATGGAGGCGATGGCCTGCTTGTCGACACTCCCGTCAGGGCGGAAGACCACGTCGCCAAAGAGCTCCCGCACCTCCTGCAGGAAAGCAGGGTCGCGGTAGTAGTTGCCCGCCACCTCGTCGGCAATAAAGGTGGGGACTCCCAGCAGGCGGAACTGCTCGAGCACGGTGGTCTTGCCACACCCTATGCCGCCCGTCAACGCCACATAAAGCGGCCGGCCGAAGGAATCACTGTTTCTTGATGACGACATACTGGAGGGAGGATGGTGAGATGTGTTTGATACGCATATTGCCGGGGAACCGCGTGATGAGAACAGGCAGCTCCTTCTCTTTCACATCGGGGGTATAGACCACGACGGCCTCGACCTGGTCGGCGGTCAGGTGGTCGTAGTCCTCAACGGGGGTCCAGAGGGTGACACTCACACGCTCCGGGATGACACGCAGCTGGCTTCCGGCACTCTCGCAACGGGGCTTGACATTGACGGAGACCGTCTTCTCAACGAATTTGCCGACGGGAAGGAACACCCGCAGGCTGTCGACGGAGGGACGGACACCACGGTACTGCTCCCACACGGGCTCGAGCGCCAGCGAATACCAACCGCTGTCGGAGATATACCTGACCACGGTATCGGCAGTGTAGACCGACGGAATCCGCGCCAGCGACGCCGAGTCGCCATACAGCCATACCGTGTCGGGCTCAACCAGAGGCGTGCCCGAGAGCCCCCGCTGTCCGGCATAGTGGAACTCGACATTACGCAGGATGGGCAGATAGGCTTTGCGTTGCCGCTCGGTGAGCTTGATGCCCACGGTCTCGACTGGGGAGCTGATGCCCTTGACCCCCGACATCCCTGTCTGCTTCACGATGTCGTCGAGCAACAGGCTGTTCACTTTCATCACCGTGTCGGACTTGACAAGGAGCCGGTAAGGTTTGTTGTTGAGGGTACGCTGGAGCGACATGGCCTGGAAGGCGTTCGTGTTGACGGACACAGGCAGCAGCGTGTCGGCCTGGACTACGACATAACGCGCCGCATCGAACCCACCCCACTCTACACGTACCGTAAGCGCGTGGTCACTGTCCTCGGACATGGCGGCCACCAACCATACAATGGCCGTGAGCAACAGAATAATCCAAAACGACCGATGCCGGAACATGCGTTAATGATTGAATGCTTGAGTTCTTGAATGCGTTAATGCGTTAGTGCGTTAATGCTTGAGTTCTTGAATGCGTTAATGATTGAATGTGTGAATGTGTTAATGCGTTAATGCGTTAGTGCTTGAATGCGTTAATGCGTTAGTGCGTTAATCGTTAATACATTCGCACTTTGACGGGTTATTTCTTGGCGTTAGCGGCAGGCTGCTCGGGGATGGGCTGGACCATGGATTTCTCGACGGTGACGACAACGCCGTTGGCAATCTCGACATCAATCGTATGTTCTGCCACCTCGTGGACCTTGCCATAAATACCGCCGCTGAAGCTGACGCGGTCGCCTTTCTTCAATTGTTCACGGAACTCACGTTCTTTCTTAGCCTGTTTCTGTTGAGGACGCACCATCAGCAGCCACATCACTACAAAAATGAGAATAAGCCAGATAAGCATGCTACCGCCGCCGCCACCCTGGGCCTGGAGTAAGATAAAAAGGTTGTTCATGTTCTGTTATGTTATAATTCTGAATAAATTAATTTTCAAATCTCTATTCTCTCCGCCATCATCAATAGGTTACCTGGGCGGTGATTTTAAGTATATTGCGACCCGGCTGGGCGTTGGAAGTGACGGTGACCTCCTGATACTGCTGCCCTGTTTTCCCCTGCGAGTTGAACGTGACGGTCACGTATCCCTCCTTCCCGGGGGCTATGCGGCCGCGGGGATAGTCCGCTACCGTGCATCCGCAGGTGGCCGAACAGCCGGAGAGCACCAGGTCGGCATCGCCGGTATTACGGAAATGGAAACTATAGGAGATGCTCTCGCCCGAAGTGATGCGGCCGAAATCGTGAAGGTCGCTGTCGAAGGTAATCTTGGGCACACGGGCCGACTGGTCATAGCCCTGTGCGCTATTGGGGTTGTTGATCAGGTCGACATCGATGTCGCCGTTCTTCTGTGTGTCGGCACAGGCTGCTGCCAACAGCAGCGACAGCAGCAACAACGTGGATGCTAAGGTCTTCTTCATTCGCCCTCCTCCTCCAACATTGTGGGGTCTATCAGTCCGCGACCCGATTTATTAATACGTCCGGCGGAGCGGAGCTCGATGATGAACTTGTCGAGGATGCCGTTGATAAAGAGCTTGCTGCGTTCCGTGCTGAACTCTTTCGACAACTCGATATATTCATCCACGGTGACGCGCTCGGGTATCGAGGGGAACTCTGTCAGCTCGGCCACAGCCATATTCAGCAGCAGCACATCCATGAAGGCCACACGCTCAAACTCCCATCCCTTCAAGTGCTTGCGGATCATATCCTCCACCTCCTTGCCGTGGCGGAGGGTGACGAGGAGCAGCTGCCGTGCAAAGTCGAATGCCTCTATATCCTTCTCAATCCGCTCGTCGGTCATGGACGGGATTACCGTCGCCTCGTCCATGGTTTCGTCCAGTGCCTTCAGCATCATGAAATTATACTGGGCAATCTGGTCGAAATCGTCCTCCCACATCAGGCTCTTCGAAAAGAGGCTGTCGCGTAGCAGTTCGTCGTTGACGAGATACTTGAAAATCTTCAATGCAAACTGGTGGTCGGTCTGGAAGGTCTGTTCCGTGGACAGGTACTCGGCGTAGTCGGGCAGCTTGGCGAAAGCGGCGTAAGCCTGGCGGAATATCTCGTCGTATTCCACACCTCCCCAGCTCACATTGCTCTCATCGCACTGGTGGCGGTAGTCGTAGTTTGCAGCCAGCTTCTGGATAAAGAGGTTGTTGGGGAGACGGCGGTTGGGGTTCAGTTCGGCCTCGGTGGGCAGATACTTGTGCTGCGCCTCGTCAATCATGACGGAGGCCACCTCGACGAAATGGACCATCGCCGAAAGCTGGGTGATACCAAGGTCGTTGAAACGGCTGATGATGTGCTTGAAATTCCTTTCGGCAACAGGGATGTCCACAGGGTCGGTGTAGCAGGCGTAGACTACCTGCAACACTTTAGATCGGAGAAAGTGACGGCTTAACATGGTAGCAAAGGTATTATACGACGATATTAATAATCTTGTTGGGCACAAAGATGATGCGCTTGGGCTCCTTGCCGTCGAGCCATTTCTGTCCGCGCCCGTCGGCCTTGACGGCGGCGATGGCATCCTGCTGGCTCACCCCGGCGGGGAGGTCGAGCGTGAAACGCATCTTGCCGTTGAACGACACGGGATAGGTGAAGGTGTCCTCCTCCAGCATCTTGGCATCGTACTCCGGCCATGCGGCGCAGCACACGCTGGTGTCGTGTCCCAGACGGCTGTAGACCTCTTCGGCAATATGGGGGGCGAAGGGGGCCAGCAGTATCGACAGGCATTCCATCACCTCCTTCGACACCGACTCCTTGGCAAGCAGGTCGTTGACGCATATCATAAAGGTGCTCACCGACGTATTGAACGAGAACCGTTCAATGTCGTCGGTAATCTTCTTCACGGTCTGGTGCATCAACTTGAGCGAAGCCTTGTCGGCAGGTACGTCGGAGCAGTTCTCGAAGAGCTTCCAGAACTTCTTCAGGAAACGGAACACGCCCTCAATACCGTTGGTGTCCCAAGGCTTGGCCTGCTCCACAGGTCCGAGGAACATCTCGTACAGGCGGAGGGTGTCGGCGCCATAGCGGGCCACCAGGTCGTCGGGGTTCTGCACGTTGTACATCGACTTGGACATCTTCTCGATTTCCCAGCCGCAAATATATTTGCCGTCCTCAAGCTCGAAGCGGGCATCGGCAAACTCGGGTCGCCATGCCTTGAACTTCTCGATGTCGAGCACGTCGTTATTGACGATATTGATATCCACATGGATGGGGACGGTCTTCTCCTCGCGTCCGGGGATGTTCTTCGAGATAAAGAGGTTGTTGTCCTCCTTGCTGCGATATACAAAGTTGGAGCGGCCTTGAATCATGCCCTGGTTCACCAGCTTGTAGAAAGGCTCCTGCTTGACGCTGAGACCCATATCGTAGAGGAACTTGTTCCAGAAACGGGCGTAAATCAGATGGCCGGTGCCGTGTTCCGCGCCGCCCACATAGAGGTCGACGTTCTGCCAATAGTTGACGGCCTCGGCGCTGAAGTAAGCCTGGTCGTTGTGGGGGTCCATATAGCGGAGGTAATAGCCGCTCGACCCTGCAAAGCCGGGCATGGTGCTCAGCTCGAGGGGGAAAATGGTCTTGTTGTCAATCTTGCTGTTCTCCACCACTTGGCGGTTGGTCTCGTCCCAGGCCCAGCAGGTGGCGTGGCCCAGCGGGGGCTCGCCTGTGGCGGTGGGTTTGAAGTCGCTCACCTCGGGCAGCAGCAGGGGCAGGCACTCTTCGGGCAGGGTGTAGGGACGGCCCTCCTTGTAGTACACCGGGAACGGCTCGCCCCAGTAGCGCTGACGACTGAAGATAGCGTCGCGCAGGCGGTAGTTCACCGTGCGGTGGCCGATACCCATCTCCTCGATTTTATCAATCACGGCGGCCATGGCGTCCTTCACTTTCATACCGCTCACAAATCCGCTGTTGACGCTGTAGCCCGTCTTGCTGTCAAGGCTCTCGGTCCAGGTATCGGGGTCGGTGAGGTTGTCGGGGTCGGTGGCCACCACCTGACGGATGGGCAGGTTGAAATGGCGTGCAAAGGCAAAGTCGCGGCTGTCGTGGGCGGGCACGGCCATGATGGCACCCGTGCCATAGCCTGCCAGCACATAGTCACTCACCCAGATGGGGATACGCTCCTCGGTGAGGGGATTGATGGCGAACGAGCCAGTGAACACGCCGCTTACCTTCTTCACCTCGGCCTGACGCTCGCGCTCGGAGCGGTTCTTGGCCCACGCCACGTAGGCCTCCACCTCGGCGCGCTGAGCGGGAGTGGTGATGGTGTCGATAAGCTCGTGCTCCGGACATAGCACCATGAATGTCACACCATATATTGTATCGGGGCGGGTGGTGAAAATCTCGAAACTCAGAACGGGCTGGGGGTCGCACTGGCTGATATAAGCCTGTGCACCGGGCAGCACATTGGCGTTGGGTTTCACATCGAGGGGGAACCAGACGGCGGCACCCTCGCTGCGGCCGATCCAATTACGCTGAATCTCCTTGAGCGACTCGGACCAGTCCACCTCTTCCAATCCATCGACCAGGCGTTGTGCGTAAGCGGAGATACGGAGGCTCCACTGGCGCATCAGCTTGCGCTCGACGGGGTAGCCGCCACGCACGCTGAGGCCGTTCACCACCTCGTCGTTGGCCAGCACGGTACCCAGCTCGGGACACCAGTTGACGGGGATGTCGGCCAGGTAAGCCAGACGGAAATTCATCAGATAGTCCTGACGCTCGTCCTCGCTCATGGCCGACCAGGGCTTCTCGCCCTCGGTGGCCACGGTGCCTTCCTCCAGCTGCTTCACCAACTCGCTGATGGGACGAGCCTTGTCAAGCTCACGGTCGTAATAATGATTGAACAGCTGGATGAAAGTCCATTGTGTCCACTTATAGTATTTCGGGTCGCAAGTGCGCACCTCGCGCTCCCAGTCGAAACTGAAGCCCAGTTTGTCCAGCTGCTCACGATAGCGGGCGATATTTCGCTCGGTGGTGATGGCGGGATGCTGGCCGGTCTGTATGGCATACTGCTCGGCAGGGAGGCCGTAAGCGTCGTATCCCATGGGATGCAGCACATTGAATCCACGCAGACGCTTATAGCGGGCAAAGATGTCGCTGGCGATGTAGCCTAACGGGTGGCCCACATGCAACCCCGCTCCCGAAGGATAGGGGAACATGTCGAGGACATAGAAATGAGGTTTGTCCGGCTCGATACCACACCTGTAGGTATGATGTTCACGCCAATAATTCTGCCACTTAGGCTCGATTTCGTTAAAGTTGTAATCCATATTCTATATAATACCTGCGGTGGATAACCGCACTCTCGATTCACTTTTTACACTTATCCGACGGACACTCTCCGCCAATTACTTGTTATCTCTTAATAATTTACAACACTATCTGTAAATTACGGGATTCTGCAAATATACAAAAAAAAAACAAATCTGCAACAAAATATTTTCATCCATGTCCCAACGGTCTACCATCCCGCCCCATACGGCCTCGCCGCAACGCCCTCCCCACTCCTCCCCTGCCTTGCCTTTGCTCCCTTCCCACGCCTCCCCTGCCCCACTCCAGTGCCGGGAAGTTGCAGCGGACGGCACGACACAACCCACTTGGGTCGTTCAATCTCGGCTCGATACTGCCTGCTTCCCGGCTTGTTTTCCGTTATCATATCGAGTAACGATGCTATAACGATACTATTACGATGCAGGATTGAACGGCCCCTCTCCGTAGCGAGGGGAAACGTTGCCGCTCCACGGCGCAGGGCGGGAGGGCGAAACGGGGTGACAGGAATGGACGGCGATGGGCGCCGGGGGTGGAGGGTGATGGACGGCGATGGGCGCCGGGGATGGAGGGTGATGGACGCCGGAGGGCGGCGGGGGGCTTGCAGCCGCTATTTGACAGACTTACGCTGGCGTAGCTGCACGAGGGCGGCATTGTAGACAGGGTCGCGCACCTTCATGATGCGGTAGTAGTGTCCGCGCCCGAAGAGGCAATCGGCCAGGAGGCCTTTGATTTGCAGATGCAGGAAGGGGTCGCGTTCGGACAGGGACTGCCCGGCGGCCAGTGCGGAGCTGTCGGCCACGGTGTCCCAGTGCACCTCCTTGTTGGCGGCAAAGCGCTCGAAAGCCGAGTCGACGTCGAGGCTGTCGTAGTGCGCCAGATAGGTGTCGAAATCGACTATCCTGGAATCGCCACGGTGCATGTCGGCCCAATACTGCGGGAACTGGTTGAGGATGCCCTTGCGGCGGCAGTCGCGGTAATACTGGGTGGAGGGGGTGGTGTCCATCGGCACGAAGATGTCGGGCATAATGCCGCCGCCACCGTAAACGGTGCGACCGCCTGCGGTCTTGTATTTCAGCGAGTCGGGGAAATGGATGGAGTCCGCCGAGAAGAACTCGCCGTGTTTATAGCGGCGCATCATGTCCTTGTTGTATTCGTCGGTGCCGTCGTCGTAGGGACGTTGGATGCAGCGGCCCGAGGGGGTATAGTAGCGGGCGGTGGTGATACGCACCTGACTCCCGTCGCTGAGGTTGTACATGGTCTGCACCAAGCCCTTACCGAAGGTGCGGCGCCCCACAAGGAGGCCGCGGTCCCAGTCCTGGACAGCACCGCTGACAATCTCAGATGCGGAAGCGCTGCCCTCGTCGATAAGCACCACGAGGTCGCCGTGGCGGAAAGAGCCATAGCGGCTGGCGCGGAAGTCCTGACGGCTGCGGGCACGACCCTGCTGGTAGACAATCAGCCGTCCGCGGTCGATAAACTCGTTGGCAAGGCGGTAGGCGATGTCGAGATAGCCGCCGGCGTTGCCACGGAGGTCGAGGATAAGCGACTGCATGCCTTGTTTTCTCAAGCCGTCCAAGGCCTTGCGGAATTCGTCCACCGAACTGCGGGCAAAGCGGAGCAGGGCGATGTAGCCGATGGAGTCGTCCTCCATGAAAGCGACCTCGATGGAATGGATGGGGATGCGGTCGCGTTCGATATGGAACGTGATGGTGTCGGTGCCACGCAGCATCTCGGTGACGACAATGGTGCCTTTCTTGCCACGCAGATGACGGAAGACAAAAGAGTTGACCGCGCTGTCGCCTGTAGCCTGGACACTGTCGATGCGGAGGAACTTGTCACCGCGCAGCATGCCCACCTTCTCCGCCGGGCCACCGGCGATGATTTCCTGCACGCGTATGGTGTCGTTGACCACGGTGAAAGTGATGCCCACACCTTCGAAGTTGCCTTGCAGGGCTTCGTTGGTGCGCTGCACCTCGCGGGCGGGGACGTAGATGCTGTGGGGGTCGAGGGTGCGGAGCATGGTACGCACGGCCTCCTCGCTCAAGCGGTCGGTGTTGGGGTCGGAGACATACTGCGACTGGATGAGGTTCATCACCTCTTGCAGGCGTTTCATGCCTGGCACGGTGTCGGTGACGACGATTTCGTTTTTCTTTTTCCCAAAGAGCCCTTTGAAGAGCTGGGCATGGGCGGGAGCGGTAAGGGAGATGACGATGAGGAGTAGGATCGCTCGTTTCATATTAATTGGTTATCTGTTCATTAAAGTTGCCACCACGGCAGTGGCGCGGGGATTGGAGATGCGGAAAAAGGTGGTCTGGTCTTGGTCGCAGCCGCCAAACACATTGACAGTCACCTCCTCGCCGGGCATGGTCTCGGTGAAGAACTCGATGGCAAAGCGGAAGGGGGCGGGCACGGTGAGCATCCTGTCGGGACAGGGGGTGGGGTCGTCGGGGTTGGTGGAGAGCTGCGGCAGGTAGTCGAAGACCCATTTGATATACTCGGCATTGTTGACATGGAAAGTATGGTCAAGCATGGACGACTTGACGGGGAAGGAGGCAGTCGAGATGGGGTCGCCGGCATCCTTGGGGACACGCAGGCGGTCCAGCGACGAGCGACTGGTGGCGCAGTCGTCGTGGGTCTCGATACCGGCCCAGTAGTCGCGGATACGCACGGCTTTGCGGGAGAGCATGTCAATGATGACCCAATAAGTGGAGCAGGTGACGGCCACACCCTGGGCGTCGAGCAGCTCGAACTCGCGGAAGGCAAAGAGGCCGTCGGTGCCGCGCGACCAGGTGCGGACGGTGACCGTCTCGCCCTCCAAGGGCAGGCGGTCGACTTCGTAATACATGCGGCAGAGCACCCAGGCCTTGCCGCGTTCTATCAACTGGCGGAAGCCCATCTGCGCCGTTTCGGCGTGATGGCCCGCGGACTCCTGCAGCAGACGCGCCAACCCCCACATGGTGAGACGGTCGCGACAGTCGCAGAGGTAATTGGGTATTGTTACTGTATCGGTATAATACATAATGCGCGATGTGTGGATAATGGCGGTGCTGTGAGCCGGGGAAGCGCGTTTACATACGTTCGGGGGCCACGATGCCGAGGATGCGGAGGGTGTTCTTCAGCGCCACGGAGACGAGGGCACAGAGTTTCACCCTGAACAGGCGGAGGTTGGCATCGGTTTCGCGCAGGATGGGAGTGTCCTGATAGAAACTGTTGAAGTTCTTGGCCAGGTCGTAGGCATAGTTGGCCACCATGGCGGGGCTGTAGTTGGCTGCTGCAGCGGAGATTGTGGAGGGGAGGTCGTGCAGGCTCTTCACCACGGCGCGTTCCTTGTCGGTGAGGGCGGCGGGGGCCGTGATGGGGGCCGTCAGGCTCACACCCTGCTCCTCGGCCTTGCGGACGATGCTGCGGATACGGGCGTGGGTGTACTGGATGAAGGGGCCTGTGTTGCCGTTGAAGTCGATGCTCTCGGCGGGGTTGAACAGCATGTTTTTGACCGGGTCGACTTTCAGAATGAAGTATTTGAGGGCACCCATGGCCAGGTCGTGGTAGAGTGCTTTGAGCTGGTCGGGAGTCATATCGTCGTTCTTGCCGTGGTCGCGGCACATCTCCTCGGCGGTGACTTCCATCTCGGCAATGAGGTCGTCGGCGTCGACGACGGTGCCTTCGCGCGATTTCATCTTGCCGTTGGGCAGCTCGACCATACCGTAGGAGAGGTGGTAGAGCTTGTCGGCCCATTCGAAGCCCAGCTTGCCAAGGATGAGTTTGAGAACCTTGAAGTGGTAGTCCTGCTCGTTGCCCACGACGTAGATGAGCTGCTCGGCGCCGAATTCGTTGTGGCGCAGCAGGGCGGTGCCGAGGTCCTGGGTCATGTAGACGGAGGTGCCGTCGCGACGCAGGAGGAGTTTCTGGTCGAGGCCGTCGGCGGTGAGGTCGCACCACACCGAGCCGTCGTCCTTGCGGAAGAGGACACCCATATCGAGACCTTTCTGCACAAGCTCTTTGCCCAGCAGGTAGGTGTTGGACTCGTAGTAAATCTTGTCGAAGCCGACGCCCATCTTGCGGTAGGTCTCGTCGAAACCGGCATACACCCAGCCGTTCATCTTGGTCCAGAGGTCGCGGATTTCGGGGTCGCCCTCCTCCCAGCGTTTGAGCATCTGCTGGGCTTCGACCATGAGGGGAGCCTGCTTCTTGGCCTCTTCCTCGTCCATGCCCTGGGCGGTGAGCTGGCTTACCTCTTCCTTATAATGTTTGTCGAACTCGACATAGTATTTGCCCACCAGATGGTCGCCCTTCATGCCGCTACTTTCGGGTGTCTCGCCGTTGCCGTAGCGCAGCCAGGCAAGCATCGACTTGCAGATATGGATGCCGCGGTCGTTGACAAGGTTCACCTTCTTGACATTGGCTCCGTTGGCGGCCAGCAGTTCGCTGACAGACCACCCCAGCAGGTTGTTGCGGATATGGCCCAGATGGAGAGGCTTGTTGGTGTTGGGGGAAGAGTATTCCACCACAACAGGGCTGGCGGAAGGATCGGGTTTGGTGATGCCGAAGTCGGGGTCGGCAGCCTCGTCGGAGACAAAACGGACCCAATAGCCGTCGTCGACGGAGAAATTAAGGAATCCCTTGATGACATTGAAGTCCGCCACCTCGGCCACCGTCTCCTTGACGGCGGCACCCAGTTCGTTGGCCACCTGCTCGGGCGACTTGCGCGCCTGTTTGACATAGGGGAACACCACTACAGTATAGTCGCCCACAAACTCTTTTTTCGTTGCCTGAAGCACCACGGTGTCGGGAGACACCTCGATGCCATAAAGCCGTTTCAATGCTTCGGCCACAGCCTGCTGAATATTCTGCTCTATCATTATTTACGGGTTTTCTGTTTTAAAAATCGAAATGCAAAAATACAATTTTTTTTTGTATCTTTGGGAAAATTAGTATCTTTGTTTTTCGAAAGAAAGATGTTTTATTAACTGACAAATCTGTTTATGAAAAAATTAGCGACTACCGTGGCTTCCCTTGCCTTCCCGTTTTTTGCCTTTGCAAGCGAAGCAGATTTAGAAATGCCTAAAGGGTTTGCACAACATCCCGACACCCACATTCTGTATTGGGGCTTCCTGATAGTTGTGCTGGGATTGCTGTTCGGCTTGTGGCACTTCAGGAAAGTGCGCAGTCTGAAAGCCCATCAATCCATGCTGGAGATAGGCAATGTTATCTTTAAGACCTGCTCGACATATCTCAAGCAGCAGGGAAAATTCCTCATCGTGCTGTTTGCCTTTATCGGAGCAGCCATCGCATTGTATTTCGGATTGCTGAGCCACATGTCGGCCGGTGCCGTGTGTCTGGTGCTGGCATGGACGGTGATCGGTATTCTGGGTTCGTATGGCGTGGCTTGGTTCGGTGTGCGCATGAACACATATGCCAACAGCCGCATGGCGTTTGCCTCGCTGCGTCGCAAACCCCTCGACCTGCTGAACATCCCGCTACGCGCAGGCATGAGCATCGGCATTGTGCTGATATGCATTGAGCTGGTGCTGATGCTGATAATCCTGTTGTTTATGCCCGAACACCTGGCGGGGAGCTGCTTTATCGGCTTTGCCATCGGCGAGAGCCTCGGCGCCAGTGCCCTGCGTATTGCAGGCGGTATCTTCACCAAGATTGCCGACATCGGGAGCGACCTGATGAAAGTGGTGTTCAAGATTGGCGAGGACGACCCCCGCAACCCCGGTGTGATTGCAGACTGCACGGGCGACAATGCCGGTGACAGCATCGGACCCACCGCCGACGGATTTGAGACCTACGGCGTGACGGGCGTGGCATTGGTGAGTTTCATCCTGCTGGCTGTACCGCCGGAGTATCAGGTGCTGTTGCTTGTATGGATTTTCGTGATGCGTATCCTCGGCATCGTGGCTTCGGTGCTGGCCTATTACATCAACGGTGCCCTTGCAAGCGCCAAGTACCGCAACGCAGACGACCTCAATTTCGAGAAACCCCTCACCACGCTGGTGTGGATTACCTCCATCCTCAGCATATTGGGCACCTTCCTTGCCAGCTACTTCCTGCTGTCGCCGCTGGGACATGGCTACTGGCTTGCACTGGCCATCATCATCAGCTGCGGCACCCTCGGAGCTGCTCTCATCCCCGAATTCACAAAGTTCTTCACCTCCCCCACCTCCAAGCATGTGCAGGAAGTGGTGAAGGCGTCGGAACAGGGCGGTGCCTCGCTGAACATCCTCTCGGGCATTGTGGCCGGCAACATGGGTGCATTCTGGACCGGACTGGTGTTTGTGGTGCTGATGATTATCGCCTACCTGACCTCCTCGGCCTTTGACCTTGCCCCCGTTTTCGGCGACTACTATTCCATCTTCGCCTTCGGTCTGGTAGCCTTCGGCATGCTGGGCATGGGCCCGGTGACCATTGCCGTGGACAGCTACGGTCCGGTGACCGACAATGCGCAGAGCGTATACGAGTTGTCCCTTATCGAGGACGACAAGGAGAAGGCCACCCGCGAGATAAAGCAGGAGTTTGGCTTCACCCCCGATTTCGAGAAGGCCAAATACTACCTCGAAGCCAACGACGGGGCTGGCAACACCTTCAAAGCTACGGCCAAGCCTGTACTTATCGGCACGGCTGTAGTGGGCGCCACCACCATGATTTTCTCCCTTATCCTGCTTATCCAGAAGACACTCGGCATCGAGCCCGCCTCCATCCTTAACCTCCTCAACCCCTATTCCATCATCGGCTTTATACTGGGCGGCTGCGTCATCTACTGGTTCACGGGAGCCTCGATGCAGGCTGTCACCACCGGTGCCAACCGCGCTGTGGAATATATCGAGAGCAACATTAAACTCGACGCCGACGCCCCCAAGAAGGCCGACACCGAGAAGAGCCAGGAGGTGGTGAAGATCTGCACCAACTATGCACAGCGTGGCATGATTAACATCTTTATCGCCATCTTCTGCTTTGCACTGGCTTTCGCCTGCTTCTCCTCGCCCGAGAGCATCGGAGGGCAGAACGCCGTGTGCCTGTTTATCAGCTACCTTATCAGTATCGCCGTGTTCGGACTGTTCCAGGCCGTGTATATGGCCAACGCAGGCGGTGCGTGGGACAACGGCAAGAAGGTGGTTGAGGTGGACATGAAAGCCAAGGGTACCCCCCTGCACGATGCCAGTGTGGTGGGCGACACCGTGGGCGACCCGTTCAAGGACACCTCGTCGGTGGCACTGAACCCCATCATCAAGTTCACCACCCTCTTCGGTGTGCTGGCCATGGAGATAGCCATCAGCGAGGGCTTCCGCCATATCGCCCCTTGGGTCGGACTGGTGTTTCTGGCCATCGCTATCTTGTTCGCCTACCGCTCGTTCTATAAGATGAGAATCAAGCAATAACCGCCACTACGGTTGACGACCATGAAAGCCGGCGACAGCTCCCCTACCCGCATGTGGAAGGAGGTGTCGCCGATTTTCGTTTCCGGCAGCCAGTGCATAGCGTCAGGACAGAGGCCATGAAGAAAAATCATAAAAAGATTTAAAAAAATGCAGCAAAATCGATGTTGTGTGTCATAAAGGCAAGAAAAATGTCAACGTATACAATATATAATACGAATTGTCGTTAAAGAATGACTTAATATAAACGCATGATGAAAAAACAATTTCGCACTGCTCTCATTGGTGCCTGCCTTTTATTTAGCACCGCACTACAAGCTCAATGTCCTGAGATTACAATCGATGCAAAATATGACCATGATCAATCCGCATTATGCAGACTGAACGGATGGGACACACTGGTCACCTGTGTCAACGGTTCGATAATCCTGCACTGTTCATCGTTTATCACCACCCAGCATTTCAACGGGACATACATTGTCGACTCGATTCCTTACAATCCCGTCGACCCTACATTCCACGCAGGGTCGCGACTGAATATCAGTACTGACGATGCGTGGGAGAACTCGGCCATTTCATTCCCATTCACTTTCCTCTTTTTCGGGTACCCATACACCCAGGCTGTGGTGGGATCGAACGGTCTTGTCACCTTTGACTTGACCAAAATAGGACAATCCTGTGCATACGAGTATAGACCCACCAACTATTCCAATCCCGCCATCCCGAGTACCTCATTCCCTTCGAAGAACGCAATCTATGGCGTGTATGAGGACATCCACCCCACGACGAATGTGCTTTCCGCCACCCAAGGAATGTTCCGCTATGTGGGAGGAGAATTCCCCTGCCGGCACCTGTGTGCAAGCGTGAACGAGGTACCGCTGTATCCTAACAGCTCCCACGGGAACGACCGTTGCACATACCAGATTGTATGCTATGAAGGCACCAACATCATCGAGGTGCATATCAAGAAACGCGCCTGCTGCTCATCTACCAACGGCGGCTGGGGCCTTGTGGGCATCCAGAACTCCACCGGCACCACACAGGAGTCGCATTACCACGACCTCAATTACTACGGCACCCCTTCATACTATGTTCTCCCCAACTCTCCCGCTGCCTATATCGCCCCCGGCAGAGGCGACCAGGCGAATGGATGGACCGACACCACGTCATACGAGGCATGGCGTTTCACTCCCCAGGGCGAGACCGTGAGTGCCATCACTTGGATGAGACTGATAGAGGATGCCAACGGCAATATTATCGACTCGATAGAGTTCACCAACAACCAGGGTGACACTAACGGCGTCTATATGACTCCCGACAGAACGATAGTGAAGGTGACTCCCTCTCGCACCAGCCGATATATGGTAAAATGCGCCTATCAGGGAGCCAACGGCCATTGGTATGGTGTGGACGGCATCAGTATGCGCGACACCATCACTGTGGGCATGGACACCTCGCGCAGCATGACGCTCTTTTGCGACCGCGATGTGATATGCGAGGGCGAGCGCACCACCATAGGACTGCAATACCCCACCGACCAGCAGACCCTCGACTCCTGCTCATGGAACGCCAAGAAAGAGCTGAACGGTGTCATCACCGTCATGCCTACCAGTGCCTTGACAATATCGGGCAACTCGGTGACGCTGAACGACCAAAGCGGCCATCTCACCCCTAACCACATCGACTCCACCTGGATTGTCTGCTCAGCCTCCTTCCGCAATGGCTGCAACAATAATGACAGTTTGCTCATCACCACTTACCCCAACTATCATTTCTACGACACGGTGGGTATCTGCCAAGGCGATTCGTACTCCTGGAACGGGATGACCTTCCGTACCCCAGTGGACACCAGCAAGCACTACTATTCCGTCACCGAGTGCGACAGCACCCGCCATCTGCACCTTATTGTGTCGGACCAAAGCCAATCGGTGGATTATGTGCAGGACTGCAAACCTTTCACCTGGCTGAACGGCAAGACCTATTCGCAGAACAACACCGACACCCGCGACCAAGACACGGTAAAGCTGAAGAACGAATGGGGATGCGACAGCACGGTGACCCTCGATTTCACCTTCATCCCCATGAAAGCCATCATCGGACACTCGCCCGAGGTGGCCACAATCGACGAACTGACTATCGACCTGCAGGATCTCAGCTACGGACACAACAGCCGCAAATGGCTTCTGCCCAACGGCCAGACCAGCACCGCCGAACAGACGAGCGTCATCTTCCCGCTTAGCGGCGTGGACAGCATCGACGTAAGACTAGCTGTGCATAACGATTACGGCTGTGACGACACGGCGAAATCGGTCATCCCGCTGCACCGTATCTCGGAGTTTATCCCCAACGTCTTCACCCCGGGCAAAGAAAGCAACAACAGGTTTGAGCCTTATATCCAGGGCAATGTGACGAACATCTATGTATGGATATACAACCGCATGGGCGAACAGGTGTCGCACTTCGAATGCCCCGGCGGCTACTGGGACGGAAACGACATGCAGGGCCGTCCCTGCCCCGAAGGCGCTTATATCTACATCATCCGCTACCGCAACTCGCTCGAGCCGTTGATGACACAGGAGCTGAAAGGAACCATCACATTACTAAGATAAATACACAAAGAAGATGAAAATAGCTGTTGTCGGTGCCACCGGGCTGGTGGGAGGCGTGATGCTGCAAGTGCTGCAGGAACGAGGCTTCGCCGACTGTGAAATACTTGCTGCCGCCTCGCCCAAGTCGGTAGGCAAAGAGATTGATTTTGCCGGACGGAAACTGACGGTGATGAGTGTGGAGGATACCATCAAGGCCAAGCCGGACTATGCCGTATTCTCGGCAGGGGCTTCCACCTCGCGTCAGTATGCTCCGCAGTTTGCCGCCGTGGGATGCACTGTAATTGACAACTCGTCCTGTTGGCGTATGCACGACGACGTACCCCTTGTGGTGCCTGAAATCAACATCGACACTGTCACACCAGACACACGCATCATCGCCAACCCCAACTGCTCCACCATCCAGCTGGTACTGGCACTCTCCAGGCTCCACCGCCGCTACAGCATCCGCCGCATGGTCATCTCCACCTATCAGAGCATCACCGGCACGGGCATCAAAGCCGTGCGTCAGCTTGAAGCCGAGGAGGACTATTTCTTCCACCACGAGGTGACCAGCTCGCAGTTGCGACCCACTATGGAGAAGGAACTGGGTGATAACTATCAGCCCGCCTATCCTTGTCAGATTTTCCGCAATCTGTTCCCCCACGGCGGCGATTTCCTACCCGACGGATACACCACCGAGGAGGAGAAGCTGGTGAACGAAAGCCGCAAGATACTGGGCGACCCCCATATTATGGTCAGCGCCACCGTGGCACGCGTGCCTGTGGTGGGCGGCCACAGCGAGTCGGCCAATGTGGAGTTCCATCAGGAGTTTAACCTCGAGGAGGTGAACAGCCTCATTGCCGAGACCCCTGGGGTTATTCTCTGCGACGACCCCACCCACAACATCTATCCCACCCCTGTCATGGCCCATCACCGCGACGAAGTGTTTGTGGGACGCGTCCGTCGCGACCCCTCACAGCCTCGCACCCTCAACCTGTGGATTGTGGCCGACAACCTCCGAAAAGGTGCCGCCACCAATGCCATCCAGATTCTCGAATCCCTTACAACAAAATAACCTCTTTGTCCACAACATGAAAAAAACGCCCTTCACCTTCGCGGCCGCCGTCTGCGCCCTTTTTATCCTGGCACTCACCTCCTGCGGCCCAAAGACCCTCCTCGACGAGACACGCACCTTTCAGAACGACACCTGGATGCGTTTCACTCCCGAACACTTTGACATCGAAGCCCCCAATTCCGAGGACTGCTATAACTTCACCGTCAGCGTGACGCTGGACACTTCGCGCTATCACGAGCCTTCCCTCCCCATCATGCTCGAGATGGAGAGCCCCAACACCGAGAAGCGTACCCTCTTCAGCACACTCGTCCTCCGCAATGTGGAGGGCAACTTGCTCGGTCATTTCAACGACGACGGTACCCTGACCGTCACTCAGACCGTCCGCCAGTTCTACTTCTTCAACACTCCCGGGCATCATTCAGTGAACCTGAGCCAACGGACCAACAAATACGAAATCCACGGCATCAAGGCTCTCCATTTCAAAGTGGAAGAGGCCAAACTGGAATACCCGGAATAAATGATTGACCGCTCAATCAACAAGCATATCGACCGTATCGCCCTGCGGTTGAAGACCATCCCCGAGAATCCCGGCGTGTACCAACACCTCGACGAGTCGGGGACGGTTATTTATGTGGGCAAGGCCCGCAACCTGCAGCGACGCGTCAGCTCCTATTTTTCCCACTACGAGGACAAGAGCGCTAAAATCAAGATGCTGGTGCGCCACATCTACGACATCCGCGTCACGGTGGTGGCCACCGAGGTCGACGCACTTCTGCTGGAGAACAACCTCATCAAACGCTACCAACCCCGCTACAACAGTATGCTCAAGGACGACAAGTCCTATCCCTACCTTTGCATCACCGACGAGGAATACCCACGCCTGCTCTTCACCCGAAACCGCAATATCAAAGGGCAATATTTCGGTCCCTACCCCAACCAGCGTATCCTGCGCGAACTGCTGGACATCATCGACAACCTCTTCTCCTACCGCAAATGCAACAAGATGCAGAAGCGCCCCTGCATCAAACACCAGATAGGTCTGTGTAAAGCCCCTTGCGCGGGATTGCAGACGCACGAGGAGTATATGGCCGACATCAACGGTATCCGCAACATCCTCAAGGGCAATTTCTCCGACATTGTGGAGGAGATGAAGCACGAGATGCTTTCTTTGGCCGACCAGCTGCGTTTTGAAGAGGCCGAGATTGTGAAACGCCGCATCCGCCGCCTCGAGGAATACCAAAGCCGTTCAACAGTGGTGAATACCTCTGTCAAGGACGTGGATGTCTTCGGCATTGTCTCCGACGATAAGTATGCCTATGTCAACATGATGCGTATCAAGAACGGTAGCATCATCTACAGTTTCTCGCACGAGGTGAAGAAACAGCTTGACGAGACCGACGAGGAGATACTCTCCACCGCCATTCCCACCCTTCACGAGCGCACCGAAAGCACCGCCCGCGAGGTGGTGTTGCCCCTGCGCGTTTCCGACCTGCCTGAAGAATATCTCAAACAGACAGTCCCCACACGAGGCGACCGCCTGCAGCTGCTTGAGCTCTCCATTCGCAACGTCAAGGCCTACCAGCTGCAATGCCGCCACCAACGGGCCTTGGTCAATCCCGACGAGGGTGAGCTGCACCGCAAGCACCAGCACCTGTTGGAACGCATACAGAAGGCTTTGGCTCTGCCGATGTTGCCTGTCAACATCGAGTGCTTCGATAACTCCAACATACAGGGAGCCTATCCCGTGGCAGCCATGGTGCGCTTCACCAACGGCAAACCCAACCGCAAAGAATATCGCAAATTCAACATCAAGACCGTCGAAGGCCCGGACGACTATGCCTCCATGGCAGAGGTCATCTTTAGACGTTACAAACGCCTCTCCGAAGAGGGACAGCCCCTACCCCAACTGTTGGTTGTCGATGGCGGTGCCGGACAGATGGAGGTGGCCCGTCAGGTCATCCAAGACCAACTGCATCTCGAAATCCCCATCGCAGGCCTTGCCAAAGACGACCGCCACCACACCTCCGAACTCCTTTATGGCTTCCCGCCGCAAGTCGTCGGACTCAAGCCCACCGACCCCCTCTTCCACATGCTGGAACAAATACAGAACGAAGTGCACCGCTTTGCCATCACCTTCCACAAAGACAAACGCAGCAAAGGCACCTTCCGCACCGCCCTCACCGACATCCCCGGCATCGGCGACAAGACCGCCCGCGACCTGCTCCTGAAATTCGGCAGCGTCAAAGAGGTACGCCTACAGACCGAAGCCGACCTAGCCAAAGTGGTAGGCCCCGCCAAAGCCAAAGCAATCCTCGCCTATTTCGCCACACAGCAATAGGCAATCCTGTTTCCTCTGATTTTATAATCATTCCTCAGCCACGTGTGGCAAGGCCTCATCACTTACAGAATATTGAGGCACACCATACTCATACAACGTGTCGGATGGCAGGTCTATGCGGTCATTCCAATAGACACAAGTACGGCTGATATCCACCTGTGCCTGCTCCCATAGATGAGGAATCTGCTTCAACACACGAAACTCCTCAATCTGCTCAATATCCTCACCCACATCATATACCACCCTCCTGCCATCGTCAAACACAACCGAGAGACGATAATCAGGCAAAGTCTCAATGCTTTTTATGCGCGGAAGAGTATTCATCATTCTAAAGGTGGAAGTTTATGTATTTGTTGAGTGTTCCACATATCTATGAGCGATTCGGCGTTAGCACTCAACCACTCTTGAACAAGTCGCTGTGCTTTTTCGGGCAGATCACCAAGAGTCATCTCAAATGTGTGAATGTCAAATACCCCCACATATTCATCATAGATAGCATGGATATGAGCAGGTTCGTGTTCTTTCGGCTTGAAGAACATCTTGATAATTATCCCATAAAAACGACAAATCTCAGGCATACTTATCATTCTTTTCAAAATGCAAAATTACAATTTATTTTCCAATCATCAAGGAAAAAGAAAAAAAATCCACAACAGCAAGTACTCTTTGTTTGTTAGGGGTTGTTTGTTACGGGCGTCTTCACCGCCCGCGACCTGCTCCTGAAATTCGGCAGCGTGAAAGAGGTACGCCTACAGACCGAAGCCGACCTCGCCAAAGTGGTAGGCCCCGCCAAAGCCCAAGCCATCATCGCCTACTTCACCATGCAACAATAAAAGTTGCAGGCAGTCTCCGCTGCCCGCAACAAGGTTTAACGTTTTAATAAATTAATTATCCTGAACGGGGCGTACAGAGTACCCGTAGTGGCGATTGTTGAATGGGTTCGCTACGGGGATAGTACTGCTGGCGAAACTCATCATGAACGCGCGACTCTCATCGCAGGGATCGGACGACCAATATAGGCCGAATACACCTGCATATTCGACATAAGCGGAGTCGCGTTGGCCCGCTGCAGGCAGGAAGACTGCACCGGCATCTGCTCCCACTGAGCAAGGGTGTAGCTGTTGAGTGTCCAATCCGGCGCAAAACCTGATGTGAGCGCACACTCCGAAGGCTGTGTCCAATTGTCAGGCAGAATAATCAATCCACCCACACCGTTAATGTTGCCAGCAGCAAATTTGGAGGAGGCATTGGGGCGTCCTTCAAGCAGGTAATACCATTCGGCACTGGTGAGTGTACGCCATAGGTGGGCTGCGTTGCCACCATTGCTGATGGGGTTGCAGCCCCAGTCCACGAAAGTGCTGAAGTCAGCATAGTCCATAGATCTCAATGTAGGGTTGTCGCCTGTGCCCCAACCGAAGAGGTCTATCCAACCACTATAGGTGGAACTGATATTGCTGTTATCACTTCCGCTGACATTACCTCCGTAATATCCATAACGATCGGCTGTTTGTGTACCTACATAATCGTACTGGTGTTCAGCAAACCGCCAAGTATTGGTGCTTGCTTGGTACTGTAGATTGCCCTGCGAGAAATGTACCTGTTTCGTTGCACTCACCGAGAACAGGCCTGGCAACCATCCTTCAGGGACAATAGGGGTAATTTCTTCTTTTTTACAGCCCACTGTCATCATCATAACGGCAGCCATAAAACAGACCATCATTAATTTACTTATTCTCTTCATATTTATACTATTATTAAATATAGTTAGGATTGGGATTCCCATGCCTCCCAATCAATTGTATTTATGTATAGTTCAATTTGTTCTTTCAGTTGTGGTATCTCCGTGTGCAGCACAGCAAAAATCGTTTCATCGTCAACATTGAAGTATTCGTGAACCAGGAAGTTTCTCATTCCTGATATATTCCTCCATTCCACTTCCGGATGTGCCGCCTTAAACTCGTCAGTCAACATACGGGCGGCCTCTCCGATTATTTCAATGTTCTTCACTATACCATAATAACGGAGGACATCTTCGTGCAACTCACATTCAGCAAGACCGCCGGCATGTGTCTCCAGCCTCTCTATCGCCTCTGCGATATGGACAATCCGCATCTTGTCTTTACTGAACTCTCTCATACATCAAAACCCTGTCTTTTTCTACAGAGGGACGGGCAAAGGGCAAAAGACCTTTTTCTGTCACCAAATCCACTTTTACTCCAAGCAAATCCTGCAAATCCAGCCTCATCCCACTGAGCATGAACAGCCCTACGTGGGCATCGCGGTCGGGAACAATCATAATGTCTATATCGCTGTCAGGGCGTTGTTCCCCACGGGCATAGGAACCGAACACCCAAGCCTTCATTACCGGTCGGGTAGCAAAATAGTCGCTTATCTTTTGTGCCAATTCCTTGTCCATTTCATCTGCAAAGATACATTTTTTTTTTCAAATATCCACACTATAATCACCTCAACAACCCTATCTAACTACAAACAAGAACAATAAAGAACTTCCCTAACTAATACAAGAAGTTATTGTAAGGATACCTCACCGCGTGGATTTTCTTCACCTCCTCGTACATCACATTCCGCAGCTCGTCGATATTCTCGCGGTTGGCGGCACTGATGAAGATAGTGTGCAGGGTGTCGTTCTTTTCCAACTGCCGAGCCATCCAGCTGTCTTGCAGCATCTCCAACGTCCAGTTGGCCTTGGTCATGGGCGTCAAGTCATCCTCCTCTTTCTCGATAAAGGTATAGGCGTCAATCTTGTTGAATACAAGGATAGTGGGCTTGTTGTTGGCTCCAATCTCCTCCAATGTGCGATTCACAGCGTTAATCTGCTCCTCGTAGTCGGGATGGGAAATATCGACAATGTGCATCAGCAGGTCCGCCTCACACACCTCGTCCAACGTCGACTTAAACGACTCCACCAAGCCGTGCGGTAGCTTGCGGATAAACCCCACCGTGTCGGTGAGCAGGAATGGCAGATTGCCCAGCACCACCTTGCGCACCGTGGTGTCCAGCGTGGCAAACAGCTTGTTCTCAGCAAACACCTCGCTCTTGCTCAGCAGGTTCATCAGTGTCGACTTGCCCACATTGGTGTATCCCACCAGTGCCACACGCACCAGCGCCTCGCGGTTTTTGCGCTGTTGCACCTTCTGCTTGTCAATGTCTTTTAGTTTCTCTTTCAGCAGGGCAATCTTCTCGGTAATCAGTCGGCGGTCGGTCTCAATCTGTGTCTCGCCGGGACCACGCATACCGATACCGCCGCGCTGCCGTTCAAGGTGCGTCCACATGCGGGTCAATCGAGGCAGCATATACTGCAACTGCGCCAGCTCCACCTGTGTCTTGGCGATACTGGTACGGGCGCGCTTGGCAAAGATATCCAGAATCAATGTAGTGCGGTCGAGAATGCGGCACTCAAACTCGCGCTCCAAGTTGCGCAGCTGTGCCGGCGACAGCTCATCGTCGAACACCAGGAAGTCGACATCCAGTGCGTTCTTGTACTCCTTAATCTCCTCCAGCTTACCACTGCCCACGTAGGTACGCGTGTCGGGACGTTCCAGTTTCTGAATCACCTGTTTCGCAGGTATGCCACCGGCAGTGTCGAGCAGGAAAGCCAACTCATTCAGACACTCCTGTGTCCGTTCCATCGTCGTGCCACTGCTGCACACACTCACCAGGATCGCCTTCTCCGGCACCTCCTCGGTGCTGAAGGTGTTGCGCTCTTGAGGTGTTAGGCGTTTCTTGGGCAGTCCTTCTGCCTCCCACGCACCCGTGGGACTCTTCCATTTGCCGTGATTATTCGGTTTCCAACCCATGTATACGAATCTGCCGATACGTTAGTGCGAGAGTGATGTCGGCATTGCCATCACCCTTTCTTGTCGCGGTTATTCCGTTCGTAGGCCACTTTGCTGACGCCTGCGCTGACCACCTTCTGCAGCACCTCTTCCAGTTTCTCCCCTGCGGCATCCCAGCTGTAGTTGTTCTGGACAAAGATATTGCCGTTTTCAGCCAGTGTTTCGCGCATGGCCGGATCGCGCAGCAACGAGATGATGTGTCCGGCAATCTGCTGTGGGGAGTTCCCCACCAGTATTTCACGACCCTCTTCGGCGCGGAGGGAGTCGTTAGCCAAGGGGGTAGTGACGCATGGCAGCCCCATCGCCATGGCCTCCAGTAGCTTGTTCTGCAGTCCCGACCCCGTCTGCATGGGGGCGGCGAAGATGCGTGCCGAAGCATAGCTCTGGCGGATGTCGTCCACATAGCCCGACACCGTCACCCGCTCGCTGGCCAACTGGCTGACCTTGTGTTTGGGGTAGGCACCGGCCAGCAGCAGTGTGGCATTCGGTAACTCCTTCCACACCAGCGGCATCACCTGCTCCACCAAGTACCGCGACGCATGCACATTGGGCTCGTAGCGCATATTGCCGCAGAACACAATGTCGTATTTCTTTTCGCACTCGATGGGGTGGAAATACTCGAAATCAACCCCGTTGGGGATGATGTGTATGTCGCCATTCTTGCGGTGCGGGATGGCCTCGCTGTCGGTCTCGGAGATGATGGTGAGCGCATCGAAAATCCTGAACGAGTTATACTCCGTCGAGCGCAGCATCTTGAATTCGAAATGAAGGATATAATGCCACAGCCCGCGCGACTGGTCCATGCGCCGCTCGGTATTCATCGACAGGGCATCCTGAAAGTCCATCACCTTCGGAATCGGCGAACGGCTCACCAGCGTCATCGTGCGCACCATCTGGCTGTAAAGCACATCGGGCATCACCTGTCGTTCGAACTTCTTGTAGCTGCGACGGGCTTTCAGCGAATCCCAGTAGCCTATCTGCAGCGACTTGGTGTACAGGTAGTTCCGCACAACATTCTTGTAATTGACCAGGCGTGGGGAATGCACCACCCTGATGTCGCGGCAGAAAGGCTTCAGCTGCTCGATATGTTCGGGCAACACCTTGGTATGCGACACGCAGAAAAGATAGATCTCATTATGTTTGGCCAACTCCTTGATTTGATGATAGGCACGCAGTTTGTCGCCTTTCTCAAGCGGGTAAGGGAATCGGGGCAATACAACCAATATCTTCATAATCTCAATCGAAATGTGAATAACAAACTATATCTTATTACTTCTTTAATTCATAGCACTAAAACAGCGATGTCTGGGTTCCTTCGGCAAAGCCTTCACGCTCCTCCTCCACCTCATTCAGTTCCTCGGCTGTCGGCTCCTCTTCGGGCTCAGGCTCGGGCTCGGCACCGGGCTCCAGCCACTTGAATTCCTTCACCATGCTGGTGGTCACGCGTTTGCCCTTGGCCTTGTAGCCCTTCACCGCAATAAACTCGTCCACATTGATGTCCTCTTCCAGAATCTTCTTGCCCGACGCCTCGTCATAGCTGACATGCAGATTGGGGTAGGTGTCGAGGCTGTAGGACACCAGCAGGTCGCCCTCGTCGATGAAAGGCAGCTTCTTGTCGCTGTCCTCGGGCTGGAAACGTTTCAGGTAGTAGCTGCCCGTCTCCCCCTCGCGATAAAGCGCCGTGACAATCATGCGGGTGTTGAACTTGCGGATCTCTATCATGTCATCGTCGAAGTGGGTACTCAAATCCTGCCCCGTGAGGCGCATATAGCCCGACTGGGTGAGGGTGAACACCCTGTCCCTGCCCGAGAAACGCCCCAGCGAGTCGCCTGCACCGTTCACATTCAGCCGCCTCACTGTGGGGTCGAACCATATCTCGCGGGCTTCGAGGGTGGAGACCCCCTCCCCTTTCTTGGTGATGTTACGCACAGCGTTGCGGGTCAATATATTACCCATGGCCTTGCGTCCCTTGATGGCAAGCTTGGCAAAGTCGAAGTCGAAGCTCACCTTTTTCAGTTTCGCCTTGGTGGCATGGTGCACCGTGATGACCTCCGCCTCGCCATTGGGATTGGCGGTGAAATAGAGTATCTTGGTGCCCTTGGTGCCCTGCGTCAGGTTATACTCGGTGTCGCGCGTCACACCTACCACGGCGAAGCGCTTCACAAAGGCGTAGCCCATGGCTCCGTCGCGGTACACCATGTTGTACACCGTGCGGTCGTCCCTCTTGCGGAACAGGCCGATGTGCAGCAGCTCCTTGCATTGGGGTGACCCTACAAAGGCCTTTTCCTGCACCTTGGTGACCAACATGGTGCCGTCGGTGCGGAACACGATGATGTCGTCCATCCTGGAGCAGTCGAAGGCATACTCGGCTCCTTCGTCCTTCTTCATTCCCGTGCCGACAAAGCCTGTGGCCATGTTGACATACAGCTTCTCGTTGGCCACAGCCACATTGGCTGCCTGGATGTCCTCGAAATTGCGTATCTCGGTTTTCCGCTCGCGGCCCTTGCCGTAGGTCTCGAGAATATGCTGGAAATAGTGGATGGCGTATTCGGTGAGGTGTGCCAAGTGGTTTTTGGTCTCCTCGATGTCCATGTCGATGTTGGCAATCTCCTGTTCGGCCTTCTTGATGTCGAACTTGGAGATTTTGCGCACAGGCTTTTCGCACAGTTTCAGCACGTGGTCACGCGTTATCTCCTTGCGGAACAGCGACCGATAGGGGTCGAATCCACGCTCGATGCCGGTCACCTGGTCCTCCCATGTGTCGAAGTCGCGACGCTCCAGCACCTTGTATATGCCCTTCTCGAAGAATATCTTCTCCAACGACACCCAGTGCCAGCGGTCTTCCAGCTCGGTCAGCAGTATCTCCAGTTCCTGCCGGAGGAGGTCCTTTGTGCGGAAGGTGGAATGCCGCAGGATGTCGCTCGCGGTCATGAAGACGGGTTTGTTGTCCACAATCACACATGTCTGCGGCGAGAAGGTTATCTGGCAGTTGGTGAACGCATACAGGGCATCCATCGTCTGGTCGGGCGATATGCCCGAGGGCAGGTAGCACACTATCTCCACCTCGGCGGCGGTGTTGTCGTCCACCTTCTTTATCTTGATTTTCTCTTTCTCGTTGGCCTTCAGAATGCTGTCAATCAACACATCGGTGGTCACCGAATAAGGTATCTCAGTGATGACGATGGCCTTCCGCTTCTCGTCGTAGTGCATCTTGGCACGGATGCGCAGACGGCCGCCCAGTGCGCCGTCATTGTATTTGGACACGTCGATAAGACCGCCCGTGGGAAAGTCGGGGTATATCTCAAACGGCTCGTCCTTCAGCACGCATATCGAGGCTTCTATCAGCTCGCAGAAATTGTAAGGCAGTATATTCGAGGTGAGTGTGACGGCGATGCCCTTGGTGCCCTGCGACAGCAGTAGCGGGAACTTGATAGGCAGTGTCACCGGCTCCTGTTTGCGGCCGTCGTAACTCGGTTTCCATTGTGTGGTTTTGGGATTGAACACCACCTCCTTGGCGAACTTGGAGAGGCGTGCCTCGATATAACGGCCGGCAGCAGCGCCGTCGCCCGTCAGTATGTTGCCCCAGTTACCCTGGCAGTCCACCAGCAGGTTTTTCTGCCCCATCTTCACCAGCGCGTCGTTGATGGAACCGTCGCCGTGGGGATGGTACAACATCGTCGTACCCACGATATTGGCCACTTTGGTGAAACGCCCGTCGTCGGTCTCTTTCATGGCGTGGAGAATACGCCGCTGCACAGGCTTCAGGCCGTCATCGATGTCCGGCACCGAACGGTCGAGGATGACATCGGAAGCATAGTCAATCCAGTAGTCGCGGAACATACCGTTGAGCGACAATGTAGTACCCTCGCCGGCGGGCTCGTCGGCCTCGGATGCGGGGGGCTGAACAGTCTCGTCAGCTTCAATATCCTGTAGTTCACTGCTTTCAGCAGCATTGTCCTGTTCTTCAGGGGTCAGATGCTCTTCGTCCATAATACACTTTTAAAATGCAAAGATACATATTATTTCCGACATTCTCGCCCTGTGAGGCGACAAATTATAAACAACTTTACTCACACCACGACACAACGCACTCATCTACAACTCTTACCACTCGCAGTGCACAACACACCACTAACTCCCTTCAATACCGCATCGAGTAAACATAATTCCACTCTCATTTTCCGTTACCTTGACGGATAACGATGCTATAAGGATGCAATAAGGAGCGGATATTGAACGACGCTTCAGGGTCTGAAGTGCGAATCGGCTACCAACGGCGGTCAAGACTGATGGCAGTCAACGGCGGGGAGGTCGGCCGGGCATTGGCTTGGTGAAACCAAGCAGTTTCGGGATATAGGCGTCGAGATGATGGTTGTGCAGCGCCTGTCGGATGGCCGCCTGGCACTCTTTTTTGTAGTAGAAGAACATCAGGTTCTGGGCTTTCTTCTCGTCGGGGGTGGTGGCGACATAGACGGGCTGCATGGTGGTGGGGTCGATGCCGGTGTAGTACATCTCGGTGCTGAGGGTCATGGGGGTTGGAGTGAAATCCTGTATCTGCTCCAAACGGTAGCCGAGCCGCTTCATTTCGACGGCGAGGTCGGCCATGTCCTTCAACTGACAGCCCGGGTGGGAGCTGATGAAGTACGGGATGAGCTGGTATTTGAGACCCGCCTGCCGACAGACTTCATCGAATCGGCTCTTGGTTTCGAGAAAGAGATTGAACTTCGGCTTACGCATGAGCGACAGGACCTTATCGCTTGTATGCTCAGGTGCCACTTTAAGTCGTCCGCTGACGTGGTGCAGCACCACATGGCGGAAATAGTCCCAGCCGCCGTTCTGCTCGGTGAAGAGGTCGCAGCGGATGCCGCTGCCTATATATACATGCTTGATGCCAGGCAGGGCGGCGACCTTGCGGTAGAGGTCGACGAGCGGACGGTGGTCGGCATGCAGGTTGCGGCAGAGGGTGGGCATGGAGCAGCTGTAGCGCGAACAGCGGCGGCACAGGTCGGGGTTCTTCCCTTTCATGCGCCACATGTTTGCCGAGGGACCGCCGAGGTCGGTGATGACGCCGTTGAAGTCGTCGCGCTCCACGATGGCCTTCACCTCGCGGAGAATAGAGGCCTCGCTGCGACTGGCTATCTGTTTGCCTTGGTGCGCCGAAATGGTGCAGAAGGAACAACCGCCGAAGCATCCGCGGTGGATGTTCACAGAGTTCTTAATCATCTCATAAGCTGGGATGGTGCCGCGTTTTTTGTACTTGGGGTGTGGCAGGCGGAGGTAAGGCAGGTCGAAGCTGGCGTCAATCTCGTCGGTGGTCATGGGAGGCTCGGGCGGGTTGACGACAACAAGGCTGTCGCCGTGCCGCTGTACGAGGGTAGCACATTCTATCTTGTTGCTTTCCAGCTCGATGATGCGGTAGTTGTCAGCCTCGGCGCGCTTGCTGCGCTGGCACTCCTCAAAGGAGTGCAGCTCGATAATCTGGCCCCCATCAGCTATCGGAGTACTCGGAGTATTCTGAGTACTCTGATTATTCAGATTACTCCGATTATTCTGAGTACTCTGATTATTCTGGCAGCCAAGCGTGGTTCGATAGGCCACCTGCGGAAGATGGTGGAGGGCTTCCACAGGCTGGCCTTCGTCCAGCAGGCGGGCAATCTTGAGGGTGGTGCGCTCGCCCATGCCGTAGTTGAGCAGGTCGGCGGGGGTGTCCATCAAGATGCTGGGAAACAGACGGTCGTCCCAATAGTCGTAGTGGGCCAGGCGGCGCATCGAGGCTTCGATGCCGGCAATGATTACCGGCACATCGGGATACAACTGCTTGAGGATGCGGCTATAGACGTATGTGGCGCGGTCGGGACGGAAACCCGACTGGCCACCTGGGGTGTAGGCATCGTCGTGGCGCAGACGGCGGGCGGCGGTGTAGTGGTTCACCATGCTGTCCATGGCTCCGCTGGTGACACCGAAGAACAGTCGCGGCTTGCCGAACTTGCGGAAGTCGCGCAGGTCGTCGCGCCAGTTGGGCTGCGGGATGACCGCCACAAGGTAGCCTGCAGCCTCTAAGGTCCTGCCTATAACGGCGGTGCCAAAAGCCGGGTGGTCGATATAGGCGTCGCCGGTGACAAGCACCACGTCCACCGTCTCCCATCCAAGGCGCTTTACCTCCTCCAACGTTATGGGCAAGAAATGACTCATTCAGTACTTCAACTATAGGTCGAAATGAACACCCAATCCGATACTTAATTTCTCGTAGTTAAAATAGTTGTTATCTGGCCAGTCGTTAAGAAAGGCATAGCCTGCATTGAACGAGATTTTTATCGATTGCCAACCGATACGAGCCACGAATTGGGGCTGGAGCAACAGATGGGAGCTGTTTAAACGCTGGTCAAACTTCTTCGTACCGTCAGCCTGCACTAGGTTCTTCTCAAAATTCGGATACAGCATGCCGCCTTTAAAGCCGAAGCCGAAATCGAACACGCCGCTGAGCAGATTCACCCAACCCAGGTTCACCTGACCAAAATACAGGTTGTAGTGGCCATTCACCCTATAGTACGAGGCATCCTTGATGGGCGAGTTATGTACCGAGGAGCCGTAGCCATAGCCCACATAACCCTCAAGCACAGCATTTTCACCCATAGCGAGGAATCCGCCACCCGCACCCTGGACATGATAGGCATTGGTGTTGGAGAGATTGGTAGCGACCTGTAGCCCGACATGGTTGAAGGGAGCATAGGAGAAGGTGGCATTGAGCGCGGGAGCACCCATCAATGGTGCTGTCATGGAGAACGTGGCATCAACTTCCATCTCGCCCTTCTCGTGCAGCAGCGGGATGTCGACATTGTGGGGGTGGTAGATAACGCATGAGCCGAACAATGTGGTGAGCAACAGCGGTAAGACCACTCGAATCATACTAGTTTGCTTCATAATAGTGTAGTATTTTAGATTAGTGTGCAAATTTACATATTTTTTCAGACATACACACAAACAAATGATAAAAAAGAATATACTGTACGAATAATCATGGATTTAGCGGCAATCCATCCGCCAACAAAAGATGACAATTCGCGTGATGATTGAGCGTAACGACACGGAAAATGCATTTCTCCCGAATTGGTGTTGGGGGTACAGGCTTCCAGCCTGTCTGGGGGTACAGGCTACTAGCCTGTACTACGGGCGAGGCGCCCGTGCTCCTAACGGGCAAGATGCCCATACTCCTGACGGGCAGGATGCCCGTACTCCTGACGGGCAGGATGCCCGTACTCCCTAACGGGCGAGGCGCCCGTGCTCCATCAGAATTTGGAGATGTAGTTGAATGCGGCGTCGAGCTGGGGCCGGAAGCTGCCGTCATGGTCTTTGCGGAGGACTTGCTGGTCGGGGGTGTGGCCTATGCCTTCGGTGATTTGTCCATTGATACGGGCTTCGAAGGTGGAGGTATAGATATAGTGACCTGCGAAAGTACGACCGTCGCCGAAGGGTCCGCCATAGTTGAGGTTGATGTCGGTGTAGGGTTGCAGGGGGCTGTTGGCTCCGTAGGTGCGTTCGCCAATGGTGTAGACAGTCGAGAGGGCGGTTTTGGCACAGAAGGGTTCTATCTCGCCCATGCTGATGGAGTTGATGTCGCAGAGGATGACGTAGGGGATGCGCTCGGCGGTAATGTCGCGGTAGTATTTCTTGTTAGGATTGATGTAGTAGGGTGCCCACTGGGAGTATTCGAGACGTCCGGGACCTTCTTTGTAGCGGGTCTGCATGACCTCGACAGGATGGTTGAGGAAGGAGCCGATGAGGTAGTCGAGGTCGTCCTGATAGCCGCCAGAGTTGCCACGGTTGTCGAGGATGATACCCGCCAGTTGTTCGCGGGGGGTGTCGGTGATGGCGCGAAGCCAGTGGTCGAGGAGTTGTGCGCCGTCACCGGCCGAAGTGCCATCGCCAAGGCTGCGGATGATTGGGGTGAAGGCGGCCATGGACTGCCAGAGATAGGGTACTCGACGACCATCGGGCAACTGGAAGAGGATGTAGTGGTAGGTGACATTGGACGAGATGGCCTCCTCATAGAAAGAGAAAGTGCCCGACTCATGGGCGAGGACGGTATAGCCTTCGGACTCGATAGCGTCGAGGAAGGAGGAGATGGACTTCTTCTCGTCGGTGTGGAGTTCGATAAAATAATCGCGTTGACTGACTTCTCTCCTACCCGGCTGGATTAAAACTAATTTGCCTGAATCGGCCGGATAGGGATGTATGTTCTGGATGACGACGGACATGTGGTGGTCCGTCATGTTGCTGAAGATGCCGTAGTAAAGGTCGTAGAGGTCGTCGAAACGGACGCTGTCGCCTTTGGCATGACGCTGGTCAAGAGCCTGGAAACGGGGAAGGAAGCGATTGTAGACAGCATCCCAGTCGGTGGTATCGACATCCCAAAAGGCATAGCCCGTGCTGATGCTCTTCCAAATGAAGGTAAACTGTTCTTCGTAGGTGTTGTAGGCCAGTTTATGGCTCTCGCCGATATAGGGGACATAGTCCGACTCCTTGCGGCAGGAACAAAACAGCAGGGTGATGGCGGCTGATATGAGAAGTGTCTTTTTCATTGTTGTTCTTTTTTGGTGAATTGATATGAAATGCCAAGGGTGACGGAAAGGGTGTTGAGATAGCGGTAATCCTGGAGATTGAGGTATCCCTTGTGATGGCTGAGGAGGTCGTAGTAATAAAGTGCATCGAGACTGAGGGCGATGTTGTCAGCCAGTGTATAGCTGAGTGCCACACCGCCGGAGAGACCGGCATTGAAGCGACGGTCCTCGCGGGTGAAGTCACGACGCTCGTTGAAATCGACGAAGAAGACATAGTAGTCGGACATGGTGTAGGTGGTGCCGCTGACACGTTGCCCCATCCAATAGCCACAATAACCTCCCAGCAGGAGATGCCCTTTGAGCTTGGAGCCCCCGAAAGAGAAGTCGACCATGAGGGGCAGGGTGAGATAGGTGTTGCGATGATCGGTGTGGACCGGAGAGAGGTAGTTGAGGTGGCGCTGCAGGCGGTGGTTGCGTTGCATGAGGCTGAGGTCGGCACGGAGGGAGAGCCAGGGATTGATGGTATAACGTCCGTTGATGCCTAAATCAAATCCGCACAGACTACTGTAGGTCTCGTCGACCCGGTCGGCATGAGAACGAGTGATGGAGGTGCTGTTCGCTCCCCCATGGACACCCAAGGACCACTGGGCTACAGCCGTTTGCTGCAGTAAGCAGAGGAGAAAAAGGAATAAAATACGTTTCATAGGAAAAAGTGAATGATGTATGATTGCATTGATTGATCCTGAGAACAGTTTAAATGGTGGTTTGTCCCACCTTGAATGTCCGATAAAAAAAGTGCAGCTGGAGGACTTCCAGCTGCACTTATGAAAAAGACACTTAGTCTTGGATGGCTTTGATGCCTGGGAGGACTTTTCCTTCGAGGTACTCGAGCATGGCACCGCCGCCGGTGGAGACATAGCTCATCTGGTCGGCGAGACCCATCTGCTTGACGGCAGCGACACTGTCGCCACCACCTACGGCAGCAAAGGAACCATGCTTGCAGGCCTCAGCAACACTCTGGGCGATGCTGTGGGTACCTTTGGCGAAGGTGCTGAGTTCGAAGACACCGGCAGGACCGTTCCAGAGGATGGTCTTGCTGTTCATGATGATGTCGTGGATGGTCTTGCAGCTCTCGGGACCGCAGTCCATGCTCTCCCAACCATCGGGAACTTGGCCGGAGGGGACGATACGGGTATTGGCATCGTTGCCGAACTTGTCGCCAATGACACTGTCGATGGGGAGGGTGTACTTGACGCCCTTGGCCTCCATGCGGCACATGAGTTCGCGAGCCAGGTCGAGCTTGTCGTCCTCGCAGATGGAGTTGCCAATCTTGCCACCGAGGGCTTTGGTGAAGGTATAGCGCATGCCACCAATGATAATCATATTGTCCACCTTGTCGAGCAGATTCTCAAGGATGCCGATTTTGCTGCTGACCTTACTGCCACCGATGATGGCGGTGAAGGGACGGGGAGCATTGTGCATCAGTTTCTCGAGGTTGCGGACCTCGTTCTCCATGAGGAAGCCGAAGTATTTGTCTTCGGGGAAGAACTTGGCAATGACTGCAGTAGAGCTGTGCTCGCGGTGGGCGGCACCGAAAGCGTCGTTGATATAGCAGTCGCCGAGAGAGGCGAGCTTACGGGCGAATTCCTCGCCACCCTTGGTCTCCTCGGGATAGAAACGGATGTTTTCGAGCAACATCACTTCGCCTTCTTTCAACTCTTTAGCCATGGCTTCGGGACGGCCACTGCCAAGGAGTTCCTGGGTGAAATGAACTGGACGGTTGATAAGACCCTCGAGATGTTTGGCGACAGGAGCAAGAGTGAACTCGGGTTCGAAACCGCCTTTCTTGGGACGGCCGAAGTGTGCCATGATGATGATGGCGGCACCATCTTGCAGAAGCTTGTTGATGGTGGGGAGAGACTCGCGCATGCGAGTGTCGTCGGTGATATTCTTATTATCGTCCATGGGGACATTGAAATCCACACGGAGCAGGACCTTGCGTCCTCTAAAGTTTACATCTTTTATTGACTTCATAAGCAACTATATTTTAGGTTAATAATTATCGTGAACTAAGCTTCGGCATGATGGGGTTCGTGAACGGCCATGCCGATATACAGTGCAGAAAGCATGGTGAAGACAAAAGCCTGGATGTAAGCCACCAGACACTCCAGCACACTGATAAACACACTGAATACAACCGAGATAACGGATACACCCGCACCCACACCCATGGAGAGGGTGTTGCTAATGATGAAGATGATGACCACGAAACCCAGGATGACGATGTGTCCGGCTGTCATGTTGGCAAATAGACGAATCATCAGCACGATGGGCTTGGTGAACACACCCACCAGCTCGACAATGGGCATGAGGGGGAATATCTTCAGCCACGCAGGGACACCCGGGGTGTTGAAGATATCAATCCAATAATGTTTGTTGCCACTAAGGTTGGTGATAAGGAAAGTGATGACGGCAAGGGTAGCGGTGACAGCCAAATTGCCAGTGACATTGGCACCTGCCGGGAAGAAGGGGATGAGACCCATGCAGTTGGTGAAGAAAATGAAGAAGAAGAGTGTGAGCATGTAGGGCAGATATTTCTCATAGTGCTTCTCCCCTATCATGGGTCGCACTATGCTGTCGCGTACAAATACGACAAGCATCTCGACCAACGACTGGAGACCTTTGGGAGCTTGGTTCTCGCGTTTTTTGTATCCTTTCTTGGCGACCATGACAATGATGATGAGCAACAAAACGATTATCATGATGGCAGCGGAGACTTTGGTGATGGAGAAATCGAGCGGCTTGACAACATTGCCTGCAGCATCGAGACGGGGCTGCCCGTTCTCGTCGACACATATCACTTCCTCCTTCTCGATACCACCACCGACAAGACGATAGCCTTTATAGTCGGCATGACCATGATGGAACTTGGAGGACATGAAAATGTCGAGGTGACCATCATTAATCAATATCACAGGCAAAGGAATGGCTACGGCATGTTCGACACCCGACTTGTCGAAATAGTCGAACATGTGCCAGGAATGAGCATCGGTGACATGGCCGATAATGGTAGAGCCTGGATTGAAACCGGCATCATTTCCTTCCGCTGTTTCTTCTGTTGCTTCTTCTGCTGCCGCAGGTACCGGCTCCTGAGCAAAGGCCTGCATTCCGAAAAGGAAGGCCAGGAAAAACAGGAATGTGAAATACTTCTTCATTGTATTAGGTTTTGAGTGTGTTTAATCAATGGATTTGGATGTATTGTTGAAAATGTCCACCTGCACGGTGTCGAAAAGACCCAGTTGGTTCAGCGGCTCGGCTTTGGAAGAGACCGACTTGTACTGCTTCAAGGTCTCGCGAACCATCCGCCTCACGGCCTCAGGACAGCTGATGTGAAACTCTTTTGCGTAGAGCTTCAGCACCTCACCCTCCCTCTGTGGGAGGGTGATGCTGATTTTTTTCGCTTTCTTGACTTTGGCCTTTTTGACCTGTGAGGTGGTTTTCATAGGCATAATTAAAAGGTGTAGCCGTGCTGGGCAAGCGCTTGCTTCGCTTGTTCGGCACGGGTGTTGTCATGGAGAATCTCGGTGGCCAAGCGGCTGAGGGTGTAGAGAATCTGGCAAGATTCCTCAATGTTGGATTTGACTCCGGGCGCTTTGGGCGTGCCGTTATACTGGGAAAAGTATTCCAGGTTCTGATCGTAGTACTTATAGATGCCGTCCCAGATAGAGGAAGCACGTTCGGCACCATAGACATCGTAATACAGGTCGATGAGGATTACGCTGTATTTGTCGTAGGCGAAGTTGGACTCGGGGAAGTTGGCATCGCTAATCTCAAGCAGCTTGCGTGCGCGCGCAGTGTCGCCTTTCTCCAACAGTTCGCGAGCGGCGATACTGAAGGTTTGACGCTGCACGGTACCCATATTGATGCTGACGGGATCGACATAAATGTCGGCATTGAGGTTGCCCCATTCCAAAGGATGGAGTTGGCCCTGATCATCCTTGTATCCTTCGATATAGTAATCGTAGGTCTCTTCGGAGAAACTCTGAAGATGATACTGATTATCGCGCTTGTCGAAGAGTACGGGCTGAGCCACTTTTGCATCAAACGGAATGAGCTTGTAATTCATCCCATCCTGAACAATATAGTTGCGGATAACAGGGAACACATCCTGGATATAGCTGGGGTTCATGATATTGATATCACGCATAAACTTGTTGGTTCCGATGATATCCAGCATCATGAGCTCGTGACGGAAGAGGCTTCCTTTGTTAATCTGCCACTTGATAACGGGATCAACCTTGTCGGCAATAGCGGCAGGGATAATACCCTTCTCAACCAAGGCGGGAACATCAAGTGTAATCTTGAAGCGGGTGGTGGGCAGCACAATTGCCTGCTCGCCACGTGCATCGCGGGAAGTGAACTTCTCAGGATTATCACGCAGCAATGCCAGCACATCGGTCACCTCGAAATAGTCGTTAGTCTTATCCTGCAGATAGATAAGATCCTTGCCTAAACCATAGAAGTCCTTCGTGAGGGTGAAGGGCATGGCTTCGGACTCATACAGTTTGTTGAAGAGCTGCTCCACATACCAGTGCATGCCCGAGAGGGTATAGTTGAGGATGCGGACATCGGTGCGGAAGCCTTCAACCTCCTGCGCGTACCAGAGCGGGAAGGTGTCGTTATCGCCGAAGGTAATCAGTACGCCATTCTTGTCGACGGATGCCAGATAGTTCTTGGCAAAGTCGCGGGCAGCGTATTTCTCCGAACGGTCGTGGTCGTCCCAGTTCTCAGAAGCCATCAAGATGGGGGCTGCAAACAAGCAGAGGAGGAAGACCACAGGCATAACGAACTTATACAGCTGTTCTTTCTTCAACAGGCGTGTAATCCAATCGGCAAGGGCCATCACTGCCAAACCTATCCAGATGGCAAAGAAGCTGAATGAACCCACAAAAGCGTAGTCACGTTCGCGCGGCTGACGGGGAGGCATGTTCAAATAGATGCCGATGGCAATACCCGTCATGAAGAACATGATGAAGACAATGAAAGCATCCTTTTTGTTGCGCATGATATGGTAAACCAGACCACACAGGCCAAGCAACAGCGGGAGGAGATAATAGACGTTGCGGGCTTTGTTGTTCTTCATGTGGTCGGGAAGATTATCCTGAGGTCCTAAACGGGCTTCGTCGATAGCCTTGATGCCACAGATCCAGTTGCCGTTGACATAATCGCGGGTGCCATTATCGTTGAAATAGTGACCCTGGATGTCGTTCTGACGGCCTGCGAAGTTCCACATGAAATAACGCCAATACATAAAGCCCATCTGGTAGCCATGGAAGAATTTGAAATTCTGAGCTGCAGTGGGTTTATGGTCACCACGGCATTTGCCTGCCCAGTACTCGTAGAACTGAGGATGGCGGCGGGAGTTGTCGTCGCTCCACATGCGGGGGAACACACCGGTATGATTCTGACGGTAGATGAATTTCTGCTGATGGGAGGCCGGGATGTAACGGTCACGACCCTGCTCATCCTTTCCACGCACATATTTGGTATAGCCCTCCTTGGCATCAATCGGTTTGCCAGCGGTGTAGTACTGACCGGTGAAGAGCGGTGTGTCGCCATACTGCTCACGTCCCAGATATGCACGCATGGCTACGGCATCCTTGGGGGCGTTCTCGTTGAGGGGTGTGTTTGTATTGGCACGAATCACCAAAAGGAAGAATGTCGAATAGCCAATAACCAGCATCAAGAATCCCAAGATGGCGGAATTGATAACGGGTCTGTTCTTCTTCTTGGCGGAGGTATACCAAAGTCCCCACACAACCAAAGCAGAGAGCAACAGGAAGAATACAATCGTACCCGTGTTGAAAGGCAGATGCAGTGTATTGACAAAGAAGACGTCGAAAGCGGAGTCGACATTCACTATGCCTGGGATGATGCCCCACAGAATCAAGGCGAGCAACACCACGGAGATAACGCCACTCCAGATGAAACCCTTGACAGTTGTCTTGGGCCATTTACGGAAGTAGACCACGTAAACAATGGCAGGAACAGTAAGGAGGTTCAACAGGTGGACACCGATAGCGATGCCTACCAAAAGGCAGACCAATACCAGCCAACGCAATGAGTGGGGATCGTCAGCCTGTTCCTCCCACTTCAAGATAGCCCAGAACACAATGGAAGTGAAGAATGACGACATGGCATATACCTCGCCTTCCACAGCTGAGAACCAGAAGGTGTCGCTAAACGTATAAGCCAATGCACCGACAATACCGGCAGCGTATACCGCCCAGGTGCGAACATCCTTCAAATCGGGGTTCTTGGGGTCGGGAAGCAGATGCTTGGCCAACAAAGTGATGCTCCAGAACAGGAACAGAATTGTAAAGCCACTGCACACAGCCGACATCACATTGACAGCATGTGCCACATTCTCGGGTGAGGAAAACATGGAGAACATTCTTCCTATCAACTGGAAGGAAGGTGCTCCCGGAGGGTGTCCCACTTGAAGTTTGTTTGCGGTGGCAATGTACTCGCCACAATCCCACCACGATGCAGTAGCTTCGGCAGTGAGGATGTAAACAGCACAGGCTATGATGCATATCACCCAGCCTATGATGTTGTTCATCAGATGGTATCTTTTCATAGTTTTAAAGGTAGAATAATTTGTAATTCTGATTGTTTTCTAACTATAATATTCAATCGCGATTGATAGGCATTGTCATACAACGGGCGCCACCACCTGCACGGGGCAGCTCACTTGCCTTGACAGTGACCACAAACTTGTCATAATCATTCATGTTGACCTTGCCACTGCACACATCGTCAGCATCCAAGACACTGAAGCCTGCATTGTTCAGGCTTTCGATAGTGTTGAGATTACGCTCATAGCCTATCACCTTCCCATCGCCCAATGCGAAGAAGTTAGCACCGCTGTGCCACTGCTCTCGGTCTTGATACCACGAATCGTAGCCTCCACAGAAGACCGGTTCCATATCCATACCGCAAAGTTTGAGACCCTGGAGGATGTTGTCGCATTCTGACACCTTCATCTTTCCATTGTCCAACTCGATAAGCGTGGTGGACTTGCCGGTGAAACGGCCGACTTTATCAAGCATGGGTTGATAAACCATACACTGATGACTGCCCAGGAAAGTATGCACCATGTCGAGATGAATGAACGAATCGGGTTTGTGGGGCAATTCCTGGACAAGGATACGGAATTGCTTGCGCTCTTGGGCAAACTTATCAGCCAGATATTTGATACCCTTATAATTGGTACGAATACCCAAACCGATGCACATCAAGTCGGGACCGGCGATTTGAACATCACCGCCTTCTGTCCGTGCACTGGGATTCTCATCCTGAGCACAGAAAGTATTGGCACGGAAATAGTCTTCGAAAATAGACTTATAGATAAGTGTCTCGCGCTCGCGGACTTTGAAAGACATTGAATTAATCAGCACTTCATTGTAGACCGACGAAGAGGCGTCGCGAGTGAAGAAAAGATTGTAAAGAGGTTTAAGGGTGAAACGAGAATCCTTGAAAGAATGAGGGTCGGTATCTTCATGGAAAGGCACGCCTTCTATCAACTCTTTGGCTAATTGGTCACTAGGATGACACATCAACTCGTCGATGAGGTGAGCACAACCGTCCAACTGACAGCTCTTGGTTACAATCACCTGACGCACATCGTCGTTCTCCATCAAGTCGGCCAGTATTTCCTCAACGTAATACACCTTTGTCCATTTCTCAAATACCCCGCAGAAAGAAGAATATTCCTTGTCAACAATATGTTTGCTGAGAATATCGCTGTAAAGCGCATCGTTGGCATTTTCGGGGGTCATTCGCTCAATCTCTATTCCTGGCCGATGCAACAGAACAGCATTAAGCCGCCCATACTCGCTCGACACATTTACTGCCGTTTTTACATTATCGTTTTTTTCTGTCATATACCTTAATTAGTTGTTGTACGCTATATTGCAGCATCTTTCATTCATGATACCACATTTCGCAGATTCTGCAAATATACGATTTTTTTCTGATACTTTGACATAATATATAGTTTTTTTGCACTATTTTTCAACAATCACACTCCATTCCAGCGCTTTTCACAAGTGCATCCACCCCTATACAAGATAAAATGAGGAAAGATTTTGGGGGTCCTTTGGGGGACAATCAGACTCTCTCCTATCCCTCTTTTCGTCCTATTTCTTTCGTGCAACAAGAGGGATGAGGGCAGGGTTAGCTAAAGAGAAAAAGAAAGGGAGACTGATGTCAAGATGACAACCTGTCTCCCTTGCTGGTGTAGCCCCAGTGTCAGGAATGGACTATCTGAAGGGGATTTGATAGCCGACGGTCAGCAACAATGCAAAGTTGTTGCCAAGCGGAACAGTAGCATTAGAATTGTTGTTCTCAATGATCTTCAACACATCGGGGGCAGAGTTGACAGCCATGAATCCATAGTCTAGCTGCAACATGACAGAAAGGTCTTGATATTCATAGCCCACTCCCAAGAGAAAGCCGACGTCCAGACGATTCATCACATCAAAAGCCGACACTTTCATCTTATAATTCTGGTCGCTCTGCGGCAATCCACGAGTAAACTTTCTGTCGCTATAAGACCCGAGCAAACCAATATTGACGGCAGGACCCACCGAGAGGAGGGCAAAATGTCCCGGCATACGGATAGGCAACTCATATCGGAAAAATGCCAAGATGGGAATCTGGGCATACCAAACATCATAAGAACCCTCACGGATAGACATGTTCTTTTCAAGAACCTCTTTGTAATTACAACCGCGACGGACAATGTTGATACCCGACTGCAGGCGGAAAACCTCGGCCATCAACGATGCCGACTGAGTGAAACCATAGGTGACAAAACCTCCAATGTTGGCAGCCAGTATGGGCGAATTGTCTGCTAAATCATCCACATGGGTGGCAAAACCAACACCTGCACGTACTCCGTAATTCAGGAACTGTGCTTGAGTCGAGGTAGCAAAGGCTGTGACAATAGTCAATAATATCAAAATCCTTTTCATATTTCTTGAATTCATTGTTTTTCTTTAAATATATTTTTTGTTCCGTCGGAAGATTGTCGATTACAATTTGCGATAAATAAAGTCCGTCATCAATTCATACAGGTTCAAGCGTGTGTTGCCGCCGTAAATGCTGTGGTTTTTGTTGGGATAGATACGAAACTCAAATTGTTTTCCAGCAGCCTCGAGCGCGGTAACCATGTCTACGGCATTCTGGAAATGGACGTTGTCATCGCCTGTTCCATGCACCAAAAGGTAATTACCTCTCAACAGATTGGCATAGTTGAGCGGTGAGTTGTCGTCATATCCGCGAGGATTATCCTGCGGCCGCTGCAGGAATCGCTCGGTGTAGATATTGTCGTAATAGCGCCAAGTGATGACAGGAGCCACAGCAATGGCACTCTTGAACACATCGTGACCTTTCAGAATGGACAAGGTCGAAAGATAGCCGCCAAAGCTCCAGCCGAAAATACCGATGCGGGATTCATCAATCCACTTCTTCTTGCCAAACCAGCGTGCAGCCTCGACAGCATCCTCACATTCCATCCTGCCAAGATTCTTATAGGTCATCTTCTTGAAATGGGCGCCACGGCCACCGGTACCACGTCCATCGAAACATGCCACCACATAGCCATGCTGTGCAAGCATGTGGAACCAATAATAGTCATTGTAGCCATAACTATTTGTCACTTGCTGATTTCCCGGTCCACCATACACATAGAAGAACAACGGATAGCTCTTAGTGGAATCAAAATCAGGAGGCAGAATAATATAATAGTTCAGCTCGGTACCCAACGAAGTGGTCAGCGTGCCGAAGGTCTTGTGTCCGACACCATACTCTTTCATGCGCTCTTGGAGATCGGCATTATCCTGAAGGGTCTTCAACAGTTTGCCGTTGCTGGTATGCAATGTATACACAGGTGGAGTATTGGCATCGGTAAAGGTGCTGATGTAATACTTGCTCGATGCACTGAAACTGGCGCTGTACCAACCAGGCTTGTCACTCAGTTTCTTTTTCTTCTTTCCTTTAAAATCAATGCAGTAGAGTTCGCGATTGATGGGCGACGACTCGTGGGAGAGGTAATAAATCATCTCGTCTTTCTCATTTACCGAGCAAATCGAAACCACATCGTACATACCGTCGGTAATCTGTTTCACCAGCTTGCCATTCAAGTCGTACATATATATGTGGTTATACCCGTTCTTTTCGCTGGTAATGAGCATATGTTTGCCATCTTTGAGGAACATCCAAGTCTCAGGCACCTCGACATAAGCCTCATCCTCTTCAACATACAACGGACGGATAGCGCCTGTCGTGGCATCGGCCAACAACAACTCCATCTTGTCCTGAAGACGGTTCATGCGCATCAATGCCAAGGTATTTGGATTCTGAGTCCATTGGATACGGGGCATATACTGATCATTCTGGCTACCAATATCGAGTTTCAGTGTCTTCTGCGACTCAAGGTCATAAATCAACACATCCACCACCGAATTGTCCTCGCCGGCCTTGGGGTACTTATAGGTATAATTCTCAGGGTATAGCTCTCCCCACATCTGCATGGAGTACTGTTTCACACGACTCTCGTCGAAACGGTAGAAGGCAATCTTCTTGCTATCGGGCGACCAATAGAACCCCTGGGTGATACCAAACTCCTCTTCGTATACCCAGTCAGTAGTGCCGTTAATCACCTCGTTGAACTTGCCATCGGTGGTGACGGCTGTCTCTTTCAATGAATTGAGAGCCATCACATAGAGGTTGTTATCACGTACGAAGGCGACCATCTTGCCATCGGGCGAGAAAGTGGTGAGCCGCTGTTTACCCCCGTGCGTCAAGCACTCCATATTGCCGTCGGCAACATTATAGATATAGTAGGTACTCACCCCACTATGACGGTATATGGGCTCAAACTCGGCACTGAGCAGGATTTTCTGCTCATCGGCGGAAAACTCATACGACTCAATGGGGGGAATGGGACGTACTTTTTTTCGCATGGGGTCGTTGAATGCACAAACCACACCTACCTTCTCCCCTGTTTTGTAGTTATACTTCTCTATTCCTGAACGGGTCAGCACACAGTAATGCTCGCCGTCTTGCATGGAACGGATTGACGATATACCGCTTGGACGGAAAGTGGCTCTGGACCAAATGTCCTCGAGGGTAATCCTTTTAGGTTGAGCAGCAAGGGTGCCACATAGTGTGGCCAACGTCAGCATAACAGCAAGATACTTCTTCATACCAGATAATAATAAGTTATATGCGAATTGTGAATTGTCGGGTACGGAACCGAAGAGACCCTTACCGCAATTCACAATTCGCGATTGATAATCTTTAGAGTTTGGGGCCGGCGGAAACAAGTGCCTTGCCGGCTTCGTTGTAGGTAAACTTCTCGAAATTCTTGATGAAACGAGAGGCAAGATCCTTGGCTTTGGTTTCCCATTCGCCGGCGCTGCTGTAGGTGTCGCGAGGATCGAGAATCTTGGGATCCACACCGGGCAGATTGGTGGGTACCTCAAAGTCAAAGTACGGAATCATCTTGGTCGGAGCTTTTTCAATCGAACCGTCAAGGATAGCGTCGATAATACCACGGGTATCCTTAATGGAGATACGCTTGCCCGTGCCGTTCCAGCCCGTATTGACCAGATAAGCCTTGGCACCGCTCTTCTCCATACGTTTCACCAGCTCCTCGGCATACTTGGTGGGATGCAACTCTAGGAATGCCTGACCAAAGCAAGCACTGAAGGTAGGAGTAGGCTCGGTGATGCCGCGCTCAGTACCGGCCAGCTTGGCTGTGAAACCACTCAGGAAATAGTATTTGCACTGCTCCGGAGTCAGGATGCTGACAGGAGGCAGCACACCGAAAGCATCGGCACTGAGGAAGATGACGTTCTTGGCAGCAGGAGCGGCGGAGATGGGACGCACAATCTTCTCAATGTGGTCAATAGGATAGCTCACACGGGTATTCTCGGTAACGCTCTTGTCGGCGAAATCAATCTTACCATTGGCATCCACGGTCACATTCTCCAGCAGTGCATTGCGGCGGATAGCATTATAGATATCAGGCTCGCTGTCCTTATCCAGGTTGATCACCTTGGCGTAGCAGCCGCCCTCGAAATTGAACACGCCTTCATCATCCCAACCGTGCTCGTCGTCACCAATCAGCAAGCGTTTGGGGTCGGTGGAAAGGGTTGTTTTGCCCGTGCCGCTCAGTCCGAAGAAGATAGCGGTATTCTTGCCATCCATATCGGTGTTGGCGGAACAGTGCATGGATGCAATGCCCTGCAGAGGAAGATAGTAGTTCATCATACTGAACATACCCTTCTTCATCTCGCCACCATACCAAGTGTTGAGAATCACCTGCTCGCGGGTGGTAACGTTGAATGCCACACATGTCTCGCTGTTCAGACCCAACTCCTTATAGTTTTCCACCTTGGCCTTGCTGGCGGTATAGACCGTGAAACTGGGGGTGAAATCCTTCAAATCTTCAACAGTGGGCTTGATGAACATATTGCTGACAAAGTGAGCCTGCCAAGCCACCTCCATGATGAAGCGGACAGCGATGCGGGTGTCCTTGTTGGCGCCGCAGAAAGCATCCACCACATAGAGTTCCTTGTTGCAAAGCTCTTTCTTGGCAAGGTCTTTCATCTGTGCCCACACCTCTTCACTCATCGGGTGGTTGTCATTCTTGTACTCGGGAGTTGTCCACCAGACAGTGTTCTTCGACTCCTTGTCCATGACAATGTACTTGTCTTTGGGGGAGCGGCCGGTATAGATGCCGGTCATCACATTGATGGCATCCAGTTCTGTCAACTGGCCTTTATCGAATCCTGTCAAACTGGGATCCATCTCCATTTTAAACAGATCCTCATACGAGGGGTTATAATGAATTTTACTCACGCCTGTAATACCAAGGCGCTCGAGATCTTGTCTTATTTTGTCAATCATGGTAATTGTTTTTATAAGATCCTATAGGGCGAATGCCCTATAGGACTTTTATTTATCATTATTATTATTTCTCGCGAGCCTCTTTGATAGCAGCCTGGGCGGCGGCAAGACGTGCAACGGGTACACGGAAGGGGCTGCAGCTGACATAGTTCATGCCGTTCTTATAGAAGAACTCAGCGGCAGTCGGGTCTCCACCGTGTTCACCACACACACCGCACTTCAGGTTGGCACGTGTGCTGCGGCCACGTTCAATACCAATCTTCACCAACTCACCGACACACTCGCGGTCGAAGTTGTTGAACGGGTCGGCGGGGATAATCTTCTCGTCGACATAGGTCTTGACGATGGCGTTGACGTCGTCGCGGCTGAAGCCGAAAGTCATCTGCGTCAAATCGTTGGTACCAAAGCTGAAGAACTCGGCCACCTCGGCAATCTGATTGGCAACCAGCGCGGCGCGCGGAATCTCAATCATGGTACCGAACTTATAGTTGAATTGAATGCCGTACTTCTCTTCAACCTCTTTCTTCACACCGTCGGCCAAAGCCTTCTGATGCTTCAACTCGGCAGCGTTGATGGTTAGCGGAACCATGATTTCAAGCATGGGGTTCATGCCTTCCTTCATCAATTCAACTGTGGCGCTGAACAGGGCACGGAACTGAGTCTCGGTAATCTCGGGATAGATGATACCCAGGCGGACACCACGCAGACCCATCATCGGATTCACCTCGTGCATGCTCTCGATACGGGCGTGCAAAGTTTCAAATTCAATACCACGAAGCTTTGCCACCTCGCGCTGTTTCTCCTCGGTCTGAGGCACAAACTCGTGCAATGGGGGATCCATCAGACGGAAAGTAAGGGGCTTGCCATCCATCACCTTCAGCGTACCCTTTGCACTCTCCTTGATATAAGGCTCCAGTTCGGCCAAAGCAGCCTTGCGGGCTTCCAGCGTGTCGGCCAGAATCATGTTGCGCAGCTTCTCCAAAGGAACCTCGCTGTTCTCGCCATAGAACATGTGCTCGATACGGAACAGACCGATACCTTCGGCACCGAATTCGATAGCCTTCTGGGCATCGATGGGGTTGTCGGCGTTGGTACGGACACCCATCTTGCGGTACTTGTCGACAATCTTCATCAGCTCCTGGAACAGGGGGTTCTCGGTGGCGTTGATCATCTTCACCTCCTCGTCATATACCCAGCCTTTGGAACCGTTCAGGCTCAGCAGGTCGCCCTCGTGGTACACCTTGCCGTTGATGGTCACGGTGCCGTGCTCCTCGACATTAACTTTCTTCTTGCCGTATTCGTCGACGCTGACGGAAGTACGCTCCATCTCAATCTTCACGGCATCGCAGCCCACGATGCAGCATTTACCCCAGCCACGGGCCACGAGGGCTGCGTGAGAGGTCATACCGCCACGGGCGGTGAGGATACCGTCGGCGGCACGCATGCCCTCGACATCCTCGGGGTTGGTCTCCTCGCGGACGAGGATATTCTTGATACCGGCAGCCTGGTATTCCTTGGCTTTCTCGCTGGTGAGGGCAATCACACCCACTGCGCCTCCGGGGCCGGCGGGCAGACCCTTGGCGATGACAGGGTGCTTCTTCTCGTCGGTGCTGTCCAGAATGGGGTGCAGCAGCTCGTCCAACTGGGCGGGGCTGATGCGCATCACCACCTCGCTCTCGTCGATCAAACCCTCTTTCAGCATATCCATGGCCATGGTCAATGCGGCCACACCGGTACGTTTGCCGACGCGGCACTGCAGCATATACAGCTTGCCGTCCTGGATAGTGAACTCGATATCCAGCATGTCGTGGAAATTCTTCTCCAGAGTAGTACGGATGTCGCACAATTCCTTATATGTATCGGGCATCAACTCCTGCATCGAGTGCATGTGCTTGTTCTGCTCGTTCTTGGTGTCGTCGTTCAAGGGATTGGGGGTGCGGATACCGGCCACCACGTCCTCACCCTGGGCGTTAATCAGCCACTCGCCGTAGAACTGGTTGTCGCCGGTGGCGGGGTTGCGGGTGAAAGCAACGCCGGTGGCGCTGTTGTCGCCCATGTTGCCGAACACCATGGCCTGCACGTTGACTGCGGTACCCCAGTCGTCGGGAATACCCTCAATCTTACGGTAGCTCACGGCCTTTTTGCCGTTCCAGCTCTTGAACACGGCCTTGATACCGCCTTCCATCTGAGCCTTGGCATCGTCGGGGAACTCAACGCCCAGTACCTCTTTCACCTTCAGCTTGAAAGCCTCGGCCAGTTTCTGCAAATCGTCGGCAGTGAGGTCGGTGTCGCTCTTATAATTATGCTCAGCCTTGTACTCGTCCAGCATGTCGTCCAGCTGTTTGCGGATGCCCTTGCCGTCGGCGGGCTCGATGCCCTCGCTCTTCTCCATCACCACATCGGCATACATCATAATCAAACGACGGTAGGAATCATATACAAAGCGGGGATTGTTGGTTTTCTTCAACATACCGGGGATGGTCTTGGACGAAAGACCGATATTCAGCACCGTGTCCATCATGCCAGGCATGGAGCTTCTGGCACCCGAGCGGCAGCTCACCAACAAGGGGTTCTCAGCATCGTCGTACTTCATGCCCATCAGTTTCTCCACGTTGGCCATGCCTTTCCACACCTCGTCCATGAGGCCGGCAGGTAGCTGGCAATTGTTATCATAATAAGCTGTACAGCACTCTGTGGTGATAGTTAAACCAGCAGGAACTGGAAGACCCAGCAAGCACATTTCTGCCAAGTTGGCACCTTTACCGCCGAGCAGATTCTTCATGTCGGCCTTACCCTCGGCAGTCTTGCCGCCAAACGTGTAAACAAATTTAGTCATACTCTATCGATTTTTATATTCGCTAATTGAAAATGCAAAGATACGAAATTATTTCCATAATCAAACATCATTACTGCACACATTTCGTTTTTTAACAAATCAGTATCTCTTAACACAAAATACACCAGCGGTTTGCATAGTATTACTTCTTAAAAAAAATATATCCACGGGGTACTTTCAGGCCTGTTCGTCGGTGCCAAAAAGAGCATCCAACCGCCTGCCAACTGCGTTCTTACATCCATCTCTTCAACAAGGTGTAATCCACTGTTGCGGAAAACCACGGAGAAGGTTCTACGCTCCCTCGGAGCCACTTCTTCGCAGACAGGCGGCCCATCAGCTCGAAACCAATGCTAATCTGCCATAAACCCCAATCGGTCAATAGAAAACCGGAAAAAGGAGTAACTGCCGAATCGTACAATGCATGGGGAATCGCCCTGCCCCGGAGGGGCTTTCGTTTAATAGCATATCACGTTGCTATACAGACATATTCTCCGTAGGAGATCTCGAATAGGTATATTCCAAATGACCGATTTGGGACAATAACCCCCACCCGATAGTAAGCTGAGTGCGGCATGATGCGTTGCGCCAAGTCGCATGAACAATAGTTCGATGCACTTGCGTCCTTCAATATCGGTTCGACAGAGCATAGTTATAGGTTCGTTTTCTATAGCCATGACGGATAACGATAGGATAAGGATGCTGGAACGATACTATATTGAACGACGTTAGTGCCTAGGAAGGGGGTTGGCCGGAGGTGATGACAGGAAAAGAACAAGGCTCCCCGTTTTGGAGAGCCTTGAATATGAGATATACTATGTTTCGTTTCAGGGCATCAGGGGTTCTCCTTGGGATTGATGCCGGTGATGATGAGCTGCACTTTGACAAACTCGTTGTCGTTCTTCTTCTTGGTGTCGAAGGCGGCGGTGGCGGCACGCTTGATGTCGGTGGGGGTCATGCCGGAGGTCTTGATGTTGCCTTCGGGGACACCGTTCTTGACAAAGAACTCCTTGACTGCCTTGGCACGCTCGAGCGAGACGAGCTGGTCGTGTTCGGGGTCGACGCCATAGGTCTGCACCCATCCTTTGATGGTGAAGGCCACATCGGGATGGTTCTTGAACATCTGGACGTAGTTCATCAGGTTGGAGTCGGAGGCGGGCAGTAGCTCGTATTCATTGCCGAAATAGATGTCGGAGATGGGGTACACGGTACCACGCTCGGCACGATAGAGTTTCATGCGCAGGAGCGTATCCTCCTTGAATCGGTCGGCGTTGAAGTCGAAGAAGATGGAGAAGTAGCCGTCGCGCTTGGCATAGAGCGTGTAGTTGAAGCCGGGAACGAATTTGACACGGCCGCCGCGGAAGTTCTCGTTGTGGACGATGACGCGGTTGTTGGTGTTCTTCTCGAGGATGGTGAGGTTGACATCGATATTCTTGCGGATTTTGGGGTCGTAGAAGGAGACGGGCACTTCGAAGGCTTCGACAAAGATGGAGACCTTGATGCTGTGGCCGGAACCTTTGGGGTTGTTGTTGTCGAGCATGATGTAGTATACCTCGCCTTTGCGCACGTCGATGGAGCGGATGTGGCGTTTGGTGGAGGCTTTGGTGAGCATGATGTCGGTGGCCTCATGATACATGCCGATGGTGCCTTTGGCAGCCTCTTTTTCCAAGGCCAGACGGGCCTGTCGGGCGGCTTCGGCCTTGGCTTTGGCATCCATCTTGGGCTCGTCGGCGGCATCGGTCTTGGCTTTCTTGGGTTTGGCTAAGAGAGAGCTGTCCACGGAAGAAAGGTTGACGGCCACGGGAAGGACTTTGTTGCACTGGATGTGATTGCTGAAATAGGCGTCGGTGTACTTGTAGACAACCATGTCGTAGTCGTCGGCCACGTTCTGCTGGGTGACGGCGATGTCGAGTTTGCCGTTATAGGGTACTGTGAATTTGTACCACACAGAGTTATGCTCAAATTCGGGCAGATTGGGGTGACGCTTGTCAGCCATTACTTCCATGATACGGCCTGCGCCCTGAGGGGCAGTGGTGGGACCGAAGGTATGGTCCACACTCAGGGGGATGGCAAATAGGCAGTCGTTGCTGTTGTATGGCAACTGGACAAGGGGCACTTCGGCTGCGGCGGCCTTGCCCTTTTTGCCCTTTTTATCCTTCTTTGACTTCTTGTCTTTGGTGGATTTCGAAGTTTTGGTGCTGCTTTTCGTTTTGCTCTGAGCCTGGACATCGGCGTATCCAAATATCAGAGTACAAGCGAGTAGAGCTATCAGAAAACGTTTCATTTTACTGTTGTTACATTAAATTTTAACCAAATATTCAACAGGCAAAAATACGAATATTTTTTTAATTGGTGCGTTTTTTTGAGAAAAAAGTTGCGACACCCGCCAATAGGTGTCTATGGTGACAGCCACAAAGACACACGTCAACACCCGTGTCATCCAATCCGACAATCGGCTTGCATGACATAGATTCCTCCTGGTAGAAATAAGAAGTATCAGTGGGCATCTTGCACCAAACGCACGCCCAAGCCTTGATTACGGAGTGCATTATCAAGGTTAGCGTTGCTCTTGTGGAAGTTGTATTGATACGCCACGTACGACTCGTAAGTAAGCACCTTGGGTGTTGTGGACCAATACAACCCATAATTTTCATCCAAATCCAGATGTATATCCCAATAAGTATTCATATTGGCAATAGTACGTCTCCCGGTTGTAGGCAAGAACACCACCCCTGCCGGCTCAAGTGTATTCGTCCATGTGGATGCATCTATAGTATTATCTGTCCAATTGCCACCCTTTCCATTAATGTTTTTCAAGGTGAAAACCTTGTTGTCCCAGCCATCGGGCAAAAGAATCATACCATTTGAGCCTTCAATTTGAGCCTTACAGAATCGGCTACCACTTCTCTTTTCAAATACATACACCCATTCATCGCTGGTCAGCGTACGCCACATTCCAGCCTTATTGCCGCCGTTGCTGATGGCATTGTAAACACCCCAGTCCGCATTGGCATATTGTCCTACAAGACCATTGCCGGGGTCACCCCCGACAATATAATACTCGTCAGCTCCGAAATCCGTGACAATAAGAGACGGCTGGTAGGCACGCACGCCACCGCTCCAGCCACTGGCGCCCCAGGAAAACAGGTCTTGCCACCCAGAATAGTTTGCCGAGGCAAGGGTGTTGTCACTTTCTGGAACATTTCCCCAATACCGGACATTGTCATTTAAGCCATACTTGCCTCCCACATGATCCCATTGGTGTTCGGCAAAACGCCAAGTATTGGTTGAGGCCTGATACTGCAGGTTGCCTTTCGAGAAATACACCTTACCGCCTTGGTCGTTGATGGTAAACAGACCGTCAACAGCTCCAGTGGGGATGGTCGGTCCCTCGGGGGTATCGCCTCCACCACCAGGGGTCGGGTTGTCGGGTTTCTTACAGCCTGCAGCAAAGAAGACTGCCAACGCCAGCATCAGCATTGATGCGATTTTTGTGTGTCGCTTCATAATTAATCTATTTTATTTTAAGGTGGATTCTAATTAATTTTCACTTTTCAGCCATCCGACAGACAGAACCCATAAATCTGCATGATGACTGTGAACTTACATTCAGTTTACCGGTGCAAAGATACGACTTTTTTTTCATTTGACAACTAATTTTTACAACCTCAATATGTAGAGCAGTCATCGCTTGATATTCTTTTTATTACATCGTAACTGAATTTGGTTGGTTTTTATTAATCTGCACATGCTTTAGACAAGATTTGTCAGTGCTATGCTGGCTTTTCCCCTCCCATTCCCCACAAATATCTCCAAAGTAAATATATGATTCTTCGCGTTGTACCGTTTTTATTCATGGTTTTCTGTTTATGTCAGATAATTTATGTAGTTTTGCAAAAACAAAACAAGATATTAACAAGCCAACACACACACCATGAAAAAACAATATCATCTTGCAGCAGTCATTGCCGCCCTGCTATTGGCCACGGGCTGCCAGAAAAACCACATAGCTGCCGAATTGGTGGATGGCCAAACATTCAATGCCCTCATCCCCCGAAATGCCACAGCAGTGGTATTTGAGTACAATAGTTCAGTTCGTTCCGGCATAGGGCTTTCCACAACCGATTCTCCCGTCCCTATCTATGGAAACCTGGAGGGTACCACTTGGAAAGTCTCCACTAGTGCCGACATGATAAATGCCAATCCCGACTGCGCTTTGATGTTTAAATGTATCCACCACGATTCTCCTGGCCGCGCCCGTGTTATACCTCCATTAGAACAGATTGACTTCGGTAAAGGATTCTACACCGATAAAGTGACGAACATGAGTGGGATGTTTGAGTATTGCGACTATCTGAAAAGGCTTGACCTTTCCAACTTCAACACCAAGAAAGTGACGAATATGAGACGAATGTTCTGTGGGTGTTACGCCCTGACAAGCCTTGACATCTCCCATTTCAACACAGAGAATGTGGCGGATATGAGCTCTATGTTTGCTGTGTGTCACAGCCTGAAAAGCCTCGACCTCTCCAACTTCAACACCGAGAATGTGACGCATATGGCCAGTATGTTTGCTGTGTGTCAGAACTTGACAAGCCTTGACTTTTCCCATTTCAACACCGAGAAAGTGACGGATATGAACAATATGTTATGTGTCAGAGTCTTACAAGCCTTGACCTCTCCCATTTCAACACCGAGAAAGTGACGAATATGAACAATATGTTCTCTGTGAGTCAGAGCCTTACAAGCCTTGACCTTTCGCACTTTGATATGAGCAGAGGAGTGAATAAAGATGGTATGTGCTATGGGCTCTCCACTATTTCCAAACATTGTACAATCACCTGTACAGTTGCAGTGCAGACGGCATTGCAGAACGGCACCGAACTGCCCACACCCGAGGAAGGGGTCACGTTCACTTGGGTGAGACCTACATCCAAGTAAGGTGGCTTCCACCTGTTGCTGGAGCCACAAAGGCGTTACGTTCCTTCTTCCTCATGTTCCAACCCCTCTCAAGAGGGGTTGTTTCCGCACCACCCTGCTGAAAGGGGGCTATACCAAAAGCGGTGCCCGAAAGGGACACCGCTTTTGGTATCTGCCACTGTGGCGCGGGGTTATTTCTTGAGGTATTTGTCGAACCAGTCGATGAAGTTACGGTGCCAGAGGAGGCTGTTCTGGGGATGGAGCACCCAATGGGTCTCGTCGGGGAAGTAGAGGTAGCGGGCATCGAGGCCGCGGAGTTTGGCGGCGTTGTAGGCAGCCATGCCCTGGGAGGCTACGATACGGAAGTCGAACTCGCTGTGGACAACGCATATCGGGGTGTTCCATTTGTCGACAAAGCGGTGCGGAGAATTAGCATAGGAGTGGGCAGTCTTGGCGTTCTTTTCCCAGTAAGGGCCGCCAAGGTCCCAGTTGGTGAACCAGTATTCCTCGGTTTCGAGGCACTGCTGCTCGAAGTTGAACATGCCGTTGTGGGCGAGGAAGGCTTTGAAACGGTGGTTCTCGTTGTGTCCTGCCAGCCAATAGATGCTGTAGGCACCGAAGGAGGCTCCGCAGGCACCTATACGCTCGGCGTCGATCTGAGGCACGTTCTTTGCGAAGTAGTCGGTGGCGGTCATGTAGTCCTTCATGCAGAGTCCGCCGTAGTCGCCGCTGATTTCCTCACACCAAGCTGTACCGAAGCCGGGGCATCCGCGACGGTTGGGGGCAATGACGAAGTAGCCTGCACCACTCATGACCTCGAAGTTCCAGCGGGTGCTCCAGAACTGGCTGACCATGCTTTGGGGACCGCCTTCGCAGAAGAGGAGGGCGGGATAGGTGCGGGTGCTGTCATAATCATAAGGATAGATGAGCCACACGAGCATCTCCTTGCCGTCGGAGGTGGGTATCCAGCATTCTTCGGTGCGACCCATGCGCACTTGCGAGAGGACCTCGGTATTGATGGAGGTGAGCTGCTTGCCTGTCTGGTTCTCGCCGGAGAGGGTGTAGCAGAAGATTTCGGAGGGGTGCTGCATGGAGACTTCGTTGGCGAAGATGTTGTTGCCGTGGAGGGAGAATCCATTGATGTCGTGGCAGGCTTTGGTGACCTGACGGATGGCCTTGGTGTTGACATCGAAGGCGAAAATCTCATTCATGCCGCGGTACATGACAACAGCAGCCAGCTGGCTGTCGTCGTCGCTCCAGCAGATGCCACTCACACCGTAGTCGAAGTCGGCGGTGTAGTCGGTGCGCTCGTTGGTGGCAAAGTCGAGGACCATGAGGCGGAGCTTGTCGCTCTCATAACCATCGTGTTCCATGCTTTCCCAAGCAATACGCTTGCCGTCGTGGCTGAAGACGGGGTTCTGGTCATAGCCCATAATGCCTTCGCTGATGTTGACGGTAGAGCCGTCGGCAATGTTGTAGACGAAAATGTCGCTGTTGGTACTGAGGGCATAGTCCTTGCCGGTCTTGGCACGACAAGTGTAGGCAATGCGGCTGCCGTCGGGCGAGAAGTTGAACTGCTCGACACCGCCCCAGGGGCGCATGGGGCACTCGTAGGGTTTGGAACCGATGACATCGACCACGTTGCCAAGGTCGACAGCTTTGTCGGTGAGGGGGGCGAGGAAGATGTGGGGATACTCATCCACCCAGCTGTCCCAATGGCGGTACATGAGGTCCTCGTTGATACGACCGGTAGTCTTGTCGAGACCGGCGTAGAGTTTCTGGATATCGTCGGGGCGACTGACGGGGATGTCACTTATGTAGAGAATCTTGTCGCCTTTGGGAGAAATCTTGAACCCTTCGAGGCCTGCATCGATGGTGGCGAGAACGGTTTCTTTCTTCGCATCAACGTTCATGGAAACGATGGTGTTGCCACGGGCAAAGAGGAGGGTTTTGTCGTTTAGCCACACGGGGTTGAACTCGTTCTCGACAGTGTTGGTGATGCGTACGGCCTGCCCGTCGCCTTCGACGGGGATGAGATAGAGCTCGGCGTTGCCTTTGTTCTGCTCAATGTCGTAATAAGTGTTGGCATAGACCACACGCGAACCGTCGGGGCTTACGGCAAATTCGCCCATTTTACCGAGTTTCCACATAATCTCGGGAGTGAAACGTCCATTCTCGACAGTAACCTGGGGTTTGCCGATCAGAGAGACGCTTTCTTGCTTCTTTTCTTTGCAGCCGACGACCAATAGTGATGCGACTGCCAAAAGGATAAATGTCTTTTTCATTAGGCTAATGCAATTATATATTTTTTGCAAAAGTACGACTTTTTTCATGAATGGAGAAAAAAACTTACGGGATTTCATAGAAAAGTAGTATTTTTGCAATTTGGAATAATGATTGCAAAAAGGGTCTGATGTACACAAAAGGATTTGATATCCAAGATGTAGCGAAGTTTCGGCAATGGATTGCCGAGACGCGAAATGTGCTATTGGTATCGCACATGAACGCCGACGGAGACGCTTGCGGAAGCCTTTTGGGTATGACCCTGATGCTGGATTGTGCCACGGGTGGCAGGAGCGTTGTGACGCCTGTGCTGCCCAACGGATGCCCCAAGAATTTTACATGGTTGCCCGGAGCCGACCGCATCGTGAGCGGCGAGAAGGACCGCGCAGTGTGGCAGGAGAGGCTGAAAGAAGCAGACATGATTATATGTCTGGACCTGAACGCCGCTTCAAGAACGGATATGCTTGCAGAGGAATTGAGCCAAGCACGTTGCCGCAAGGTGCTGATAGACCATCACCACTCTCCCGACAACGAGCATTTCGACTTGATATTCTCCGACTATGCCATCTCCAGCACTTGCGAGCTGGTGCTTTGGTTGTCGTATGCCATGTGGGACGAACGCTTTATGAATAGAGAGGTAGCCACTTGCCTCTACGCCGGACTGAACACCGATACTGGCGGTTTCGCCTTCAGTTGCGAGCAACCCAGCTGTTTCGAAGCCGCTGCAAAGCTGGTGAAGTTCGACATCCATCCTGCCGAGATTCACAACAAGATAGTGAACACGTTCTCGGTAAACAGGATGCAGTTTTACGGCTTTGCGCTGAATGAGCGGCTGAAGATATACCCATTGCAGCATGTGGCCATCATGGTCTTTTCGCTGGACGACCAGCGAAGGTTCGGTGTAGGAGGAGAAGACATGGAGGGACTGGTGAACTACACCTTGATGATGAAAGAGATGGAGGTGGGCGCACTGCTGCGCGAGGAACCCGGAAGAACCAAGGTGTCGCTGCGGGCAAAATATGACGTGGATGTGAACATGATAGCCCGGCAACTAGGGGGCGGCGGCCACACCAAGGCTGCAGGTGCCACCTGCATCATGCCCCTGGACAAGACCCTCGAAGCCGTGGAGCAGCTGCTGGGCATCAAGAATGTTGAACCTTTGATAATTGGAGCCGAGAGATGAGGAGAGCCATTCAACATCACATTATATTTTTAACGACATTGGCCGCCTTGATGACGCTGATGGCTGCCTGCCGCGACCGAATCCCCACCATCGAGGTGGAGACGGACAAAACCGCTGCCGTGAAGGAGAATATGATTAATGCCAACAGGGTGGTGATACAGTCGGAAGCCACACAGATAGCGTCCTATATACAGCGTCGCGGATGGGAGATGACGACTTTGCCATGCGGTGCATGCTATATGGTAAACGCCATGGGCAATGGCAGCCTGATAGCACCCGAAGATAAGGTGACCGTTACCTATCGGCTGGAGAGACTGGACGGCAGCCCCATCTACCGCAAGCAGACCGACACCCTGACGGTTGGCCGCAGGGATGTCACCGTGGCTTTGGACGACCTGCTCCAGCAACTCACTTACGGCAGCACAGCACGGATGATAGCACCGTCGAACAGCGCCTACGGGGTGGTAGGCGACGGCGACAGGGTGAGTTCGAGAGAAGTAATCGTCTACGACATTCAGGAAATAAAGAAAACAACATAATAAACACACAAAAAAATGAAGAAAACATTATTGTTTGCCACTTTGGCACTGACAATGACCGCCCTTATGACGGCTTGTAACTCTAACAATTTCAAACAAACCGAGAGCGGTCTTCTGTACCGTTTCGAGACTCAGAATACCGAGGGTGCCCAACCTCAGCCCGGCGATGTGCTGGTGGGTGAACTGATTCTGACGATGGATGGCGACACGCTGTTCACCAACGCTGGTAATCCCGACCGCATCTTCCAGGTGGCCGAGGCTCCCATGTTCAAAGGCGACATCGTGGAAGGTCTCCAGATGATGCACGTTGGCGACAGAGCTGCATTCAAGATTCCCGCCGACTCGATTGCCAACTTTGTGATGGAAAGCCAGATGCCTGCCCAGTACAAGAAAGGCAGCGGCCAGTACATTATCTATGACATCGCACTGATTGACCTTGTCACCAAGGACGAACTGGCTCAGGAACAGGCCAACTTCATCGAGGAGATGAACCAGCGCAAAGAAAACGAGCCTGCCACGCTGGCCAAGTATATCGCCGACAACAACATCACCGTGAAGCCCACCAAGAGCGGTCTGTACATCATCGTGAACAAGAAAGGCAACGGCCCCAAGGTTGCCGCCGGTAAGAAAGTGACCGTCAACTACACCGGCCGTCTGCTGGATGGCACCCTGTTCGACACCAGCCGCGAGGCTGACGCAAAAGAGGCTAACAAAGTTGACAAAGGCCGCAAGTACGAACCCATGAGCTACACCGTAGGTGCCCAGCCTATGATTAAGGGTTGGGAAGAAGGTATCATGGGCCAGACCGTCGGCAGCGACATCACCCTTGTCATGCCTTCCGAACTGGCTTATGGCGGACGTGGCGCCGGCAAGGACATCATGCCCTACAGCCCCCTGGTGTTCAACATCACCATCGAATCTGTTGAATAAACCTGAAATCAGAAAGGATGGCGGACGTTGTCACACTCCGCCATCCTTTTCATGTATTCACCTCTCGAAACTACAAACACTTACCTCGGAATGATGAAGAATATTGTCATTTTTGGCGCTCCCGGTGCCGGCAAAGGCACCCAGAGCGATTTTATCGTTGAGAGATATGGGCTTACCCACATTTCCACAGGCGACCTTCTGCGCAAAGAGATTGCCGACCAAACCCCGCTGGGACTCCGCATCAAAAGCATCATGGATGCCGGTCAGCTGGTGAGCGACGACATCGTGGTGGAGATGATAGACAATGCCATCGCCCGCGATACGAAAGGCATCCTCTTCGACGGATTCCCCCGTACCGTGGCACAAGCCGAAACCCTCGACCGTCTGCTGGCCAAACACGACCGTACATTGACTTGTATGGTGCGTCTCGACGTTCCCCGCGAGGAACTGATACGCCGCATGCTGGAACGTGCCAAGGTGAGCGGCCGCAGCGACGACAACGAAGAGACCATCAAAAACCGTCTGGTGGAATACGAAAACAAGACCCTCCCTGTGGCCTCCTATTACGAAAAGCAGGGCAAGGCAGTAGACATCAACGGTCTGGGCGACATCCAGCGCATTTCGCAGGACATCGCCAACGCTATCGACGCCCTCTAATACTAGGAAAAAGCAAAGGGCTGCCGGCTCAGGCTGGACAGCCCTTTAAATAGCAACCAAACATATACCCATTCACCCATGACATCCAACTTTGTCGACTATGTCAAGATATTCATCCGCTCAGGCAAAGGCGGTGCCGGTTCAGCACACCTGCTTCGTGTGAAGTACAATGCCAAAGCTGGTCCCGACGGCGGTGACGGCGGACGCGGAGGACACGTCATCCTGCGCGGCAACAGCCAGCGGTGGACACTCCTGCACTTGAAATACACCAAGCATGTATTTGCCGAGAACGGACAGAACGGCGGCGAGAACCTCTGTACGGGCCGCACTGGTGCCGACCAGATTCTCGACGTGCCGCTGGGATGCATCTGCCGCGATGCCGAGACCGGTGAAGTGCTGGGCGAAGTGACCGAAGACGGACAGGAGATCATCATCGCCAAAGGTGGACGCGGCGGGCTCGGCAACGACCATTTCAAGTCGCCCACAAACCAGACTCCACGATATGCCCAGCCCGGCGAACCTGCGGTGGAACGATGGGTAATCATCGAACTAAAAGTGCTGGCCGACGTAGGCCTTGTGGGATTCCCCAATGCCGGGAAATCGACCTTCCTCAGCGTGGTGTCTGCCGCAAAACCCGAGATAGCCGACTACCCCTTCACCACTCTGGTGCCGAATCTCGGCATAGTGAAGTACCACGACAGCCAGTCGTTCTGCATCGCCGACATTCCCGGCATCATCGAAGGGGCCAGCGAGGGGAAAGGCCTTGGACTCCGTTTCCTCCGACATATCGAACGGAACTCCATCCTGCTCTTCATGGTCAGCTGCGAACAACTGGACATAGCACGCGAATACAACATACTGCTGGAAGAGCTAAGGAAATACAATCCCGAACTGCTCGACAAGCAACGTGTACTGGCCATCACCAAGAGCGACATCATCGACGAAATCATGATGCAGCAACTGCAGGAGCATCTCCCAAAGGACATAGACACCATCTTCATCTCGGCAGTTTCGGGCTACCATATCCCCGAGTTGAAAGACCTCCTCTTCAAGAAACTGAACTCCGATGTCTGACCTCGAGCAACTGGACACCTCCCTGTTTCTGTGGATCAACCGCCACCACAGCGAAGCGACCGACTGGGTGCTGTGGGTCTCCAGCCAGGGATGGTCATGGGCCGTGGTCATCCTCCTTGCCTTCAGCCTCACCACCCTGCGACGCGAACCGCGCCGGTGGTGGCTCGTGCTGGCAGGTATCGGGCTGTGCTTCCTCCTTGCCGACCGTATCTCCGTTCTCTGTTTCAAAGATGTATTCTGCCGCCTGCGCCCATGCCAGACCATCGAGGGGGTGAGGATGTTCCGCACCTCGTGCGGGGGGCTGTATGGGTTCGTCTCATCGCATGCCGCCAACGTCTTCGCGCTGGCCATGTTCCTCAGCCTGCGTTTCCGCAACAAGGACCGCCGCAGTTGGCTGTTCACCCTCCTTATTTTCCTCTGGGCCATCGTCGTCTGCTACTCACGCCCCTATCTGGGTAAGCACTACCCCGGCGACGTCGTATGCGGCGCAGCCCTCGGCCTCTGCATCGGGACGGTGGTATACTTCATCATACAAGGCATTGAAAAATTGATTTCTAAGCATAACCCTGTAAAAAATAATGCAGTCCGATGAAACAAAATCTCCACTTTTGCGTATATAGCGTTGTGCTTACTTATTTCAAAAGATGTATTTGACGGGACGTCTCCCTATCGGGGGCGTTCTCGTTTTTTAACACTGATACCAACCCTTAAAAACTGAACAATATGACATTCTTAGACATCCTCATCGCCATCCCCCTTTTCTATTTCATATACAAAGGCTGGAAACGCGGCATCATTTTTGAGATAGCCACCCTCCTCGGCATCCTTGCTGGCATTTGGGCTGCAGTGCATCTCTCTACATGGGTAGCCGAATCGCTCAACCTACAGGGCGAAGGCTCCATACTCACCGCCTTCTTCATCACCTTTGTCGGAGCTGTGGTGCTGGCCTACTTCCTTGGCAAAGTGGTAGAAGGTCTCTTCAAGATGGTCAAAGCCGAATTCTTCAACAAACTCCTCGGCTCGGTGGTGGGCATGATGAAATGCCTCATCATCATCAGCATCCTCCTTAACTTCATCCTCCTCATCGACCAGAATCACGTCATCATCACCCCGAAACTGCAGGAAGAGAGCATCCTCTACAAACCGACCTACACCATAGGGAACAAACTCTCCCGCACACTCAAGACCTACATCATCGACAAACGGAAAGAACTGGCCGAAGAGAAGAAAGCCGAAGAGTCATGCTGATACTCGCCCCCATGCAAGGACTGACCGAACTGCTGTTCCGGAAAGTATACCACCAATGCTTCCCCGGGGCACTCGACTACTCCATCTCCCCTTTTCTCTCCCTCACCCACGGCAACCTGGCCGACGCATGGAAAAAAATTGATGATGTCCTTCCCGACGCCAACCGCCACTCCATCCCCGTCATCCCCCAGATACTGGGCAAAGAGCCCGACGAATTTGTCGGCCTCGCCAACCGTCTCCACGAAATAGGCTACAACGAGATAAACTGGAATATCGGCTGCCCCATGCGCCGTGTGACGGCAAAACACCGCGGCAGCGGCATCCTCCCCTACCCCGACGAAGTACGGGCTATCCTCGACAGCGTCGTCCCCCAGCTCATCCCCTCCCTCAGCATCAAAATGCGCCTCGGGCTGCAAAGCCCCGACGAGATCTTCCGACTCATCCCCATACTCAACGACTATCCCCTCAGCAGTGTCACCATCCATCCCCGCACCGGGCGGCAGCAATACTCTGGACAAGTCGACCTCGACACCTTCGGACAAGTGCTGCCACTCCTACACCACAAAGTCATCTACAACGGCGACATCTGCACCCCCGCCGACTATCGCCGCATACAGCAGCGTTTCCCCCAGATTGAAGACTGCATGATTGGTCGCGGCATTCTCTACGACCCCCTCCTCCCCCTCCGCATCAAGCACGGGCAACCCGACGACCTCCAAGCCACCCTCCGCTTCATCCTCGCCCTTGTTGAAGCCATCGACCTCCTGCCCATCCGCGACGAAAGCCGCATGCGCAAAATCAAGGAATACTGGTGCCTCCTCCGACGCAGCCTCCCCATCACCGAACAACAAGCCTCCGAAGTGCTCCGTGCCCAGACTCCCGACGACACGCGCGTCCGACTCCACGCACTTCTCGACTCCATATAATTCAAACACAACCCCTACACCTTCAGCAAAAAGAAAAATTTCATAAATATTATAATAAAAACGCCCCTTCTGCGTTACTACCTCAATGAAACACCGAATTGCCATACTCTCACTACTCGTGCCGCTATTGATGGCACTGGCTGGATGCAACAGCAGCACCCCCTCCCAGGACATGTCTAACGAGGAAATACTGAAAATCCTCGACATCAAAATCCACAAACACCCCAAAGACGACCAACTCTACTACGACCGCGCGAAGATATACCTTGAGCTCAACCGGGTGAATGAAGCCATCGCCGACCTCACTCGTGCCACCTCCATCAACAACAAAGAGTTCAAATACCACATGCTTCTGGGCGATGCCTACTTCGCCAACGGTGACGTAGAGCACAGCTACAAAAGCCTCCAGCAAGCCCTCGAACTCAACCCTGACAACCAGGAAGCCTATCTCAAGCTCGGCGAGATAGCCTACTACAGCCGCGACTACGACCGTGCGATGGACAACCTCGGGAAGGTCACAGCCAAAGACCCACAGAACCTCACCGCCCTGTTCATGAAAGCTTTCATCTACAAGGAGACAGGCGACACCTCCAACGCCATCATCCTCCTGCGCAAAGTATGCGACATGCACCCCGACTACTCGCCTGCTTTCGAAGAACTGGGCATGATCTATGCCGCACACCACGACCCCCTGGCTGTTGAATACCTCAACACCGCCGCCCGCATCGATCCCAAAAACACCAACGCCCTCTACGGGTTAGCCATGTACTACCAAGACCTCAACAAACCCGATCAAGCCGAAGAAATATACAAACAGATACTCGACATCAACTCCAACCACAAAGAGGCCTGGCACAACCGTGGCTACATCCAGCTCTTCACCTACGGCGACTACCCTGTAGCCATCGAGCACCTCACTCGCGCCATCCAATGCGACAGCAACTTCATCGAAGCCTGGACCAACCGCGGATGCGCCTACGAACTCATGGGCGACAAAAGCCGTGCCCGCGACGACTTCATGTCAGCCCTCCAAATCGACCACACCTTCCAGCCCGCCATCGACGGACTCAACCGCACACGGTAAGAAACAACATATCAACAAAAAACATCATATCAACATATCAACACATAATAAGTTATGAGCACACTAAAAGGACGCAACCTCATTTCCATCACCGACTTCAGCAAAGAAGAATACATCGAGGTGCTGGATATTGCCGAAGGATTCGAAAAGAACCCCAAGCAGCGCATTCTCAGCGACAAAGTAATTGCCACCCTCTTCTTCGAGCCCTCCACGCGCACAAGGCTCAGCTTCGAGAGTGCAGCCAACCAACTTGGTGCACGCATCATCGGGTTCAGCGACCCCGGCGGCACCAGCGTACAGAAAGGTGAATCGCTCCACGACACCATCGTCATGGTATCCAGCTATGCCGACCTCATCGTCATGCGCAACCCCAAGGAAGGCTCCTCGCGCTATGCTTCCGAGGTGGCCTCCGTGCCTGTCATCAACGCCGGCGACGGTGCCAACCAGCACCCCACCCAGTGCATGCTCGACCTCTACTCCATCCGCAAGACACAGGGCACCCTCGAGAACCTCAACATCGCTTGCGTCGGCGACCTCAAATACGGCCGCACCGTCCATTCGCTCGTCCAGGCCATGTGCAACTTCAACGCCACCTTCCACCTCGTATCACCTACCGAGCTCAAGCTTCCCTCCTCCGTCAAGATGAGCATCAAAGACGCAGGCCTCAAATACTACCAGTACACCGACATCCAGAGCGTCATCCCCACCGCCGACATCATCTACATGACCCGCGTGCAGCGCGAGCGGTTCCCCGATCCCCTCGAATACGAGCGCGTCAAAGACAGCTGCATCCTCACCGCCTCTATGCTCGAAGGGTGCAAACCCAACATGCGCGTCCTCCATCCCCTGCCCCGCGTCAACGAAATCACCACCGACGTCGACAGCACACCCTACGCCTACTACTTCCGTCAGGCACAGAACGGTGTCTATGTCCGTCAGGCACTCATGTCCGCCATCCTCGGCGCCAAATAACATTAAGATTAATACATTAAAATCGTTGAATCGTTTATAAGTTGATAAGTTTATACGACTCGCAACATATCAACACAAAACATATCAACATCTAACACATTCAATAACACATTAGCACAATCAAATACCATGGACACAAAGAAAGAACTCGTCGTCTCCGCCATCGAGAACGGCACCGTCATCGACCATATCCCCACCGAGTCCGTCTATCGGGTCATCCACATCCTCGGCCTTGAAGAATACAAAGACGAGGTGCTTATCGGCAACTACTTGCAAAGCTCCAAGCTCGGACGCAAAGGCATCATCAAAATCAAAAACAAACACTTCACCAAAGACGAAGTGAGCAAAGTGGCCCTCGTAGCCCCCTTCGTCACCATCATCACCATCCAGGACTACAAAGTCATCGAGAAATTCGCCACCGAGATTCCCGACCACGTCGAGAACTTCGTCAAATGCGCCAACCCCAAGTGCATCACCAACTGCGAAGCCGTCCCCACCAAATTCGACATCATCGACAAGGAGAACCTCATGCTCCGCTGCCACTACTGCGAGAAATTCACTACCAAGGAGACCATCCACTTCATCCACTAACCGCCCGCCACGGGCCGACAACAACCCGCCGCCATGAAACGATACTACATCGCCCTCATCATCCTCACCATAGTGTTGGTGCTGGCCGCCTTTTGCACCCTCTGGTTTGCACAGGGAGTCTTCCAAACCATCATGCCCTTCATCCCGTTGTATTTTGCAGCAGTCACCGGACTGATGCACTACGCCGTAGTCAAGAGCTTCTACAAAGACCCGCGCACCTTCGTCAAAAACTTCCTCGGGCTCACCGTCGGCTCCCTCTTCCTCCATCTCGTCCTCCTGTGCTCATGGGCCTTCACCCATATCCCGCAAGCCCGCACATTCATCCTGGCGTTCTGCATCTGCTACATCGCCTATCTCGCATTCGAAACCATCATGCTCATCCTCCTCGTACGAGACAAACGCCGCCAATAGTACAGCGTACCCTCCATACACACAAAACGAAAGTGCAGCCTCCCGTTCGAAGAGAGGCTGCACTTGTTTTATTGGGTGGCTCAATCGTTCACCACCCGCCTATGCACCGCACCCTGCGGTGTCAACAGCTCTACAACATAGACACCCCGGCCCGGAAGCTCGAGCGTAACGCTGCCGCCCTCCACCTGTCGCTGCACCAGCAGTTGGCCAGCAATCGAATAGAGCGATACCCTGCTTACGCTCAACCCACCGAAATCCACCTCACAACGACCCCTTGCCGGATTGGGCGTCAGCTTCACCTGCTCCGCCAGCACCTCCTGCACTGAATGGGGAGTCAGCGAATCGGTCGTAAACTGCAGATAGGCCCAAGTGCTTGTCGACGTATCGCCGCACTCTGACCTCACATAAAAGTCATACGTCGTGTTAGGCGTCAGATTCACCATCGTCGCCACACTGTCGGTAACCGTAAAGCGGAAACCGTAACCGCGGTAGAACCCAGCCTCGCCATACTCCACCATCCACCTGCTGGGGACCACCGTGCTGTTCCATCTCACCACGGCGTGAATCGTCGAACTGTTGTCGAGCCTCACATCCGTGATCCTGCCGCACGACTCGTCGCGCTGCTGCAGCACCAAGCTGTCCAGATACAGCTTCGACCCGCGGGCACGGCTCTTCTCGTTGGCCGACGAGATGGCTATCACCACCACAGTGTCAGCCTTGGCGAAAGCATACTGCTCCGGATAATACTCGTTCAGCGTATAATATTCCAGATTAAAACGGTCGTAATGCACCGTGTCCACACGCTGGAACAGATTCTTCGACCCTGCGCCCACCAGCATCCGCTTGTTCAGCACCGGGTCGTAGCACGTACCCAGCATCACCAGCGTGGCATTGTCATCGACATCGCCCGAGCCGTTGCCGTCGAGATACCTGTACATACCGCGCAGCAGCTTCGGCTCAAACCCGTCCAACGGAGCGCCGCCGTTCATCAGCTCGTTCAAGTCAATCGAATCCACCAAATCCATCAGCCACGACAAATCCGACGGGTCGTCGGACACACGTTCCATCAGCGGCAGGATTTTCATCAAATCCACCTCGGCGTTCGTCACAATCGAAGGAATCACCTCCGTCGCCAGCGACGAATCCAGCATCTGACCCACCACCAGGCTGGCAACAGGCGAGAGTACATCGCCCAGCAGAAACGACTCCGCAATCAGACCCGACTGCCCCTGCGGGGCGCGCAACGAGTCGCGCGACACCTTCGCCACAGGCAACGACACATTCAGCGGCAGCGTCATCCCGCCGTACTCCACCGTATCGTCAATCCTGAACATTGGGGCATACCACCCCTCGGGAAGGGAATAAGGGTCAATCACCGGAATCGGGACGATGAACGTCACCGTGTCGCCCGGATAATCCACCCACACTTCGAAATTGCCATCTCTCAACGGCACAATCGAGTCTGTAATCTGAGCCCTGGCAACACCCATCGTGCCAAAAGCCCATAACATAAAAGCTGCAACAGAAAAATACTTTTTCATAATAGTACAAATAGTTAATATCCAATACAAAACGCACATATCCCCAACACCAATCCAACTGCAAAGGTACAACTTTTTTTGGTAAATCAAAAAAAAGTCGTACCTTTGCATCACCATTCAACGGGGCGACACACATGTATCGCACTGACAATCAAACGGAGAGGTGCCGGAGTGGTCGAACGGGGCGGTCTCGAAAACCGTTGACCAGCTTGCTGGTCCCAGGGTTCGAATCCCTGCCTCTCCGCCAACAAAAACAGAGTTCTGGACTCTGTTTTTTTATTTTATGAAGAAAGGCATATTGTCCACATCCAATTTCAACAGCTCCAACTGCGACACATCCCTGATTCCTGGAAAAGCCGCCGCACGGCTGCCTGCAGCCGTCGCCGAAACCGGTTCAGCATTGGAAGCAAACCTTACCTCCTTGCTAATAAAAAAATTAGGCATATCGTAATGTATTTGAATTAAAATGCAAAGATAGCATAAACATTTTGAAAAACTACGGACAAAAATAGAACGGGGAAAAAGAAAAAGCGACAGAATTCAAAGATTCTATCGCTTCGGTACCGCATACCAGAGTCGAACTGGTGATCTACTGCGTGAGAGGCAGTTGTCCTGGACCACTAGACGAATGCGGCCTGTTTCTTTCGGGTGATTTCCCTTTCGAAATCGGGTGCAAAAGTACAACTTTTTTCCGACATGGCAAACTTTTTGCAGCATTTTTTTAAACTATATTCTGCTACACATTAAGCACCAGTCAGTTGCTATCAACATTTTTTCTCCAAACTCCCCCTCTGCGGGCTGCAAAAATGACATATTCATCCCCCATTTTTCCAAAAATCAGCCTCATGAACGTGAAGAAGGGTTGCCAGTGGCAACCCTTCGATAGCGTCAGCGGAGAAGTCAACGCCCCGCCGTTGACTTCTCCGTTGCACTATCGATGCATTGTCTCTGGCAATACGTCTTCACTCTTTCGAGGGGTGGGCTGCAAGGCAGTAGCATCCTTCAATACAGGATAGTTGCAGCCTCCTTGTAGGATCCTTTTCCGTATGCATGACGGATAACGATAGGAGAAGGATGCTGCAACGATACAAGATTGAACGGCCTCTGGGAGAAAAACTCTCTGAATTCGTTAATTCGTGAATGTGCTAATTCGTTAATCCCAAATCGGACATTGGAATATACCTATTCGAAATCTCCTCCGGAGAATATATCTGTATAACAACGTGATATGCTATTAAACGAAAGCCCCTCCGGGGCAGGGCAATTCCCCATGCATTGCGCGATTCGGCAGTCACTCCGTTTTCGGTTTCCTATTGACCGATTTGTTAATTCGTTAATGTGTAAATCGACTAACGAATTGACGAATTCCCGAATTAACGAATTAGCCTATATTTCTCCACGTATCTCTCGAATCACAAGTAATTTGAATTGAGAATTGAGAATTGTTTTGAATTCGTTATTTTGTTAATTCGTTATTTCGTAAATCGACTAACGCAATAACACGATAACACGTTAACACATTCTTAACTCTCAATTCTCATTTAAGCCATATTAGCCTGTGGGCTGTCATGGCTGCGGCTCGTCCTCGAGAGCAAGCTCTCGGGAGCTCGCCTTACGCCATGTTGTGGAAGACGTTGACCACGTCGTCGTCATTCTCGAGGCGTTCGATGAGGCCGTTGACGTCTTCCTGCTCCTCGGGCGAGAGTTCGCGCATGGAGAGGGGGATACGCTCGAATTTGAAGGACTTGATTTCGAAGCCGTGGTCTTCGAGGTATTTGGAGATGGGGCCGTAGTTTTTGAAGTCGGCATAAATCATGATTTCGTCTTCGTCGCGGAAGACCTCGTCGATGTCGTAGTCGATGAGCTCGAGTTCGAGTTCGTCCATGTCGATGCCTTCTTTGTAGGCGACGACGAAGGAGCATTTGCGCTCGAAGAGGAAGTCGTTCATGCCCATGGTGCCGAGCTCGCCTTTGCCGCGGACGAAGGCGGCGCGGATGTTGGCGACGGTGCGTGTGGGGTTATCGGTGGCTGTTTCGACAACGAAGGCGGTGCCGTGGGGTCCTTTGCCGTCGTAGACGACCTCTTTGTAGGCGGATTTGTCCTTCTCGGTGGCGCGCTTGATGGCGCGTTCGACGTTCTCTTTAGGCATGCTCTCGCTCTTGGCGGTGGCCATGAGCAGGCGGAGGCGGAGGTTGCTGGAGGGGTCGGGGCCGCCGGCAAGTACGGCGAGTTCGATTTCTTTTCCGATTTTGGTGAAGGTGCGGGCCATGTGTCCCCACCGTTTCAACTTGCGTGCTTTGCGATATTCAAACGCTCTTCCCATAAATATGAAATTATAATTTGTTGATATGTTTATACGTTGATATGTTTATACGTTGATGTGTGAGTGCTTGATTGTTTGAGTGCTTGATTGTGTGAGTGCTTGATTGTTTGAGTGCTTGATTGTTTGAGTGCTTGATTGTTTGAGTAATTTGACTGCGCCAGCCACTCAAGCAATAACACAATCAAGCATTCAGGCAATTATTCTTAACTCTCAATTCCCATTTTTGACAGGAACTCTGTGCATTCCTCGAAGGTTTTGAAGGTGTGCTCTTCGGGGACGACGGAGGGGATGACATTGAGGGTGCGGAGCATGTACATGGGCTGCGGCTGGATGATGGTCATGAGGACGGTGATGCCGCGTGCCTGGAGGTCTTTGATGGCGGTCTCCATGGCGTAGAGTCCTGACTGGTCCATGAAGCTGACAAGTTTCATGCGGATGATGACGACTTTGGCATCGTTGGGCACATCTTCCATCACTTCTTTGAATTTGTTGATGGTACCAAAGAAGATGGGGCCGTTGAGGCGCTGGATGTAGATGTGTCGGCGCATCTCGTCTGTGATGCCGCCTTCATCGCCCCAGGGAACAGACTTGTCGAAGTTGGGCAGGCCGGGGTCTGGCAGACCTTTGCGCACGTCGGCGGAGGTCATGGCGGAGGAACTATAGCCGCCTTCGACGAGGTCGCTGGCCCGTTTCATGAAGAGGACGCAGGCAATGACCATGCCGATGCCCACAGCGGTGAGGAGGTCGACGAATACAGTGACGAGGAAGACGACGACGAGCACGACGGCGTCGGCCTTGGGAATGCGCAGCAGGTCTTTGAATCCTTTGAAGTCGATGATGCCCCAGCCGACGGTGATGAGGATGCCGGCGAGCACGGAGAGGGGTACGTATTTGACGAGGCTGCCCAGACCGAGGAGGACGGCCAGAAGAAGGAGCGCATGTATCATGCCGCTGAGCTGGGTGCGTCCACCGCTCTTGACGTTGACGACGGTGCGCATGGTGGCACCGGCTCCGGGGAGTCCGCAGAAGAGTCCGGCGACGGCGTTGCCAATGCCTTGTCCGATGAGTTCTTTGTTGCTGTTGTGTTTGGTCTTGGTGATGTTGTCGGCCACGACGGAGGTGAGGAGGGTGTCGATGGAGCCGAGACCTGCGAGGGTGAGACCGGGTATGACGGCAGCTTTAAGGACGGCAAGCCAGTCGACGGAGGCCAAGTCGAGCCCCGCTTTGGCGAAGAAGGGCATGGGGAGCCCGGAGGGAATCTCTCCGATGATGTATTTGGCGTCGAGGTGACAGAAGAGGGAGACGACGGTCATGACGATGAGGGCCACAAGGGTGGCAGGGATTTTCTTGGTGATCAAGGGGAAGAGGTAGATGATGGCGATGGTGCCGAGTCCAAGCAAAAGGGCTGTGACGGAGATTCCCTGCGAGACAGCGTGGGGGATGCCCATGAGGAGGTCGACCATGGTGCCGGACCCTTTGAGTCCCACGAGAGGATAGAGCTGCTGAAGGATGATAATGACACCGATACCGCTCATGAAGCCGGAGAGGACGGGATAAGGTATATAGCGGATGTATTTGCCCAGCTTGATGACACCGAAAAGGATCTGGAACAGGCCGCAGAAGAGTCCGGCAAGGGACATGCTGATGAGCACATCGGCCATGCTGCCACCTGAGGAGGCCCAGATGCCGCCGATGAGGGTGGCGGTGACGACGGTCATGGGGCCAGTGGGGCCGCTGATTTGGCTGTGGGTGCCGCCAAAGAGGGCGGCAAAGAAACCTAGCATGGTGGCTCCGACAATGCCTGCGAGGGCGCCCATTGAGGCTGCCGAGGGGTCGTTGACGCCTCCGAAGGCCTGTATGCCAAAGGCCAGGGCGAGAGGTAATGCGACGATACCGGCGGTGATGCCTCCGAATAAGTCGCCTTTAATGTTGTTGGTCTCTATGAATTTCATTTGCATTAAAAATTGAATGTGTTAGATGTTGATATGTTTTATGTTGATATGTTGATATGTTTTATGTTGATATGTTGATATGTTTTATGTTGATATGTTTTATGTTGATATGTTTTGTGTTGATATGTTTTATGTTGATATGTTGATATGATGCAAGCCTTATTAACTCATCAACGATTTTAACGAACTATTGTATTCTCAACGTTTGATGACACGGCAGACGGCATGGCCACGGGTCAGGGTGAGGCGGAGGGTGTAGGCGCCAGCGGGGAGGTGGGTGATGTCGAACCGCTTGGTGTAGGCAAAGGTGGCCACCTTGCGGCCAAGGTAGTCGTAGACCTCCACCTGGTGGACATCATAATCGCAGTCGATGCTGACAGTCCCTTGGGTGGGATTGGGATAGACTTTGACGGCAACCACTGTGTCAACCTCGGGAACGGCAATGTCGCCCCGGATGGTGAGAATAAGCAGAACGGTGCTGTCGCAGCCTTCGGCCGTTTGGCCGTAGAAGTAGTACTCGCCACTTTGGGTGTAGGTCTGGCCGTTCCAGGTGTAGCTGTTCTCGGCCGTGGCCTCGACGGTGTCGAGGACGCTGTAGTGGATGGTGAGGCGGAGATGGACGAGGCTGTCGCACCCATATACCGAGTGGGCGAGATGGGTGGGTACTGTGGTGGAAAGGGTGTAGAGCGAGTCGAACCACTCATAGCCGTCGCAGGCTGTAATGTCGTCGGTGGTCTCGTAGGAGGGATGGATGGCGAGGTGGAGGGTGTCGACACTGTTGCATCCCGCTGCATTGCTGTAGGAGTGGGTGTAGACCCCCGAGGCGGTGAACAGTTGCCCGTTCCACAGATAGCTGTCGCAGGCTTGTTGGTCGATACGTGAGTAGGTGCCGCTGTCGATGGTGAGGTGTAGACGGATGACGCTGTCGCAGCCCACGGCGTTGGACAGGACCACCATTGCGGTGGTATCGCTCCAATAATAGATTGAGCTGTCTATCCACACGAGGCTGTCGCATGCGGTGACTACATCGGTGGTGTAGCTGCTGTAGTTCATGGTGAGGTGGAGCGTGACGATACTGTCGCAGCCCTGGGTATTGAGGAGGTAGACGACGGGCGTGGAGGTGCTGGCGGTATAGGTGTTGCCGTACCATGTGTAGCTGTCGCAAGCCGACTGGATGTCGACACCGGTACTGCTGTGGTTGAGAGTGAGGTTGAGGGTCACCACACTGTCGCACCCATGGCTGTTGAGGATGGTGTATTGGGCTGTGTTGTTATCGTCGGTATAGGTTATTCCATCAATCCAGTAGAATCCATCGCAGGCCACCTGGTTATCGGTGCCGGTGTTGCTGTGGTTGACGGTGAGGTGGAGCGAAACGACGCTGTCGCACCCCTGGCTGTTGCGGGCGAAGTAGGCAGGTTCGGAGGTGCTGGAGGTGTAGGTGACACCGTGCCAGATGAAGCTGTCGCATACGGTGTGCGTCTCGACGCTGAAATCGCTGTGGCGGATGCTAAGGTGGAGCGATACGACGCTGTCGCACCCGGCAGCATTTGTGAGGAAGACCATGGGCGAGGTTGTGCTGGAGCGATAGGTCTGCCCGTTCCAGATAAGGCTGTCGCAGGCGGTCTGAACATCGGTGTAGAGGCTGCTGTTCAATATAGTCAGGAAGAGGGTATCGACATTGGTGCAGGAGGAATAGAGGCCGTGGTCGTAGGTGTAGACCCCGCTGCTGGTATAGACGCTACCGTTCCAGTTGTAGCCGTCGCAGGCGGTAACATGGAAGGAGGTATCGTGCTGGGTGTTGATGATGAGGTGCAGGGTGTCGGTGCTGGGACATCCGGCAGCATTGTTGTATTGGTAGGTGTAGACACCGTCGGCGACATAGGTGGAGTCGTGCCAGGTGAAGCTCTCGCAGGCGGCCTGGTGGTAGCTGTTGTGGGTGCTCCTGTTCACCGTCAGGATGAGGTTCACAGAGCTGTCGCACCCTTCAGCTGTCTGGCCTACGAATATCGGGGTATTGGTGCTGGAGGTGTAGGTGACGCCATGCCAGGTGTAGCTGTCGCAGGCGTTGATATTCTCGGTGACGAATTGCGAGTGGTTGACGGTGAGGTGGAGGGTCACCACACTGTCGCACCCGGCAGCATTGAACGACTGATATGTCGGGGTGGAAGTGGACGAGGAGTAGGTGGCGTTGTGCCAGGTGTACTGGTCGCAGGCGGTTACGGTCTCGATGATGTAGTCGCTATGGTTGACAGTGAGGTGGAGGGTCACCACACTGTCGCATCCAGCAGCGTTCTGCTCGGTATAGGTGGGCATGCTGGTGGACGAGGTGTAGGTGACACCATGCCAGGTGTAACTGTCGCAAACGGTATGGGTCTCGGTGCCTGTGTTGTTGTAATTGACGGTTAGGTGGAGGGTGACCACGCTGTCGCATCCGGCGGCATTCTGGGTGGTATAGGTCGGGGTGTTGGTGCTGGCGGTATAGGTGTTTCCGTGCCATGTGTACCCGTCGCAGGCCGAGACTGTCTCAACAGCTGTGTTGCTGTAGTTGATGTTGAGGTTCAAGGTCACGACGCTGTCGCATCCGGCGGCGTTGAGGGTGGTGTAGGTGGGAGTATTGGTGGAGGCGGTATAGGTAGTGCCGTGCCAGGTGTAGCTGTTGCAGGCGGTATGGTGGTCGACACTGCTGTTGCTGCGGTTCACCGTCAGGTGGAGGGTCACCACGCTGTCGCACCCGGCAGCGTTCTGCTCGGTGTATGTAGGCGTGGATGTGCTGGAGGTGTAATGGATGCCATGCCATGTGTACTCGTCGCAAACCGTCTGGAAGATGTCGCCGGTATTGCTGTGGTTGATGGTGAGGTACAGGGTATCCACATTGGTACAGGGCGTACCGGGCTGGCTGTGGTCGTAGGTATACACACCCGACGAGGTGTACTCCTGTCCGTTCCAACGATAGGCATCACAGGCCACCACATGATACGAGGTATCGTCGTGGATACTTACATCGAGATGCAGGGTGTCGGTGCTGGGACAGCCGTCGACATTGAGATAGTCGTATGTGTAAACCCCGCTGTTGGAATAGGACTGACCATGCCAGATGTACGACTCGCAGGCATCTTGGTAAAAGCTGTTGTGAGAGCCGTGGTTGAGCGTAAGATACAACGTCACCAAGCTGTCGCAGCCATACATGTTCTCGAGCAAATAGGTCGGAGCTGTCGTGCTGGCGGTGTAGGTGTTTCCGTGCCAGGTGTACTCGTCGCAGGCGGTAACGGCCTCAATGCCTGTGTTGCTGTTGTGGATGGTCAGATGCAGGGTCACCACGCTGTCGCACCCGTCAACATTCTGCTCGGTATAGGTCGGGGTATTGGTGCTGGCCGTGTAGGTCACGCCGTGCCAGGTATACTCGTCGCATGCGGTCTGAGCATCGACGCCTGTATTACTATGATTAATGGTCAGGTGCAGATATACAACACTGTCGCATCCCGCCGCATTATGTTCTGTGTACGTGGGTGTATTGGTGCTGGAGGTATAGGTCACGCCGTGCCACGTGTATTCGTCGCAGGTAATCACGCGGAACCGGATTGTGTTGCTGTGGTTCACCGTCAGGTGGAGGGTCACCACGCTGTCGCATCCAGCTGCATTCTGAGTTGTATAGGTCGGGGTATCGGTGCTATTGTAATAGGTAACATCATGCCAAGTGAACTCGTTGCAGGCGGACTCGGTGACAATGCTGTCGTTGCTGCGATTGATTGTCAGGTGGAGGGTCACCACGCTGTCGCAACCGGCAGCATTCTGCTCGGTATAAGTGTGATTGGAAGAGCTGTTGGTGTAGGTGACACCGTGCCAAGTAAACTGGTCGCACGCTGTCTGTTCTTCCACACCGGAGTTGCTGTAGTTTACCGTCAGGTGGAGGGTCACCACGCTGTCGCAACCGTCGGCGTTCTGCTCGGTATAGGTCGGCGTGTTGGTACTGGCCGTATAGGAGACTCCATGCCACGTATACCTGTCGCACACGGTATGGCTTTCAACACCCGTATTGCTGTGGTTTACCGTCAGGTGGAGGGTCACCACGCTGTCGCATCCCGCAGCATTCTCCAGAACGTGGGTCGGGGATGTCGTGCTGGCCGTATAGGTGTTGCCGTACCAAGTGTATTGGTCGCATACGGTCTGTGTCTCGATGCCCGTATTGCTGTAGTTTACGGTCAGGTTCAGTGTCACCACACTGTCGCATCCTGCAGAATTCTCAAATATATAGGTCGGGGTGGATGTACTGGAGGTGTAGGTATTGCCGTGCCACGTGTATGCATCGCAGGCGGTGACGTTTTCAACACCAGTATTGCTATAGTTTACGGTCAGGTGCAGCGTCACCACACTGTCGCACCCAGCGGAGTTGGTCTCGATAAAGGTGGGAGCAGAGGTGTTGCTGGTATACGTTTGTCCATGCCATGTGTATTCATCGCAGGCGGTCTGTGTCTCCACACCGGCATTGCTGTGGTTGATGGTAAGATAAAGGGTATCCACATTGGTACAAGACGACCCGGGCTGGCTGTGGTCGTAGGTGTATACTCCCGAAGTGGAATAGGTCACACCGTTCCATCGATAAGCATCGCAGGAGGTAACGGTATACGAGGTGTCGTCGTGGGAACTCACTGTCAAATGCAGCGTGTCGGCACTGCTACACCCGTGGGCATTCGTGTATTCATACGTATATACACCGCTTGCCGTGTAGGTTGTACCATGCCAGGTATAGTTCTCGCAGGCATCCTGATAGAACACATCGTGGGTACCGGTATAGACCACCAGCACCAGGTTCACCAGACTGTCGCATCCTGCAGCGTTCTCCTCAAGATAGGTGGGAGCAGAAGTTGTGGAGGTGTACGTAACCCCATGCCATGTGTATGAATTGCAGGCGGTCTGCATATCCACACCCGTATTGCTGTGGTTGATGGTCAGGTGCAACGTCACCACGCTGTCGCACCCTTCGGCATTCGGCTCCGTGTGGGTGGGAGTAGTCGTGGAAGCTGTATAGGTCACACCGTGCCATGTGTATTCGTCACAGGCCGTCTGATTATCGACGCTGGCGCTACTGTGGTTCACCGTCAGGTGAAGGGTCACCACACTGTCGCATCCGGCATCATTCTGTGTAGTATACGTAGGTGTCGACGTACTGGCAGTGTATCTGTTGCCATGCCACAAGTACTCATCGCAGGCCGTGACAGTCTCCAATCCTGTGTTACTATGATTGACCGTCAGATTCAACGTAACCACGCTGTCGCATCCGGCAGCGTTCTCCATCGTATAGGTCGGCTCCGATGTACTGGAGGTGTAGGTATTGCCGTGCCACGTGTATTCGTCGCAGGCGGTAACCGCCTCCACACCGGTATTGCTGTAGTTGATGGTCAGATGCAGGGTCACCACGCTGTCGCACCCGGCAGCATTCGTCTCCCGATATGTCGGACTATTGGTACTGAAAGTATATGTATAGTAATGCCACGTGTATTCGTCGCAGGCCGTCTGGGTTTCCACACCCGTATTGCTATAATTAATAGTAAGGTGGAGGGTCACCAAGCTGTCGCAGCCTTCTGTTGTCGACGTCTCGTAAGTGGGCAAAGTAGTACTCGAAGTATAGGTCTGGCCATGCCAGGTGTAGCGATCACATGCCGTAATCGTCTGCACACCCGTACGGCTATAATTAATCGTCAAGTTCAACGTCACGATACTGTCGCACCCGGCAGCGTTCGTCTCTGTGTACGTCGGAGTGGAAGTACTAGCGGTATAGGTAGTGCCGTGCCACGTGTATTCGTTGCAGGCTGTCTGTGTTTCGGTCCCTTGACTGCTGTAGTTGACAGTAAGGTTCAACGTCACCACGCTGTCGCATCCTGCGGCATTCTCCATCGTATAGGTCGGGATAGAACTGCTGGCGGTATAGGTATTCCCATGCCACGTATATTCATCACAAGCTGTAACCGTCTCGATGCCCGTGTTGCTGTAGTTGACCGTGAGGTTCAACGTCACCAAGCTGTCGCATCCAGCAGCATTTTCCATCGTATACGTCGGGGCTGTTGTGCTGGCGGTGTATGTATTTCCGTGCCAAGTATACTCGTCACAGGCGGTGACCATTTCAATACCCGTATTGCTGTAGTTGACCGTGAGGTTCAGCGTCACCACACTGTCGCATCCAGCGGCGTTCTCCTCTGTAAATGTCGGGGCATTCGTACTGGTGGTATAGGTGCTCCCATGCCACGTGTAAGCGTCGCAGGCCGTTACAGTCTCGACACCCGTGTTGCTGCGATTGATAGTAAGATTCAGTGTCACCACGCTGTCGCATCCGGCAGCGTTCTCCTCAGTATACGTCGGAATGGACGTACTTGCGGAATAAGTATATCCATGCCAGATGTACTCGTCGCAGGCGGTAACCGTCTCCACGCCCGTATTGCTGTAGTTGATTGTGAGGTGCAGCGTCACCACGCTGTCACATCCTACTGCGTTCTCCATTGTATACGTGGGGGTGGAGGTGCTGGAGGTATAGGTATTGCCATGCCACGTATATTCGTCGCAGGCTGTCTGTGTCTCCACTCCTGTATTGCTGTAGTTGACCGTGAGGTTCAACGTCACCACACTGTCGCAGCCTGCAGCATTCTCCATTAAATAGGTCGGGATGAAGGTGCTGGCGGTGTAGGTATTTCCGTGCCATGTATATTCGTCACAAGCGGTGACCGCCTCAACACCTGTGTTGCTGTAGTTCACTGTCAGGTGTAACGTAACCACACTGTCGCACCCTGCGGCGTTCGTCTCAGTATACGTAGGGGTAGATGTGCTGGCAGTATACGAAAGTCCATGCCATGTGTATTCGTCGCAGGCAGTAACAGTCTCTACACCTGTATTGCTGTAGTTAATCGTCAGGTTCAGCGTCACCACGCTGTCGCAACCCGCAGCGTTCGTCTCGGTATATGTCGGGGCTGTTGTGCTGGCCGTATAAGTATTACCATGCCAAGTATATTCGTTACAGGCAGTTTGTGAAACCAATCCTGTGTTACTATAGTTGACCGTCAGGTAGAGGGTATCCACATTGGTGCATGACGAGCCGGGCTGACTGTGGTCGTAGAGGTATATCCCCGAGGTGGTATATGTACTGCCGTTCCAATGGAACTCATCGCATGCCACAACATGATACGATGTGTCTTCATGGTTGCTTATGGAGAGGTGGAGGGTATCCATACTCGGACATCCGTCGCCATTGATGTAGCCATAGGTGTAATCACCGCTCAAGGTATAGGTGGTCCCGTGCCACACATACAAGTCGCAGGCATCTTGGTTATAGCTATCGTATGTACCGTAGTTGATGGTCAGATTCAACGTCACTACACTGTCACACCCTGCTGCATTTGTCTCGGTATATGTCGGCGATACCGTACTGGCATTGTATGTGATATTGTGCCAAGTGTATTCATCGCAGGCAGTAACTGTTTCAACACCCGTATTGCTGTAGTTGATGGTGAGGTTCAGCGTCACAACGCTGTCACAGCCCGCTGCATTCTCCATTATATATGTCGGGGATGTTGTACTGGTAGTGTAGGTATTGCCATGCCAGGTATACTCGTCGCAGGCGGTGACCGTCTCAACACCTGTATTACTGTAGGCGATAGTCAGGTTCAGTGTCACCACGCTGTCGCAACCCGCAGCGTTCGTCTCTGTATACGTGGGAGTGGAGGTACTAGAGGTGTAAGTAATATCATGCCAGGTGTAATCATCGCAAGCAGTAATCGACTCAACGCCTGTATTGCTGTAATTAATGGTGAGATTCAGCGTCACCACGCTGTCGCAGCCTGCTGCATTGGTCTCGGTATACGTCGGGGTGATTGTACTGGCTGTATACGAAAGTCCATGCCACGTATAACCGTCGCAGGCGGTGACTGTCTCCACACCTGTGTTGCTGTAGTTGACAGTCAGATTGAGCGTCACCACACTGTCGCAGCCTGCAGCATTGGTCTCTGTATACGTCGGGGTGGAGGTACTTTCAGTGTAGGTATTGCCATGCCAAGTGTATTCATCGCAGGCAGTGACCGATTCCACGCCTGTATTGCTGTAGTTGATGGTCAGGTTCAGCGTCACCACACTGTCGCAACCCGCAGCGTTCTCCATGACATATGTCGGGTCGGTGGTGCTGGAGGTGTAGGTATTGCCATGCCAGGTATACTCGTCGCATGCAGTGATGGGCTCAACTCCTGTGGTGGTGCGGTTGACTGTCAGGTTCAATGTCGCTACACTGTCGCATCCGGCGACGTTCTGCAGGGTGTAGCTATGTGTTCCAGATTCGGTATAGGTTTCGCCATACCATGTGTATTCGTCGCAAGCAACAACCGACTCCATGCCGCTGTTGCTATGGTTGATGGTCAACTGCAGTGTCACCACACTGTCACAACCTGCAGCGTTCTCCAAGGTATAAGTCGGGGTTGCCGATTCAGTATAGGTCACACCATGCCAAGTGTATCCATCGCAGGCAGTAACCGTCTCCACCCCTGTATTGCTGTTGTTGATGGTCAGGTGCAGCGTCACCACGCTGTCGCAACCCAGCACATTCTCCTCTGTGAATGTCGGGGTGGCGGTACTTTCAGTGTACGTGTTGCCATGCCATGTGTATTCATTGCAGGCAGTAACCGTTTCAACGCCCGTATTGCTGTAATTGATGGTGAGGTTCAGCGTCACCACACTGTCGCAACCGGCAGCATTCTCCATGATATATGTCGGCTCGGTGGTACTGGTGGTGTAGGTATTGCCGTGCCATGTATACTCGTCGCAGGCGGTGACTGTCTCTACACCTGTATTGCTATAAGCTATGGTCAGGTTCAATGTCACCACACTGTCGCATCCTGCTGCATTTGTCTCTGTATACGTCGGGGTGTTTGTACTGGTCGTGTACGAATGTCCATGCCAGGTATATTCATCACAGGCAGTTACCGACTCCACACCCGTATTGCTGTAGTTGATGGTGAGATTCAGTGTCACAACGCTGTCGCACCCTGCTGCATTGGTCTCGGTATACGTCGGGGTGGTTGTACTGGCTGTATACGAAAGTCCATGCCATGTGTATTCATCGCAGGCAGTGACAGTCTCAACACCTGTATTGCTGTTGTTGATGGTCAGGTGCAACGTCACCACGCTATCGCAACCAGCAGCGTTCGTCTCTGTATACGTGGGAGTGGAGGTACTAGAGATGTAAGTGATATCATGCCAGGTATATTCATCGCAGGAAGTAACCAACTCAACGCCTGTATTGCTGTAGTTGATGGTCAGGTTCAGCGTCACTACGCTGTCGCATCCTGCAGCGTTCTCCATGATATACGTCGGGTCGGTGGTGCTGGAAGTGTAGGTATTGCCGTGCCAGGTATACTCGTCGCAAGCGGTGATGAACTCAACTCCTGTGGTGGTGCGGTTGACTGTTAAGTTCAATGTCGCTACGCTGTCACATCCGGCGACGTTCTGCAGGGTATGGCTATGTGTTCCCGATTCGGTATAGGTCTCACCATACCATGTGTATTCGTCGCAAGCAACAACCGACTCCATGCCGCTGTTGCTATGGTTGATGGTCAGGTTCAGCGTCACCACGCTGTCACAACCGGCAGCATTCGTCTCCGTATAGGTCGGAGTTGCAGACTCGGTATAGTTCACACCATGCCATGTGTATTCATCACAGGCAGTGACTGTCTCCACACCTGTATTGCTGTAGTTGATGGTCAGGTGCAGCGTTACCACGCTGTCACATCCCGCAGCGTTCGTCTCTGTATACGTGGGAGTGGAGGTACTAGAGGTGTAAGTAATATCATGCCAGGTGTATTCGTCGCAGGAAGTAACTGACTCAACACCTGTATTGCTGTTGTTGATGGTCAGGTGCAACGTCACCACGCTGTCGCAACCCGCAGCGTTCTCCATGATATACGTCGGGTCAGTGGTGCTGGAGGTGTAGGTATTGCCGTGCCAGGTATACTCGTCGCAAGCCGTGACGGACTCAACTCCTGTAGTGGTGCGGTTGACTGTTAAGTTCAATGTCGCCACGCTGTCGCATCCGGCAACGTTCTGCAGGGTATGGTTATATGCACCCGATTCGGTGTATGTCTCGCCGTACCATGTGTATTCTTCGCAGGCAACAACCGACTCCATGCCGCTGTTGCTATGGTTGATGGTCAGGTGCAGTGTCACCACGCTGTCGCAACCGGCAGCGTTCTCAAACGTATAGGTCGGGGAATCAATGCTGGAGGTGTAAGTATTCTCATGCCACGTGTACTCATCGCAGGCCACCACCGTCTCAACTCCCGTACTGCTGTAGTTGACTGTCAGGTAAAGGGTATCCACATTCGTGCAGGATGACCCCGGCTGACTATGGTCGTAAAGGTATACTCCCGATGTGGTGTAGATCTCGCCGTTCCAGCGATACTCGTCGCATGCCGTGACATGGTACGAGGTGTCGTCGTGGTTGCTTATCGTGAGGTGGAGGGTGTCCACACTCGGACATCCCACGCCGTTGGTGTAGCTATACTGGTAATCCCCACTCACGGTATACGTCACCCCGTTCCATTCATAGGCATCGCAGGCATCCTGGTTGTAGCTGTTGTATGTCCCATAATTGATGGTCAGATACAGCAGCACGATACTGTCGCACCCTACAGCGTTTGTCTCGGTATACGTCACATCATCAGTACTGGCGGTGTAGGTGACATCGTGCCATGTGTACTCGTCGCACGCGGTAATCACCTCCATCCCCATGCTGGGATAGTTTATCGTCAGGTCCAGCGTCACCACGCTGTCGCAGCCCGCAGCATTGGTCTCCGTATACGTCGGGGTGGAG